>CANQRG010000005.1 GCA_947626165.1 uncultured Clostridia bacterium | reverse complement strand
TACCATTTCTTTTTCTTTACTTGTGTAATTTCTTCTCATGAAATAACACCTCCTATAAAATTTGAGATTATAGTGTATAATATTAGGCAAATATTAGTAAAATATTTTAATTATGGTGTTATTAGATTAATAGGTTTTTACAAAATAATTAAAAGAATAAAAATGTAAAAATATAAATATATAGAAAATTAACAAAATATATAAAATTTTTGTCGAACTTTGTGATATTATAATTATAGCAATTGAAGTATTTATAATTTTAATTTATCATGAAAGGTGTAATAATAATTGATGCATACTAAAAAATCCTTAGAAAATCCTGTAATTAAATATATAAAAGACTTTCTTAATTCAAGTCGAAAAGAATTAATGGAAAAATGTTACAGTTCGATAAGAGACTATAATAACATGAGAAAATTTAAAAATGAAATTAGGAATTGCAAAGATTGTGATTTTGATTCATTTTTTCCTCTTGTTTCATTTGTCATTTTAACAGCTAATAAAATTGAATGTGATTCTTTAAATTTTATTGTTTCAAAAATTAAAGATAATAACTTACAGAAAAGGGAACATATGTTACCTATTTTTGAAAAAAGTGATTTAGCTTCTGCTGAGGCATATATTTTTAAAATTAATTCATTTTATTTCTTACATTTAAATGCATATGAAACAGGTGCGAATACGCCTGGAGGAAGCACTGATTTAGTTCGATATATTAATAAAAATCAGTTTCTTTATCCAACATGCATTGTTTCATTTGGAGTATGTTATGGTCGAGACCCGAATAATCAAAATATTGGAGATGTAATAATTCCCAAAAAACTTTATCCTTGGTCTATAGGACAAAAGATTTCTGAAAATGGTTTAAAGATAAAAAATGATAATTTTAATCTATGGTTAGAAGATAAATTTTCAAACAGTTTTATATACTCAAATTTAAGGGATTTTTGTAATGCTGAAGAAGGAAGAATTATAGATAGTTCACTTGATTTATTTGGTAAATGTAAAAAGAATGAAACAAAATATTGTTTTTCAATTAAAGTTAAAATGGGCAATATGAGCACGGGTGAAGCTGTAATTTCTTCTCGAAAAGTAAAAAAAATGTTACGTGAATCTATAAATAATGAAGAAGAATTAGGTGGAGAGATGGAAGGGTATGGACTTGCTAAGGAATGTATTTTTTATACAAAGATTCCATGCTTCATTTTAAAAGCTATATGTGACTGGGGAGAGTATAAGGATATTGATAAAAAACTTAAAAATGAAAATATGGAGGTTCCTAATAATTTAAAGGATAAATTACAAAGTTATGCGGCATTTTGTGCTGGTATTGTTTTGATTAGATTATTATGCGAAAAAAAGTTATTATCTTTAAAAATAATTAACTGGATGGGTGATTTTAGAAGAAAGAATAATCGTTGTGATTATTATAATTATGTAAAAAAAGATGTTGTTATAAAAAACATTAAAAAATTTTATAAAACAAATAATGAAATTGCAAATGTTATATTCGATAAAATGATAGAAAATAAAATTATTGAGCCTAGTAAACAGAGTAATCAATATCATACAACTATTCAGTAGGAGAGTGATTTTATGACCATTAATAATAATATTCCCTTAAAGGCCTATTTGAGGGCTGATTCTCATTCGCAAGTTTTTGTAGTAAATAATAATACTGAAGTAAAAAAT
Organism: uncultured Clostridia bacterium; assembly: GCA_947626165.1. Taxonomy (GTDB): domain Bacteria; phylum Bacillota; class Clostridia; order Oscillospirales; family Ruminococcaceae; genus UMGS1601. The sequence continues at coordinate 162,291 of CANQRG010000005.1, read as the reverse complement.
CTTGTTAGCCTTGAAATGTTTTGGGGTAATATGGGACATGAAGGAATTTATCTTGATTATTCATTAATAAAAAATAGAAGTATAAATGTTACAGAAGGAATTTCTAAAAATAATTTGACACAGACATTATATGGTGAAGATTGTGATGATTGGATAAATGAAAATTTTATTAATAATAAAAATATTAATAAATTATTTGTTATTCAAGGATATGCAGGATGCGGAAAAACAACATTCATAAATAATTTAATTCATAATAGTGGACAAGATATGTATAGTTATTACATAAATGTAGGCAATAATTGGTCATATCAACAAGAACCATATCTTTTTTTCAATGAGTCCTTATTAAAATTTATTGAATGTATGAATAATATTATATCCAAAACCAAAACACGTAATAGAATATGGAATAAATTTATTGAAATAGGTTCAGATCCAGATATAAAGGAATTAGATTTAGAACTTCCCAATATTATAAGTGAATTTAAGAAAATAAAGAAAAATTCAAGATGGAAAGTACTTGGAAATAATATTCATCAATTTTTATATGATAATTATTCTAATAAAACAAATAAAATTAATATATGGTATAATGTGGGACAGGTTCAAACCATAGTTGCATTATTAATTTTATTGATATGTTCACAATTCTGTGTAGAAGAAAATACAAATCCAAAATATTATATGCTTATTTTTGATGATTTAGATATAATAACAAATCCAGCAATTCCGGCAGAAAATGTGCTTTCTCTTTGGGGTGTAATTCACAGATAAATACAATACAAAAACAAAAAATATGATAATTTACCTAATTTTTCTATATGTATTGCAGTTCGAAAAGTATTATATTCGCATATAATCTCTCATTTACCTAATTTAGAAATGATGACAAATTATAATTCTTCTTGTGTAAATGTTTGCGATATCTCTAATTTATATTTATCGCAAGATATTTTAAAACACCGTATTGATTATTGGGAAAAGAACATTGACGATGAATTAACGAAAAATAAGTTAAAACAATTAAAGCAAATAGTTTCTATTAATTCTAGTGACACCTCAAATGTATTTAATGATGAAACAGAGAACGAATTAATAAGTGCTATAAATTTTGATGCTTTTTTTAATCATAATTATCGTGCATTTGTAAATGCGTTATCTGCATTTTTTGAAGATGATAAATATTCTACGATAATTTTATCTGATTTTAAACTAGATTCATCATCAAAAGAATGGCAAAAAGTTGCAACTTTAATATTCACAATTTCTTATCTATATCGAAAGAAAGCTATTTGGAATACTTTAGGATTTGGTTGTCGGAATTTTAATATGATAGATTATCCAACTACACTTAATAGACTGATTTTAAATTATCTTTACATGTCAAAGTGTGGGCAGATATTACATTACTATAACAATAATAGAAATGATATACCATTTGAATATGATGTGTCTTTAAAAGATATAGTTGATAAATTTAGGTTTATTAATTTTTTAACTATTGATACTAAATTAAACAGAAGGCAAATATCTAATAAATATAATAAAACCATTAATATAGATTCTTGTGATTTAATTATTGAACGTTTAGCAGATATGTGTTCTAGAACTCCGAAATCTGTTAATATTAATCCATATGGTTATGATTCTGAAGATGAACTGTGGAGGCGGCCATTATATTTTGTTAATGGAGTAAAATTAAAGCATACTGCGGCTTCAAATATTGAACTTAAAGCGTATTTTAAGGATTGTTTGGATAATAATAAAGCTGAAAAAGTAAAATTTTCTATCACTGATGAAGGTATAGTTCTTATCCGAGATATAGTGGCAAATTTTGAATTTTATTCTGCTAGGTATTGTCGTAATGATATTGCAAAGCCTTTACATCAAGCTAAAAACAAAGATGAAATTAATAGCATAATTCAGCCTGTATATAACGCTATTGTTTTGTGTTGTGAAAGACACTATATTTTTATGAAACAATATATGAATAAATATAATATAGATAAAAATGCATATTTAAGAAAATATTTTCATCCGAGGACAAGACCATATTTTGACGCACAATCTGAAGTAGAGAAAAAACTTTCCAAAAACTCATTTCGACCACAATTGCATATAGTAAGAGTTATTTATAATCATATTAAGTATTTTAATGAAATAAAAAATATATTTGCAAATTCCCAAACTAAAAATAATACTGAAATGTGTAAATGCTTAACACATTGGATTGAAAAATATTTATCATTATATCAGATTAATTTTTATAAAATTCTTAACTCTACTGTATGTAACTCTGACAACAATGTATACGATAATTTATTTAAATTACTTGAAGAGCAGAATAAAGAATATCAAAAAAGCAACGAACCTAAAAATATTGATATTAATAATAGAAATTACAGAAATTAATATTTCTGAACAGAGATTGCAATCATGTGTTATTTTTTAATCAATCAGGGTGATATAGTAGAAATATTAGATACAAATAATATCTTAATGAAGAGCTAGTTCAAGTCCATATCAAAAAAATCTTTTTTGCTGCTTATTTCCAACACAGTAACTGTGCGAACACAATTTTTCGCACAGTTTTTTTATATCATCAGACGTCGGCTGTTTTTCATCTTTTGAAATATTGTATATTATTATGATTTTGTCGTCAAAGTAAAAAATTGAGTTTATGAATATGTTAGCTATACTTTTTCGGTATTCTGTATCATCATTTTTTCTCTCGGAAAGGTCTAATAAAAACTTTTCTACGTCTTTAGGAGATAATTGTACTGTTGTTTGCAATTTTCTAAGTTGATTTTCCAAAGCTCTTTTTTCTGCTTCTCGAGCTTTTATTTTTTCGGGAAGTAATTTCCTTACACTGTCTATATCAGTGGTTATTAGCATTTCTGTCGCTTTGTTAATTTCTGAATTAATTTTGTTTATTTGCTTTGTAAGGTTAATTTCTTCACGATTATCATAATCCAATTTAGCAATGTCAACAACTTTTTCGGAGATGCTTTTTATTTTCTCAGGCGTAAGAACATATTCGGCGGTAACGTCAATGACGTAATCCTCTAGCTTTTGCTTTGGAATATATTTTTTGCATTTAGAACAATAGTAATAATTATATTTAGTTCCGTTTCGGCTAGTGCCTGCACGTCCTACCATTCTTTCATTATGCTTTCCACAGTATAAATTATATCCGAATAAGTAATCTGCTTTCACTTGTTTTTCTCCTCTCTTTTTACCGACTTTTTCTAAGCGTTCCTGTGCCTTATAAAATTGTTCTTTTGTTATAATAGCAGGGCAGCCGCCTTCAATTTCTATTCCGTTATAGTGATAAACGCCCATGTATTTTTTGTTTCTTAATATGCTGTCTACTGTTGATATTTTAGGTTTATTACCTTTTGATGTTAAAAATCCTCTGTCAATTAATGCATTGCATATTTCTGTTTTACTTTTGCCTTCATTAAATAAGTCAAATACTAATTTGGGTGCATATTTAGTACGTTCATCAATGACTAATTTTTTATTCTCTATTCTATAACCAACCGGAAGCGTACCTCCGGTTGAATTAGCTTTTAAAGCACTTTCTTTTAATCCTCTTTTGGTTTTTTCTGCTAATTCAACGGAGTAATATTCAGCAGAAGCCTCAAGAACAGCTTCCAATATAATACCTTCTGCACTATCAGAAATATTTTCACACGCTGACAATACCTTTACACCGTATTCCTTTAGCTTATGCTTATATACAGCACTGTCATAACGATTTCGTGAAAACCTGTCAAGTTTATATACAAGTATATAGTTAATATCAATAGTTTTTGCATCGTTAATCATACGTTGAAATTCTGGTCTATCGTCGTATTTACCTGTCTTAGCACGATCTATATATTCTCCGATAATATGTATGTTATTTGCTTTTGCATAATCATAGCACACACGTAATTGCCCTTCTATTGATTGCTCTGTTTGCTTATCACTAGAATATCTGGCATATATTACTGCTTTTGGCATATTTACCTCCTATTCTGGCTTACAAACCTGACAAGGCTCGTATCCTTCTTCAATAGCTTTTTCATAATCGGTGGTTTTAATAAAGTTTTCTTTGTGCTTGATGGTATAACAGTCATATCTGTGTATTTTCATACTATCGGGGTTTAATAAATATACTCCTTCATATTCGTCGATTTGGAAAGTTGTGATTTCTCTGTTCTGATAAGTTTGAGATGATGCGACCGAGTTTTCAGATACATTGCTATAAGCATTTGAATAAATATAGTTTAATGGAAGCACAACAAGAAGTATAGATATTATTAAAGTTATAACAAATGCTATAATTGATGCTTTTTTAGAATTTTTTATTTTATAAACAACCCAAGTTAAATAAATTACAAGTAAGCACATAAATATTATATATGAAATAAGAATTACATAATAATCAAAAGTAAATTTATCGTTTGATAACTTTTCAACCAAAACATTTGACAGTTTTACTTCAAATGTAGGATAATCTCCCTCAACAGTTACCTCTTTACCATATCTATACATAGTTTTTGGTGTAAAGTCTACAGCTTTGTTTATTTCACTATCACTATATGTGTTATATTCTTCAAAATCATCATCGTTAAAAACATAATTTTTATATTCGATGGAATTAATGTGGTATTCTGGAAAATATTTTGTGCGTACTTCATCTCTATAAGTTTCTTCTGTTTCATTTATATTTTTTTCAATAACTACATCAACCGTTTCTTCATCTATGTCTAATAGTAGGGTGTTAAATTTTGATAAAGAACCAGTATCGGCAACTTTTACTGTTGCTTGGTATTTAGCTGTAAATTCATTTGCTTCAAAAAAACTTCCAATCTTTACTATAACTCCCGAATTAGTAATTATTGAACAAATACTACAAATTATAAGTATTGGTAAAATTATTATTAATGCAGGGTGAAAAATAGCATTAAACATTTTCAAATACTTTACCTTGATAGTTTTGACAAAATTGTCATGATAACGTATTGTATTGATAACAGATGTAAATATAGGTACGATAAAAACTATATCAATTATTGCTACTACAATGCTTATAAAAATTATTAATCCCATAAAATTTCAACTTCTTTCTCTTGACATTTTCTAAATAATGTAATATAATAAATTTGTAGAAATATAGTCTGTATTTCTACAATCCATATATTCCATAATCCCTGTCAGTATTTATTTACTGATGGGGATTTTTCTTTTTTATAAATTCTTTGAAGTTTTCATATACTTGTTTTTCAAGCGAGCTAGTAAGAAATTTGTTTCTTTTATATAAAATCTTCATTCTCTCGGCTCTAATCTCTGCCGTTTGAAGTGATATATCGCAAATTGTGGCTATCTGTCGAGGCTCGTGCAAATCTAAACCCCATAAAACGCAAGCAGGAGCCAACAGCCTTAAAGCAAATGAATTAGCTTCATTTTCCATACTTATAGTTGGATGCAATAAATCGTGTCCTAAAAAGATATGTCCTAGCTCGTGGGCTAATGAGCATAATCCAAATAGTCCGACTGCATATGCATATTTAACTTCTCCTATTACTATTGATGATAAAAACTATGTTGTCGATATGGATATAAGAAAATCAGAAAGAGGCAATAGATTTTATATTCATAAAATTAAAATGACAGATGAAGTCGCCAAATTGGGATTAAAAAATCGCAATAAGTTAAATACTTCATCTGCCAGTAACAATATATCACAAAATGATGATATTGTCAATAGTAATATACGAAAAAAGTCTGATAATGATACTCGGAAATTTTCTATTGATCCCGAATTTAAGGCTTAGTATGATAATTGGGATAAGAAAAATCAGTACAAAGTTTTTATATTAGGCAAATGCTAGTGATTTAGTTAAGATTACAAAAGGTAAGCTGCTTACATCAAAAGATACAGTATTGGCGACAGAACTATGTTAATCGTATCAGGTATTCTAAAGAACGGTATCATAACAGAAAGCAAGGTCTCCGAGACAAATCAGTATTAATTAATTTTATAGTTATTGAACCTGAACTCAATATACAACTATTATTATAAAATGTAGAGAAATAATTACAATAATAACTTACTTTAAGTAGTAACTCTTGACAATAAAAAAATTATGTGTTAATATATCAAAAATTAAAGGCTGTGATAAGAACAAGTAGCATATCTTTGTTATTTTCAGAGAGCTTTCGGTCGGTGGGAGAAAGCAATAACTTGATTTGCGAATACATCTTTGAGCTGATATTCTGAAAATTTAGTAGGTTTATTCGTCTTACGCCCGTTAACGCGTTATGAGTTCACAGTTAATGTTTAGCTGTGATAAATTGAGGTGGTACCACGATTTATTCGTCCTCTGGCTTTTGTCAGGGGATTTTTTATTTTTAATAGAAAGGGGTGATATTCGTGAGATCAGTATTTGATTTCATCGTTTATGAATAATTAAAAACAGTATAATTCATCTTTAAAGATTAAAATACAAAATCGGAGGAATAAAAATGACATTATTTGAAGAATTAAAAAGAAGAGGTCTGTTAGCACAGCTTACAGACGAAAAGGAGATTGAGGAATTAGTCAACGCAGGAAAAGCCACATTCTACATCGGTTTTGACCCTACAGCCGACAGCCTGCACGTTGGTCACTTTATGGCGCTTTGCCTTATGAAAAGAATGCAAATGGCAGGGAATAAGCCAATAGTTCTTATAGGCGGCGGAACAGCTATGATAGGCGATCCGTCTGGAAGAACTGATATGAGAAAGATGATGACTAAGGAAACTATTCAGCACAATGTTGACTGCTTTAAAAAGCAGATGAGCCGTTTTATTGACTTTTCTGACGACAAAGCTGAAATTGTAAATAATGCCGACTGGCTTATGGATTTGAATTACGTTGAGGTTTTACGAGATATAGGACCGCACTTCAGCGTAAACAGAATGTTATCGCACGAGTGCTATAAGCAGAGAATGGAAAGAGGCTTGTCTTTCCTTGAATTCAACTATATGATTATGCAAAGCTATGACTTTTATGTACTGTATCAGAAGTACGGCTGTAATATGCAGTTCGGCGGAGACGATCAGTGGGCAAATATGCTCGGCGGAACAGAGCTTATCAGACGAAAGCTCGGCAAGGACGCTTATGCTATGACAATTACTCTGCTGCTCAATTCTGAGGGAAAAAAGATGGGTAAGACAGAAAAGGGCGCAGTTTGGCTTGACGCTGACAAGACATCTCCGTATGATTTTTACCAATACTGGAGAAATGTAAATGACGCTGACGTTATAAAGTGCTTAAAGATGCTCACCTTTGTTCCCATTCAGGAAATAGAGGAAATGGAAAGAACTATGGAGGGAGCGGAGCTTAATAAAGCAAAAGAGATTTTAGCTTTCGAGCTTACAAAGCTGGTTCACGGTGAAGATGAAGCAAATAAGGCTCAGAACGCCGCAAAATCTGTTTTCGGTAAAGCAGGTGTCAGCGACGATATGCCAACTACTAAAATCAGCGCTGATGATTTAAACGAGGACGGCTGTATAGGACTTCTGACACTTTTGGTCAAGTGTGGTCTTGCTGCATCAAACGGAGAGGCAAGACGTCTTGTTCAGCAGGGCGGAGTATCAGTAAATGATGAAAAGGTATTAGATTCGAAGGCTATTGTAAATCTTGATAAGGCGGTAATAATCAAAAAAGGGAAGAAAGTTTTCCACAAAGCGGAAAAGGAATAATAAAAGAGGTGAAGAGCAATACTGCTTTTCACCTTGATTTTTTATCTGTCCATCATACGTCTTTTAACTTGCCTTATATCCGTTCCGAAAAATCTGAACGGCGTATACATTCCGGTTAGACGGGATATTATCCTGTCGTCATATTTTTCATTGAGCTCAGACAGTGAAAGGTTTGTAGAAACAATTGTCGGGACCTCCATATTGATTCGTGTATTTATTATGTTATACAGCGTTGAATTATTGAAGGGGGTGGAAAACTCCGAGCCTAGATCGTCAAGTATTACCAAGTCTGCGTTTATGATAGTTTCAACTGTATTTCCATTGCTTCTTCCAAAATGTTCGTTTTCAGCTTTGATAAGAAAATTGTTTATAGAATCAAATACAACATTAAATCCTTTTTCTATGAGTGCTTTTGCTATCATTGAAGATATAAAGGTTTTCCCCAAACCTGTTTTGCCTAAGAAAAATAACGAGCAGGAGTCTTTTGAAAAAGTATCAACGTAATTTTTGCACTGAATAAGAATTTCATTCATTCGCTCTCTGGGTATAATGCTTGATTTCTCATCAGGTATATTTGAGTACAGACCCAGATTAAATTCATCAAAATCGTGAAGTTCAATTTTACAGCTTTCATTAAGCTCGTCAACAGTGTACTTTTTTATAAGCTCGTTAAAGCACTGGCATCTGCTGCCGTTTACATATCCGCTGTCATTACAAATAGTACAGGTGAATTTTGCTTTTAAATAATCTTCCGGATAACCGAACTCTTTAAGCATTACTTTTATCAATAGTTGGTTTTCAAGATTTTTATTTTTAAGCTCGTCAATAATTTTTCCTATATTATCACTGCGGGATAATATAGCCTTTGATAAATCAATACTTGTCTGCAAAATTCTGTTGTATAAAGAGTCGATTTCCGGAGCTTTTTTGCTGATCTCTGCTTTGTGAAGCTCAAGAGTTTGAAAAGCATTGTTGTGTCTGTTCTCAATTTCTAAAGCGGCCTTTGTAAAAGCCGACGGCGATATATTGTTATTCATTATTAAGTTTATCCTTTCCTTTTATTTTAGGAACATGATTTAAAGTGAACTCATAAAACTCATCAAGGTCGTAGGAATGTTCTTTTTCTTTACCTTTTTTCTTAGAATTATTCTTTTTAGCTTTAGAGTCATGGATATTTACCTCGTCTACAGTAAATATCTTATTGTTTGCCCAGCTTGTAATAATTTTATTAATGTATGGGAATGAGAGCTTATTTATCTGGTCTACACACTTTTCATATGCAAGCTGGATCATATCAATATCAAAACCTAATTCTGTCCACGAGCTTATATATTCCTTTTGCTTTTTTGTAGGATTTGTAGCAAGCCCGAAAATTTTTACGACTTTGTTTTCAATTTTGTGCGACTTCATCAGTTTGATGATTTCAGCCTCTACCTGACGGTATGACGTAATATCCTGCTCAAACCAAGATTCTGCAATGCTCTCAACGTATCTTATGCTTGATTTGCCTATATCCTCACAGTATTGAACAAGCATAAGAACCGATGCAACAGGGAAGCCGTAGTTTTCAACTAAATTTATGTAACCGCATTGTTCGGAAAATCTTAAACTCCTTTTTAATATAACTTCAAGCTGAGAAAACATTTCTTTTATCTCTTTTTGGCTGTTTACAATATCTGATATGTCCTTTGATGAATATTTAGCATGGCTGCTTTTCTTTTCAAGTGAATTTTTTGCAGGATTTTCAGCCGGAAGTACAGAAACCTTTTCAGTATTTTTTAAAGCTGTTACTTCATCTGATGTGTTGCTGTTGGTTGAATTATGTATTGGTTTAGTTTCAGTGTTTTTCAAAACTGTTACGTTTAGTACCGAGAAAATCTCTGCCTGACTCCAGTAAACAATGGCGTCGTCTATAATGTCGGTTGAAATACCTGTGGCAGCGCTTATGTCTTCAGTGACTATTTCATTTTTATCACTGGATAAAATGAATAACAGAACCTTTAAAAAATCACCGCTGCACAGCTTTATATGCTTTGAAACTACTTTACAGGGAACGGTAAAAAATTGTCCCCAGTTTTTTCTCTCTATTTTATACTTCATCTTGCACCTCAAAATATAATTCAGCAAAAAAGTCTTTGGCTGATAAACTAAAATAAAACAATATAATTTTTTATCCGACATAAATTATATTTAAGTATAACACAGAAAAAATACATTTGCAATTTAAAATATTGATAAATTCACTTGAAATATATGTTATTATATGATATAATACACTATATATAAATAAAAGGGAGCTTTATTTTGGAAAACAAGTCTATATGTAGTGTTAATAATAATTTTTCGCTTGATAATCTCAAACGATTAATTTTAGGTATTTACGGAGATAAAACTCCGCTTTGCTATTTACATTCCTTTGGCTGTCAGCAGAATGCCACCGACGGCGAAAAGTTAAAAGGCTTAATTGAAAAAATAGGATATAAGTTTACAGACGAAACCGATGATGCTGCTCTTATCATACTGAACACTTGTGCTGTCAGAGAACACGCTGAGGATAGGGTTTTCGGTAACATAGGCAGATATAAGCGTCTGAAGAAGGAAAGACCTGATACAGTTATTTGTATATGCGGCTGTATGGCACAGCAAAAGCATATAGCTGAAAGAATAAAACAAAACTATCGTCAGGTAGATTTGGTGTTCGGCACTTTTGCTTATAATCAGTTTTATGAAATGCTTTATGAGGTATTAAAGACCAAAAGCAGAGTATTCAATATAACTGAGCAGGAAAGCGATATCAATGAAAACTTAAAACAGCTTAGGGATAATAAGTTCAAAGCGTCAGTTCCTATTATGTATGGCTGTAACAATTTCTGCACATATTGTATAGTGCCTTACGTAAGAGGCAGGGAGCGTTCAAGAGCTGTAGAGGCAGTATTTGACGAAGTATCAGGCTTGGTAAGCGAGGGCTACAAGGAAATGACTCTGCTCGGTCAAAATGTAAATTCATACAGCTATGGTTTTCCAAATCTTTTAAGAAAGCTGAACACCATTGAGGGGGATTTCAGAATTCGTTTTATGAGTTCACACCCCAAAGACGCAACGCATGAGCTCATTGATGCGATACTTGAGTGTGATAAGGTCTGCAAGCATTTGCATCTTCCTATGCAGTCGGGCTGCAATAGGGTTTTAAAAGAGATGAACAGAAAGTACACTGTTGAAGAGTATGCGGAAATTATTGATTATGCACGAAGCAAAAAGCCGGACTTTTCATTTACAAGCGATATAATTGTAGGTTTTCCCGGAGAGACATATGAGGAGTTCTGCGAAACTAAGGAAGCCGTAAAGAGATTTAAATTTGATAATATATATTCGTTTGTTTACTCAAAAAGAAGCGGAACAAAAGCCGCTTTGATGGAGGATAATATAAGCAGCAAGCAAAAGGGCTTGTGGCTAAGAGAACTTTTGCTTGAACACAGAGAGGTCAATGTTGAGTGGATGTCACGTTTTGTCGGCAGGACGTTAAGGGTTTTGGTTGACAAAGAGGGAAGAACTTCAGACGAGCATATTCAGGGAAGAAGTGACGAAAACATTATTGTCGAGTTTATCGGCGATAAGGATTTAATTGGAAACTTTGTTGATGTAAAGGTGATTAAAGCAATGAACTGGGCGCTGCTCGGGGAAATTGTTTAATAAATATTATAAAAAGGAGAAATTTTTATGACTGTAATTGAAATGGCAAGAGAACTTGGAAAGGCTTTGCAGGAGGACGAAAGATACAAGAAGTATCAAGAGGCAAAGGTAAAGAATGACAAGGATGTCGAACTTCAGAATATAATTGGCGAGTTTAACGTTGATAGAATGCTTCTTAATCAAGAGATGCAGAAAAAAGAAAAAGACGCAGACGCAATTAAAAATTTGGACAGCAAGCTAAAAGAAACTTATAACAAAATTATGGCGAATCCAAATATGGCTGAGTTTACTGCTGCACAGGAGAAGGTTGAAAAGCTAATAAACTCTGTAAACTTTATTATAAGTTCGGCTGCTAACGGGGAAGATCCTATGACCTGCCCTGAGGAACAGCCTGCAAGCTGCGGCGGAAGCTGTTCGACCTGCGGAGGCTGCCATTAATATTTGAATAATTAGGAAAAGGGAAGTGAGTTCAAGTGAAAATAGCCGATATTGATGTGTCGAAGCTATCGCCTATGATGCAAAAGTATGTTGAAATCAAAAAGAATTACAAAAATCACATTGTTTTTTACAGGCTTGGTGATTTTTATGAAATGTTTTTTGACGACGCTATTGTTGTGTCACGCGAGCTTGAGCTTACTTTGACAGGTCGTGACTGCGGTTTAGAGGAGCGGGCTCCTATGTGCGGAGTTCCTCACCACGCCTGCGAAACATACATAAAAAGGCTTATTGATAAGGGCTTTATGGTTGCTATTTGTGAGCAAACCGAGGATCCTTCTCAGGCTAAAGGACTTGTTAGAAGAGAAATTGTAAGAGTTATTACTCCCGGAACGCTTATTGAAAGCAGTATGCTTGATGAAACGCAGAACAACTATATATGTTCGATTTATCATAATGACAGTGATATATCTCTCTGTCTTACCGATATTTCAACAGGCGAAGTGCATCTTTATCTATTTAATGGCAGAGATGCAGTTAATGACGCTGTAAACGAGCTTTCTAGATTTGAGCCTGTTGAGATATTGATGAACGACAATGTGCTGAAACTTAAAGAGGTAACGTGTTTTATCAAAGAGAAGCTTAAAGCAAGCGTTTCAGTTCTCGACGATAAGGATTTTGATTTATCGGCTAACGGTGAGGTCGTATGCGAGCAGTTTTCCGTGTCTGATCTATCTAAGCTTTCTGTCAATGTTGACAGCATTGAAGCAAATGCAGTATGCGGTCTGTTTAAATACATATATGACACTCAAAAAGCATTAATAGGAAGATTTACCAACATCACAAAACACGAAAACGATCCTTTGATGATATTGGGTCTAACGGCAAGAAGAAACTTAGAGCTTACCGAAACCTTGAGAAACAAAGAAAAGAAAGGCTCGCTGCTTTGGGTACTTGATAAAAATAAGACATCTATGGGAAAAAGGCTTTTAAAGACGTTTATTGACCAGCCTTTGACCAATCCTGCAAAAATAATTCAAAGGCTTGACGCTGTTGAACAGCTTGTAAATGATCCTGTTGTTTTGGGTGATTTAAGCGAGGCTCTAGCAGGTGTTTATGACATTGAGCGTCTTATGACAAGGGTAATGTATAAAACTGCAACTCCCAGAGATTTAAAAGCGTTGTCTGCAACAGCCGAAAGGCTCCCTGAAATAAAAAGGCTTTTATCAAACTTTTCCTCCAAGCTTTTGGTTTCAGAGAATGAAAGAATTTCTACCTTAGAGGACATTGCAAACCTGATTGAAAACTCTATAGTTGACGAACCTCCTGTAAATACTAAAGACGGCGGAGTTATAAAAGACGGATTTAACAAAAATCTGGACGAGCTTCGCGATATAATTCACGGCGGAAAAAGCATTATTGAAAATATAGCTGAAAAGGAAAGGGAACGAACGGGAATAAAAACCCTGAAAATAGGTTATAACCGTGTGTTCGGATATTATATTGAAGTAACTAAGACAAACATTGATCTAGTTCCTGACAGCTATATCAGAAAGCAGACTCTTACAAACTGCGAGAGATATATAACAGAAGAGCTTAAAGACGCTGAAAATACCATACTCGGCGCAAACGATAAGGTCATTTCACTAGAGCAGGAAATTTTTGTAGAGGTTAGAGATTATATTGCGAAGAAGCTTACAGTTGTTCAGGAAACTGCCTCTGCTCTTGCATTGATTGACGTTTTAGCGTCTTTTGCAACAGTTGCTACGGCAAACAATTATTCTAAGCCCGAGATTGCCATTGACGGCGTGATTGATATAAAAAACGGCAGACATCCTGTTGTCGAGCTAATGCAAAAGGACGAGATGTTTGTTCCAAACGACACATATTTAGACTTGACTGAAAACAAAATGAGCATAATAACAGGTCCGAATATGTCGGGTAAATCCACTTATATGAGGCAGATAGCACTTATTACTCTTATGGCTCAGATAGGTTCGTTCGTGCCTGCTGATTATGCCAAAATCTCAGTCGTAGACCAAATTTTCACAAGAGTAGGCGCATCTGACGACCTTACTTCAGGTCAGTCTACGTTTATGGTCGAGATGAGCGAGGTTGCGGAGATCGTTAAAAATGCAACGCAAAACAGTCTTGTTATTTTAGACGAGGTCGGCAGGGGAACTTCGACCTTTGACGGCATAAGTATTGCAAGAAGCGTTGCGGAGTATATTTCCGGCTCTAAAAAGTTGGGCTGTAAAACCCTGTTTGCAACCCATTACCACGAGCTTATTGAACTTGAGAATGAGTTAAGCGGCGTGAAGAATTACAGCGTTGCAGTTAAGCGAACTGCTCAGGGTATTAAGTTTCTGAGAAAAATAGTTAGAGGCGGAGTAGACGAAAGCTATGGAATTGAAGTCGCAAAACTAGCAGGGCTTCCAGTTAAGATAATAAACCGCGCAAATGAACTTCTGAAAGGATTTGAAGAAGAAAACAGCAATAAAAAAGTATCTGTGCATAACGATATGCAGATTGGTATGGACGATATTAATGAAAAAATTGTAATAGATAAGCTGAGAAAAACAAACATTGATGAAATGAATGACGATGAACTAAGGTTTTACATAAAGGATATTTTAAAATATATTTAGCGAACGGAGCGTACCATAATATGCCTAAGATTAACGTATTGACAAAGGAAGTTGCCGAGCTGATAGCGGCAGGCGAGGTAATCGAACGTCCGTCGTCTGTTATAAAGGAGCTTTTGGAAAATTCAATAGATTCGGGCGCCAATGTAATAACCGTTGAAATAAAAAACGGCGGACGCACATATATGAGGGTCACTGATAACGGCTGCGGAATCAACCCGGAGGATATTCCTACAGCCTTTCTTCGTCATGCCACCAGCAAAATAACCTCAAAAGACGACCTAGATAAAATTCTGACTCTTGGATTTCGCGGAGAGGCTCTGGCTTCTATTTGCGCTGTGTCAAAAACGGAGGTCATTTCAAAGGTTATAGATCAGGAATACGGAACACATTATGTAATTGAAGGCTCTGAGGAAAAGGTCAATGAAAAATCCGGCTGTCCTGACGGTACCACTATAGTAATAAGAGATATATTTTATAATGTTCCGGCAAGGCTCAAATTTCTTAAAAAAGATGTTACTGAAGGAAACGCCGTTTCTGCTGTTGTTTCAAAGCTTGCATTGTCACATCCTGAGATATCCTTTAAACTTATTCGGGATAATAAGACAGAGCTTGTAACAGCAGGAGACGGTAAACTCTTTTCTGCAATATATTCGGTGTTCGGAAAGAGCTTTGCAAGCTCTCTCATTCCTGTAGATTACTCATATAACGGTATAACCGTAAAAGGATATACTGTAAAGCCGCTAAATGCAAAAGCCAAGAGAACCTTTCAGAATTTCTTTATAAACAACCGATATGTAAAATCAGTGACCTGTATGGTTTCGCTGGAGGAGGCATATAAAAATCAGATTATGACGGGTAAATTTCCTGCCTGCGTGCTTTGTCTGGATATACCTCCTGATCTTGTTGATGTCAATGTGCATCCTGCGAAAATTGAAGTCAAGTTTTCAAACGAAAAAATGGTATATGAGAGCGTATATTTTGCTGTCAAGAACGCACTTCTTCAAGATAATTCTCCTAAGGAGCTTGAGTTTGAAGATAAGAAAAATTTTACGAGCAGTGAGCATCATCAATTAACCGAGACTGACAGAGGAGTTCAGACAGCACTGAATATAAAGCAGGAATCGGCTGACAGCTTTAATAAAATAGGAAATTTTACAGTAAAAACATATTCCAAGCCCGAAGAAGAATTTTACCGTGTTGAAGCGCCTAAGGCTGAATATTTTTCAAAAAACTATACCTATAATAAAAAAGAAAATAATAAAGATAACGACATTTCTAAACTTAAGCCGGAGGAACCTAGAGATTTACATGATTTTAAGTTTTTAGATAGTTCTTCATTTATTAAGAAAGAACCTAAATCAGAGACTGTCGTTACTGATAATTCAGATAACGTAGAAAACGAGTTTTCAAAATCCAAGCCATTAGTTATCGGCGAGATTTTCAATACATACATCATTGTTGAGAAAGACGATGAAATGTACCTTTTTGATAAGCACGCCGCACATGAGAGATATATATTTGAGAAAATCAAAAGCGAGGCAAATAATCTTGATTCGCAGATGCTTTTTGAGCCAGCGGATGTTTTGCTGTCATATGATGAATATGACGCGGTTATTTCAAATATTGAAACCGCTAGACAGTTTGGATTTATTTTAGAAGATGCCAATGCACCGAGTATTAAAGTATTAGGTGTTCCGGTGGTTATTGAGGATACAGACCCGTCTGATATAATTACAGAGCTTGCTCATAATTTCATAGAACACAAACAGGATCCGAATTTATCGCTTTTTGATGAGCTTTACCACTCAATTGCCTGCAAAGCAGCAATAAAGGGTAATATAAAATCTGATAAAATAGAGCTTCAAAGTCTAATTGACAAGATATTTGACGATGAAAATATTAGATATTGTCCTCACGGCAGACCTGTGTTTACGAAAATCTCAAAAAGGGAAATTGAAAAGCAATTCAAACGCATTGTGTAGTATCAGCTTATTTAAGGAGAGTTTTAATTGGCAAAGCAACCTATTATTGTAGTTCTCGGACCTACTGCCTCTGGTAAAACCGCATTAGCTGTTGAGCTGGCAAAGCTATATAACGGTGAAGTTATTTCTGCCGATTCTATGCAGATTTATAAGGGTATGGATATACTTACAGCAAAGCCTACGGAGGAAGAAAAACAGGGAATAAAGCATCATCTTATGGATTTTTTAGAGCCTGAAACCGATTTCAGCGTTGCCGACTATGTAAAGCTTGCAAATATTGCTGTTGACGATATATCGAGACGAGGAAAGATTCCTATACTGACAGGGGGGACAGGTCTTTATATAAACTCGCTAATTGACAATATAAAATTTGATGATACAACAGGTGATAAAGAATATCGTGAAAGGCTTTTAGCTATTGCAAATGAGAAAGGAAACCGCTATCTCTGGGAAAGGCTTTTAGAGGTCGATGAGGAAACCGCTTTGTCAGTTCATGAAAACAATATTTCAAGGGTTATAAGAGCTTTGGAGGTTTTTGAAAAAACAGGAGAGAGACTATCTGAACATAAAAAATCCAGCCGTCTTGAGGAGTCAAGATTTGAGCCTGCAATGATTGGTCTAACATTCTCAGACAGGCAGATGCTTTACGATAGGATCAATAAAAGGGTTGACGCTATGATCGATGACGGTTTAGTTAACGAGGCAAAAGAAATTTATTATAGCAGAAATCTTAATACCGCGCATCAGGCAATAGGTTATAAAGAGCTTATTCCTTATTTTTCAGGACAAGCCTCACTTGAAGATTGCATAGAGAAAATTAAGATGGAAACAAGACGTTATGCAAAGCGTCAGCTTACTTGGTTCAGACGAGATAAGAGGATAAATTGGATCGAAGTAGATAAATACGAAAATATTGAAGATATTTTAGAAAAAGTGAAAAAATATATAGCCATATGTATAAAAATGTGATATAATAGAATTAAAATATATAAGTTATAACATTTTAGACATTGGTTATTAAATAAATTGATAATAAAAATTTGTAAGGAGATAATTCTATGAACAAGGGAATGAATTTGCAGGACGTTTTTTTAAATCAGGCAAGAAAAGAAAAAGTGCCTGTAACAATTTTTTTAGTGAACGGCTTTCAGTTTAAGGGACTGGTTCACGGCTTTGACAGCTACATTGTAATTTTAGAGTGTGACGGAAAGCAAAATGTGGTTTATAAACACGCGATTTCTACAATAGTTCCTTCTAAAACAATTAATCTGCTTGATTCTAACAGCGATAACTAGATTTAGTTTGTTTAATTGAGGTTGTAAAAATGAATTCAATTACAGTTAAAGTTTTAGGCATCGCTTTATCTGTTTTCATATTGATTATGGTCGGAAGTCAGATCGTATTTAATATAAATAATTCTCATGACACCGAAGAAGCTGTACTTTATACCGTCAATGAAAATATATCTTTCAAGGGAATGTTTCTGAGGGATGAACGTGTTATTAAATATGATAATACAGCCGGCGGTGTTATGAATTATCTTTATGACGACGGCTTAAAGGTTTCTGAGAACTCTGCAATTGCTAAGGTTTATAGTAATGAAGATCAGATTTATTACAGAAACAGATTGTCACGGCTTAAAAGTGTTCTATCTGATTTAAAAAGGTCTCAGAGTCCGGGTACTACAAATTATGTTCAAGCTGAAACTCTAAAAAGCAAAATTGAAGGTCATTATCTTAATGTTGCAAATATGATACAGAGAAAAGATTATTCATCTGTAAGCGATGAAAGTGATGATTTACTTTATACAATGAACATATATAATATTGTAACCGGAACTACCGGTGATTTTAAACCTGCTATAAGACAGATAAAAGCAGAAATAAATGAGCTAAAAACTAAAATAGAAGATCCTGTTGAAAGCATTAAGTCAAACGAATCGGGCTACTTTGTAAAGTCTGTTGACGGATATGAGACGTCGGTAGAATTTGATGATTTAGAAAATATGTCAACAGACGAGCTTCAGAGGCTATTTGATATAAAGCCTAATGTTCCCGAAAACGCTGTGGGAAAGCTTTTGAAAAGCTATGAATGGAAGTTTCTCGGTATAATAAAAAATACAAATAAATTTCTGATTAACGACGGTTTATCTATCAGATTTAATTCATCTAATAAAATTTACGGCGTTACTGTTGACAGTATTAAACCGATTGACGGTACCGATAACAGTATTGTGATTTTAAGCTGTAATGAGCTTGACGATACTGTGCTGAATAACAGGTTTGACAATGCCGAGCTGATTTTTGACGAGTATACAGGAATAAAAATTCCAAGAGAGGCTATCAGATTTCAGGGTGAACAAAAGGGCGTTTATGTAATGCTGGGACAGGATATTACTTTCAAAAAAGTCGATGTTATATACGAAGGCGATGACTATGTATTGTCAAAGAATACATCTAATGACAGTTATCTGCTTTTGTATGATCAAATCCTTTTAGAGGGGGTAAGCGCAGATGAAGTCTCAGGAACAAAAGATGACGCAAAATCCGGTTAAAATTCAGGATAAAAAATTTGAATATTTAGTTGAAAACTATAAAGAAATATGTTATAATATAAAAGATATTAAGTCAAAATACAGAGATAGCGATGATAATATACGAATTATGGCTGTTACCAAGACAGTTGAGCCTGAGCTTATCAACTTCGCAATTGAGCAGGGAATTGATTTGCTGGGTGAAAACAGAGTGCAGGAATTTCTTTCAAAGAAGGATTTATATAAGCCGTGCGAGGTGCAGTTTATTGGGCATTTGCAGACCAATAAAGTGAAGTATATTATTAAAGATGTATCTCAAATCCAATCGGTCGACAGCTTTAAACTGGCTGCGGAAATTGACAGACAATCAAAGAAAAATGATAAAACTACGGATGTTCTTATCGAGGTTAATATCGGTGATGAGCTTTCAAAAAGCGGTGTTTCAAAAAAGGACGTTTTAGAGCTTGCAAAGAGAGTTGCAGAGCTTGATAATGTTAATATAAACGGCTTGATGGCTATACCTCCGATAAATGCTGATGATAGCGTCTACGGCAATTTGCAGGAGCTTTATCATGAAATAGGACAAAAGAAATTAAATCGTATCAATATGAATGTGTTATCTGTTGGTATGTCGGGGGATTATGAAAAAGCCGTCAAATACGGCTCTAATCTCGTGAGGATCGGAACAAAGCTCTTCGGGGCAAGAAAATATTTGGAGGTAAAAAAATGAGTGTTATGCAAAGCTTTAGAAATCTTTTCATAGGCAGCGATGAAACCGCTGACGATTATGACGCAATCTATGAAAATGAAGAATTAACATCAGAAGAAATTAGAGACAGGAGAAACAGAGAAGTAAAAATCGCCGCAACAACAACATTACAGATAGTATTGGCAAGACCTACAGATTTTTCTGAGGTTAAAGCAATAGGCGACGACCTTAACGACCAGAAAACCGTTCTGCTTAACCTTGAAACTGTAAGAAGCGAGGACGCTAAAAGAATTCTTGACTTCTTATCGGGAGTTGCATATGCAAACGGCGCTGATATTAAAATGATGGCTCAAAAAACTTTTGCTATTATGCCTAAAAATGTAGGATTCTCCGGCGTTGATTTGATGAGCGAACTGGAAAATAACGGATATAGCTTCTAATGAAAGAGTTTAACAGCTCTTTTCTAAAAAATTTATCAAAGCAGGATCATCTGCTTATTGATAAAATAGTTGACTGGACAAGTATCGCTAATGAAAAATATACAAAAAAGTTTTCATTCTTTTTAGATTGCCGCCAGTCAAAGATTGCGAAACAGGTGCTTGATTCCCTTAAATTTGATAACTACAAATTTTTTGGCGGATATGATGACGCTCAAAGGCTTGTTCTAGGCGTGTTTCCGCCTTATTGTGAAGCCGTAATAAACGATTTTCCTGTCAAAGGAATAACCTTTACATATAGAAAATGTGATATTTTGACGCATCGTGACGTGCTTGGAAGTTTGATGTCGTTAAAGGTTTCAAGGGATTGCATAGGTGATATAATTATCAGCGAAGGAAAAGCAATCATTTTTGTTGTTGACAAAATATTACCTTTAATACTTGAAAACGTAAATAAAATCGGTAAAATAGGTGTTAAGACTGAAATCGGATTTGATTTATCAGATGTTGCCTTAGAGCAAAAGTTTTCTGATATATGCGGTACTGTAGCATCTTTGAGAGCCGACTGTGTTGTTGCGCTGGCGATAAATAAAAGCAGGGAAAAGGCGTCAAGTCTTATTAAGACCAACGGTGTTGTTATTGACTATGAAGAAGTTTTTTCGCCAAGCTATGAAATGTGTGAAGGTATAGACTTTTCTATTCGCGGATACGGAAAATTTTTGTTGAGTTCTGTTGACGGGCTGTCAAGGAAAAATCGTTTACACATAACGATTAAAAAATATGATTAATATGTCTTAGGAGGCAATAGTATGATCAATCCAAACGATATAGCTGAAAAGACCTTTGAAAAGGCTACATTCGGTTACAAGTCTGAAGATGTTGACGAGTATCTTCTCAGTCTTTCAAAAGCTTTCGCTGATGTAGTTTCTCAGAATCAGGAGAGCGAAGCTAAAATCATCAAGCTTGTGGAAAAAATCAACGAGTACAGAAGCGATGAGGACGCTATTAAAGAAGCGCTGCTTGGCGCTCAGAAGCAAGGTCATAAGATTATTGCAGACGCTAAGGCTGAAGCTGAGGCTATACTTAACAAGGCAAGAGAGGAACAGGAAATTGTTTCACGTCAAAGCGCTGAGGAATGTGACAGGATCGTTCGTGAGCACAAGGCTAAGTGTGAAACTCTTATAAGAGAGAATACTGAAAAAACCGAATACAGGATAAAGTCCTCTAAGATTCAAAGTGAGCAGGAGGCTGAAAATCTTGCAAAACTAAAGGTTGAGGTTACAAGATTCAAGGCACAGCTTACTGAGCTTTACAACAAGCAATTAAAGCTAATTATGGAGCTTCCTGAGATTTCTGAGGACGAGGTTGAGCAGATTATTGCTGAGAAGGAAGCGCGCGAAAAGAAGCTTGAAGAGAGCAAGGCTATCATTGACAAGGCTCAGGAGATAGCCGCTCATAGCGGTGTGCAGGACAACTTCCATTATGAGGGAAATAAGTATACCCCTGATGAAGGTCATTACGGTGATTTGAAATTCGGAAAAAATAACTGATTGTTAAGGAGACTTTTTGTAAATGCCACAGGACTATAACACTTCATTGAATTTACCTAAAACAGATTTTCCTATGAGGGGAAACCTTCCTAAGCGAGAGCCGGAGATGCTCAAAAAATGGGATGAAGAAAATCTTTATGAAGATATAATCAAGAGAAACGAGGGAAAGCCGAATTACACTTTGCATGACGGACCTCCATACGCTAACGGCGACATTCACCTTGGAACTGCTTTAAATAAGGTTCTGAAGGATATTATTGTTAAGTATAAGAATATGAGCGGCTTCCGTTCTCACTATGTACCAGGTTGGGATACGCACGGTTTGCCTATTGAGTTAAAGGCAATGAAATCAATAGGCGTTGAAAACGGTGCAATACCTCCTGTTGAGCTTAGACAGCACTGCAAGGATTTTGCTTTGTCATTTGTGGAAAACCAAAAGGAGCAGTTTAAGCGTCTCGGTGTTTTAGGTGATTTTGATGATCCTTACTTGACATTAAAGCCTGAGTTTGAGGCAAGAGAAGTCGAAGTCTTTGGCGAGTTTGCTAAAAAAGGTTATGTATATAAGGGTTTAAAGCCTGTTTATTGGTGTCCTGAGTGTCAGACTGCTTTGGCAGAGGCTGAAATTGAGTATTCAGACGACCCATGCCAGTCGATTTACGTTAAATTTAAGGTGTCTGACGATAAGGGACTTTTTACTGAAAAGGGAATAGATATAAATAACACATACTTCGTTATCTGGACAACTACCACTTGGACGCTTCCGGGCAACTTGGCTATTTGTCTTGGTCCTAATTACGACTATGCTGTTGTCAAGGCTGAAAACGGCGAGAATTATGTTATGGCTGAATACCTTATTCCTGTAACTATGCAGGCTGCGGGAATAGAAAAGTATGAGGTCATAGATAAGTTTTTGGGCAGCGATCTTGAGGGTATCAAGACTGAGCATCCGTTTATGAACAGACAGTCGCCTGTTATTCTTGGCGACCACGTTACATTAGAAAGCGGTACGGGCTGTGTTCATACGGCTCCTGGCTATGGTGTTGATGACTTTGAAGTATGTAAAAAGTATGATGACATAGGTATAGTTGTCGGTGTTGACGGCAAGGGAGTTTTAACTAAGGACTCCGGAATGTTTGAGGGACTGACAACTGATGAGGCAAATAAGGTAATTGCCGAGCATTTAAAGGAAACAGGCGCTTTGTTTGCTATTGAGGACATAGAGCACCAGTATCCACATTGTTGGAGATGCAAGTCGCCTATTCTGTTTAGAGCGACCGAGCAGTGGTTCTGTTCTGTTAAGAACTTTAAAGAAGAAACAGTCAAGGCAATCGAAAAAGTAGATTGGATTCCAAAATGGGGCGAGGAAAGAATCAAGGGAATGGTTCAGGACCGTTCTGACTGGTGTATTTCCAGACAGAGAACATGGGGTGTTCCTATACCTGTAGTTTACTGCAAGGACTGCGGAAAGCCCATCTGCAATGATGAAACTATTAAAGCGATTTCCGATTTATTCAGGGCAGAGGGTTCAGACGCTTGGTATACAAAGGACGCTAAGGATTTCATTCCTGAAAGCGTAAAATGCGAGTGTGGA
This sequence comes from uncultured Clostridia bacterium, assembly GCA_947626165.1. Lineage (GTDB taxonomy): Bacteria > Bacillota > Clostridia > Oscillospirales > Ruminococcaceae > UMGS1601. The sequence continues at coordinate 138,976 of CANQRG010000005.1, read as the reverse complement.
TGTTCGGATTTTGAGAAAGAGATGGACATTCTCGATGTATGGTTTGACAGCGGTGTTACCCACAAGGCTGTTTTAGAGGAAAGAGAAGACTTAAACGTTCCTGCTGATTTATATCTTGAGGGAGCTGACCAATACAGAGGCTGGTTCCAGTCGTCTTTGCTTACGTCGATCGTCTGCAACGGAGAGTCACCTTATAAGGCTGTTTGCACTCATGGCTGGGTAGTTGACGGTCAGGGAAAAACTATGCACAAGTCTCTCGGAAACGGCATTGAACCGTCTGAAATTACTAATAAGTATGGTTCTGATATTCTAAGACTTTGGGTAGCGTCGTCTGATTATCATTCTGACATCAGAATCTCAGATGATATTTTAGCACAGCTATCAGAGGCGTACAAGAAAATAAGAAACACTGCAAGATTTATCTTGGGAAATTTGTCAAACGCTGACGGTTTTGATATCGACAAGGACGGCGTTTCAGACGATGAGTTATTTGAACTTGATAAATGGGCATTAGCAAAGCTTGACGAGCTTATTGACAAGGTAAATGCTGCGTACACTGCATTTGATTATCACATTGTATTCCACGCAATTCACAACTTCTGTGTTATTGATATGTCGAACTTCTATCTTGACATCATAAAAGACAGATTGTACTGTGATGAAGTCGATTCAGTTTCAAGAAGGGCTGCTCAAACAGCAATGTATAAAATTCTGAGCGCCGTTACAAGACTTATCGCACCTATTATGTCTTTTACTGCTGATGAGATATGGGGTTATATACCTCACTCGTCAAGTGATAATGCTAAAAGCGTGTTCTTAAATGATATGCCTGAAAAATCTGGTATAAAAATTGATGATGAGTTTACAGCAAAGTGGGATTTGATTGCTGAGCTTAGAGAAGACGTTAAAAAGGCTCTTGAAATAAAGAGGGCAGACAAGGTTATAGGAAAATCTTTAGAGGCAGACGTTATTTTGTATGCTGATGGAGAAATAAAAGAAGCTATTTCTAAGTTTGTAAACGAACTTCCTGAAATTTTTATCGTCTCAAAGGTTGAGCTTAAAGACGGTGAAGGTGAATTTAAGGGCGAGCTTGACGGCGTTACAGTCGATGTTATAAAAGCAACCGGAGAAAAGTGCGAAAGATGTTGGAAGTTCTCGGGTTCTGTTGGTACTCATAATGACCACCCGACACTTTGCGACAGATGTCACAGTGTTATTACAAAATAATAATTATTAGCGTAAGTTGTCAGATTATTTTGACAACTTATGTTTTGTTCAAACGTATTGAGAAAATATAACTTTATATGTAATTTATAGCTTATAGTAAAAGTATGTAAACCTTATTCCAAACTGTGATGTAAATTAAAAGAAAGCGGAGATAAAAATGATTTTCATATCACTTATACTGGTTGTACTGCTTGTTATAATTGATCAGGCTGTTAAATATTTTGTTATCTCAAATATTGATTTATATGAAACATACTATACCTTCAGTATTGGAAAGCACGATTTGTTTAGTATTACCCACGTCAGAAATAACGGTGCGGCTTGGAGTATAATGGAGGGAAAAACAATTTTGCTTACCGCTATAGCAGTTATAGCGATTGCAGTGGTTATTTTTCTGATTGCGTCGGGTAAATTTAAACTAAAACTTGAGGTTATTATGCTGTCATTCATTATGGCAGGCGGAATAGGGAACATAATTGACAGAATAAGATATAAAGAGGTAATAGATTATATACGAACAGATTTTATAGATTTTCCTGTATTTAATTTCGCTGACATATGCGTAGTTGTCGGAGCAATAGGATTTTGTATTTCATATTTGATTATTGAATCTGCCAACAGTCATAAGAAACGCTCGGTTGTAATGGGTGCTTTAGGGGATTCGCCCAGCGAAGCAAACAGCACTGATGAAATAGATATTCTTACCGAGCTGTCAAACGGTTCTGTTGAAGAATCGATTGGCGAAATTAAGTCAGAGGATAAAGAAAATGAAGAGTCTTAAGCTATATGTATCAAATGAAACCGCAGGGCAAAGAATCGACAAATGGTTATCTGAAAATATTGAGGACTTATCACGCTCTTCAGTTCAAAAGCTTTTAAAAGAAAACAATATTCTTATAAATTCTCATGCAGTCAGCAAAAACTATAAGCTGCGTTCTGATGATATTATTGATATTAATATTCCCGAACCTGAGCTTTTAGACGTTACCCCTCAGAACATACCTGTTGATATTGTATACGAAGATGATGACTTACTGGTTGTAAATAAACCCAAAGGTATGGTTGTCCATCCTGCAGCGGGAAACCCAGACGGTACGCTGGTAAACGCTCTTTTGTATCATTGCAAGGGACGTCTTTCAAGCATTAACGGCGTTATAAGACCGGGCATAGTACACAGAATAGATAAAAATACAAGCGGTTTGCTGATAGTTGCAAAAACAGATAAAGCGCATACGCATCTGGCAGAGCAGATCAAAAATCACTCGTTCACCAGAGAATATATGGGCATAGTCTGTGGACGAATAAATGATGCAGAGGGTACTGTAGACGCTCCTATCGGCAGGCATAAGATAAACAGAAAAAAGATGGCGGTAACTGAGACTAATTCTAAGAATGCGGTTACTCATTATAAGGTTTTAGAGGTCTTTGATAAATACTCGCTGTTAAAATTTGTTTTGGAAACCGGAAGAACACATCAGATAAGGGTTCATATGTCTTATATCGGACACCCCATTCTGGGCGACGATGTGTACGGCAAAGCTTTCAAGGGGATAGACGGTCAATGCCTGCATGCTAAAAAAATAGGGTTTGTTCACCCGTCAACAGGGGAGTATATGGAGTTTGACAGTGAACTTCCCGAATATTTTGAAAAAATACTGAAAAAGGTAAGATAAATGTATGTTTGAAGATATATCAAAGGTGTTGCTGATAACCGATATGGACGGAACCTTTCTGCCTACTGATAAAATACCATCAGATGGTAATTTAAAGGCGATCAAGAGGTTTCAAAATGCTGGAGGTAAGTTTACAATAGCCACCGGACGTGCGCATCAGGCTACGTCGCAATACTTTGAATATTTTGAAGTTAATTTTCCGATGATAATGTTTAACGGCGGAATGATTTATGATATGGAAACTGATAAGTCAATATATGATATTTATACTCCGCCTGTTGCTAAAGAGATTACTATTGATATATTAAATAAATTCCCTCATCTAGGCTGTGAGATTTTAACTAAAAAGGTCAATGTTATAAGCAGAAACGAAACTGAGGATAATCATATAAAAATCTGCAAGGTAACACCTAATTACACTGATGTTGATAATGTAGAAGATAACTGGTATAAGGTACTTTTTGCGGACACTAAAGAAAATCTGGATATTGTTGAGGACTATGTAAGTCAGCGTAAGTTTACAGGCGTTGACTTTGTGAGAAGCGATATAAACTACTTTGAGATTTTGCCTCAGGAAAATTCAAAAGGCTCTGCTCTCAGGGCAATGAGAAAGCTATGCAATATTGAAGATTATACTATAGTTGCGGTCGGTGACTACAACAACGATATTCAAATGCTTATTGAAGCTGATTTGGGTGTTTGCCCAGCTAATGCGGTTGACGCTGTAAAGGACGTTGCCGATTTGGTATTAAACGAATCTTGTGATGAAAATGCTATCGCAGCAGTGATAGATTATATATTTTCAAAAGTAAATTAATCTGGAGGATAGAAAAATGGACGCTACTATTAAAAAGCAGCTTGAAATACAAGCCTGCAAAATTCGTATGGGTATAATTGAAGGCGTTTATAATGCAAAATCCGGTCATCCGGGAGGATCATTGTCAATAGCGGACACATTGACATATCTTTATTTTGCAAAGATGAATGTTGACCCTAAAAATCCTGATATGGAGGACAGAGACAGACTTGTTCTATCAAAAGGACATACTGCTCCTGCACTTTATTCAACACTTGCAAATAAGGGCTTTTTTGAGCTTGAGGAACTTAAATCATTAAGACATATAGGCGCATTGCTTCAAGGTCACCCTTGTATTCATATTCCGGGAGTTGATATGTCGTCTGGTTCTTTGGGGCAGGGAATTTCTGCAGCTTGCGGAATGGCGCTGAGCGGTAAGATCTCAAATGCACCTTATAAAGTTTACGCTATTCTCGGCGACGGTGAAATTGAAGAAGGTCAAGTCTGGGAGGCAGCAATGTTCGCCGCTCACAAAGAGCTTGACAACCTTGTTGCTATTGTTGACAACAACGGTTTGCAAATTGACGGCGCTGTTGAGGATGTTTGTTCACCGTATCCAATTAAAGAAAAGTTTGAAGCCTTTGGCTGGCACGTTATCGAGACAGACGCACACGATTTTAACAAGCTCGAAGCCGCATTTGACGAGGCTGAAAAAATCGCAGGACAGCCTGTTGTTATTATTCAAAAGAGCGTTAAAGGCAAGGGCGTGTCATTTATGGAAAATCAAGTTTCCTGGCATGGTTCAGCTCCTAATGCCGAGCAGTACAATCAGGCAATGGAAGAGCTTAATAAAACTTTGAAAGCATTGGAGGGTTAAATATGAACGAAGTAGTAAAAAAGGCTACCAGAGAAAGCTATGGGGAAGCTTTAGCCGAACTTGGTGAAAAATATGAAAATTTATACGTTTTTGATGCTGACCTTGCGGCAGCTACAAAGACGGGAATTTTCAAGAAAAAATACCCTGAGAGATTTTTTGACTGCGGAATTGCCGAAGCAAATATGATGGGTGTTGCCGCAGGAATGGCTGCTACAGGTAAAATTCCTTTTGCGTCTACCTTTGCAATGTTTGCGGCAGGCAGAGCATATGAGATTGTCAGAAACACTATCGGATATCCGCATCTAAATGTAAAAATAGGCGCTACTCATGCGGGAATTTCAGTAGGAGAGGACGGCGCAACCCACCAGTGCAACGAGGATATTGCTCTTATGAGAACGATTCCGGGTATGACAATTATAAACCCTGCTGATGACGTTGAAGCAAAAGCTGCTGTTGAGGCTGCAATTCTTCACGACGGACCTGTTTATTTAAGATTCGGACGTCTTGCCGCACCTGTGTTTAATGACAAAGAGACTTACAAATTTGAGCTTGGCAAAGGAATAAAGCTGACAGACGGAGATGACATAGCAATTATAGCAACAGGTCTTATGGTTTCAGAGGCACTTACTGCCGCTGAGGAGCTTAAAAAAGACGGAATAAACGCAAGGGTCATAAATATCCACACAATAAAACCTATTGATAAGGATATTATAATAAAAGCCGCTAAGGACACTAAACTTTTGCTTACGGTTGAGGAGCACAGCGTTATTGGCGGACTTGGTTCGGCTGTTTGTGATGTTGTATCTGAGAACCTTCCTACAAAGGTTATTAAGATAGGCGTCAATGATGAGTTTGGTCACTCAGGACCGGCTGTTGATTTGTTGAAGGAGTTCGGCTTGTCGTCAGAAAACATTGTTAAGACAGCTAAAGAGGTTCTTGGAAAATAGAATTTGATAATATTTTAAAAGGCTATCAGATTTTCTGATAGCCTTTTCACTCTTTTCAAGGTATTGAATATAATAAGTTATCAATATTTTGAGAGGAGTAAGAAAATTGACGGCTAAACGCAAAAGAAGAAAGACAAATAAAAAGCGTAATGCAGTATTTATAATTTTTATCTGCATAGTTTTGACAGCAGTTTTTGCGCTCAATCATGCGCTTAGAATGAAACTTAGGGATATAGCGGTTTATAAGTGTAAAAACAGCGCAACAGATATGATAAATAAGTCTATACAGGATACTTTGGACGATTTGGATTTTACATATAGTGATTTAGTTGAAATTAATAAAAACTCAGAAAATGAAATAACATCGGTGTCGTGTGTTTCATCAAAAATAAACAGCTTGAAAACAAATATTTCAAATGAGATCAATAAAGGCTTTGAAAATCAGGATAAAAACGGATTCAGTATTGCAGTAGGAACAATTTCAGGTATAAACCTGTTTAGCGGCGTAGGACCTGATATAACGGTACATTTTGAAAAAGAGGGAAGCGTCAAAACTAATATAAAAAGCTCATTTACCAGTGCCGGAATAAACCAGACATTACATAGAATTTATATCGAGGTAAGCTCAGACATAGTTGCAGTTGCAGCGGCAGGAACGTATAAATCTAGTGTTGAAACTGAATTTTTGCTTGCAGAAACGGTTATTGTAGGAGAAATTCCGGAAAGATATGCGTCAATATCTTAAAAAATTAAGAAATATTGTTAAAATACTAGCTTTATTAATGTAAAATGTGGTATACTATAACTGTATATTTTTTAGGAGAAGTTTATGGATATTAATGAAGCTAGAGAAAAAGTTAATAAACTGGTTGAAACTCTTAATTATCATAGCAGAAAGTATTATGTTGAGGATAATCCCGAAATTGATGACTATGACTATGATATGATGCAGCAGGAGCTTAAATCTTTAGAGGAGCAGTTTCCTGAGTTGGTTCGGCCTGATTCTCCCACTCAAAGAGTAGGCGGCGAGCCTATTTCAATTTTTGAAAAAGTGGAACACAGAGTACAGATGGCAAGCCTTCAAGACGTCTTTTCTTTTGAGCAGGTTGAAAGCTTTATAAATAAGACTAAAGACGAATATCCTGATGCGGAATTTTGCGTTGAGCCTAAAATTGACGGGCTATCTGTTTCACTAGAATATGAAAACGGAGTTTTCACAAGAGGTTCAACAAGAGGCAACGGCTTTGTAGGCGAAGATGTAACAGCAAATCTTAAGACAGTAAAATCAATACCGTTAAAACTTAACGAGCCTGTTCCTTATCTTGAGGTCAGGGGAGAGGTTTATATGCCTCGTTCTGTGTTTGAGCTGCTTGTTTCAGAGCAGGAAATAAACGGCGAACAGCCATTTAAAAATCCAAGAAATGCAGCGGCAGGCTCGCTTAGGCAAAAGGATCCTAAAATTGCCGCCAAGAGAAATTTGGATATATTTTGCTTCAATGTTCAGCAGATTCAGGGTAAAGAACTTAAATCTCATAAGGAATCTTTAGATTATTTAAAATCACTGGGCTTTAAGGTGATTCCTGAGTATGAAAAGGTAAACAGCTTTGAGTTGGTAAAAAACAAAATTTTGGGTATTGGTGAAAAGAGATTTTCTTTGAGTTATGATATAGACGGCATCGTTATTAAAGTAGACGATTTTGCAAAGCGTGAAGAAATGGGGTCTACTGCCAAAACTCCAAAATGGGCAGTAGCTTATAAATTTCCTCCTGAAGAAAAGGAAACAAAGCTGCTTGATATAGAGGTCAATGTCGGCAGAACAGGCGCAGTAACTCCTGTTGCAGTTTTTGAACCCATTATATTGGCAGGAACTTCTGTATCACGAGCAACGCTTCATAATCAGGATTTTATTGATGAAAAGAAAATCTCAATAGGTGACATTATTAAGGTAAGAAAGGCAGGGGATATAATTCCTGAGGTTTTGGGAGTTTCAAAGTCCTGTGGAAATAATAACATTTTCAAACTGCCGAAAGTTTGTCCTGACTGCGGAACTGAGCTCATAAGAGAAGCTGATGAAAGCGCTATAAGATGTCCGAATGTAAATTGCCCTGCACAGATTTACAGAAGCATTGTGCATTTTGCGTCAAAGGGTGCAATGAATATAGACGGTCTTGGACCTGCTATTGTTGATACTCTTATTGATAACGGATTAATTCATTCAGTTGCCGATTTATACACACTAAATGAAAACGACTTGTTAAAGCTTGATAATTTTAAAGAAAAGTCAGTAAACAATCTGCTGACATCTATTGAAAAGTCAAAAAGCAATTCGCTTGACAGGCTTATTTTCGGTCTGGGCATAAGAAACATTGGCAGCGCTTCGGCAAAGCTTTTGTGCGATAGGTTTGGAAATTTAGATGACATTATAAACGCAGATTCAGAAGAAATAGCAAAAATAGACGGTTTTGGAGAGATAATGGCACAAAGTGTGGCAAAAGCTTTTAAAGAGCCGCATATGCTTGAAATAATCGAGCGTCTCAAATCATATGGCGTGAATGTTTTTTACGAAAAGAAACAGAAAGACAATCGCTTTGAAGGTATTACCTTTGTGCTTACAGGTACACTGCCTACCTTAAAGCGAGCTGAGGCGAAAGAAATAATTGAAAGTTACGGCGGAAAGGCAAGCAGTTCTGTGTCGAAAAAAACTGACTTTGTATTGGCAGGAGATGACGCAGGAAGTAAGCTGACAAAGGCTGAGAGCTTAGGTATTAAAATTATATCGGAAGATGAATTTTTAGATATGATAAAATAAAAAAGGAGGTATGCTCCAAAAGGGGCAATTAAAAAATGAACATTGACATTAAACACATTGCAAAATTAGCTAGGCTTCGCATTGAGGACGGAGAGCTAGAAAAATTTAAAAGTGATATGCAGGGGATAGTAGAGATGGTTGAAAATCTCCCTGATGACATTAAGGACGAGCCTCTGCTTGATCCCAATAACTCGATGAAGCTAAGAGAAGACAAGGTAAGAGAAAGCAAATATTCAAGAGATGAACTTACAAAGAACGCGCCTCACGTTACAGCAGGCTGCCTTGTTGTTCCAAAGACAGTAGAATAGGAGGCAGATATATGGAATTATATGAAAAAAGTGCGTTTGAGCTTTCTAAGATGATTAAAGATAAGCAGATAAGCTCGGTTGAAGTAACAAAATCTGTTTTTGACAGGATAGATTCTGTTGAGTGTAAAGTTGACGCTTATGTAACTCTTGATAAGGAAAATGCCTTAATTAAAGCAGAAGAAGTCGATAAAAAGATTGCCAACGGGGACAGGCTTTCTCCTCTGGCAGGAATACCAATTGGTATTAAGGATAATATCTCAACTAAAGGACTCAGAACTACCTGCTCATCAAAAATGCTTGAGAATTACATTCCGCCTTTTAATGCAACAGTTATTGAAAAGATAAATAACGCTGATATGGTTATCACAGGCAAGCTAAATATGGACGAATTTGCTATGGGTTCGTCTACTGAGACATCGTATTTTAAAAAGACGAAAAATCCGTTTGATTTTGAAAGGATGCCGGGAGGTTCGTCAGGCGGCTCTGCTGCATCTGTTGCAGCAGGCGAAGCTGTTGTGTCACTCGGCTCTGATACAGGCGGCTCTATTCGTCAGCCTGCCGCATACTGCGGAGTAGTTGGGCTAAAGCCTACCTACGGCAGAGTATCACGTTTCGGACTTGTTGCATTTGCGTCATCTCTTGACCAGATAGGACCTGTAGGCCGCACTGTTAAAGATGTTGCTATGCTACAGTCGGTTATATCAGGTCATGACAAATATGACGCAACATCAGCCAATGCTGAAATTCCTGACTTTTTAACAAGTCTGAAATCAGATGTGAATGGCTTAAAAATTGGTATTCCAAAAGAATATTTCGGCGACGGAATTGACAGCAATGTAAAGGACGCTGTTTATAACGCTGTCAAAGTTTTAGAGCAAAACGGAGCATCTGTAAAAGAGATAAGTCTGCCGTCAACAAACTATGCACTGTCAGCATATTACATTATTTCCTCTGCTGAGGCTTCATCAAACCTTGCGAGATACGACGGAGTTAAATACGGCTACAGAGCAAAGGAATTTGACAGTCTTATTGATATGTATGAAAAAACCCGTTCTGAAGGCTTTGGAGATGAAGTTAAGAGGAGAATTCTGCTCGGAACATTTGTGTTAAGTTCAGGTTTCTTTGACGCTTATTATAAAAAGGCAAAGCTAGTTCAAAGAAGAGTATCGGCAGAGTTTAACGAGGTTTTCAGAGACGTTGATGTTATCTGCACGCCTACTGTTCCGTCAACAGCATTTAAAATCGGTGAAAATATTGATAATCCGCTTAAAATGTATGCAACCGATATATGTACTGTAACTATAAACATTGCAGGACTTCCTGCAATGAGCATACCTTGCGGATATGACGATAAAGGACTTCCTATCGGATTGCAGCTTGTAGGAAACAAGTTCTGTGAGCAAACGCTTTTAAATACCGCAAACGCATATGAGAACATAATCGGCGGCTTTAAAAGTCCATTGCTTTAATGATTGGAGGTAATTAAAATGGTTAAAGGTTATGAAGTTGTAATCGGTTTAGAAGTTCACGCTGAGCTTAATACCGAATCTAAAATATATTGCGACTGCAAAAACGCATTCGGTTTAGAGGTAAATACTCAGGTTTGCCCGATATGTATGGGTATGCCCGGAGCACTACCAACCTTGAACGAAAAAGTTGTTGACTATGCAATCAAAATGGGACACGCACTGAACTGCACAATAAACAATGTCTGCAAGCAAGACAGAAAAAATTATTTCTATCCTGATTTGCCTAAAGCGTATCAAATTTCACAAGCAGAAGTGCCTTTATGTGAAAACGGTTACCTTGACATATTGGTCGACAGCGAGGAGAGAAGAATAGGCGTTACTCGAATTCACATAGAGGAGGACGCAGGAAAGCTACTTCACTCTGACAAATTTGACGGCTCACTTGTAGACCTAAACAGATGTGGAGTACCGCTTATTGAGATAGTTTCAGAGCCTGATATGAGAAGCTCTGCCGAGGCGCACGCTTATCTGGAAACAATAAAGTCAATTCTTCAATACTTAAACATTAGCGACTGCAAGATGCAGGAGGGTTCAATAAGATGCGATGTAAATGTGTCTGTTCATAAGCCTGGAGAGCCTTTGGGAACACGTTCTGAAATGAAAAACGTAAACAGCTTTTCTGCGGCAGTAAGAGGAATAGATTTTGAAGTAAACAGACAGATTGAAATTCTTGAGGCAGGCGGAGAGGTAATTCAGGAAACACGCCGTTGGGACGATACAAAGGGCGAAAGTCTGTCTATGAGAAGTAAAGAGGACGCACAGGATTACAGATATTTTCCCGAGCCTGATTTGCTCACTATTGTAATTGACAAAGAAAGAATTGAAAAGCTGAAAAGCGAGATCCCCGAGTTGCCGAATAAAAAGCTGGTTCGGTATGTAAAGGAGTTCGGTCTATCTCAAAAGGATGCATCATTTATTTCAGAGGATATAGAGAAATCCAGTCTTTTCGACGAATGTGTTAAGGATAATCCAAAGCTGGCTAAGAGCGTATCCAACTGGATTTTAAGCGATATTGCAAAATACTGCAACGAAACGGGCAAGAAAATTTCCGAAACCAAGCTGACCTCAGACAAGCTGATGTACATTATTAAGCTGATTGGCGACGGCAAGATTTCAAACAGCGCAGGTAAGACTATTTTTGAGATTATTATTAATGAGGACAAGGATATAGACGAGATAATCAAGGAGAAGTCGCTTGCTCAGGTTTCAGATGTGTCAGCACTAGAGGCTATTGCAGATGAGGTTATCGTAAATAATGAGAAGTCTGTAAGCGATTACAAGAGCGGAAAAACTAACGCTTTGGGCTACTTAGTAGGACAGTGCATGAAGGCGTCAAAGGGCAAGGCTAATCCGGGAATGATGAAAGAAATTATACTCAAAAAGCTTGAGGGGTAAATTGCTTAAGTATATTCTTGCAGCTTTGTTATAATGCAGAGAAAAAATTTAAAAGACAATTTCTTAGAGAATAGCTAATGCTTAGCAATATTCACACAATTGTTAAGTTCTTTCTCGTTCTGTGTGCTGTTTTATAAAAATAATCTTTGCTATAATATTGTTATAAAGCTCAGGAGGTCGCTTATGGATATTGGAAAAACAATAAGGGAGTTAAGACAGAAAAGAGGAATTACGCAAGAAGAATTCTCGGAAGCGCTGCGAGTATCAGTTCAAACGGTTTCCCGTTGGGAAAACGGCGTTAATGCTCCAGACTTGTCAATGCTTCCCCAACTCGCCGTATATTTCAGAGTGACTACAGATTATTTGCTGGGTTTGGAAAGGAAAGATACTATGGCAAAACTAATTAAAACCACTGAAATTTTTGAACTTGCTTCTAAGCAGGAGGCTGAGGAAATGTTGCTGAAATTCAAGGGTGAAAAATTCCCTGTCCTGAAAGATTACAAGATTAACACTGACGGAGATAAGGTAATGCTTGAAGTTACCAAAGAATTTAACACCGATTTGGATAGTATGAAATTTAACTAAGCAGGTGTTATGGAACCATACAACACATTTTTATTGATTCAAACTCCCGTTTATAGCGAAGAAAGATTTTCTGTTAGTATTATCAAAATCGCAAAAAACATAGAACCTACTTTTTAAGTGGGTTCTTTTCTTTTGTAAAGATAAGTATAAACATCATTATAACCATAAGTATAGCAGGAAGACAGCTCTTAGCGTCAGTAAATCCTATAGCTTTACCGCTTATGTATGTTTGAACTGTACTTGCCTGATAATTTATATTAAATATTGATGTTATTATTCTGGTAAAGGCAGCAGAGAGAAATACAGCAGGAATCCTTGATAGTATAAGATATTTAAGCGGTACACCATTTGATAGTGATTTCAGCTGAAATAATATGCATACCCCGCCGAATGAAATAAAAGCTGAAATTATCGGAATGATATCGGTACTGGCATACATATCAACAACATTAGTAATTTCCAATAATGGGAGAATATCGAACTTTATTAATTTAAAAATGTTAAAACCTTTTAGTATTCCTATAATTGAGGCAAACAAAAGTATCATTGAGCAGATCATCAGCATACTTTTAGACGCACTTTGAACAGAATCTACTATTGAGACTTTCGCTCTTATAGGCGATACATCTTTGATTTTAGGCATTTCCACAGCGTGGTTTAAAACTATTGCAATAACGCAGTTTGTCAAAAAATTTGCAAAAAATATTACAAACCCTATTGTTGCCGAAGAAAACATAGTTATTCCGACTAACCCCACAACAAAAGAAGGTCCTGATGCATAGCAATAGCAGGACATTTGTTCTGCGGTGAATTTGCTGATTTTACCTTGACTGTATAAATTGTTAAGAAGCTTAAATCCAATCGGATATCCGCATATATTGCCCAGAATAAAAACGAAAAAAAGGTCGCTGTCCATTTTAAATATGTATTTTGATATGAGGGCAAACGGCTTGCTGATAATTTTATAGCACTCCGATTTTAAAACTAAATCTGAAAAAACCATAAATGAAAAAAGCGATGGGATAATCACAAAAAGACATCTGTTTACAGCAGTTACAATTTCCTGTGATACCTCGCTTGATTTTAAAATTAATAAAATACCGAAAGTTAAAATAAGAATATATATCACAAAACTTTTTATTTTTAACATAAGTTTTCTCCTTATATATTGGAGTGGAGCAATTTTGGGCTTATAAATGTATATGTTGTTCAAAATAATAATATAATTAATTAGTTTATACTTTTGTACAACTCCCAACAGAACGGAGGGAACTAATGAAAAATTATATAAATAATAAATCATTAGGCGAGTTTACAGGCATTGCGTCTAATATTAATATCTACGGAACAAAAAAAGTAGTAATAGAAAGTTTCAAAAAAATCTTAGAGTGTAACGAGTCATTGATTATAATTAAGACCTGCGACAGCAGGATAAGCCTTTGGGGAAATAAACTGATACTTACAACATATTCGTCAGGGTATGCTGAAATTACAGGTAATATTGACAGAATAGAAATTGATGATAAAAAGAATAAAACAGTCAAATGATTATTAGGAGTGAATATAGTGGCGCTTAACTTTTTAACGGGTATAACCGATATAAAAATAAAAAGTGATAATACCACCAAATTAATAAATGAACTGTCAAAGCGTGATATTCCCATAAAAAAGATAACGTCCAAAAGCGGGGAAATAAATATAACAGTTTCTTTTTTTAGGCACAAGCAGATAATAGAAATATGTGAAAGTCAAAATTATGAATTGGTTTCTGTAAAATCTAAGGGAATACTACCAAAACTTTTTAGATACAGATTCAGATACGGGATATTAGCTGGAATTTTAACATCGTTATTTTTTATATTTATACTTTCAAATACTGTGCTGAGAATTCAAATAAGCGGGGGAAATGACGAGCTAAATTCAGAAATTACTGCATTGCTTAAACAGCAGAATATAAAGGTAGGCAGGTTTATACCAAATATTGATTTTTCAAAAGCTGAAAGCTACATGATGCTAAATTCTAATAATTTCGCCTGGATAACTATAAGAAATCAAGGCGCAACGCTGGTTGTTGATGTTCTTGAAAAGACAAAAGAGCCGGAGATGGACAGATTAAGACCCGTTACAAACTTAATTGCCGGCAAAAGCGGTGTTATAACTGACGTTAATGTCTACATAGGAAAACTTATGAAGGTTGTAGGAAATAAAGTTAGAAAGGGCGATGTACTGGTTGCAGGAAAATACAGAGCGGAGTCGGTAGACGAAAGTAAAAAGGATAAAGCCAAACTTATGCTTTTCCACTGTAAGGGTGAAATATATGCTGATTACGATGAGAGCGTTACCTTTGAGCAAAGATATATAGATGAACAAGAGATTATATCAGACAATGACAAAACCAGAAAGTATTTAACAATTTTTGATTTAGAAATTCCTATAAGTCCCGGCTCAAAAGTCAAGGGAAATTATATTATGAAGAATTATAAGTCGCAGTTTTCTTTTCTCGGTTTTAAGCTACCTATAGGAATTTCAAAAAAAACATACGATAAATACTATTTTGAAAAGGTAAAACTTACAAAGAAACAAGCAAAGGCCAAGCTAAGAAGAAAAATAAAACTATATGAAAGAAACTTTTTAAAAGACAAAAGGATATTAAACAAAAAAATTAAAGTAAAAGTAGGGAAGAAGAGCGTAAAGATGACAGTAAACTATAAGCTGAACGGCAATATAGCTGTTGAAAAGGAATTATTGACAAAATAAATAAATTTGCTTTATTTTTTTTAAAAATTATGGTATAATAATTTTAAACATTGCTAAAACGCAAAAAATCAGGCGGTGAAGCCACTATATACCGCTTAGGAATTATAAAATATGTCGGCAGGGTGAATTAATGGTTGAAAGAATTGTAAATGTTGAGTCAATGGATTCTATTTTAAATATTTTCGGAAGCTTTGATGAGAATGTAAATCTTATACAAAAGCAGTACAACGTCGTGATTTTAAGCCGTGGTACAGATATTAAAATCACAGGCGACGAGGAAAATGTTAAGAAAGCAGAACAGGCTATTGAGTCTTTGATTTTACTTGCGAATAAGGGAGATCAGATTAACGAGCAAAGTATAAGATATGTTTTTTCACTTGTTAAGGAGGGCGCTCAAAAAGAGCTTACAAAACTTAACGACGACGGAATATGCGTTACAACTAGCGGTAAAATTGTCAAGCCGAAAACACTGGGACAAAAGAAGTATGTTGACGCTATCAGGGACAATACAATCGTTATCGGAGTAGGTCCTGCCGGGACAGGAAAAACATACCTTGCGGTCGCAATGGCAGTTAAGGCTTTTAGAAATCACGAAGTCAATAAAATAATCCTCACAAGACCGGCTGTTGAAGCAGGGGAGAAGCTAGGGTTTCTTCCGGGCGACTTGCAGGACAAGGTCGACCCTTATTTAAGACCTTTATACGACGCTCTTTTTGAAATGCTGGGTCCCGACACTTTTGCAAAACAGCAGGAACGAGGGTGTATAGAAGTTGCTCCGCTTGCTTATATGAGAGGACGCACTTTAGACGACGCTTTTATTATTCTTGATGAGGCGCAGAATACAACTCCTGAGCAAATGAAGATGTTTCTGACGCGTCTTGGCTTTAACAGCAAAATAGTTATTACAGGAGATATCACTCAAATTGACCTGCCTGAATCTGGTAGGTCGGGACTGATTCAAGCAACAAAAGTTTTGAAAAATGTTGATGATATATTTATAAACAATTTCAATGAAAGCGACGTTGTAAGACACAGGCTTGTTCAGGATATTATAAAGGCATATGAAAAGTTTAATAATGAGAAGAAAGGATATAAAAACAATGGGAAAAACAAAGGTATTAATAGTAAACAAGCAAAATGACATTAAAATACCTGTTGGAATAAGACTTCTTATCAGAAGAAGCTGTAATGCCGTTTTGGATCACGAAAAATTCACAGATGATGCAGAGGTGAGCGTTTCATTTGTAAGCGATGATGAGATACACAGACTGAATTATGAATACAGAAATGTTGATAGACCTACGGATGTTTTATCCTTTCCTTTGGGAGAAAACGGCGAGTACGATTATAATAACGAAACAGGAGCTTGTATGCTTGGCGATATTGTTATATCAATTCAGACGGCTTTAAAACAAGCTAAAATGTACGGTCACTCTCTTGAGCGTGAAATAGGCTTTCTTACAGTACACTCAATGCTGCATCTTATGGGATATAATCACGAACAGGGCGGAGTAGAAGCAAGAAATATGCGCGAAATTGAGGAGCAAATATTAGATGATCTCGGAATCTCAAGACAAAGCTCTTATATAACAGGATAAATGATAAAAAATTTTTTAAATAGCTTTAAGTATGCCTTTTGCGGTATAATTTCAGCCATTATGAACGAGCGCAATATGCGTTTTCATTTTATAGCTGCAATTTATGTACTGTGGTTATCAAGATTTTATGATTTTTCTAAAATAGAATATGCAATTTTGTTTATTGTAATTTCAATGGTTATTGTGTCTGAATTATTTAACACAGCTATAGAAAATGCTGTAGATATGGCGTCAAAATCCCGCAACCAAAAGGCAAAAATGTCTAAAGATGCTGCAGCAGGGGCGGTTTTATTTTCTGCATTTTGTGCCGCAGCGGTTGGAGTTCTGCTTTTTGCTGATACAGACGTATTCTATGATATATTTAATTATTTCAGGTATGGATTAATAAGATTTATTATACTTTTACTTTCGATTGTTCTAAGTATATTATTTATATTTAAGCCTGAAAAAAACAGACGCAAAAGTGGTAATAAGGAGAAGCAATAAATGGGAAGTAAAACAGCCTTTGTATCAATAGTTGGAAGGGCAAATGTAGGAAAATCCTCGCTTTTGAACAAAATGGTAGGAGAAAAGATCGCCGCTGTAAGCAACAAGCCTCAGACTACGAGAACAAAGATAACCGGTATTGTGACAAAAGGGGAAACTCAATATATTTTTATTGATACACCAGGAATGCATAAAGCTAAAACAAAACTATCAGAGCATATGGTGGATAACATAAACGAGGCTGTAAAGGACGTTGAAACAGCTATTCTTGTTGTAGACTGCACAAAGCCAATAGGTGATAATGAAATCAAGCTTATAAACAGCTTTAAAAGCACAGGAAAAAAGGTTATCCTGGCAGTAAATAAAATTGATTTATTAGACAATAAAAGTGCGCTCATTGAAATACTTGACAAATATTCAAAGCTTTATGATTTTGAGGAGATAATTCCTATCAGCGTTAAAGAAAACGACGGAATTGATTTGATTTTCAAAGCTATTGATAAAAATGCTCAGGAGGAGCCTCACTATTTTCCCGACGACGCTTTGACAGATCAGCCGGAAAAGGTATTAATTTCTGAAATAATACGGGAAAAGGCGTTGCTTAATTTAAGTGACGAGATACCGCATGGTATTGCAGTTGCTGTTGAAGATGTTTCTGAGCGTGATAACAAAAACAATGAAGTTGTTTTAGATATAAATGCGGTAATATATTGTGAAAAGGAATCTCACAAGGGAATTATAATAGGTAAAAAAGGCTCAATGCTTCAAAGAATAGGAAAAGACGCAAGGGTTGAGCTTGAGAGTTTTTTTCAAATTAAAGTTAATTTGCAATGCTGGGTAAAGGTAAAAGAGGGCTGGAGAAACAGAGAGGGAATAATAAGAAATTTTGGCTTAACCAATAAATAACATTAGAATGAATTACCTCTCATAATCATCTCAAAGTTGATAACCATAATAGTATAAACAGAAATTTGGATGGTGTTATTATGGACAAGCTTTGGGATACATTTTGTAAAACAGGAAAAATTTCAGACTATTTGAATTATAATAAGGCAAAGGCAAGTCGTGAAGGAGAAAAAACTAATGCTGCTGACAACAATGGGAGTAGTAATAGGGGAGAGAGCCTACGGTGAAAATGACAAATTTATTGATGTTTTAACCAAAGATTACGGGATTATTGAGATCACTGTAAAAGGCGGACGCAAATTAACATCAAAAAATGCATCTTCAACGGCATTATTTTCTTATTCAAAATTTTGCGTAAGAAAAAGGGGAGAACGATATTATTTAAACAGTTCGGAAATTGAAAACACTTTTTATGACCTCAGGCTTGATGTGAAAAAGTTGGCACTAGCATCTTATTTCTCCGAGCTTTTAAAGTATACCGTACTGTCATATGATTCCGACAAAGCATATGAAATCATTCTAAAGCTTTTTCTTAATACTCTTTATTATCTTGAAAAAAATACTCATAATATAATGTTACTTAAATCTATCTTTGAATTCAGACTGTTATCAGAGATAGGACTTATACCCAATCTTATCGGATGTTCTGTATGTAATGCCTATTCTCATTCTAAAATGCACTTTGATATTCAAAACGGCAAGCTTTATTGCGACGATTGCTTCACAGGTACAGATGGGTACTACATAATTGCTGTAAATCAAAGTACGCTTTCAGCATTGCGGCATATTTCACTTTCTGAACTAAATATTTTGTTTAGTATAAAAGTTTCGGAGAGACTTGTGGCAGAGCTTAATAAAATCACAAACAGATATGTTTTAACTCATATAAACAGAAAATTCAAAACGCTTGAATATTTTGAAAGTATTTCTTAATACTCTGACATTTAAGGAGAAAACCATTGAAAGATTTAAACAAAGATTTTATAACTTTAGAGCTACATAAAATATTAGAGCTTTTAGCAAATGAATGCTCCAGCAGTATGTCTAAAAATCTGGCATTCAACATAAGACCGTGCAATGATATAATAGTAGTAAAAAAAGAGCTTAACAAGACTGACACTGCATTTAATCTTTCAGTAAGATTTGGAACACCGATTTTTCACAACATATTTGATGTAACAGACAGTGTAAAGCTGGCAGATTCAGGCGCTTCATTGCCGCTTAAAGAGCTTCTAAAAATTAAAGATGTGCTGATTCAGTCCCATGAGCTTATAGCGTACAGGAAACAATTTGCGGACGAAGAAACGTCTTTAGACTACTTGTTTGACGGCATTTTCTCAAATGAATATTTAGAGAAAAGACTTCAATCATCAATTTTAAATGAAGAAGAGCTTACTGACGACGCAAGTCCTGAGCTTTTAAGAATAAGAAAAAAAATAAATCAATCAAGTATAAAAATTCGTGAGAATCTAGAGAAAATGATACGCTCTAAATCCACTCAGAAGTACCTTCAGGAGGCTATTATAACTGTTCGTGACGGTCGGTTTGTTATTCCTGTTAAAACTGAAAACAAAAGTGATGTACCTGGTCTTATTCACGCTACCTCAGGAAGCGGCTCAACTATCTTTGTTGAGCCTATAAGTGTTGTTGAGGCAAATAACGACATTCAGATGCTTATTGGCGAGGAAAGAGATGAAATCAACCGAATTATTTTGGAGCTTTCATCTCTCTGCGCAGAATTTAAAGAGCAGCTTTACTCAAATCTCAAAGCAATAAAGCAGCTTGATTTATACTTTTCAAAGGCAAATCTAGGTGCAAAGATGAATGCAATAGCCCCAAATATTACCGATAGCGGAGAAATTATTTTAAAAAAGGCAAGACACCCGCTTATTGATAAAAACAAGGTGGTACCTATAGACTTTAACGTCGGCGGTGAAAACAGGGCAGTTGTAATAACTGGTCCTAACACGGGCGGTAAAACTGTTATATTAAAAACTGTGGGATTGCTTACTCTTATGTCGATGTGCGGTCTTTTGATACCTGTTGCAGATGGAAGCGTTGTATCAATATTTGAAAAAATTCTAGTCGATATAGGTGACAGTCAGTCTATAGAACAGAGCCTTTCCACCTTTTCGTCCCATATGAATAATGTAATTGATATTCTAAAAGTTGCTAATACAAAATCCCTTGTTTTGCTTGATGAGCTTGGCTCGGGTACCGATCCTGTTGAAGGCGCTGCGTTGGCAGTTTCTATAATTAACAGACTTAAAGAAAACGGCGCTGAGATCGTAACCACGACCCATTATCAGGAACTTAAAATGTATGCTCTGGAAACGGACGGAATAGTCAATGCATCGTGCGAGTTTGATACAAAAACGCTTCAGCCAACATATAAGCTTATTTTCGGCACGCCAGGAAAATCAAATGCGTTTGAAATCGCACTTAAACTGGGTATGGACAAGGAGATAATCGAAAGCTCTAAAAAACTTATAAATGATGAAAATATGCAGTTTGAGAACATTTTAGAAAAGCTGGAAATTGAACGTCAAAAATATGAAAGAAACAGAGCAGAAGCTGAAAAATTGAAAAGGGAAGTCGCTGTTTTAAAAGCAAGGCTTGAGGAAGAACGTAAAAAGCTTGATGAAAATAAGCAAAAGATCCTCGACAGAGCGACTCGCGAGGCAAACGCAATAGTTTCTAGGGTCACAAGGCAATCTGACGCCCTAATTGACGAGCTAGATGCGCTGAGAAAGCAGAAAAATAAGGAAGATTTTGAAAAAAATGCAATAAAAGCAAAACAACATACAAAAAATACCATAAGCAAACTTTACAATACTGCAAATCCTGTCAACAAAGATGAAAATAAAGAGTATAAACTTCCAAGACCGCTTAAAAAGGGTGACAGTGTAATTATAACAGAAACTAACGGAAAGGGAATTGTAGTTTCGCTTCCTGACAGCAATGGATTTTGCTATATTCAGGCAGGAATTATGAAAACTAAAATCCACATTTCAAAACTAAGGCTGGATGAAGAAAGTATTACGCTTAACAATAAAAAGATTACCAGTAAAGTTTCTACAAAGAATGTGCAATCGGTTGCAGAGAGAAGCGCTTCAATGGAATTGGACATTAGAGGGTACACAGTGGATGAAGGAATTTACGAAGTTGACAGATTTATTGACAATGCGATTATGTCACATATAGGAGTTATAACAATAATTCACGGCAAAGGAACAGGAGCTTTGAAAAGTGCAGTTAGAGAGCATTTAAGACATAACAAGCAAGTGAAGTCCTCACGCAGAGGTGTTTACGGCGAGGGTGAAGACGGAGTTACTGTTGTGGAACTGAAATAACAGCTTATAAAATTATAGGCTGTTTTTTTATTTTTAGGTGTTGACATATGCAAGGGAATGGTGTATAATCAATATAAAAAGTTTCACTAAATAAAAATTTAGTGAAACTTAGGGCAGAATAAACAAAGGAGTTGTTTATATGAAACCCGAATATTCAGCGGATTGTCCTGAATATCTAAAGGATTACTTAATGAATCTTAAATTGATCCGCAACCGTGCTGAAAGAACTGAAGAAGCATACTATATTGATATTAGAACATTTCTGCGGTATTTAAAAATTAAACATAAAGATGTTTCAAGTGATGATGATTTTTCTAAGATTACTATTGCTGACGTTCCATTCAAGTATATTGAAAATGTTACTTTGTATGATGCTTATGAATATTTGAATTATTTAAAGGACGTCAGAGAAAATGACACAGCAACCCGTGCAAGGAAAACTTCAGCGCTTAAACAGTTTTTTCTTTATTTACATACTAAGGCTAAACTTTTAGATAAGAATCCATTAGATGATCTGGAACTTCCGAAAATCAAAAATAAACTTCCAAAATATTTATCATTAGATGAATCTTTGCAGTTATTAAAAAATATTGATTCAAAAAATAAAGAACGTGACTTCTGTATGATAACTTTGTTTTTAAACTGCGGAATGCGTTTGAGCGAGCTTGTTGGGCTTAATCTTAACGATTACAGTAAAGAAAATAGAACGTTGAGATTATTTGGAAAAGGTAGTAAAGAGCGTATAGTATATCTTAATGACGCCTGCATTGACGCTCTAAACAGCTATTTGTCTGTGCGTCCTACCAATTCCAGAGAGCCTGAAGCAATGTTTCTTTCGCAGGCTAAAAAACGAATTGACAAGCGCAGAGTACAGCAGATAGTTGAAGAAATGCTTAAGCGTGCAGGGTTAAACAATCTTGGGATCACAACTCACAAGCTGAGACACACAGCGGCAACATTGATGTACCAGCACGGCGGAGTTGATCCGCTTATTCTTAAAGAAGTCTTAGGACATAAAAGTATCGCCACTACTGAAATTTACACTCATCTTTCCAGTGAGAATTTAAAAAAAGCTGCCGATGCCTCACCGCTTGCAAATAATAAAGCACCAAAAAGACAGAAAAATAACGAATAAAAATTTAACCTCTTGTGACTTTATCTCACAAGAGGCTTTTTTATTTTTTCATTCTAATAATTGAATTTTTTTCAAAAACTTTATCACATTCCAGTGACATCTTCATCATTGCGTGATTTGCTGTGTCTATCTCTTCATTTTTATCGTTATATAGTTTATCGGCGGTAATTTTAACAGGCTCTTTACCGGGTGCCAAAATTTCAAGCTCGTCTCCCCTATTGAATTTATTTCGCTGTGTTGCATAAATTCTTCCATCTTTGCATTCATCAACCATCGCAACAACATCATATTCTCTGATATATCCGCTGGTTTCGTAATACTGAGTGTCTAACTGCTCATTTGGATGACCGAAAAAGAAGCCTGTGCAGTAGGCTCTATGGCTTACTTTGTAAACTTCTTCTTTTATCCAAGAAGGCAATTTATCGTAGTCATCAGGATTGTTTCTTAAAAAATCAACAGCCATTCTATAAGCGTTCGTCACTACCGAAACATAATATGCAGATTTAGCTCTGCCTTCAATTTTAAAGCTCTTAATTCCTGCCTTTGCAAGCTTGTCTAAATGCTCTATCATACACATATCTTTCGCATTTAGAATATATGTTCCCTTTTCATCTTCAAATACAGGAAAATACTGACCGTTTCGCTTTTCCTCCATAAGGTGGTAGCCCCACCTGCAAGGCTGTGCGCATTCTCCCCTGTTCGCATCACGATTGACTAAATAGCTTGACAAAAGACATCTGCCCGAAAAGCTAACACACATTGCCCCATGTACAAAACACTCTATATCCAGTTCCTTTGGAGTTTTTGCTCTTATTTCAGCTATTTCATCAAGTGAAAGCTCTCTTGCCAGAACAACTCGCTTTGCTCCCATATTATAAAACTCGTTTGCAGTAACATAGTTCACAATTCCTGCCTGTGTGGAAATGTGAATTTCCATATTTGGTGCGTACTTTTTTACCAATGACAGAAGCCCTATATCATTTACTATTACAGCGTCGACTTTGGCATCGATCGCATTATCTAGAAACTCTTTAAAGTGTGGAATTTCATCATTGTGAGGTAATGTATTGCAGGTAAGATACACCAGAACGCCTCGTTTATGAGCCATTTCTACAGCAGTTTTGAGCTCAGTATTGTCAAAGTTTGAAGGTCCTGCTCTCATTCCAAACGACTTGCCGCCGAGATAAACGGCGTCAGCGCCGTAATCAAGCGCGGCTTCAAGTCTTTCCATATCACCTGCCGGAGATAAAACCTCTAAATTGCTTAAATCCATTGTGCCTCCATAGATTCTTTGATATTAGTCGTCTAAACCAGCCTTTTTAAGATTCTTTTTATGAGTAGACAGCGTTTTTGCAAAGTAAGTCTTTTTGTTTTTCAGGTTTGAGCAGAAATACAGATAATCTGTTTTTTCCGGATATAATACTGCGTTTATCGCTTCAAGACCCGGATTGCAGACAGGTCCTGCCGGAAGCCCGTTTGCAACATAGGTATCATAGTAATCCTTAAACTCTTTAATTTCACTATCTGTAAATGTTTTTGAGCTTTCAGCCTCTACCTTTATAACATCTTTATAATAGGTTTCTGTTGCGTCAGATTCAAGTCTCGGGAAATTTGCAGGGTCTTTTAATCTATTGAGGAAAACTGATGCTACCTTAGGCATATCTTTTACCGAACCCGACTCAGCCTGAACAATAGACGCAAGCGTAATGACCTCGTCCATAGTCATACCGTTTTCACGCATAGTATTTTTCATATCCTCAGTAAATTTAGAATTAAAATGCTCTCTTACTGTCTTAACAATATTAAATGAAGAATCATCTAGATAGAAATTATATGTGTCGGGATAGAAATAACCCTCCATAGCATAGAATTTCTTGCCCTTATTGTCAATAAGGCTTTCAAAATCATAACCGAACTTTTCACTGTTGAATGTATAGATAAGCTCCTGGTAATCTGAGATAACACCTTTGGTTTCCAACAATTTTGCAGCATCAAGCAAAGTAGTTCCTTCAGGAAAGACAACAGAAACCGTTTCAAAGGATTCTCTTTGTTCAACTAATGCATCTATTTTATCAGCATATGACCAGCTTGGTTTAAGTTCAATATCTCCCGGCTTCATCAACGAGCCTGCGTTTTTTAAATTAACTATTAACTTGAATAAGAATTTATTTTCTATAATATCTTCGTCAATAAGCTGCTGTGCTATATCATCTGTGTTCGAGCCTTCTTTAATATTCAGTTTAATTACTTCATCACTTTTGTTGATGCCTAAATATTCAAGGCCTAATGAAATTCCAAAAAAAGCAAGCGAAACAGAAACTAACAAAACAACAACAGTAACAATAAGTCCTGTGAAAATCGAGTAATTAACTTCAACTTTTTTCTTTTTATTCTGTTTTTTTGAGTTATTATCCGAAACTTTATGAGAGCTTTTAGGATGGGAAATATCACTTTTAGAATAGTCAATATTCAAATTGAATTTTTCTTTCTGACTGTTTGTATCAAGTTTAAAATCATCATTTATATCGTTAGACTGCTTAGGAATTTTTGACGTTACTTCATTCTTAAATTCGTCCTCAGCTTCTTTTATTTTATTTTTTGCATTGAGACTTTCATTGATGTCGAGCGATAAATCCTCTCCATTTGAGGGAATGATACTTTCTTTAGAAATGGAAGATACATTTTTCAAAGCCTCAGACTCTTCTTTATGTACCTTTTTATCATTAAGCGAATTTAAACTTTCTAAAGGCTTTCTTGTTTCAAGATTTGTCAAGGTTACATCTGCCGAAGCAACAACATTTTCACTTTTATCTTCTCCAACTATAGAATCAAGCTCTTTTGACGCTTTAAAACTTTCGTTTAAAAATTCACTCAACTTAGAATCAAAGTCCAAATCGTCATTTTTATCGGTGTTATTAAGTTTCTTTTCGTTTTCATCCATTTTTACTTTCCACCTTTACACAAATATTTTTCAACATCAGTTATAATCAAATCAACGGCTATATCTGTATCAAATTTCGGAAGTGCTTCAACGACAAATTCATCATAACAAATACCGGTTTTTATGCCATTGAAATCTTTTAAAAATCTGTCATAATACCCTTTTCCATAACCCAATCTAAATCCCTGTTTGTCAAAACACAGCGCGGGAACGATACATATATCACTTTTGTTTGAGCATACATATTTATCAGTTTTATCACTGGGTTCTAAAACAGAAAATGCACCAATACTTAAATCAGACAGAGAGTTGATTTTATAAAATGCCATATAATTGCTTTTTATGTCGCACTTAGGAGCATACAAAGACTTGTCCATATTTATAAGTCGATTTATCAAAGAAAAGGTTCCAACCTCAGAATCTTTAGATACATAAACACAAATTTTTTTAGAGTTTTTCAGTTTATCCAAGTCAATAAGTCTATTTAAAATCAACTGGCTTTTCAATTCTATTTCTGATTTGTTCAACTTGTTGCGTCTTTGTAAAATATCCTTTCTAAGAATATCTTTTTGTATTTTTATATCTATATGCATTGAAGTGATGCCTCGAGCGCCTCTGACTTTTCTTTTGATACCAAAAGCTCAACCAGCTTTAGTCCGAACTTTATTGCTGCGCCTGCTCCCCTGGCTGTAGTTATTTTCCCGTCGTTTACCACAAGCTCATGCGAATAATTAGCCATACCCAACTCCTTTTCAAACCCTGGGAAGCAAGTTGCAGTCTTACCGTCTAAAATACCCTTGTGTCCGAGAATTGATGGAGCTGCGCATATCGCAGAAATATATTTGTTGTTATCTATACAATAGTCTATAGCCTTTTGAACATTTTCATTTTTCTCGAGGTTTACAGTTCCCGGCATTCCGCCCGGCAGAACAATCATTTCTATATTTTCATTAAGCTCTATTTCATTGGCGTCCAAATCAGTAATCACAGGTATGCCGTGCGCTCCTCGGATTATTTCAGAACCAACTCCTACTGTTTTAACGTCTACATCAGCACGTCTTAAAATATCAACCGGCGCAAGAGCTTCAACTTCCTCAAAACCGTTTGCTAAGAATACATATACCATAATTGTGTTTTCCTTTCCGTATTGAATTAGTAAAATTAATCTTTTTTAAATATCACAGAATGTTTTTCTAGCTGAAAGCATGGGTGATAGGAGCGTTTGGATTTTCTAAGTCCTTCTAAACCTAGATCCTCTTCCCTGTTTATATATTTTAAATCTGACGCATTTGCTTTTGCAAATTCATTGCACAAGGTAGGATATGCGCCGTTTACATCACTTAGTGCCTTTTCTATATGAACAACTAAAGTGTTAGAATTGAGCCTCTCACCTATCGTGACCCCGACAATTTTATCATTTTGAAAAAGAACTCCGCCTTTTAAGTTCAAATACTCAAAATTAGTGAAAAAAGTGTTTATGGCAAACTGCTCAACAACGGCGGAATAATCTGTCTCGGACTTTTTATTATAGCTCTCAGTTACAAATTCAATGCAGTCGTCAAACAAATCATGGGTAAGCTCTTTATATTCCCAAGGTTGCTTTTTAAAATTGCTGATATGATTTCTCTTTGAATGATACTTTTTTCCTCTTAAATTTATCAAATCCTCAGCATTATATATATAATCATAATAGTCGGCATTCGATTTAATACTTTCTATTTTTCCATCAAAATTCCCTTTTATGTATTCTAAATTATCACGTGTTACAGATGATAAAACAAAGCGCTTTCCTAAATTACAGCAATATTTGCTAAACACGTGAAGAAGCTCTGTAATATTCCCCTCGCCTGCCGGATATGTAAGATAAATATTATCGTTATCCTGAGATGAAATCAAATAAAAATCCTTGTATCTTGAAATAACCGAATCGCTGAGCCTTCGCCATGCCACATTATTAGCAAAGGAATATTCACAGCCCATAAAATCAGACTTTGCTAAAAGCTCATCAATCCATGACTTGTCACTTAATTCAATTTCTCTAAAGTCAAACATTGTATCCTTCTTTTCAATATATTATTTAAGTTTTTTTATTTCATTCATTATTTTATTTGTAATTTCATCAATACTCAGCGGAACTGCACCGTTTGAGCAATTTATTATGCTCCAGCCTTGCTTATTCGCAGTATAAAGAGCGGCTTCACGGCATGACTTCAGAAACTCAACGTCTAATTCGTGAATATCCTTTTTACCCTCGTCACCGTTATATCTTTCGGTCATAAGCCTTTGCGAAATCTCAATCGGCATATCAAGAAAAATAACCAGATCAGGTCTGGGCAGCCCCAGCTTTTCATATTCATATTCTGAAAGCCAGTCAAGATATTCGTCCCATTCGCTTTTATTACATTTAACCATTTGATATATAGCATTAGACGTTACATATCTGCTTGCTAATATCAAATCTCCGTTGTTATAAGCGTCCTCCCAGTACAGCTTAAAGCTAGCATATCTGTCAACAGCGTAAAAGCTGGACGCCGCATAAGCGTTTATATCCTTTGCGTTTTTTGAAAACTCGCCACTAAGATACATCTTGACCAGTGCTGATGAGGGCTTCTCATAATCGGGAAAGCTGATTGATTTATGAGGAATATTATTGTCATTAAGAATTTTATCAATTATTTTAAACTGAGTTGATTTTCCGCTTCCGTCTAATCCCTCTATAACAATGAGCTTCTTATTCATTTTTAAGCTCCTTATAATATTTTTGAACCTCTTTCAATTTGCCGCAGGTCATCTTACCCTCGGCACACTTCCCTCTTACACATTCGGGACCTGCATTTTTAAAAATGGTAGGTGCGACCTTGCAGCACAGTCTTAGCATTTCGTCGGCAAGAGCTTTAATTTCCCATTGTGCTCTTGAACAGCATCTAAGTTTAAAGAAATTTAAAAGACTTCTTGCGTTCATAGTCATAATCATTTTAGTATCGCAGGCATTTGGAAGAACAAACCGAGCGTCTTCTATTGCCTTTTTCTGAGCCTTTTTTACGGCTTCCTTTTCATCAAAGCCTTCTTCTATAAAAGTATTAAAGTGCTTCTCTTTAAGAATATCCGCAAGCTTGTTATAACTCGTAATAGCTGAATCCATTTGCTTGTTGAACTCCTCTAGCGCCTCCGGAACAGCCGAAATTTCAGGCGGAGTTACAAACTCATAGTTTTTCTCCTCAACGTATCTCTGACTCTGCACTGAGAATGAAGCTATCCTGTGTCTGGTGATCTGAGCTAACAGCGCGCGTGAAACTCCCTCGATACCAAAAGTAAATGTAACGTGTTCAACAGGGCTTTGATGTCCTAGATTGGAAAGCAAATTCAAAAAATTCACAGTCTTCTCCTCAGTCAAACCGTCAAGGAGCGTATCAATATCAGAGCTTGCATAGCACAATTTTGCGGCAGCCGCAATTGTTTTTTCAGGCTCAGGAGTGTGCGCTAGTAAAGTAACTTTCATAATACTATCAATCCTTGTATAAAGTTAATTAATTATACCATTTTAGAAGTAAAAAGTCAAATACAGAAAAAAACGGCAAGCATTAAGCTAACCGTTTTATATATAAACTTAATGATTAACATTCTTTAGCATTTCCTCAGCGCTTGCTAAAGTTATTTCTGAACTATCATCTCCGCTTATGATCCTTGCGATCTCGCTTTTTCTTTCTTCAAGTGATGTCAATTCACATACTGTTGTTTTGGTTTTTCCGTTTTCCGTTTTCTTTTCAATTAGCATATGAGTATCACCTGAAACAGCTATTTGAGCTAAATGAGTTACGCAAATGACCTGTCTGTTTCTTGAAATTTCACGCAGTTTAATACCTATCTTTTGCGCCGCACGACCGCTGACGCCTGTGTCTATTTCATCAAAGATCATTGTTGGAGTGTTATCCTTTTCAGCAATTACGCTTTTTAAAGCTAGCATTATACGCGATAACTCTCCTCCGGACGCTATTTTTGCAATAGGCTTTGGCTCCTCGCCCAAATTTGCTGAAATTAAAAACTCTATATTATCCATTCCGTGAATAGTCAGTTTTCCTTTTTGATTGGAAATTTCCAGCTTAACATTAGGCATATTTAAAAACTCAAGCTGTGAGGTTACCTCTTTTATAAACCTCTTGCCTGCCATCTCACGGCTGTTTGACAATCTTATTGCCTTTTTTGAAGTTTCCTCCAACAGCTCTTCCCTTTTAGCTTTCAAAGTCTCTATATTATTTTCATTACCTGTTAATGCTTCAAGCTCTTTTACCGACTCATCAAGCCTGTTAAGAACATCTGAAAGATTTGGACCATACTTTTTCTTTATTCTTATTATGCTGTCGTTTCTAGCTGAAACATATGCAAATCTTTCAGGGTCGACTTCAAGCATTGACGTTAGATGATTCAGTTCACTTGAAATATCGTCAATTTCAATCTTAGCAGATTTAATTCGCTCTATTAAAGGCTCTAAGTCTGAAAAAACGTCCGAATAATTCTCTAAAGCATCGGCTGCACTGAAAAGCTCCGAGCTGATACCATCGTCATCTTCAATAAGATTTACAACCCCTGTTACAGCCTGTCTTACCTCAACGGCGTTGTTTGACAGTTCAAATTCAGACTCTATTTCTTCGTCTTCATTTTCTTTTAAATCAAGTGATGAGATTTCATCAACAATACCTTTAAGTTTTTGTATTCTTTCAATTTTATTTTGCTGGCTTAAAGAAACCTGCTTGATCTGCTTTGCGACCGCCTGAAGTTCTCTAAATGATTTCTGATAATCATTAAGTTCTGATTCAAGATTGCCATATGCGTCAAGTATTTCAATGTGTTTCTGAGGGGATAACAGAATCTGGCTGTCATGCTGGCCGTGAATATTTACAAGAATATCCCCTATTTCTCTTAAAACAGAGAGATTAACAGGACGAGAGTTTATGCGGGCAACACTGCCGCCGTCGGCTGAGATTTCCCTGGAAATAATAAGCTCGCCCTCGCTGTCTATGCCGCTGTCTAAAAGAATTCTCAAAACCTCGCTAGGCACATTGTTAAACACTGCAGAAATAACTGCTTTTTTTGTTCCTGTGCGAACAATATCCTTTGTAACACGCTGACCGAGAATTGCATTTATTCCATTTATTAAAATTGATTTTCCTGCTCCCGTTTCGCCTGTAAACACATTCAGCTTATCGCCGAAGTTGATTACCGACTTTTCAATAACGGCAAGATTTTCAATATATAACTCCGTTAGCATTTATATTACGTCTTCCTTTCTGTAGGATAGAAATAACTTCAAATTTACACAAGAAGCTTGTTTAGCATACCAACAAATTCAATAGCTAACGCCTCGCTTTTAAGAACTGCAAATACTGTATCGTCGCCGGCTATTGTGCCGACTATAGATTCAAAGTATGTGTTATCAAGTTTAGCACAAACAGCCTGTGCCATTCCTGCATGACACTTTATCACAACAATATTTATAGCGAAATTTACAGATATAACCGCCTCTTTAAATATGTTTCTCAAAAGCTCTTGAGGGCTTTTACCTTTGTCTCTTATATTACTTGGGATATCGTACTTATAAATACCGCTTGAAGAAACAGTCTTAATTATTGAAAGCTCCTTAATATCACGAGAGATTGTAGCCTGAGTTGCATTAAAGCCCTTGTCTCTAAGCTTGCTTTGAAGCTCCTGCTGTGTGGAGACATCACTGCCTGTAATAATATTTAAAATCTCTTTCTGCCTTTTTTCTTTAGACATTTTCGCTGTCCTCCATAATTGCCTTTAAGGGTCTCATAAGCTTTGAATTAACAGAGTCGAAAAAGCTTCCGCCCTTAATATCTATAAGCTTGATATATTTATCAGATGCCGAAATTGTCAGAACATCCTTTGAAGATATATCTTCCTTTGTAACGCCGTCAACTGATAAGCCGAAGCGTTCATTAGAGTTTGTGAAAAACTTGACAGACAGCTTTGAACTCTTAGAAAAAATCATAGTTCTTGAAAGCAGCGAGTGAGGGCATATAGGTGTAAATTCAATACACTCCATATCAGGTTCAATAATAGGTCCGCCTGCAGAGAGCGAATATGCAGTTGCTCCGGTAGGAGTGGAAAAAATCAAGCCGTCTGCTCTTATCGACGAAACCACCTTGCCAGATTTAGAAACTTCAAAATCTGAAATCTTGCTATGCTGAGGCTTTGATACTACAATGTCATTCAGTGCGGTAAAGGTTTTATTTTCTCCATTAGGCTTAAAAATCTCTCCGTCCAACATAATACGTCTTTGAAATTCATAATCACCATTGCAAAGATTATTCAGCAATTCAAGTTCATTATGTTCAAGAGTACACATAAATCCAAGCCTTCCGCAGTTTAAACCAAGTATAGGTTTATCATATTTAGATGCGGCGGCAGACGCTTTTAATATCGTACCGTCTCCGCCGACAGCTAATATTATATCGCACTTTGAAACCAGTTCGTCCTCGTTTGAAAAATCAATAAAATCAAGGTCAGAAAAATCTGCCTGATATTTTTTAGGCATTGAAAGTTCTGCTTTATTTCTTCTCAGTATACTTACTGCGTTTCTTACATAAAGTTCGCTGTTATCCTTTTTCAAATTAGGTAAGATATAAATATTCAACAGATTTCCCTCCTTTGATTACTTTGATAGTTTAAATGCATCTTCAACTATAATTTTAATATCATTTGAAAATGATAAGTTTTCTTTGCTTTTTTTAACATAAATCAGATACTCGATATTACCGCTTCCACCTTTTATAGGAGAATGAGCTAGGTTTATTATACTAAATCCTGAATTTTCAATTAACGTCATAATATTTTCAAGAACCTTTATATGAACTTTTTTGTCATTGACTATTCCCTTTTTGGAAAGGCTTTTCTTACCAGCTTCAAACTGAGGCTTTATAAGCATAACAGCCTCCCCATTATAAGTTAGAACATCATAGACAACCGGGATAGCAAAAGACAGTGATATAAAAGACAAATCAACAGTACAAAATTCTATATTCTTCTCAAACATTGATTTTGTAACATCTTTAATGTTCGTATTCTCTATGTTTTCAATTCTGGGATCATCAATTAAGCTTTTATCCAATTGATTTTTCCCTACATCAACTGCATAAACATATTCCGCGCCGTTTTGAAGCATACAATCGGTAAAGCCTCCTGTTGAAGCACCAAAGTCAACGCAAGTTTTACCTTTTAAATCTATCTTAAATTCAGAAATTGCTTTTTCAAGCTTTAGTCCGCCCTTACCGACATATTTTAGAGTTTCACCGACTATTTTAATTTCGTCCGATTTATCAACTAAAAAAGCAGGTTTTGTAACTATCAGACTGTTCACGCTGACAGCAGAGTTTTTTATCATGTTTTGTGCCTTTGAACGTGTCTCGGCAAGACCTCTGCTAACTAATTCTATATCGAGTCTTTCTCCCATTTGTTAAATCTCCGAAATTAACTTTTTATAAATCTCATTCCCTGACAAGCCTAACTTCTCAAGTGTTGCTTCAACGGAAGCCTGTGGTACGAAATCATATATTGCAGTGCAGTCTAAATTATTTATCTCATTTTTTAGCCTTTGAGCAACAGAACCGTTATAATAACCTTCTTCAAAAAAGTAGACCTTTTTATAAGACTTTATTTTTTTAATCGTTTCTTTATCAACAGAACTTAAATTAATTAGCTTTAATACATCAATATTCTTACCCACATTTTTCAGCTTATCAAAGGCATATGAGACCTCATTAAACACCCTTCCGTAGGTTATTACAAGAACATTCGAGCCGTTTTCATAAAGCTCGTAATCGGTTGATATGTAATCTTTTTTTAAACTGCAATTTTTCTCATTTCCACGAGGATACCGAATAGCAACTATTCCATTATCTCTATATACACCCTTTGATAAACACTCTTTTAATTCCTCATAATTGCTGGGAGAATAAATTGTAACATTAGGTATAGTTGATAAAAAGGAAACGTCGAAAATTCCCTGGTGGGTAACTCCGTCTTCTCCTACAACTCCTGCCCTGTCAACTCCTATTACAATATGGGCATTAGATATCGCCAAATCGTGTATTATCTGGTCATAGCCCCTTTGAAGGAATGTAGAATAAACTGCAAATACCGGAGTTTTACCCATAGAAGCAAGACCGCCGGCAAAAGTTAATGCGTGACCCTCAGCTATCCCTACATCAAAAAATCTGTCCTTATGAGCTTTAGCAAACTTATCAAGACCTGTTCCATACTTCATAGCCGCCGTTATTGCACAGATGTTGTTATCTCTGTCAGCCAAACGAGACAATTCACACCCGAACACAGTTGAAAAGCTGTCACATTTTGAAACGTCAGGGTTTCCTGTTTTTAGTTCAAAAGAGCCTATCCCGTGATATTCTCCCGGGTTATCTTCGGCAGGCGCATAGCCTTTGCCCTTTATTGTATTCACCTGAACAACGACAGGTCTATTTATATCTTTTGCTTTTTTTAAAGCGTTTTCAAGCTCTTTAAGATTATGACCGTCCACAGGACCGACAAATTCAAATCCCAAATCTTCAAAAAGAGTTGTTCTGAAAATAGAGTTTTTTATAGTATCCTTTGAAAATTTCAGAGTTTTCTTTATCGGCTGACCTATAACAGGTATGCTGTCAAGCGCTCTTTCTACAATGGTTTTTGTACGCTTATAAGATTCTTTAGTTCTGAAATTTGACAGATACTTAGCAATAGCGCCTACATTCTTAGAAATAGACATTTCATTGTAATTCAACACAACAATAAGATTTGTATTGCTTTTACCTGCATTATTAAACCCCTCGAATGAAAGTCCCCCTGTTGCAGCGCCGTCTCCTATTACAGCAATTGTATGATGATCATCACCGTTTAATTTCATTGCGGTCGCTATGCCCAAAGCTGCGGAAACAGAATTTGAACTGTGTCCGCTTACAAAGGCATCATGGTCAGATTCACTGGGCTTGCAAAAGCCGGACAAGCCATCTTCTTTTCTTAAAGTTTTAAAATCTTTAAGCCTGCCGGTTAGGATCTTATGCGTATACGATTGATGACCTACATCCCAGACTATCTTATCCTTAGGCGATGAAAAAACTCTGTGAAGTGCTAAAGAAAGCTCTACTGTTCCCAAATTAGAGGATAAATGTCCCCCGTTTTGTGATACCGTTTTAATAAGCGTATCACGAATTTCCTTACACAGTATCCTGCACTCATCATAGCTGAATTTTTTAAGATCATCAGGAAGGTTAAGTTTATTAAATTCTTCCTCATATTCCTGTGTCATTTTTTATCTCCATTTTCTACATTAATTTGCATGATGTTAAACCTTCACACCATACTCAAAAACTATAGACTTAATAATTTTAGTTTTATATTTATTTTATTTCTTTCTGTTAAGAAGATCCATAGTTAAGTCTGAAAGAAGCTCGTTATTATCAAACTTTTCTAAAAGGTTCAACGCTTCCAAAGTTTGATGTCTGGCTGCTTCCTTTGCCTGATCAATACCTATCATGGTAACATAAGTTATCTTTCCTTTTTCTTCGTCGCTGCCTATTGGCTTTCCAAGCGTATCAAAGCTGCCCTCAACATCTAATATATCGTCCACTATCTGAAAAGCATATCCAAGTCTTTTGCCAAACTCTCTTGCATACTCGGTAGTTTTATCGTCAGCGTCTGCTAAGATACACCCTATAACGCAAGACGCCTCTAAAAGCCGGCAGGTTTTAAGCTCTTGCAAAAGATTGAGATTTTGAGCATTAAAATGCTTCATCTTAACAGAGTACATATCAAATGCCTGTCCGCCTATCATACCGTTTATTCCGGCAGCATTTGAAATTTCACCAATCAGCTTAACAGCAGTTTCAGCCGTAATTTTACCCGTCTTACAGGCGTTTGTGATTATCTCAAACGGAAGTGTATTCAAAGCGTCTCCTGCTAGTAAAGCTTCAGCTTCACCGAATTTTTTATGGCACGACGGCATACCTCTGCGGTAATCGTCATCGTCCATACAGGGCAGATCGTCATGTATAAGAGAAAAGCAATGTATAAGCTCTATACAGCAAACAATATAATAGTAATTCCTATAATCGCCGCCGCACATTTTGCAAAATTCTATTGCCAGAATAGGTCTTATTCTTTTGCCAGAACTTAAAAGCGAATACTCCATTGCCTGCATAACTTCTTTTTTGTAAAATTCCTTTTCCTTCGTAAAGCTATGAAGCGTATTTTTTATTTTCTCTTGATAATCCGCAATTTGCTTTTTATAAATTTCCTGCATATTTATTCCTCTGTATAGTTTTTATCAACTGTCTCTACAACAAGTTTTGCTTCTTCAAGTTTTTTCTTACACTCGCCCGAAAGAGTAATGCCTTCTTTGAATTTTTCAAGCGACTCCTCCAAAGTTAAATTGCCCGATTCAAGCTCAGAAACGATTTTGTTAAGCTTGTCCAATGTATCTTCAAACGTCATTTAAATCAACTCCTATTGATTTATATTTTTTATTTCTGCGTTCACTGATGAATCTGAAAACTTTATTTCAACCATATCCCCTACTGATACATCATCAGCCTTTGTGATAACCCTTTTGCCTTTCAGTGTAAGAGAATAACCTCTGCTCAATACCTTCAGCGGGCTGTAAGAATCCAAAAGTGACGCCGATGAATTAAGTCTGCCACTGTATTGATTCAATATATTCTGAATAGAAGTTCTAAGTCTCTGCTCGGCATTTTTTATCTTAATATCTCCAACCTCAAGCCGTTTTTCAGGCGATACTGAAAAAAATTTGTTTGAAGTTGATTTCAGTGAAATATCAGCGTCAGATATCTTTTTTTCCATTGTTTCTCTCATTCTCTGCTTCAAACTTTCAATCATAGAATAGAAAGCAGATATCTCAGGCGATGCCAGTTCTGCTGCCGCAGACGGTGTAGGAGCACGCAGATCGGCGACCAAATCAGCTATAGTGATGTCAGTTTCATGCCCTACAGCAGAAATAATAGGCGTTTTAACATTAAATATTGCGTCAGCTACCTTTTCTTCATTGAAAACAGACAAATCCTCCGCCGAGCCGCCTCCCCTTGCAAGTATAAGCGTATCAAGATCCATAGAATCCGCCAGCATAAGTGCGTCAGCTATGCTGTCCTTTGCCTCATTTCCCTGCACTAATGTAGGAAAAACAAAAACTCTGCAAATGGGATAACGCCTTTTTAAAATATTCAGTATATCCTGCAAAGCCGCGCCTGTTATCGAAGTAACAACACCAATAGTTTTAGGTGCAAAGGGAATCTCCTTTTTATATTCAGATTTAAAATACCCCTTATCCTTTAACCTTAGTTTTAGTTTATCAAGCGATTCTTTAACAGTGCCGACGCCTATAGGCTGAATGTCGGTAACAACTATCTGATATATTCCGTCACGCTCGTAGCAGTCTATATTCCCAAGAGCCATAACATTAAGACCATTTTTCAGCTCAATTTTCAAATTTCTAGTTGCGCTTGCAAACATAATTGCCTTTAGCGCGCTGTTCTCGTCTTTTAACGTAAAATAATAATGCCCCGAAGAATAGTTAGTATTCAGATTAGAAATTTCCCCCTTAACAGCAATGCTTTTAAGCTTAATATCGCCCCGAATTTTACTGGCAAGATATCTGTTTATTTGGGAAACCGTTAATATAACACTCATTAAATCAATTCCTTTTTTATCGCCGCGAACAAAGCAGTTCCTACTGCGTTATCGCAGGAAAACTCAGGCTCTGCAAAATATACGTTACTTAACCTTTCTGATATTTTATCCTTTATAATCTTATCAGACATAACTCCTCCTGCAAACATTATAGGATAATTTTTATAAGTTTCTCTCGCTCGATTTGACATAGCAATTAACGTATCGCTTATGTAAGTTAAGCAAAATTTTGCTATATCACAATTCAATGCGCCGTCAGAAAGCATTTTTTTACATATATTCTGCAATCCTGAAAGACAGCAGTTATTACCTTTAAGAGCAGGCTTTGTTTTATAATTCATTTTACTTTTTAGTGCTAGCTTTTCAAGCTCCTGACCACAAGGAAAATCAAACCCCAGCTTAACTCCTATTCGGTCAATAGCCTGTCCTGCTTTTAAATCCAGTGATGTTCCTATTTCCGTAACGCATAAAACATCGTCGTCCAAAGGCTCGCACAGCAAGCAATCAGTAGTTCCTCCGCTTATATGAAAAGCTATAAATGCTTCTTTTTTCTTTATATGATCCAGTTTTCCTGCTGAAAACAACGCCGCAAGAATATGTCCTATCTGATGTGAAGTTTTATACAAATCAACACCGCAAAGACTTGAAAAGGAGCTTGCAAAACCCTCTCCTACCAAAAAGCACGGCATATATGAACCCTCAATCATTCTAGGGCTTTTAGAAACACCTACAGCTTTAATCTGTGAACCGACTATTTTTGATTTTTTCATAAGGTCTGATATAACAACAGGAAGCTGTTTTGTATGATGAAATACTGCATCTGACTGTCTTATACCGATCTCTCCGCTTTTTACGGGAAGCATCATTTTAGATTGATAAACATTCATTTTTTCAATATCGATCAATGAAGCGGACGTTGTATAATTGCTTGTATCAATGCCTAACACACTAAGCATTTAACATTTCGTCCTTGCTTCTTGAAAATGAACCCAAAGCGCCGTTTATGAATTTAGCGTCAGACTCAAACGCATACTTTTCAGCTATTGCAACAGCCTCAGAAATAGCGACGTTGACGGGAACATTCTCAGAATACTTTGCCTCATAAATCGCCAGTCTCAGCAGTGACAAGTTGACCTTTGGAATACGTTCTAGGCTTCTCTTTTGGCTAAACTGTGAAATTATATCATCAAGCTCATCAATATGCTCATATACACCTTTAACAATTTTTACAACCTCATCATTAATTGGTATAATTTCAGATTCCTTTGCAATTTCAAACAGCTCGTCCAACTCATAATTACCAAAGGATCTTTCAAAAATAATTATAAACGCAGATTCTCTTATACGCCTTCTCGACAGACTCACTTAAACACTTCCCTTTTAACCACATCAGCCCCAATATCCTTTAAGATAATGAGGCAAGTGAATTAATTATATTTTACATCTGAAATTGTCACGTTGACCTTTGATACTGTTATGCCAGTCATTGACTGAACCTCGTTCTTGACCTTGCTCTGAACCTGTTCGGCAACGGACTTGACTTTAACTCCTGGATTTACAAATAGGTAAACTGAGATCACAACCGTGTCATTGTCAAAATCTATATCTATTGATTCATAATTAGTGTCAGACAAAAATAAGTTTTTTAACATATTTTTCTTAGCGTTAGCGATAGAGCATACGCCGTCAATATCAAGCACTGCATTTTTGGTAATAGTAAAAATAACATCCTTGCTGACTTTAAGCTGACCCTCAATTTTGTCATTCTTAAACATCATGGTTTACTCCCCCTGATATGGTATAATCCTACTCCAGTTTATTATACCATTAAAAAGAGCTTAACACAACTATTTTACATCAAAAATTTTAATATTTTCGTTAGCAACGTCCACTTCACCGAGTAAAATATCTTTTATCTGGGCTGCCTGAGCAGTTTTCAGACCGTCTGATTTTACAACTATATTAGCGCTTGTTCCGTCAAGATACACAACGCAATCCTCATAGCCTGCCGCCTTGATAAGGTTTTCTATTTTGCTCTCAGATTCAATAAGCTGTGATATTGATACCGCTTTCTCAGAGGCAACCTCCTTCTCCTCATCAGTTGAGTCTCCGCCGCTCATAATCGTTTCAAGCGTCTGAGCAGCCTCGTCCCGTGAAGTCATTCTGTCAAGACGTGCTTGTGCAAAGTAATCGTTTTCATCGGTTGTTTCATTAACAAAATCAGCAACGCCGTAATTTGATGATTTTGTGTTTACGACTTTGGTCGTTTTGATTTCATCGCCGTTTGTGTTCATTGCATAGTTGACATAGATAGCCAGTCCAAGGAACAAAGTTAAGCTGGCTAAAATAATTTGTTTCTTTCCCACAATAAAATTTGGAATTTTCATAATATCTCCTCCACATTTAACCTTTTTCAACACATATGTTGTTTGTTGATATATTTAAAGCTGATGATACAGCCTTAATAACACGTTCTTTGACCTCAATATTCCCTCCGCCTGAGCATACGATAACAACTCCCTTAACCTTAGGCTCAATTATCTTTTTAACAAGCGCTTTCTCCCCGCCGTCGGAATCTACGATTATTACTTCGTTTTTATATTTATCGCTCTTGCTGTCGCTGTTTTCATCGGTTTCAGTGTCAACATCTTCGGCATATACATACTCCGTCGTTCCGTCTAATGTAAGCATAAGCGATACCTCGCCTACCCCGTCAATTTTACTGATGATTTCTTTAAGCTCCCTTTCTGTTTCCTTTTTAAAGCTGCTCGAATAAGAAGTATCAACAGGAGAATTTGATATATCTCTGCTTTTGTCTGCTTTGCCTTTAGGAATTAATTCTGATGCCGCTATCATTATAAGTCCCAAAACACCGATAATAACTATAATTAATACCTTACTCGAAAGCCCTGTTTTATTTTGAATACCTTCGAGTATTCTTTTTAATGACAATTTATTCTTTATATTCATAGAATTCCGCTTTTGATTCTCCAATATTATTTTTCAGTTCTTCTTCAATTTTTTTCTTTTTCTCCTCTGATATATCTTTTGCTTTAATATAAATTTCTGTTTTTTCAACTTCTAATGAATTATATTCATGCACATCAGCTTGTATGACAACTTTTTTTATGTTTTCGTCTACAGTCTGAAGCTTTTCCAAAACCCTGTTTTCAAGCGTTTTTTTTAAAACTTTTTCGTATGATTTATTTACACTTTCATTGAGTTCATTATACTCCTTTAAATCTGTTATCTCATTCAGCTTTGGAAGCCTCAATTCAAGATCTGAACCTAAGAACGGAGTAAGCATTGAAATAATAAGTATGAGCGCTAAAATTTGTTTGATATTCAGTCTCAAACTCTCGCTTGGAGAAATATAATCAAATATTGTTGCCGCCAGACCTACAAAGCAAAATGCCGCTGTAACGCTTCTTATAAGTTCCATTTTATCACCACATCCTTGAAATTTTGGTATCTTACACCATATTAAAGCTAAGAAGCATTACTACTGCAGTTGCTATTATAAAAATAAGTGTAAAGCAAGCTACAACTCCAAGCAAAATAGACAAAACATTGTTTATTCCTCTTAATAAAGAACCTATTCTGTTCTGCTCAAAAAAGGCGGCTATAACTGCTGAAATCCAAACTGAAACTTTAAGACATACCACCATAACAACCGGTTTCAGCGCTGCTGCCAGTATAATTATAATACCTATAACGCCAACGCTGTTTTTAATAAGCGTTAAACTTCCCATTAAAGTGGAATACGCATCTGACATCGCGCCGCCAACAACAGGTATCATACTGGAGGCCGCAAACTTTGCAGCCTTTACTCCAACAGTGTCGACTGATGTTCCTATAATGCTTTGAATCGACGTTACGCCAATAAAAATTGTTGTGGCAAGACCCAATATCCACTTAGCAGCGCTTAATAACCCTCTGGAAAAGCCGTTTACAGAAAGATTAGGATTTATTGATTCCACGATCGACGACGCTAAGCTGAAACTTACAAAAGGGACGAGTATATAGTCTATCAAAGCCGTTATTATTTCGCATAAAAAGAGAACCAAAACATAATAAGAAACTCCGCTGGAGGCATTTCCGCAGGTTGCAACAACACTTGAGAAAATAGGGACATATGACATTATAAATACAGACAGATTTGAAATAGTATGGCTTACAGAGTCTACACACTCACTTATTGTCTTGAATAAAATAGCTGTGCAGGAAAGTACGCTTACTATACTGATTATATTCAGAATATCTGAACTATCTGATAAAATTCCCGTTGCAACAGAGGTAAAGACAATTACCAGAAGTAATGCGCCGAGAAGTTTCAAAGGACTTGATAAAAAATCCTTAATAAGATCAAGCAGATAATCCAGCCAGTCTCCAACACCGATTTTTGAAGCCGATTCAGGGTCATCTATTGAAATGTCTTTATCGTTTATAAAATCATCTGCTTCATAAGGCGTGTCCGATTTTATGCCTCTTTCGATTTCCTGAGTAATTTCCTTTTGTGCCTGCTCCGCTTCATTTGTATCGCTTTGCGCATATGTATAGATTCCGCTAAAGCAAAACATCAGAACAGATACAGTAAAAATAATTATTTTTTTCATAGTTCCTCAATTTAGTAATTCTTCAATTAAAGAAATAACTGCTGAATAAATTGGCAGCGATATAAGAAGAATCGTAACCTTTCCGAAAAGCTCAACTCCCGTACACATTGCGTTCTCGCCCGAATCTCTGCAGCAATCGCAGCCAAGCTGTGTTATATAGCCTATTCCTACCGCCTTGAAAAGAATTTCTATGTACTCTTCGCTTATACTAGCTTTTGAAAACAGAGTATCAATTGTATCGGCTATGTCAGAAAAGCTTATAACAACCATTAAAAGAATATATCCGGCAACTAATATCCCGATAAGCATTGATATTTCTTTATTATCTCTTTCAAGCATCTTGCATATTACCGCTGCCATTATGCTAAGTGCAACTACTGAAATAACATTCATTTGTTTTCCCCGTCTGCATTTTGACTTATCTACAAATCAAAAACATCTTTTATAGTATCGAATAATGAGGCTATCTGATTTACTATAATAACAAGCACTATGATAAGTCCTGCAATAGTTACCATCATTGCCTGTTCGTCACGTTCCGCTCGCTTTAAAAGCTGATTCAACACCGCAACAATTATTCCTACTGCCGCTATCCTAAATACCAAATCTATTTCCATAACTTCTCCTGTTTACTTTCTGTTAGATTAAATACTATGACAAAATTATTGAAAGAAAAGCGCCTATTAAAACACCGAATGAATTATACATTCTGCATTTGACGCCCTGTTCTGATTTGAGCCTTGAAATTTTCTCTTCAAACTGTTTTAAATACCCGTTTATAATTGAAATTTGTCCGTCAAGGTAGGTACTTCCCAGCTCATTTATAAAATTAATAAATAATTGCTTGTCTTCATCTTTAAGAAAATTACTCTTTTTACACTCTGTTTCAATTTGCCTTTTGCAATCAGTACACAAAAAAGCATCTTTGGATATAAAGAAATCATCAAACCTTTTTTGATCTGCTAGTGAAGAAAAAAGCTCCTCTATTGTTAAACACTGTGCTTCTATCATGATTTTAATGCTAACAATCAACTCATATATATCATCTAAAATATGTATTCGCTTTTTCAATCTGTTAGACAAATGAAAACCAATAAATACTGATGATAAAAACACGAGTATTATTCCTGTAAACTTCATAATATCACCCTCAATCAGGAGCAATCTTATATATTAAGTCTCAATTTTTCTTAAACTTATTATTTTTCCCAAGCTGTCCCCTGTTCCAAGCAGAACTATATAATCAAAAGCATTTCTTGAAAACAATTCTTTCATATGCGGCTTTTTAAAAGCGTCGTCAATATTATTTGAGTGCATAGTAGCTATTATATTGACCCCTGAATTTATCGCATAGTCAAGGGCTTCTGTATCTTCTTTTGTGCCAATCTCGTCGCAAACTATTAATTGCGGAGACATTATTTTCACAGCGGATAAAATGCCGTAATACTTTGTATACGAATCAAAAACATCGGTAAAATTACCTACATTATTCTGCGGTGAAGCGTTAAATGTAGCTGAAATTTCATTTTTTTCATCAATCAGGGATATTCTTTTTTTCATACCGATCTGCCTGCACAAATCCCTGAGCAATGTCGTTTTACCACTTGACGGAGGACCTAATATCAGAACATTTTTTAAACCTGATTTTTGAAATCCCAGTTTGTTTATCAATTCATCTGCAATACCAAATATCTCTCTGGATATTCTTATACTTATACCCGAAATATTTTTAAGAGTGTCGTTTTTACCTAAATCATCTAAAACTGCGGTTCCGCAAAATCCTACTCTGTTTCCGCCTTCGGTTATTATATAGCCTAATGAAATCTCTCTTTTGAAACTGTAAATCGTATTTCTTAGCGCTGTTTTATATGTGTAGTCAATTTCCTCTTGTGCGACCTTAACCGCATTCTCACAATCCGCTGAAAAGCCTCCGCTTGGAGTTATGTAATACTCATTACCCTTTACAACAAC
The DNA here is from genome assembly GCA_947626165.1 of uncultured Clostridia bacterium. Taxonomy (GTDB): domain Bacteria; phylum Bacillota; class Clostridia; order Oscillospirales; family Ruminococcaceae; genus UMGS1601. The sequence goes on along the minus strand of CANQRG010000005.1, from coordinate 95,358 downwards.
CGTCAGATACCTTTTGTTTCTTAAACGTATTTCATTTATATCTGATTTTCTTTTATCGAACATATTGTAAAAGGGTTGTGCTAAACTCGGCGTCAGAAGCCTTAAAGCCTTGTCCAGCTTGCTTTTTTGTCCCTGCATATTAATCATTCCCTTTATAAGTGCTTGTATTTAATCCTATGAAACAAGCTGTTGTTTTATTACAAAAAAATAAGACAGATAAAGATTTCTCAATATCTGTCTATAATATTTATTAACTGTATATTTCTATAACTGCTTTTCTAGCTCTTTCTTTATATTCATTAATATAGCACATTCAAGACGCTTTCTTTGGATTTTACAGGAAAGCTTATGAGCCTTTAAAATATCTCCCTCATAAATATAGTTGTTTGCATTACAGCCGCCGCTGCAATAAAATTTAGCCCAGCAAACCTTACAGTCGTCTTTTGCGTAAATATGGGTTTTTGCAAACATATTTTTTATGTCCATATTAAAGGTTTTTTCATGCAGATTACCCATCTTGAACTTTTCAATACCGACAAACTGATGACATGGATATATGTCGCCATCAGGAGTAACAGCAACATACTCATTTCCGCTTCCGCACCCTCTGAGACGCTTAATTGCACACGGCCCCTGATTCAAATCGAGCATAAAGTGAAAGAAATTGCAAAAACCGCCCTTCTCTTTTATCTCAGATAGTTTGTCAACAAGAATATCATATTCCTCGTATATTTTATCCATGTCGTCCTCAGTAATTGCATACGATTCTTTCTCATTGCCCATAACAGGTTCAACAGATACCTGATCAAAACCGCACTCATAAAGGTGAATAACATCATTTGAAAAATCGAGATTATATTTTGTGTATGTTCCTCTTACGTAGTAATCTTTGCTTTTATCACGCTTTGACACCAAAGCCTTATATTTATCAATAATGCTGTCATAGCTTCCGCTTCCGTCAACACGCACTCTCATTCTATCGTTTACTTCTTTTCTTCCGTCTATTGATAAAACAACATTTGACATTTCCTTATTTATAAAGTCGATTTTATCATCGCTAAGCAGTAAACCGTTTGTAGTTATGGTAAATCTGAATGTTTTGCCAAACTCTTTTTCCTTGCTTCTGGCATACTTTACAATTTCCTTGACCACATCGAAATTCATAAGCGGTTCTCCGCCGAAAAAGTCAAGCTCGAGATTTTTTCTGTCTCCTGATTTTTCTAAAAGAAAGTCTATCGCCGCTTTTCCGGTATCCAAGTCCATAAGTTTTCTACCCTCGCCGAAATCTCCGGTAGAAGCAAAACAATACTTACACCTTAAATTGCAGTCGTGGGCAATATGCACACACATAGCCTTTACAGGCGATGCAACAGCATAGTCGGCAAATTTCTCATAATCGTCCTCGCTGAACAGTATGCCATCGTTATATAACTCAACGATCTCGTCAAAACATTCTTCTAATTCATCAGTTGTATATTTACACTTTAGCTTTTCTATAACTTCTTTTTTACAATCATCATCAAGCGGCAGTGAAATATTTTCAAGCATTTCATATGTAATATCATCAACAATGTGAACGCCACCGGTATGAACGTCCAAAACAATATTAAAGCCCTTTAGTCTGAAACAATGTATCATAAAATTTACGCTCACTAAGGAGCGTCCTCCTCTCTGTTAACTCACAAAAATTAAAGGGACAGCCTATGTCCCTTCAATCTATCCTAATTAATCAGATAATTAAATACTATGCGTCCTTTTCACACTTTTGATTTGCAACTGTGCAAGATGTCTTGCAAGCAGACTGGCATGAAGCCTGACAGTTACCGCATCCGCCTTTAGCGGCAGTATTTTTTAAATTTGCTTTATTGATTGTTTTAATATGTTTCATTTTGCGTCCTCCAAATTAAGTTTTTATTAGTATATCACAATTTGAAAACTATGTCAATATCTTTTGAATTTTGAATTTGCACCGACTATTCCGCCGATTGCTCCGCACACAAGCGTTAGAACAAACTTTGAAGTAACGCTGAACGACAAAACAGTATTCGCAAAAATTGAGCCCATAATTACAATAGTGCAAAACATTATAAAACCGCACAGCGCACCTCTGTAAATTCCCTTATTGTGCTTTCGTTTTGAACAAATATATCCGCCGAAGTAAGTTCCTACACCCAGCGCAACTGTTGACAGCAGCTTGATCACCTTATCAGGGGCGTCGATTTTAGTAAGAATAAACGAAAAGAACAAAAGAACAAGCATTGTTATCAAAAAGCCTGCCAGTATAGTTAAGAACACAAAAAATATATCCTTCTTAAAAGACGATGATGAAGAGCGTCTTCTGGTGCCAGTCAGCAAAAAAATCCCTCCTAAAGTTTAATAAGAGGCAAAGCCAAATAATGAAAGCCTATAAAAACAGCTATCATAATAAACTTTATTCAGGATTTAATACAAATATTACTATTTAGATTGATCCTCGTGAACAGTTAAATTCTGAGCAATAGCCCATTTCTTAACACGAATTTTACTTCTGTCACCGCCTGTTTCAACAACAACAGTATCATCTTTGATTGAGAATACAATTCCGACAACTCCTCCGGCAGTAACTACCTCGTCTCCTACCTGAAGATTTTTTCTCATAATAGCATCCTGTTTATCCTTTTTTCTCTGAGGTCTTATAAGCAGGAAGTAAAATACAACAATGATCAAAATAAGCGGTACAAGGCTTACCAAAGACATTGCTGAATTGGCATTAGAACCTGCCAAAGTATTAACTAAAATGTTCATCAATTTATCCTCCTAATAAAAATTACCTTTTTATTATATCAGCATTTTCATATAAAGACAAGCCTTTTTATGAATTTTTAACAGTGAAATACCAGTTAATTTCTTTTATTAGGACAATTCTTCTGTTATAAAGGTATACTCTGACTCTACTCTCTCAGAAAACTTATCTTCCGCAGAAAACAAATTTTTATAATTATATACTGCAACTCCGCTGTAATTTTGCAACTCCTTTGCGTCTTTTATCTGCTCTGCAATAATTCCAACATTATTTATATATTCGTCTTCAGATATCACCTTGTATTCAGCAAGACCTATTACTAATTTTACATTCTTATTTGTTTTGAGTTTATCCCATCTTTTTATAGTTTCCAAATAAGGACTTGTGCTTGAATATCCATAGTATACTTGAGGGGCGATGTAATCAACATACCCGTCTTTACTGCACCAAGTCTTAACATCTGCAAACTGAAGCTGATAATCGTTCTCAATATTACCCTGAGGAGATATGCCAAACTTAACTTCTTTATTTATCTGTTTTATAGACTCATAAACAAGTTTAACCATTTTGTTTATGTTTGCAATACGCCATTCTGAAAGATTTTTTTCACCTGATGCCTCAAATGCTGATTTATCAAAACTTTTATCAGTGGTTGGATAAAAATAGTCGTCAAAATGTATTCCGTCAATGTTATAATTTTTAACGATTTCGACTGCACCGTCTGCTACAAGCTGTCTTACGTCTTCATATGCAGGGTTCAGCCACATATGCTCGTCGTCCTCTACACTTTTGATGTATGTACCGTTCTTTTCCGTATCATTATACCACTTTTTAATTGTGTATTTTTCGTCAATCGATTCAATTGTTTCAACATTTGAGCATCTGAAGGGATTTATCCATGCGTGTACTGACAGATTTAACTTATGTGCTTTTGAAATTATTATCTTCAAAGGGTCGTATGTATGTGTTCCCAGATACGATGTTTTAGGGAATAATTCCGACTTGTAAAATGCATCTTCAAACGCTCTGACATGAATGTAAACCGTGTTAAAGCCCGCTTTGCTTACATTATCAAGTGCTGTGCTGATTGAAGTCTTGAACTCAGATTTCGACTTACCGGAGATAAATTCAGCAAGGTCAATATAAGAAAACCAAATTGCCTTTTGCTCATCATAGTTCAAAGGGTGGTATTGGCTTTCTATCTCTTTAGAATTTGTCTTATAATTATCATTTCCGCCGCATATTTGTCTTTTAATTTCATCATTAAGCGCTACTCCCTCATTTCTTACCTCGAATGTATCCATACGAATGTTCTTATTGCATGAGCACAAAAACAACGGCAAAATCAAAATAAGAGGTAAAATTTTAATCTTTATTTTTTTATTCAATGTTTGTCCTCCTTTTTATACTTAATTAAAGTATATTAAAAACAAGGACAAATATGATTGTTGAAAATTGAAAACCTAAAATACTATGAGTTCAAAATACGAAAAACGCCTCTAGCAAACTGCTAAAGGCGGTAATAAAATTTATTTCATTGATGATGTTTAAAAAGATTTAAAAGTATATCCGTCCTTTTTCAAATTATCTATAACATCACCTAAAATTTTCGTATTTGTCTCTGAAACTGAGTGCAAAAGATATATTGCTCCGTCATGCTTTGCGTTAGTCACCTTTTTAAGAGCCTCAGATACGTTCGGCTGATCGTCAACATTCCAGTCTTCATATGCAAAGCTCCACATAACGGTTTTATAACCGCATTCGTTTGCAAGCTGTAATATTCTTTCTGAAAACTCTCCTCTGGGCGGTCTGAATTCTGTCATTTCATAACCGAATTTCTCTTTTACATAATTGTGAAGACCCATAATTTCCTGTCTCGCTTCTTCTATTGATATCTTAGGCATTGACGGATGAGAAACTGAATGATTTCCTACAGTGTGACCCTCTTTTATCATTCTTTTTACCAGCTCAGGACTTCTCTCGGCGTAGTCCTGCAATATAAAGAAAGTCGCTTTTACCTTCTTCTTCTTTAAAATGTTAAGAATCTTTTCCGTGTATCCGTTTTCGTATCCCTGGTCAAAGGTAAGATATATTGTCTTTTTATTTTTCTTTTTACTATTGTTTGTCTTTGCCATTGCCATAGCGTTGTACTTAGAATATTTTTCATTAAAATCTAATGCCCCCTGGGGTCTGTTTTCTTTATCAACAATTACTCCCTGACCATATCCGATAAGCGTATTGTCAAGCGTTGATAAATCTACCGATGTGTTCGCCATAAGAGGCTCTGCGCTGGCTGAGCTTGATCTTGCAGAACCCGATGTTGGAACCTCTGTAGTAGAATTTGTTTCGGTTCGATTTTCTGTTTGCCTTTCGCTAGTTGTAGAAGAATCGGTAGTGCTTTCATCAAAATCTTTTGTATTGGGCTGTATATCATTCGCACATCCAGATAAAATAAAAGCCAAAGACAAAACAATACTTAAAATGTATTTCATTATGATCATCCTTTCTAATGATAGGATAACCAAAATCAAAAATACAATGCTGTTAATTAATTGAAAAATGCACAAAAAAGACGGCTCAAAAGCCGTCTTTAAAAATTTCTAATCACCTAAATAAGACCTGACTAATGCCTGAAGTAATTCATCTCTATCAATATGACGGATCAAGCTTCGTGCATTGTTGTAGGTAGTTATGTAGGTCGGATCCTCAGAAAGAATATAACCTACTATTTGGTTGATTGGATTGTAACCCTTTTCCTTTAACGCCTGGTAAATAGTTGTAAGATTCTTTTTTAGCTCGGTTTCCTTGTCTTCTTTTACAGAAAAAGTCATTGTTTGGTCGTACATAAGCTTTATCCTCCTTTATAAACATTCTTACACGGCACACCAAAAGGCGTAACAAATTACCATTGAAATAAAACCAATACTCCTTTTGGCACAAAAGCATTTGCTGCTTATTATTATAACCTAAAATTTTCAAAATAACAAGTGCTTTTGAAAAAAATAGCAAAATAAATAGTTTTTTATTTTTATTATATATAAAAGTCAGTCGAATATTCGGCGTTTATCAATAATTTATAGAAAAAATTGTAATAATTAATTTGAATTATCATGCTCTCAGTTCAGCGCCAAGTTCTTTAAGCGCCTTTAAAATTCTTTTTATTGCTGCGTCAGCCTGTTCATCTGTAAGAGTTCCTTCATGCGAACGCATAGAAATTGAATAAGACACCGACTTCTTTCCCTTTTCAATCTGCTCTCCCTTATAAACGTCAAACAAGGTAATCTTTTCAAGCGTTTTGCCTACAGCAGATTTAATAGCCTTTTCCAATAAAGCAACAGGTGTTTTATCATCGCATACAAGCGATAGATCTCTTGTTGTTGCAGGAAATTTAGGAAGCGGTTTATAAGTCTTTTCAGCATCTGCTAAAGACATCATTTCAGGAATATTTAACTTGGCAATATAGGTTCTTGTTCCTATATCATAATTCTCCTGAACAGCAGGGTGCAACTCGCCTAAAATTCCAAATTCTACATTGTTCATTTTAATAACAGCAACTCTTCCCGGATGAAAAGCTGTATATTCATCAAATACACAGTCAGCACTGCCAAGCTCAACATCATAATCGGTTATCGACAAAGTATTTAAGAGTTCCTCAACAATTCCCTTTAATGTATAGAAATCTACACTTCCGTCCGCGTCATACATACCTATACAAAGACGTACAGGTTCGTTTGGCAGCTTTCCGTCCTCAGTTTTGATATACTCATTGCCAAGCTCAAACAATGAAGCCTTCATATTTCTGTAATTATAGTTTCTTGCCAGAGTTTCGCACATTGAAGGTATTATTGTCGTTCTCATAACAGACGTGTCCTCACCGAGAGGATTCGTTATAGTAACTGCGTCACGCAGACTGCTGTTTTTATCAAGAGAGATTTTATCAAAATATTTCGGTGAAATAAATGAGTAAGTCTCTATCTCGTTAAGACCCAGTGAAACCATTGATGACTGAACATTCTTGATGAATCTCTGCTCGGGAGTTCTCCTCGCCTCTGCAACACCCTTTATTATTGTAGACGGAATATTATTATATCCATAAATTCTCGCAACCTCTTCTGCAACATCTGCTTTACATTCAATATCTATTCTAACAAATGGTGCATAACATTTTCCGTCTTTGATCTCAAAATCAAGCCTTTTGAGATATTCGATCATATCACTTTCAGGTATATTTGTTCCCAAAAAGCTGTTTATCCATTTTGGGTCAAACTCAACAGGATTTTCACGTACTTCAGAGCAGTCTCTATCAATAATCGTATTGTAAACTTCTCCTGCTCCAAGCTGCTCGACCAGTTCAAAGGCTCTCATTATAGCAGGATAGCAATTCTGCGGGCTGAGTCCCTTTTCAAATCTTGATGACGCATCGCTTCTCATACCCAGCTTTTTAGCTGTTCTCCTTACGCTTGCACCATCAAAGCAAGCCGACTCAAAAACAACTGTAGTTGTATCATCCATAATACCGCTGTATTCACCGCCCATAACTCCGGCAACCGCAACAGGCTTATCCTTATCGGCAATTACGAGCATTTCCTCGCTGAGCGTTCTCTCCTCACCGTCGAGAGTTACAATTTTCTCTCCCTGCTTTGCATTGCGAATTATAATGCTGCTTCCGCTTACATACCTTAAATCAAATGCGTGCATAGGCTGACCGTACTCAAGCATTACATAGTTTGTAATGTCGACGAAGTTGTTGATTGGACGTACCCCGCTTGCGCGAAGTCTTTCTCTCATCCACCTAGGCGACGGCTCGATTTTAACATTCTTAACAATTCCTGCAATATATCTTGAACACAACTTTGGATTTTTTATCTCAACTGAAAGCTCATCTTCAATATTTCCGTCTATGCCTTTGTAAGAGGGCTCTTTTAGCGTTCTTTTTATTCCATAGGTAGCGGCAGCCTCTCTTGCCAAACCTAAAACCGACAGGCAGTCAGGTCTGTTAGAGGTTATCTCAAACTCAACCGTTGTGTCATTAAAGCCTATTGCTTCTTTTATATCTTTACCCAGAGTTTTATCACAATCGTCACCCAGAATGAAAATTCCGTCCTCTATTGCATATGGAAAATCATGAGTTGTCAGACCTAACTCGTCAAGCGAGCATAACATTCCGTTGCTCTCAACCCCTCTTAGCTTTCCGTTTTTTATCTTGACAGGCTTACCGTCATGCAAAACTGTTGAATTGTTCAAAGCTACAGGCACATAGTCTCCGGCATTTACATTTTGAGCTCCCGTTACTATCTGAAGCTGTTCTGTTCCCACGTCGACCTGACATACAACAAGGTGGTCAGAATCTTCGTGCGGAACAACCGATAAAACCTTTCCTACTACTACATTTGTAATGTCCTTGTCCTCCGGTGTGTAGCCCTCTACCTTTGAGCCTGACATTGTCATATCATAGCAAAAATCCTTTATACTCTTATCGCTGACGTCTACAAAATCATTCAGCCATTTCATTGATAAATCCATATTATAATGTTCCTCCCCTCACGCTTTAAAACTGATTCAAGAAACGCAAATCGTTCTCAAACAACAGTCTCATATCGTTTATTCCGTATCTTCTCATAACTATTCTCTCAAGACCAAGTCCGAATGCAAAGCCGGAATAAACCTCAGGATCAATTCCGCAGTTTGCCAGAACCTTCGGGTGAACCATTCCTGCGCCCAAAAGCTCGATATACCCCTCGTCCTTGCACATTGAACAGCCCTTTCCTCCGCAGTTAAAGCACATTACGTCAACTTCGGCGCTAGGCTCTGTAAACGGGAAATGATGCGGACGAAGTCTTATCTTACAGTCGTCACCGTAAAGGCGTTTCATAAGAAGCTCCAAAGTTCCTACAAGATCAGACATTGTGATACCTTTGTCAACCACCAATCCCTCAATCTGATGGAATAGCGGTGAGTGTGTTGCGTCAACTGCGTCTGAGCGATAAACTCTGCCCGGAGAAATTATTCTTATAGGAGGCTTTTTCTCCTCCATAACGTGTACCTGAACAGAAGATGTCTGCGTTCTAAGCAGAATATTATCAGTAATATAAAACGTATCCTGAGTATCTCTTGCAGGGTGATCGGGAGGAAGATTAAGAGCCTCAAAATTATAGTAATCATACTCAACTTCTGGACCGTCTGCAATATCAAAGCCCATACCCATAAAAATCTCTTCAATCTCATTTAATACGATATTGAGTGGGTGAAGCTTTCCAATAATTGCCTTAGTGCCCGGCAAGGTTACGTCAAGCTCCTCATCTTTTAGCTTTTTCTCAAGCATCAAAGCCTTTATTTCCTTAACACGGTTTGTTATAGATTCTTCGATCTCGGCTCTGACTTGATTTGCAAGCTGTCCGATAACAGGACGCTCCTCTGGAGACAGCTTACCCATTTGCTTTAAAATTGACGTAAGCTCTCCTTTTTTCCCTAAAAATTTTACTCTTAACTCCTCAAGAGTCTTAGTATCGTTTACCTTTGAAAGCTCATCTTTTGCAAGCGATTTGATTTTTAAAAGCGCGTCTTTCATTTATAATCCTCCTTAATAAAATAAAAAGCCTTATCCTATCAGGACAAGACTGTATCTTGCTATACCACCTAAAGGTCAAAGAGCCAACACTCCCTTGAATTTTAACGGTTTCAAAATCCGTTCCCGCTTACAATTTAAACAGAAAACTTCGGCAGGACCACTCGTGAGTGAACTTCAGTCTGATCTAACTTAGGGAATTTTCAGCATATATTCCCCTCTCTGAAAGCTAATCTGCAAACCTACTCTCTCAGTCATAATGTTTAAAAATAATATATCACAACAAATTTCCTTTGTCAAGCAATAAGCAAAAAAATTTTCAAATTTTGCATTTAGCAAAAGGCTTTAACTCTCGATATTTATATGATAAAATAAAAAAGCAAAAAATTTTGTAACATTTTTTATTTTTATTCGTCTAATATACAGCAAAAGATCTTTTGTATACTGCATAGCTTAGGAGGTGACTATTATCAAGAATAAAAGAAAGAATAAATCATTGCAACAGGGTCTGCTTGAGACAAATTATACGCTTGTATACAGATACACGCTTTCTCTTTGCAAAGACGAAAATCTGGCACAGGATATTACTCAGGAAACATTTCTAAAGGCTTTGAAATCAAAAGAAAAGTTTTCAGGAAATTCTAAAGAAAGTACCTGGCTTTGCGCAATCGCCAAAAATATATGGCTTGATTATTTAAAAAAGCAAGGCAGACTGTGCGAATTTGATGATAGTCATTTAAGCGAAAACTCCTTTTCCATTGAAGAAAGCATTGCCGATGCCGATACCGCAATGCGTATACATATGGTACTTCACACGCTGAGTGAGCCTTACAAGGAGGTTTTCTCACTGAGGGTTTTCGGTCAGCTCTCATTTAAAAGCATTGCGGAAATTTTTCAAAAAACCGAAAGCTGGGCACGCGTTACATATCACCGTGCTAAAAAAATTATTACAGAAAAACTCAGAAAGGACGGATTATTATGAATGAAAATAATATTAATTGCGACATTGTGAAAGACTTACTTCCGCTTTATCACGATAAGGTTGTAAGCGATACTACTGCAATAGCAGTCGAGGAGCATCTTGAAAACTGTGAAGATTGTTCAAGGGAATATGACAGCCTCTGCACAGAACTTTCAGAAAATCTCAGCAGTGAGAAAAAAGGGGTCAAAGCACTTTTAAAAAGCATTAAACACAAAGGACTTATTAAAGGTATAATTATTGCAGTTTTATGTGTTGCGGTACTGATAAGTTCATTTGATGTACTTACTCAGGTTCCTTTAAAAAAGTTATCAGAAGATAAGGTATATGCAACCAGAGTCTACAAATGTGAAGGTGTTTTTTTTGTATTCTATAATCAAAAGCTTGTTCCTTATTCGGCAAAAGAGGTTTTGAACGAAAACGGAAAAGAACTTGATATAAGTATAAAAACTCCTGTTATTGACTTTAAATCCTTTTTCGAATCTAAAGAAGAAAAAAGCAAAATACATGAAATGAATTGGATAACTGATAACTGCTATAAAAATGTCGACAAACTTACTTTAAACGGCAAGGAAATATGGTCTGAGCAGGAAAACGGCGATGATAAAATACCAGATTATATAAAAGAATTTGTTTATTATCCTATAACCTTCGGAAAAGAAGATGATGATAACGAAGAATCTATATTTTCATTTGGAGAAAATCAAACATCATATGAATTTAATAACAATAATGAATCTTGCAAATTGACGTTTGACCATGACAAAAAACAAGTATCAATTGAATACGGCGATGGTTCACGCAAGATGTGGGATTTAGACGGAAAACTTATTTCTGATAATAGCGTTTCTAAGAATTAATTAAACTCTATTAGTCAATATACCGTTAAAAGTCTTTCCAATTATTCCAATTATAATCAGGATCATCTTCATCAACAATTTCATCAGCACTCAAATCTCTGTATTCCTTCTTCGGATATTTTATCTCTTTATACAAATTGTTTATCAGATAAAGTTTAGCGTCTGTATCACAGAAATACAGAGAAATGATCTCGCCGTTTTTCAGCTTAATCTGCAAATTTCCAAAAGCGTCCTGAGATGATGATAGAATATCGCTATAAAAAACGGTAACTTCTTTATAGTTTGTCTTTTTCAGATTGAAAAGACTTGCCTGCTTGTGTTCAATATGGTCGTCATAAATTTTTGTATAAGCACCGCTGTCCTCCTGACGTTTAACTACCATTAGTATCAGACTGTTAAATACAATACAAAGCAAAAGTATAAGAGAAGTCAAAATTTTAAGCCAAATTATAGGCACTCGCCACAGCAAAATGCAAATCACAGCAAGCAGGATTACATTCTGAATTCTAATCTTTCTTATTTTTTTATTGACCTTTATGCGCTCTCCTGCCTGTTCAATTTGTTCAGAGGCAGACAGCTTTTTCGGAAATTTATATAACAGCATTTTATCACCATATAAATATTAAGAGAACAGAGCAATATATTTGTCTGTTCTCTTTTATTTTATTTATTCTTCTTAGCGTCCTCCTCACGGATCTGCACTCTTCTGATTTTTCCGCTTATGGTTTTCGGAAGCTCGTCAACAAACTCAACTATTCTCGGATATTTGTAAGGAGCAGTTGCGTTCTTAACATAAGTTTGCAGCTCTTTTGCAAGCTCATCGCTGCCGGTGTAACCCTTTGCAAGCACGATAGTAGCCTTAACAACATTACCTCTTATCGGGTCTTTAGCCGCTGTAACAGCACATTCTAAAACGCTCGGATGCTCCATAAGCACAGACTCTATCTCAAACGGTCCTATTCTGTAGCCGGACGCCTTTATAACGTCGTCGGTTCTTCCAACATACCAGTAATAGCCGTCCTCGTCTTTCCATGCTGTGTCGCCTGTGTGATAGATATTGTCGTGCCAAGCCTCGTTTGTAGCCTCTTCGTTCCTGTAATATTCAACGAAAAGGCACTTCTGTTTTCTGCCGTTTGTTCTGATTACCATTTCGCCCGTTTCGCCTACAGGACATGAGTTTCCATTCTCGTCTACAATGTCCATATTATAAATAGGAGTAGGCTTGCCCATTGAACCCGGCTTTGGTTCCATACCTACCATTGTTGCAGCGCAAACAACAGTTTCTGTTTGACCGAAGCCCTCCATAATTTTTAAGCCAGTATACTCATAAAACTTGTTGAAAACTTCAGCATTTAAAGCCTCTCCGGCGGTTGCAGCATATTTGAGATTTGAAAGGTCATAGTTTTCAATACCCTCTTTTATGAAGAAGCGGTACATAGTAGGCGGCGCACAGAAAGACGTTATCTTATAGTCCTGAATAACCTTTAGCATCTGGTCGGGGTGGAACCTGTCAAAATCGTAAATAAATTCAGTTGCACCGCAGGTAAGCTGACCGAACATCTTGCCCCAAGCGCATTTTCCCCAGCCGCTCTCTGAAATCGTAAGATGCAGAGTACCGTCAGAAATATTATGCCAGTGTTTAGCGGTAATTATGTGACCAATTGTGTAATAGTGATTATGTAAAACCATCTTGGGATATCCCGTTGTTCCCGATGAGAAATACAAAAGCATAGGGTCCTCTACACTGTTTTCTATTCTGTCAAGGGTTTTAGGATACTTAGCTGCTTCTTCCATAAGGTTTATCCAGCCGTCTCTATGCCCTCTTGCAATGAATTTTTCCTTGATCCCGTCATACTTTTTCATTGCAGCTTCAACCGTCTCAGGTACATTATCATCAACCGTTGTACATATGAATTCTACACTTGCTGCCTCAAAACGATAAACATAGTCTTTTTCTTTTAGCTGACAGGTCGCAGGGATAAAGATAGCTCCTATTTTCATAAGCGCATAAGCCGCAAGCCAAAACTCATAATGCCTTTTTAGAACAAGCATTACCTTATCGCCTTTTTTAATACCGCGTGCCAAAAACATATTTGCAAACTGATTGCTAAGTTCAGAGACATCTTTATAAGTAAACTTTCTCTCCTCGCCCTCCTCGTGTACCCAGTAAAGACAAACACGCTCAGGGTCAAGTCTTGCAATTTCATCAATTACATCATATGAAAAATTGTAGTTCGGCTCTGGGTTTGCTTCAAACTTTGAAACAACTCCAGTCTTTTCATCAAACTCCTCTATAACAAACCTTTTATAAAAATTACTCAAATTAACACTCATATTTCTATTTCCCTTTCAGTTAAATCTCCGCTCAAATCTTTTACTCTTTAATTAGTACAGCTAAAAATTCACAGTCGCTGCCGCCTGTTGCGATCATACCGTGAGGCTGATTTGAATTATAGAATAACGAGTCGCCCTCGTTTAGTATCTCAGTATGCTCACCTATTACAAATTTCAGATTTCCTTTAATGATAAAATCCCATTCCTGACCTTCATGAACAGACAGTCTTATCGGCTTGTCCTGCTCATTTTCGTCATATGGAGCCTGAACCATAAGCGGCTCAATCTTTTTATCCTTGAACCTGTATGCAAGATGCTGATATGCGAAACGCTCTCTTCTCTCTATTGGAAGCCCCTCTCCCTTGCGTACTATAGAATAGTTGCTCAAACGAGGAGCGGCTCCTGTTAAGAGCTCAACTAAATCAACGTCAAACAATTCAGAACACTTATATAGAAATGTCACTGAAAAGTCCTTTTCCCCTGACTCGATCTTTTTATAGTCCTCAACAGAAATACCTGTCTTTTCACAAAAAGACTGCATTGACAAGTCGCACGCCTCACGAAGTCCCTTTAGCCGTTCAGCAACTTCTTTGATGTTATAAGTCATAAATTCTCGCCCTTTCCGCCTTATAAATTATTTATTATCTATTATTTTAAGAAGCTCAGTAGGTTTTGAAATTATAAAATCAGCGCCTGCTTCTTTTAGTTCCCTTTCATCTCTGAATCCCCATAAGCAACCGACTGCTTTAAGATTTGCATTATGTCCTGTTTGAATATCCACACTTGAGTCACCGACAAATAAAATTTCATTTGGAGTAAAATTCTTTCCCTCCAGTATATCATATATTATTTTAGGATCAGGTTTTGTCGGATTTCCTTCCTTTTTACCTATTATAACGTCAAATTGATTATTCGGAAACAGACCATTGATAATCTCTCGTGTAAAAACATCTGTTTTATTTGATGCAACTGAATATTTTACTCCTCTTTTATCCAACTCGTCAAGTAACTCATTTATACCGTTATAAGGTATAGTTTTGTTTAGATAATTTTTAGAGTAACGCTCTGCAAACTGTGAATGTACACGTTCAATTTCATTCGCCGTCCGCTTATCCTCCGGCAATGCACGTTCAATAAGTTTTAATGTTCCGTTTCCGACAAAATAATAAAAGCTGTCAAGCGGATGCTCAGCATATCCGTTTTGTTTTAACACATAATTGACTGAATCTGCAAGATCATAGATTGAATTTACTAAAGTGCCGTCTAAATCGAAAATAATATACTTTATCATAATAGAATAATTATAGCGGTAATTTGTTAAAAAAATATTAACTCACTGTGTTATTTACTAACTTTTAACTTAACCGCCCAAAAAAGTGTGCTCAATAAAAATTTTAATTCCTATTGCAATAAGAATAAGTCCGCCGATGATCTGAGCCTTATTATTAAGAAGGCTTCCGAATTTTTTACCCACAAAAACCGCAATAATTGAAAGTGAAAACGTGACTAGAGCTATAAAGCCCGCCGCCGTAACAATATTTACATTGGGCAGCATTGCAAAAGAAACTCCAACAGCCAATGCGTCAATACTGGTTGCGACCCCTTGAACCAATAGAATACCCAAGCCTATCGACGCACCTGTTGCTTCTATACCCTCATCTTTGCTTTTAATTCCGTCTATAAGCATTTTACCTCCGATAAAGCAAAGTAAAATCAATGCAATATAATGATCATATGCTGTAATATAATCAGCAAAGGTACTTCCGAGAAAATAGCCGATTGTCGGCATTGCTCCCTGAAACAGACCAAAGCAAAGTCCCATTGCAAGCGTCCAGCCGAATTTAACATTTTTATAGCAAAGTCCATTTGTCACAGACACTGCAAATGCGTCCATAGAAAGTCCTACAGCTATTAATAATAGCTCTATCAAACCCATACTAATCCTCCAGTTTTGATGAAAGAAGTGCAGAATATTTTTTTCTGAATGATTCAAATTCTCCACTGTCAAGGGAGTTTCTTATTCTCTCGGCAAGCGTATTGTAAAAATACAAATTGTGCATAACACATAAACGCCCTGCAAGTTGTTCGTTAGCCTTGAAAAGATGACGTATATAAGCTCTGCTGTGATTTTTGCAGGTCGGACAATCGCATTCAACATCAAGCGGTCTGTCGTCGGTTTGGTACTTCTCATTTGTGATGTGCATTAAACCACTCCAGGTAAATATAGTGGCATGTCTTGCATTTCTTGAGGGCATAACGCAGTCAAAGAAGTCGATCCCCCTAGCGACCGCCTCAATAATATTTTCAGGCGTACCCACACCCATAAGGTAGCGAGGCTTATTCACAGGCATATAAGGCTCGACCTTTTCAATTATGTGATACATAACCTCTGTAGGCTCACCAACCGCAAGACCGCCTATTGCTAAGCCGTCTAAATCAAGCTCGCTTATCTCTTTCATATGCTCGACTCTCAAATCGTCAAACGTACAGCCCTGATTTATACCGAAAAGCATCTGCTCTTTATTTATCGTTTCGTCAAGCGAATTAAGCCTTTTCAGCTCAGCAATACAGCGCTTGAGCCATCTGGTAGTTCTCTCACAGCTTTGCTTCGAGTAGCTGTGCTCGGCAGGGTTTTCAACACATTCGTCGAATGCCATTGCAATAGTAGACGCCAACTTCGACTGAATACGCATACTCTCCTCAGGTCCCATAAAAATTTTTCTGCCGTCAACGTGAGAGTGGAAATATACTCCCTCTTCTTTAATCTTACGAAGCTCGGCAAGAGAAAATACCTGAAATCCGCCGCTGTCGGTTAAAATAGGTCTTTTCCAGTTCATAAACTTGTGAAGCCCGCCCATTTTATATACAACATCTTCTCCGGGTCGAACGTGAAGATGATAGGTATTGCAAAGCTCGACCTGACATTTGAGATTTTCCAAGTCAACAGACGAAACTCCGCCCTTTATACATCCCTGCGTTCCTACGTTCATAAAAACAGGCGTCTGAATTACACCGTGCGGAGTTTTAAACTCTCCCCGTCTTGCATTGCCCTCTTGTTTAAGTAATTTAAACATAAAATATTTTACCCATACAGGGTATTCCTCCGTTTTAATTTAAGCATTGTGTAAATTCTTATCCTCAAACTTTTCATAGTATCCGATAAGATTACCGCTTTCGTCTCTTATTGCTACGCAGTAAACATCATCATTAGCACCGTTACGGGTTTTATGAAACTCGAAAATCTTGTTTACCGACTTATCCTTCTGCATTCTGCTGACATTATTTTTTATTATCTCCTGCGAGTGACTGTTATGGCAATCAAGAACTGACTTTCCGATAAGCTCTGCCCCGCCCCGCTTTTCATAATTCTTAACTGCGGCAGGATTCATATAAATTATAGTGTGAGTTAAATCACATACAACTATTGTCTTTTCATCACCGTCAATTATTCCTTTTAAAAACATATTAATGTCCATAAGTTTTATCTCCTTTTAAACATTTAAAACTTCAGCAATTACGAATTCCCTCTGACAGAATCCCAATTTCTTAAAATATATTCAATAGCTCCGAAAGATCCTCTATTTCGAAATCTGCCTGCTCATTTTTATGAATAGCACTTGCCAATCCACCAAGACCTTGTTTAATCCATACCGTTTTCATACCAACTTTTTTTGCAGGTACGATGTCGTTGTCCAATCTGTCACCAATCATAACGACATTGACAGGAAAACACTTTGCCGCAGTTAGCGCACGAATAAATATCTCACTATCCGATTTTGAAATACCTTCTTCCGCAGAGGCTAAAACGACGTCAAAATACTTTAAAAGCCCCCAACTTGAAAGGCGATCTTTCGTTCCCGGACTTTGATTTGCGATAACACCAAGATGGTATCCTTTGACGGTCAACTGCTTTAAGACGGATTCCGTGTTACCGTATGGCTTTTCCGCCTCTTTATGCCACGGCGGCAACTCTATACCATAGTACTTGACAGCCTCATGGTCGCCTTTCAGATTTTGCTTAGAAAATTCGATGACCTTTTTCTCAAAATCATCGAGACTGATCGATGTACCTGCAACAGCTTCACGGTATCTTAGTTTATAGCATTCACTTTCATCAATAAGCGTTGAGCCAATATCAAAGAAAATCCACTTAATGTCTCTGAACGCAGTGCCTTTTCCCATAAAATCTTTCATTACAATATCACCATACTATCCCCAAAGCTGAAAAATCGGTATTTTTCTTCAACAGCTATCTTATAAGCATTCATTGTGTTTTCATATCCTGCAAAGGCTGATACCAGCATTATAAGCGTGCTCTCAGGAAGGTGAAAGTTTGTTATAAGTCCGTCAAGCACCTTGAACTTATATCCCGGATAGATAAAAATATCTGTCTTTCCGCTGCAAGGGATAACCTCTCCGCTGTTTTCAGACGCAACGCTCTCAAGCGTTCTGCATGAAGTCGTGCCTACTGCTATAATTCGACCTCCTGATTTTCTTGTTTCACTTATCAGCTTTGCAGTTTCTTTTGGAACTTCATAATACTCGCTGTGCATTTTATGGTCTAAAACCTTGTCTTCCTTTACAGGACGGAATGTACCCAAACCGACGTGCAAAGTTACATACGCAAGCTTTATACCCTTACTTTCAAGCTCGCTAAGCTGTTCCTTTGTAAAGTGAAGTCCTGCTGTCGGAGCGGCGGCAGAGCCAAGCTCGTTTGAATATACCGTCTGGTAACGCTCTTTATCCTTTAGCTTTTCAGTTATATATGGCGGAAGCGGCATCTGTCCGATTTCATCTAACGCCTCAAAAAAGTTCTTATCGCACGTGAATCTTGCTATTCTGTTTCCGTCGTCAAGAACATCTATTATCTCAGCGTCAAGACTTGAACCGCCGTGCTCAAAATGAAACTTAGTACCGACTTTTGCCTTTTTACCCGGTCTGCACAAAATCTCCCAGACCATATTCTCTTTTTGCTCTAAGAGCAAAAACTCAATCGGCGTATTGTTGTCTGCTTTCACTCCGTATATTCTGGCAGGAAGCACCCTTGAATCATTAAGAACAAGCAAGTCACCCTTTTTAAGATAATCGCATAGATTATAGAAATGACTATGCTCACATTTCCCTGTAACTCTGTCCATTTTCAAAAGCCGTGAGGAGTTTCTCGGCTCAAGTGGTGTCTGCGCAATAAGCTCGCTTGGAAGCTCATAATAAAAATCGGACTTTTTCATATCATTTATATCTATCATATATGTTACATATTCCTTTCCTCTGTTCAAACGAACAATAAGAATAATTCAGAACAAAAAATTTTCTGCTTTTTTCTTCTTCGGTGTTGACACACAGACTTATTTTTGGTATTATAATTGTAGAAACGATAGAGGTGCGGCTGAAATTATTAGCATTTCCATTGTATTATTGGTTTCCCAGCCGGAAATGTGAAAGGTGATGTTGCCGAAGAATTAAGTGTTGGGAAAGCTTATTTCTGATTGCACGCTTAAAAGGCTTGTAATTGTCATCATAAAGTATGATGGAGTGCTATCGGCATATATTTTTTATTACATATATGTCAACATTTCTATTATATTGTATGATGAGCTGGTTTTCAACCAGTTTTTTTAATATTTGTATGAAGTTGCTTGAAAATTTACAAATAATTTTTGAAATATTCTATATACGTTATATATAATGACAATATATTAACTACATTGAACAAGATTTATTTATGGAGGATTTTTATGAAAAAGTTTAAAGTGGGAATTATCGGTGCAACAGGTATGGTAGGACAAAGATTTGCAACCTTGCTTGAGAATCACCCTTGGTTTGAGGTTGAATGTCTTGCCGCTTCACCTCGATCGGCTGGCAAAAGCTACAAAGACGCTGTAGGTAAAAGATGGGCAATGCCAACACAAATGCCAAAGAAAATGCAGGATATGATTATTCTCGACGCAACAGCAGACATAGAAAAAATCGCAAGTATGGTTGACTTCGTTTTCTGTGCCGTAGATATGAAAAAGGACGAAATAAGAGCATTAGAAGAAGCCTATGCAAAAGCTGAATGTCCGGTAGTTTCAAACAACTCGGCAAACAGACATACTCCTGACGTTCCGATGGTAGTTCCTGAGATAAACCCAGAGCACATTGAAATAATAAACGCTCAGAGAAAAAGGCTCGGTACAAAGCGCGGATTTATTGCAGTTAAGTCAAACTGTTCTATTCAAAGCTATGTACCTGCTCTGCACCCGCTTATGAAATACGGCGTTAAGAATGTTCTTGCCTGCACATATCAAGCTATAAGCGGTGCAGGAAAGACCTTCGAGACTTTCCCTGATATTGTAGATAATGTAATACCTTATATCGACGGCGAGGAGGAAAAGTCTGAAATCGAGCCTTTAAAGGTATGGGGAAAAATAGAGGGTGACAGAATCGTTGACGCTAAAACCCCTTGTATCACTACACAATGCTTAAGAGTACCTGTTCAGGACGGTCACACCGCAGCGGTGTTCGTATCATTTGACAAAAAGCCAACAAAGGATGAAATTCTAAAGGCTTGGAAGGAGTTCAGCGGCGTTCCTCAAGAGCTTGACTTACCCTCTGCACCAAAGCAGTTTTTAAACTACTTTGAGGAAGATAACAGACCTCAGCCTAAATTAGACAGAGATTTAGAGGGCGGAATGGCAGTCACTCTCGGAAGACTGAGAGAAGATAAACTGTTTGACTATAAATTTGTATGTCTGTCACACAACACATTAAGAGGCGCCGCAGGAGGCGGAGTTCTTTTAGCGGAGTTACTTGCTGCAAAAGGATTTTTTGATTAATTTATTTAATATTTTACTCGTGAAAGGAGTAATCAAGCTATGAAAAAGACAATTTTCAAGGGTGCGGGCGTTGCCATTATCACACCTATGAACGAGGACGGCTCTATTAATTTTGATAAGCTAGGTGAGCTTATTGAATTTAATATTGCAAATCACACTGACGCTATTATCATCTGCGGAACTACAGGTGAAAGCGCTACTATGACGGACGAAGAACATCAGGATTGTATCACTTATGCAATAAAAAAAGCAGACGGAAGAATTCCTGTTATTGCAGGAACCGGCTCTAATGATACTAAGTATGCAGTTGCTCTCTCAAAACACGCTGAAAAACAAGGCGCAGATGCACTGCTTGTGGTTACTCCTTATTACAATAAATGTTCGCAGGAGGGATTGATAAAGCATTACTATGCTATTGCAGACGCTGTAAATATTCCGATTATTGCGTATAATGTTCCGTCAAGAACAGGAACAAACATAGCCGTTTCAACCTGCGTTGAGCTTTCAAAGCACCAAAACATAGCCGCTATCAAAGAGGCAAGCGGAGACATTTCAAGAGTTGCCCAAATTCGTGCCGCTTGCGGTGACGAATTGGACGTTTACAGCGGAAACGACGATCAGATAATTCCTATTCTCTCTCTTGGAGGAAAAGGCGTAATATCTGTTTTGTCAAACTGTATGCCAAAGGAAACTCACGACATATGTGAACTTTGCTTTGAAAACAAGTACGAAGAAGCTTCCCAGCTTGCCCTAAAGCTTTTGGAATTTACAAACGGATTATTTATGGACGTAAATCCTATTCCGGTAAAAGAAGCTCTTAACATTATGGGCTTTGAAGTCGGCGAATGCAGACTTCCTCTCTGCAAAATGCCACAGGCTAAAATTGATAAGCTTAAGTCTCAAATGCAAAAAATAGGACTTGTAAAATAAGATAGTTAAAATATAAAGGGCGGCAATCGGTCTGCCCTTTTTTGAAAGGACTAATATTTATGACTGATATTGCTGTATGCGGTGCAAACGGAAAAATGGGAAAGGTTATCTGCGATGTTGTCTCTTCAAGAGACAACTGCAAAATTGTCGCAGGAATTGATAAAATTACAGATACATATGCTGATTTCCCGATTGTACCAAAGGTGTCTGATTTGAAAGCAAAGCCAGGTGTTATTATTGATTTTTCTCACCCCAGCGTTTTAGACGATCTTTTGGATTACTGCCAGACAAACGGAACTCCTCTTGTTATTGCAACAACAGGATATACAGACGATCAAATTGCAAAAATAAAAAAAGCATCCTCACAGATACCTGTGTTTTTCACTTTCAATATGTCACTTGGCATAAATCTTTTGGCACAGCTTGCAAGAAAAGCTACACAGATTTTAGGCGGACAATTTGACATTGAAATCGTAGAAAAGCATCACAACCAGAAAATCGACGCTCCGTCGGGAACGGCTCTTATGCTTGCAGACGCAATTAACGAGGAACTGGGCAACAACTACTCGTTGACTTATGACCGTCATTCGGTAAGAAAAAAGCGTTCTAAAACTGAAATAGGTATGCACGCAATCAGGGGCGGAACGATAGTAGGCGAGCACGAAATAATTTTCGCAGGGCGTGACGAAGTAATCTCCCTTAAACATGAGGCACACTCAAAAGAGGTTTTTGCAGTAGGCGCTGTAAACGCAGCTATTTTTATCAGTGATAAGTCAGCAGGACTTTATGATATGAGTAAAATGATTGCTAACGAATAAGACGTTTTAATTTAAAAGAACGGAGGTGTAAACTTTGAAAAAAATATTTACTGTGCCTGTTTGTCTTTCTTTATTAACAGTATTGGTCAGCCTAGCTGGGCTTATTTATCAATTTTTCAGCGACGACGATCAATATTTAGCATTTGCAGCACTTCTTGTATCCAATCTAACTTTACTAGTTGCTAATTTATCTAACAATAACAACAAAAAAGATTAGAAAGAAAACGGCAATTATCTAAAAAGGCGGTAAGAACTTATCTTACCGCCTTAATTTATCTTTGATCGCTTTTTAACAGGCAAACCGCAGTTGCAGAAATCCCCTCTCCTGCCCCTGTAAACCCAAGACCTTCCTCGGTAGTTGCCTTTACGGAAATGCAGTCAATATCACATTGTAATGCCTTAGCGATATTTGCTCTCATCTTATTTATATAAGGCGCTAGTTTCGGCGCCTGACAGCAAATAGTTGAATCAATATTCAAAACAGTATATCCCCTGCTATTTATTAAACTATAAACCTCTTTTAAAAGCTTTATACTGTCTGCCCCCTTGTAATTTTCATCATTATCAGGAAACAGCTTTCCAATATCTCCAAGAACGCACGCTCCGAGTAATGAATCCATAACAGCGTGAATTAAAACATCTGCGTCGCTGTGTCCGAGTAAGCCTTTTTCAAACGGTATCTCAACTCCACCTAAAATAAGCCTTCTGCCCTCTGCAAGTTTATGAACATCATATCCATGACCTATTCTCATAAAAATCACCTTTTTGAAATTTGGTTATACTTTTATCACATAAGTACGATATTTCTGGTAATTGGGTCTGCCACCTACTCCGCTAAGGTCAGGAGCCATTGCATAATAATTATGCTTTTTATCTGTAATTTCCCATGAAGGATCGTATATTTTTCCGTTTACCTCTGCCCATCCATGTCCGCCGCTGGATACGGCGCAGACATTTTCATACCCTACCGCGTTCGCTAGATATGCAAATGCGGCGCCATATGCATAGCAGCTCCCATGTCCGTCATCAAACATATCAAGTGCATAATCTCTGTCCCAATTTTTTGTCTTATAAAATTTTGGAGAACCCCGATACTCAAATTTTGTTATCGTATATTTAAAACAAGACTTTAATTTTTGCGACTTTTTCATTAGAGGTTTTGTGATCTTCTCAACGATTTTGTTCGCCTTAATCAGAACATTCAGCTTGCTGCGGCTGTCACGGGTCAATTTTGCTTTTCCATTCTTTTTCAGTAAAATACCATCCACTTTTTTATTTTTAACCATATAACCATTTTTACCATTCTTGATATTGAAAAAATAATAATCGCCTTTGATTTTCTGCCAACCGGTACGCTGTACTCTATTCTTATCAAAATAATAACATTTACCGTCTATTTCAGTAAAGCCCTTAGCCATTTTTCCGTTAGCCCGTAAATAACGTATTTTCTTCTTTTTCTCCGTCCACTTTCCTTTTTGAACCTTCTGTGATCTCGGTGCAATTTCTGTAAGTTTCATCTCTGCAGAAGGTTTCAACGGCGGCATTGAAACAGTTGAAGCAGAAGAACAATCCGAAGCGAAAGAGGTCATTACAGAAGTTAAAATCGTTAGAGAAATTATTAATGTGGTTATAGATGATAATGCAAATCTTATATTCATATTATTTAACCCCTATTAATTAGATAAATGATAATTTAATAATATCACACTTTTAATTATTATGCAAACAGAGAGACTGAAACAGAACGACGCTATATGACCTATTAGAGGTTAGAGGCAAGAGGTTAGAAATACAAAACAATAGGCAACGCTATTAAAAATAAAGAAATCGCTCAGATAAACCGAACGATTTCCTGTTTCTTTATATTTATATTTTTTACCTCTAGACGGGATGTACCTTTGTTTCTGTATTAGAATGAGCCATATCAATACCCAGTTTTTTATCTCGTCTCTCCTCAAAGAACTTCGGCGCAACCTTCGGGAACTGCGCATAGCTCAAAACGTCCTCGTCTTGCTCTATCCACTCAGAACATTCCTGTCTCAGCTTATCAAGCTCCGGTTCTATCAAGTCGGCAGGACGGCAAGTTATAGGCTTTTCATCTCCCAAAATCTTTTTCTGGAACTCAGGAGAAATCTCAACAGGCGTCTTGCCGTATTCTCCCTTGACTAGTCCCTTAAACTCCTTAGTTACAGTCTTGTATCTCTCGCCCATAATTACGTTAAACACTGCCTGCGTTCCCACAATTTGAGAAGTCGGCGTAACAAGCGGCGGATAACCCGAATCCTTTCTAACTCTTGGTACTTCCTTTAAAACGTCGTTGAGCTGATCCTCCTTGCCTGCCTGCTTTAACTGCGAAAGCAGATTGGAAAGCATTCCGCCAGGAACCTGATATATGAGTGCATTAGCATCTGTAGCAAGCATTTTAGGGTCAAGCAGACCGCTGTCAAGATACTTCTGACGAAGCGTCATAAAGTAATCTCTTACTTCGTTGAGCTTAACAAGGTCAAGACCTGTGTCGTATTCTGTACCCTGCAATGCCGCAACCATTGACTCAGTAGGCGCATGAGAAGTACCCAAAGCAAGCGGCGACATAGCAGTGTCAATAGCGTCAACACCTGCCTCAACACCCTTTAACAGGCACATTGAAGCCAATCCTGATGTATAGTGAGTGTGTAGCTGAAGCGGAATCTTAACCGCAGATTTTATTGCCTTGACTAGCTTTTCGGTAGCATAAGGTGTGAGCAGTGCCGCCATATCCTTTATGCAAATTGAATCAGCGCCTATCGCCTCAATTCTCTTTGCGTAATCAACATAGTATTCGTCTGTGAAAACGTCTCCCAACGTGTAAGAAATAGCGATCTGTGCGTGAGCGCCCTCTTTTTTAGCGGCTTTCACCGCAGTTTCGAGGTTTCTTATATCGTTAAGAGCGTCGAAAATTCTTATGATATCAATACCATTTGCAACAGTCTTCTGAACAAAATACTCAAGTACATCATCGGCGTAATGACGGTAGCCGAGCATATTCTGCCCTCTGAAAAGCATTTGAAGCTTTGTATTTGGCATTTCCCTTCTAATTGTTCTAAGTCTTTCCCAAGGGTCTTCATGAAGAAATCTAAGACAAGAATCAAAGGTTGCTCCGCCCCAAACCTCGCACGAATGAAAACCTATCTTATCCATTGTCGATAAAATAGGCAGCATCTCGTCGATAGACATTCTTGTTGCAATAAGCGACTGATGAGCGTCTCTTAAAACTGTTTCTGTAATATTAACCTTAGCCATATAATAATACTCCTTCAAAAGTAGAATTGAAAATAGTAATTAAGATTTAATTAATAAAGAACAATTTTAAATGGATAATTGATAATGGAAAATTGACAATTAATTATCCATTATCAACTGTCAATTATTAATTTATTACTGCAAGCACCGTTCCTGTCTCAACAGTTGAACCCTTAGTTGTATTAACGCTGACTACCTTTCCGGAACAAGGAGCATTGACGTCGTTTTCCATCTTCATTGCCTCAAGAACAAACAAAGGCGCACCCTCCGAAACCGTGTCTCCAACCGAAACCTTAATGTCAAGTATAGTTCCCGGCATAGGCGCAGAAACCTTTGTTCCGTCTGCAATAGGAGCAGTAGGAGCAGGTGCAGAAGACGCTGTCTGAACAGGTGCTGATGAAGCCATGGCAGAATCACTGCCTGCCTCCTCAACGGCTACGTCGTATATCTTTCCGTTTACAGTTATGTTATACCTTTTCATATAAAAACCACCTATCAATTTAATTTATTTAAAACGGGCTGTTGCTGTGCTTCTTAGGAAGCCTTGAAACTCTCTTGCCTGCCATAATTTCTATAGCATTGATAAGAGTCTGCCTTATCTCACCTGAGGTAATAAACCCATCTACGCACATCTTTTCAGCGGCAACTTGAGCAGACGCTTCCTTTTTAATGTATTCATCAACCAAAGCCTCTCTCGACTTAGCTAAATCGTCTGTTCCCTTTAGCTTATCGTGACTTAAAAATTCAACTGCTGCTAAAGGCTCTAATGCCGAGATAACCGCATTTTCTACAGCAAAAACCAAATCTGCGTTTGAGCCCTTGCCCGCCAGCGTTATAAAGCTCGGTCCGTAAGCCTTGCCTGTTATAACCGAAATCTTTATCGTCGTAGCCTCAGCATATGCGGACGCTAGCTTCGCCATCTGCAAAACAGCTCCCGATTTGTTTGCGCACTCGCTATTGTCAAAGCCTTCTGTGTCTACAAACGTGATTATCGGAATTGCAAAAGCGTCGCAGGTTCTGACAAATCTTGCAATCTTTGTACAGTCAGAGGAAGTTAGCTTGTCGTTTGTCTTATTGGTCGCACAAATGCCTACCGTCGCTCCGCCCATAGAAGCCAAAGCAGTATAACTTACCTTACCGAAATCACTTGATAACTCAATTACGCTTTCTAAATCACAGACAGCTTTTACAATACCCTCTGCGTTATCAGAGTAAGCTCCATCAGGCTCGTTAAATTCAAACATCGGAACTGGAGATAAATTGTTCTGAGGCAGCTTTAGCAAAATCTCCTTTGCCTTTTCTATCGCATCCTCGTCGTTCTCTGCAAGAAGTGAAGCCGTTCCGTTTTCAGCCGCATTCTGGGCTAAGTCCTTAACCTTTGTGTTAGGAGTTATAAACATTTCGGCTTTCTTAGACATCACCACAAAATCTGCCGACACTGCCAAAATTGCACTTGCTCCTGCGCAGGTCCCTGCGATAACTGAAATCTGCGGTACAACTCCGGAAAGATTTGACGCTTTAAGTATCAAATCACCATAAGACGTCATTGCTGAAATACCGTCGTTCAAATCTGCACCAAAAGAATCGTAAATACCCACAACAGGAATCCCTGTCTTTGCCGCCATATCGTATATTTTAGAAATCTTTTCAGCCTGAACCCTTGTTAAAGCACCGTCGTTGACAGATATGTCCTGAGCAAATGCATAAACCGGGTTAGAGTCTGCATAACCGTATGCCGTTATTACTCCAGACAAGTTATCCGATACCTTCGCATATGCGTCAAGCTCGGTAAATTCACCGCCGTCAAACAAACGTGCCAGCCTATCTCTTGCAGAAAGTGAGATAGAATCCTTAGCCATTGATTTTCCTCCATTCTTAAATTAAGTATTAAGTATTAAAGCCAAAAGGTAAAATTTTCACAATACTATTGTACTACAAATTCTCTTATTTGACAAGAATATAACTGTCAGTTTTCGCAACTTTTACATTTAGACATAAATTTAGTAATAGAGTTAAGACAATTATAATTATTTTGCACAAAACCCAACTTTGAAAGTGTGTCAGTTTGTGAAATATTAAACCTCGCTTTATCTATTCCTTTCATCATTGCAAGAAATAATATCGAGCGTATTATGCCGTCAAACAGCATAACGTCGGAATTATCCTGAACAAAATCTACCTCGACTGTAGGTTCATACTCCTCGTCAATACCGAAATGGTATATGCCAAACCCGATAGAACTCCCCTCGTCGGTAGCATCTACAACAAAGGTCGTTTCAAAGTCAAGACCCAACTCTGTTATTTTGTTTCTGTAATTTTCTTTGTTTTTTGTTTGTAAAATCTCTAACATAGCGTTATTTCCTTATATTAAATATTAGTTTTCGTCTTCGTCAACATATTCCATAATATCTCCTGGCTGGCAATTTAATAACTTACATATTTTTGATATGGCATCCATAGAAATATATTTCCCGTTTCTTAAACTTTGAAGTGTACCCTCTGAAAGGAGCTTTTCCTTTCGTATAGTATTTGTATTATAGCCCGCTTTTTTTAAAGCGGAAATAATTTCAATCTTGTATTTTATAGGCATTATGTAAACTTTCCTTTCACAAATATCTTAAATTACTCTAGTTTTAGTGTATTATAAACAAAAATTAAAGCAATCTTTGTCTATATTGTCAATTGATATTGCACATATATCAGTGTAAAATATAAATATACAAAACAAAAGTCGTATAAACATTAAGACCCAGCACATAGCGCTGTATCTTAATAATTAAATATTAGTATCATCTTCATCTACATATTCCATAATATCTCCAGGCTGGCAATTTAAAACTTTACATAGCTTTGCTATTGTTCTAGTATCAATATCTCCACCCTCAAAAATTTTTTTGTAAGTCGCTTGACCTATTATTTTATCACGCTTTATAGTATAGCTTGTAATTCCTGCTTTTTGTAGTCGCTTTATAAGTTTATCATATTTAATTGGCACAATTTTCACCTCATTTTAGATTAATATAATTATTTTTTGTCACTATTTAAAGTGACAAATTACACAAAAATTATCACTTATATTTGTGACAATTACCGATTGAATATCACTATATCTTGTGATAAAATAAGAATAAATAAAAAGGAAGTGACATCAATGAAAAAGAAGTTTAGAGCTATACATTTAGTGGATTTTGAAGAAGTAATGAAAGAGGCTGAAATGTTATCAGGACTTGCTCAGGTATGCTTATTATGCTTTATCAATTCCTTTGAAAACGATGTTTTCAAAGGAGCGTTTGAATGTTTAGCAGACGAAGCCTCAAAATTGAGTGAACATTGTAATAAACTTATGCAAGAGGCGGAAGAATGATTTATTACAGCAATAATTATAAATTATCCATTATCAATTATCAATTAATAACCCCGCCGTTACACAAACTATAACATTTATCAAACTGCCCAAAGGCGGCACTTCGTGCAGGGGTCACCGTTTAGAGAATAGAAGTTATAAGCAAGAAGCTAGAACTAACCTTTCCCACAAAGTACAAGTCTGCCGTTTTGAAACGTAAAACATTAAATAAAACTTTTAATAGGCAACAGAGCCGCCGGCGGTTCGTCGGTGCAATGTCACCGTTGTCTGATAGCTCTAAGCTCATCAGGCTGAAGCTCTCTGTAATCGCCCGGCTTTAGCATACCTAATTTAAGAGGACCTATAGCCGTTCTTTTAAGCCTTGCGACCTCCAAACCAACAGCCTCGCACATTTTTCTTATTTGTCTATTTCTGCCCTCACGAATAACCATTTGCAAAACTACCCTGCCAGGCTCTTTCGTAAGTACGTTTATAGTACAGGGCAAGGTCATCTGACCGTCAATTTCAACGCCCTCAGAAAGCCTTACCAACTGCTCGTCGGTTATATCAGGGCGCACCGTAACACGATAGGTTTTGGTAACGTGATTTGAGGGATGCATAATATCGTTAGCGAAAGCACCGTCGTTTGTAAACAGAAGCATACCCTCCGAATTTTTATCCAGTCTTCCCACAGGATAAACACGCTCGGGAATGCCTGTTATCAAATCTGAAACATTTTTCCTGTCGAACTCGTCGCTCATTGTGGTAACGTACCCTCTGGGCTTGTTGAGCATTATATAGTACAGCTTTCTCTTTCTCGGAGTGTATAGCTTTTCACCGTCGATTGAAATTAGATCCTTGCCGGCAAATGCCTTGTCGCCAAGCTTGCAGGGTCTGCCGTTAACTTTTACCCTGCCCTGTGATATAAGCTCCTCAGCCTTTCTGCGTGAGCAGTAACCTGCGTCAGCAATTATTTTTTGAATCCTTGTTTTTTCCATCTATTTACCTTTCATATGTATAGAACAGGTTTATCCTGTTCTCATTATATTAATCTCCAAACCCTTTGTATAAACCTGCCGAACGCCGTTCTCTCCGACGCTTTTGCCTTAACGCTCTCATTGGCTTTTATTTCTGTCTGACCAACTAAAATGTTATCTATATAGTATCTCACATACCCTAACTTCTCGCCCTTTGCAATCGGAGCATAGTTTAACTTATTTAAAACAACGCGCTGTGTAATCCTTTCAGCGTCATCTTTATATACGCTTAGCTTTATCTCATTCTCACAGCTTGCGGAAACCGTATCCTTTTGCGCTCCTACTATCGGCGCTTTAAATGAATTTACCTTTGGAGAAAGTGATACGCTTTTATACTGTGAAAAACCGAAATCGTAAAGATTTGAATGGTCAGCCCAGTCGTTCTGGTCGTTCAGCGTAACGCAAATAAGGGTTGTACCGTTTCGTCTGCAAGCAGACACAAGACATCTTCTCGCCTTATCGGTAAAGCCTGTCTTAACTCCAAAAACCCCCTTGCAGGACGCCATAAGTTTATTGGTGTTTGCAAGCCACCTTTCATAAGGAGGATTTCCGTATTTCAGCTTAGCGCTTCTGGTTGAGCAAATTTCTGCAAAGATTTTGTTTTTAAGAGCATATGCTGTTAGCTTTGCCATATCGGAGGCCGTTGAATAATGGTCGTCGGTATAATCGTCAAGACCCGACGGCGTGACAAAATGAGTGGATTTAAGACCCAGCTTGTCTGCTCTTTTATTCATCATAGAAACAAACTTCTCAACGCTTCCCGCAACCCTTACAGCCGTCGCATTTGCCGCATCGTTACCGCTTGGGAGCATCATACCATAGCACAACGCCCTCATAGTGACAATGTCTCCGCTTTTAAGCCCCATAGACGAGCCCTCGACCTTTATTGCGTTCTCATCTACCTTAAATTGCTCGTCCAATTTGCCGTTTTCTATAGCCAGCAATGTTGTCATTATCTTTGTAGTGCTTGCCATTGGAAGCTTTGTTTCTGAATTGTGTTCGTACAGAACCTTGCCGTTTTCAGCGTTTATTAAAATTGCCGCCTTTGCAGATGTAGACGCGGCTTCACCTGTAACAGAAAACCCAAAACAACTGAATGTAACCGCTAATATAGTAAAAAGACTAAGTATTTTTTTCATTAATAGTGCACCTCATTTCTAAGATAATTATGCACACTTAACCAGAAAAAATACATTTTGTCTTATTATTATTAAATTTGATATTATTCGTCGCTTTTTCTGTTATTGATAAAGTCGGTTATCTTGTCTATAACATCAGGAATCATATTTATAAGCGCATTTTCTTTGCTTGCATTTACCGACATCTGTAACAGCTTGACTTCCCCGTTTGTAATTGTTATAAAGGCAAGCGGCTGTAACGATACTCCTCCTGCCGTTCCGCCGCCGAACATCTCCTTTGAGCCTTTTGTAGGTAAATCAGAGCCCCCCGATGTAAACCCTACAGATACCTTTGATATAGGAATTATTGTCGTGCCGTCTGCGATTATTGGCTTGCCGACAACAGTCTCGCAGTCCGCAAGCTCGTGAATTTTCTTCATTGCTGTTTCAACAAGTCTCTCCAAACCGTTATCATTCATTTGCTAACAACTCCTTATTATTTATCATAAGCTTACGCTTTAATTTGTATTGCTTCTTTGCCTTGTGACGCTTTTTCAAAAATAGATATAAAAATTTAATTCCGAATACTATTACTATTCCCAAAACGGTACTTGGTCTTACCTTTATTTTGCCCGAAATCTCGTACTCAAACACCTTTTTGTCGAAAACGCATTTGACCTCTGCCCTTTTCGGCTTGTATAGAGTGAAAATTGTTCCTACTACCCCAAGCCCGTGAAACAGCACCGCATTTAGTCTGCCGTAATTCATTGCAGCGTCGTAAGCGTCGTCCTTTCCTGCGGTTATCTCTATCTCTGTGTCGTAAAAACGAATTTGCTTTAACAGCTTTCTGAATGACTTCCACGTCATCGGGATAAAGTCTTTATATATTCCCCATCGACGGCGAATATTATTTATCTTAGCCTTAAGACCGCTCTCCTGAGGCTTGTCCTTTTCAGACTTTTCTTTTTTATCTTTCTTGTTTTTTTCATTCTTAGCTTTCTCAGCATTGATTTTTTTATCCGTCTTTGGAATTTCACTTGCCTGCTTTACTTTTTGCTCTTGCCTCTCAAGCTCCTTTTCCAAAGAACTTATTTTCTCGTCCAGCTCGTCCTCGGTCAGCTCTGTAAACTCTTCTTCAATTTCAGATAGGTTTTCCTCAAACGTCTGCTTTGACTTTTTTGACTTCTTTTTATTCTTTTTGCTTTTTATCTTGATTGTCTTTGACGGCTTATCAGGTCTTGGGTAAATGGTGAACCACAGCCATTTTGCCGACAGCTTGATCTCGTCGGTAACACTGTTTGCATGATACGATACCGTCACCGAAAGGCGCAGAATAATATATATCGCTAATATAATTCCTAAAATTATATACAAAGCTATAATATTACCAACCCCTTTCAATTAATGGATAATGGATAATAAAAATAATTTTACCACCTTATATACATTTAATCTTCCCTATACTCTAAAATATCACCTATATCACATTCAAGTAATTTACAGAGTCTTGAAATATTCTTGTAAGACACAATTTGGTTATGTCTCAATAGTTGTATTGTTGCTTCTGCCAATAATTTTTCTTTTCTTAAACGTGATGTATTATAGCCTTTTGCTTTTAATTCTGCTAAAACATTAATTTTATATCTTATAGGCATTATGTAAACTTTCCTTTGACAAATATCTTAGATTACTCTGATTTAGACCCAACACATAGCTCTGTATCTTAATAATTAAATGTTAGTTTCATCTTCATCTACATACTCCATAACATCTCCAGGCTGACAGTTTAACAGCTTACATATAACCGCAAGATTTTCAGCGTTGACTATCTCTCCTTTTCTGAATTTTTGCATAGTCCGCTCTCCGAAAATTTTTTCTTTTCTTAACCTATATGTAGAATATCCAATAGCTTTTAATTCTGCTAAAACATTAATTTTATATTTTATTGGCACATTACCGCCTCCACTAATCCTTTAACATTCCATTAGTATCTGCGTTGATTAAGTCTTTAATATATGCGTTTACACTCTTTCCAAGCTCTGATGCTTTTTTAAAGATCTTTTCTTTATCGCCCTTTTTTACAGTTAAAACGACCCTTTCATAAGCCTTTTTATTATACTTGTGCTTACTTGCTGTTGATGTCTTTCCCATATGTTCTACCAACCTTTCAATACAATTATATTTTATTATTTAGTGGATTTTGAAGAAGTAATGAAAGAGGCGGAAAAATGATTTATTATAACATTAATTATCCATTATCCATTTTCCATTATCAATTATACATTATTTTTATCTCTCTCCATAGTTTCATCAACTGCACGATTAAGAAACTTGTTTAAAGATATATCATACTCATTTGCATGAGCTACTATCTTTTCCTTTTTACCTTTTGGAACTCTTATAATCATACTATCATAGTGCTTTTTATTATACTTGTCATTTGCTCTTATCTTTGCTTTACTAGCAGGCATATTTTTACCACCTTTTTCTGTCTAAACCACTGTGTCATTTATTTTTATCTCTCTCCATAGTTTCATCAACTGCCCGATTAAGAAACTTATTTAAAGATATATCATACTCATTTGCATGAGCTACTATCTTTTCCTTTTTACCTTTTGGAACTCTTATAAGCATACTATCATAGTGCTTTTTATTATATTTTGCATTCGCTCTTTTTTGGGCTTTACTAACTGGCATATTTTTACCACCTTTGTAGTATAAAATTATTTTCTTTATTAAAAACGTAACATATTTGTGCATAATAGTCAATATACACTAAAAAAATTATATAATATTTATGTGTTTTGACTATTGATTATATAGAGATATCAGTATATAATGATATCGTTATATGAAAGGAAGTGACATCAATGGATAATAAAAACAGAAACATAAGCATACAGGACATTGAAGAAATACATAGAAAAACTGAAATGATAGCAGGACTTTCAGATTTCTGTGTTATATTCTTCACCAATTACTTTGAAAATGATATTTTCAAAAGGACGCTTGAATGCCTTTCAGATGAAGTATTCAAACTTCGTGACGAATGCAGAGCATTGTATAATAACATAGGTATGCATAATAATTCTAAGACCCACAATTAAAGGAAGTGACATCAATGAAAGAAAAAATCGAAGCAATCCATTTAGTGGATTTTGAAGTAATAATGAAAGAGGCTGAAAAGCTAGAAGGGCTGTCTGAAGTATGTGTAATGTACTTTATACACATATATGGTGATGACATTTTAAGAGGAGCACTTGAATGTTTAGCAGACGAAGCCTCAAAATTGAGTGAACATTGTAATAAACTTATGCAAGAAGCGGAAGAATGATTTAATTATCCATTTTCCATTATCAATTGTCAATTATCAATTAATAAAAGGCAGCACTGCGTGCAGGGGTCACCCCTGCCGGCTCTCGCCGGTCACCGTCGCTAATTATCTTCTAATTCTTCTAAGCTGACTTGCATTTCTCCATTCTGACTGGGCAGCTTAGGCAGCTCATCAAGCGATTTCATTTTAAAGCAGCGCAAAAAATTAGCAGTTGTTTTAAAAGCAATCGGACGTCCGGGGACGTCAATTCTGCCCGCTTCTTCAAGCAAGCCCTTCTCGACGAGCGAGTTTACAACGCTTGAGCTGTCAACTCCCCTGACGTGTTCGACAAAGCCCTTTGTAACAGGCTGATTGTATGCTATAATAGTAAGAACTTCAAACGCCGCCTGAGACAGCTTAGAGTTATTTTTTGTCTCCATCGCCTTTTTTATGTATGGAGCATATTCCTCTCTTGTTCCAAGCTGATACGAATTATTTAGCAGATACACATATAACGCACTTCCGCAGTTTTTAAACCTATCGTTCAACAGGTTCATCAGTTTATCAAGAGTTCCCTTATCGACTTCAATGGCTTCCTGAAGCCTGTCAGAATCGACTGGCTCACCGCTTGCAAAGAGTATCGCTTCGAGAACTGAAATTTTCTCATCTATATTCATTTACACTGTGATTTCCTTTCTGTTATTTAAGGGTATACTATGCCTTTTTCTTATCTCTGCCCTTAAAATAAAGCTCTGAATTATCATCGCTTAGTAAAATCCTACCCGACTTTGTAAGCTCTAAAACTGCCAAAAATGTAGCGACACGCTCTGATCGGTCGGTAACTCCCTGATAAAGCCTGTCCATATTACAAGTACCGGTTGTATAGAGTTTTTTCAAAACGAAAATTATCTTAGACGTAACAGAAACTATTTTTTTTGAAACAATGGGCTTAAATACAGAGGCGTCAAGCGGAGGGGCTTTTTTCGCTCTTACCGATATACCCATATACGCCTCAACAAGTATAGAGGGCTCGTGTTCTCTGGTGTAAGTTTTATCTATCTCGATCGGCGCAGGCAGACGCACAAAGATCTCACCGCCAGCATAGCTTTTTCTAAGCAGTTCTGCGGTCTGCTTACAAAGAGAATACTCAATAAGACGTCCCTCAAGCTCTTTTTTAAGCTCTTTAGCCTCATTCGGCTGAGGGAGAAGTGAAACAGTCTTGATATAAATAAGTCTTGACGCCATCTCTAGAAACTCGCCTGCTATTTCAAAATCCTGTTCTTTTAAGCCGTCGATATATTCGAGATACTGTTCGAGCAGAATAGAAATTTCGATATCGTTAATATTCAGTTTATGCTTTGAAATCAAATGAAGGAGCAAGTCGAGCGGACCTTCAAAAATATCAAGTTTAAATTGAAGTTGATTCATTGAAACTTATACCTTTCGGATACAGTTAAAAACAATTACAAAATAATATTCATAATCAAGTCTACCCAGCCGGTCATAAAGTCGAACAGGCTGAAAATCTTATTGCCTATCCAAGAAAGCGGACGGTCCAGCACATTAAAGAACAGCACAAAAACAATAAACAAAATGTAGATAATATGCTCATACTGAGCCAACTTATACTCAAAGCTGTCCGGCAGAAAGTAGCACAAAATTCTTGAGCCGTCCAGCGGCGGAACGGGAATAAGATTAAAGACAGCCAAGAAAATATTTATAGTAATAAAATACTGAAAAATGAGATTAATATAAACATAGGTATTTGAGTAATAAAACTCCCCGCCGAATGCGATCCACATTATGATTTTGAGAATTATCATTGCAATATAAGCTACAATGAGGTTTGACAAAGGTCCAGCAAGGGCAGTAATCGCCGTACCAGCCTTACGGTTTTTGAAGTTCATCGGATTTATAGGTACAGGCTTAGCCCAGCCGAAGCCTGTTAAAAGCAGACAAATAGAGCCTAGA
This sequence comes from uncultured Clostridia bacterium, assembly GCA_947626165.1. Classification (GTDB taxonomy): domain Bacteria; phylum Bacillota; class Clostridia; order Oscillospirales; family Ruminococcaceae; genus UMGS1601. The sequence goes on along the minus strand of CANQRG010000005.1, from coordinate 59,214 downwards.
ATATCAACGTGAGAAAATGGGTTCATAGTGAGTCTGCCCGAATAGCGAGCTGTATTATCGCCCAGCTTATAGGCAACCCAAGCGTGAGCGAACTCATGAACTGGTAAAATCATAAAAATAATAAGTATTCTAACGCCGTACTGTAATATTGTTTGAACATTCATAGCATAACACCTATAATAATTGATAATATTTATTTAATTATACTACACACGAAAATAAATTTCAAGATAAATTATGGTAAAAAGATAAGCATTTATATATAAAAAGCGTCCAAGTCATTTTTGACCTGAACGCTTTTGTTATACCTACATTTGTGCATTATTATTACCGTTATTAGTAGTTCTTGTGTATTGTTTATCGCTCACATTGTAAAAAGCGAAAACTGACTGCTTTCGGGTATATCTCCGAACGCGCCTAACTCTTTTAAAGTTTGCAAAATCGTCTTAGTAACACCAGCTTGACCAGCAAAATCTTCAATAGAAATAAAATCACCCTTTTGCGCCTTCTCATATATACTTCTTGACGCTGTTATTCCAACTCCGTTTATTGAGTTAAACGGAAGCCTCAGCTTTCCGTCTTCTATTTTATAAACAGTGGCGTCGGATTTAAAGATGTCAATAGGTAAAAATTCCAAACCTCTTGAGAGCATTTCATTGATAAGCAATAGCGTGTCAAGAGTTCCCTCCTCCTTGACAGTCTTATTTTCTTTAATTCTGAGCTGCTGAATTTTGTGCTTGACCTCTTCTTCGCCTTTCATTGCACTTACAGCGTCAAAATCCTCGCCTCTTACAGTAAAAATTGCGGAATAAAACTCAAGCGGCTTGTAGACCTTAAACCAGCAAAGGCGTATAGCAGCGGTAACATAAGCGGCAGCATGAGCCTTAGGGAACATATATTTTATTTTCAAACAGCTTTCAATAAACCATTCTGGAACATTATTATTCCGCATTTCCTGTTTCATTTCTTCTGTTAAAAGCCTTGGAGCATTACCTTTTCTCGTTATTTCCATAATTTTGAACGAAAGTGACGGATCAACTCCGTAATAAATAAGCTTAGTCATAATACTGTCACGAGTACCTATTACCTGGGAAATATCACAAACGCCATTTTTTATCAAATCCTGAGCATTACCCAGCCAGACGTCTGTACCGTGAGAAAGACCGGATATCTGCAAAAGGTCGGAGAAATTCTTAGGTTTAGCCTCTAAAAGCATTTGCATAACAAAAGAAGTTCCCATTTCCGGAATACCAAGCGTTCCCGTCTCGACGAAAATCTGTTCAGGCTTAACACCCAATGCCTCAGTAGAGGTGAACAGAGAATACACCTTTTTATCAGACATAGGTATTTTTGTAACTTCGCAGCCTGTCATATCCTCAAGAAGTTTATAAAGCGTCGGCACATCATGACCAAGCTCGTCTAGCTTTAAAATTGTATCGTGAAGCGAGTTAAAATCAAAGTGAGTAGTAACTATGTCGCTGTCAGTTCTTTCAGCAGGATGCTGAACAGGGGTGAAGTCATAAACATCATACTCAGCCGGAATAACAACCATTCCGCCCGGGTGCTGACCTGTAGTACGCTTTATTCCCGTACAGCCGTTTACAAGGCGCTGTATCTCAGCAGGATTAGCCTTTCTTCCCCTCTCCTCCAAATACTTCATAACATATCCGTAAGCGGTTTTATTAGCGACTCCCGAAATAGTACCCGCTTTAAAAACGTGGTCAGAGCCGAACAGTTCTTCTGTATATTTATGCGCTCTCGACTGATACTCGCCGGAGAAATTCAAATCAATATCGGGTGACTTATCACCGTGGAATCCCAAGAAAGTCTCAAAAGGAATATCATGTCCGTCTCGATTCATATCGCTGCCGCACTTTGGACACGCCTTTGGAGGCAAGTCAAAACCAGAGCCGACAGTACCGTCTGTTATAAATTCACTGTACTTACAGCTTGGGCAAACATAATGCGGCACAAGCGGATTAACTTCTGAAATGCCTGCCATAGAAGCTACAAAAGATGAGCCTACCGAGCCTCTTGAACCTACCTGATATCCGTTCTCAACCGAGTTAGCAACCAGCTTTTGAGCAATAATATAAAGTACGGCAAATCCGTGCTTTATAATTGAGTCAAGCTCTCTCTGCAAGCGTTTATGTACAATTTCAGGAACAGGATCTCCGTAGATTTCTTTAGCCTTACTCCAGCAAATATCTGTCAGTTCTTCTTCAGCGCCCTCAATGTGAGGGGTGAAGGTTCCCTTTGGAAAAGCCCTTAGTTCAGGATCTGTCATATCTGCAATTTTGTTAGAGTTTGTAACAACGACCTCATAAGCCTTTTCCTCGCCCAGATATTCCGAGAACTCCTCCAGCATTTCTTCGGTAGTTTTCAGATAAAGCGGTGCTTGAATATCGGCGTCGGAATAACCCTGACCTGCCTGTAAAATCGCACGGAAAGTTGCGTCACCTTCCTCAAGAAAATGAACGTCGCCCGTTGCAACGACAGGAATTCCAAGCTCATCTCCAAGCTGAACTACAAACTTATTTATATCTTTAAGCTGTTCCTCTGTTTTGATGTTTTTATAAACGTCACGGTCGCTTCTCAGCATAAATTTGTTATTTCCTATAGGCTGAATTTCCAAATAGTCATAAAACTTTGCTATTTCAGCCAGTTCCTCATGTGACTTCCCTGCTAAGTAATTCTGTATCAGCTCTCCCATCTCGCAGGCACTTCCTACTAAAAGCCCCTCTCTGTGCTTTATAAGCTCCTGCTTTGGAATTCTTGGTCTTTTATAAAAGTATTTTAGGTTTGAATATGATACTAGTTTGTATAGATTTTTTAATCCGGTTTTGTTCTTCGCCAGAATGATCTGATGATAAGGCTTTTTAATAGTGCTTTGATCAAGAGTGTCGCTGTTTACCTGATAAGCCTCAATTCCGTAAATGAGTTTGAAATCTCCGCCGTCTTTTCTTATTTTATCTACTGCATACATAGCGTCCGGACAGCCCTGCATAACACCGTGATCAGTAATTGCAATAGCCTTATGTCCCCACGAAAAAGCCTTATTTACAATTTTATCAGCAGGCGATACGGCGTCCATTGCCGACATATTCGTATGACAATGAAGCTCTACACGCTTTACCTCGCTATTATCTTTCTTTACGCTTCTGTGAATTGTCATTATATCATTCGGTACAAAATATTCCTTGTGGTCATAATCATCCTCGCTGAGTGAACCTGTTAAAACAATTGTTGTTCCCTTTTTTATTTCACTTAGCATAGCTTCGAGCTTAGATTTTTTAAGTCTCACCTTTCTGTTTGAAGAACCTATTAGCTTTATCGCACAGGAATTTGTATAGTCAGTTATGTATATAACCGTAATCAACGCTCCTGTTTTAGTCTCTCGTGTATTTATTTCAAATACATCGCCCCAGATTACAGCATTGTCAATATCCAAATTAAGCTCGCTTAACGGAAGAAGTTTATTTACAGGTTTGATAACCTTACCCATTAAGAGCTTTGCTCCGCTGCCGTCTAAATAGCTGTCGGAGAAATCTATGTTATACACTGAAAAATCTTTTTTTTCAGAGCCTGTCTGAATCGGTTTTTGAATTACAGGCTCAGGCATCGGTATATTAGAAATTGCTTCAGAATAAAACTTCTCGTGTTCTTCCTTATCAGTTGAAAGAACTCCTGCAAAAACGACTTTAACCTTCTTTGAAAAAAACTTGTAAATCAAATCAGGCAAAGCGGTTTCAATACCCGCTTTCTGCAAAAGACTGAATCCACCTGATTTTAAATTAATTTTAAGTTCACTGCCATTATCATCATATGTAACATCAGCGTCATCTAAAAATCCGTTTACTACCGTAAATGAATCCTTTAAAAACTTAATAAGCTCACCGAAATATTCAACGCAAAACATATCGGGAGTGTATTTAATATCTAAACATACATCAGACATTTTAAGAGCAGACCTTAAATCCCTCTCAAATTTGCTTGCAGCTTCATAGCTTATTAGCTTGTCAAATGCAGCGGTAATTTTCATTAAGCTGTAGTTATCTTCAAATGTCAGCTTTATTATTCTGCCGTTTCCAATATCGTTTGGAATTATATTTTTATAATCCTCAAAAAAAGTGCTTATATAATGCTGTTCCATTTTTAATGTTATAACCTGAAATTAATTATCAGGCTTGTCCTCCGTTTCTGTGTATTTAAACCCACACTGATTTTTACAGTTTTTCTATCTCACAAAGCAAAGCGTCCAGAGCCTTTGACTCATCAACTGTAAAAAGCATTTCTCCTTTTTTAAAAAGCGCTGCTTTTCCGTCTCCGCCTGCTATTCCAATGTCTGCTTCTCTGGCTTCTCCAGGACCGTTTACTACACAGCCCATAACAGCTACCGTAATGTTTTTATCAATATTCTTTGTGCGCTCCTCAACTTCTTTAGCCAAAGAAATCAAATCTATTTTTGTTCTTCCGCAGGTAGGGCAGGAAATAATTTTCACACCGTTTCCTTTCCCTATTGCCTTAAGAATATCCCTTGCAGCATATACCTCCTTAACAGGGTCGTCAGTAAGCGAAACTCTTATCGTCTCTCCTATTCCGTCAAGTAAGAGCGAGCCTATCCCAACCGCAGATTTTATAAGACCCATTCGCTCTGTTCCTGCCTCAGTAACTCCCAAATGCAGCGGATAATTGCATTTCTCAGCTAAAAGTCTGTAAGATGAGATCGTAGTTTTAACGTCAGAAGATTTTATTGATATTACTATGTCGTCAAAGTCTGCCGCTTCCAGCATTTGAACGTGACCTAGAGCGCTTTCCACCAAAGCCTCTGGCGTAGGCGAGCCGTATTTTGCAAGCAGTTTCTTTTCAAGCGAGCCCGAATTAACGCCTATCCTTATGGGTATCCCCCTTGATTTGCACGCCTTGGCAACTGCCTTAACATTATCCATTCCGCCGATATTTCCAGGATTTATTCTTATTTTATCTACTCCTGCGTTTGCCGCTTCTAATGCGAGCTTGTAATCAAAGTGAATATCGGCAACAAGAGGAATATTCACCGCATTTTTAATTTCGGTAATGAGCCTGACGGCATTCATATCAGGTATTGCCGCACGGATAATATCACATCCTGCCTTTTCAAGCTCAACCGCCTGCTCAATACTGCCTTTAATATCCTCAGCAGGAATATTCAGCATAGACTGTATATATATTTTCTTGCCGTCAAAGGTATAGTCACCTACCTTGACCGGCTTGCATTTTCTATTCATTTATTAAATACCCCCAAGAGCAATACTCCTGTTTAATTCAATTTATTAGCTTAACAACATCGTTAAAGGTAACATAAAGCATAAGCATCATCAAAAGCGCAAGTCCCACAAAATGCACTGCTCCCTCTTTTTCGGGACTTACAGGCTTTCTTCTAATTCCCTCAACTATTAAAAAGATAAGCCGTCCGCCGTCTAAAGCCGGAAGCGGAAGCAGATTGAAAATGCCTACATTTATTGAAATAAGCGCTGCCATTGAAAACAGATTTTGCAGAAGTTCTTGCCAGTTTATTCCCGAATCTGTCGTTTCATTAGAAACTACATCGCTTATTGCTGTAACGATTCCAACAGGACCTGATAAGTCATTTATTTTATACTGCCCTGTCAGCAGGTCGCCAAGTGATACCCATATAAGTCTTGCATATGAAACGCTCCTCCTCCACGACTGAGACGCTATGCTACTTATACTTCTCTCTATCGGTTCAACCTTAAAGTCAATGTGCAGACTGCTTGTTTTTTTGCCGTCATCATTCTCGCTCATTGAAAACTTGACATCTTTTAGCTCTTTTTTCTCTCCGTCTCTGATAACCGTCATATAAAAAATTCCGTCCTTATCAGATTGGAGCTGATATGCAAAGTCAGTATCGGTAAAAATGTGCATACCGTTTATATTAATTACCCTGTCACCAACCTGAAGTCCGCTTGCCTGCGAAGACGCGTTATCCTCAAACCACGAAATTGTCGTGCCTGCATAGGTATCATTCATTGAAGTCATTATTACAATAAAGATAAAACCAAGCGCCAAATTCATCAAAGCGCCAGCAGCGACAATGATAATCCTCTTTATAACGCTTTTTTTACAAAATGCTCTGTCATCTTCGCTGGATTTATCCTCACCCTCCATTGAGCAATAACCGCCTATTGGAAGAAGTCTCAGAGAATATTTTGTTTCACCACACTGCTTTGAAAAAAGCTTCGGACCCATACCTATTGCAAATTCATTTACTCTCACTCCGCTTTTTTTAGCGGCGATAAAATGTCCAAACTCGTGAACTATAATTATTATTCCAAATACTATTATTGCGATTATTATACTAACCATCTGAACCTCTCAATAGATAATTAAATTTTACTCAAAACAAATTCCCTTGCCGTCTTATCAGTCTGCAATACGTCCTCTAAGCAGGTTATCTCACAAGGCTTTATACTTTCTAATGCCGAAGTTACAAGCTCACCTATTTGCAGAAAAGAGATTTTTCTATTTAAAAACAACTCAACCGCCTTTTCATTAGCTCCGTTTACAACAGCAGGCATCGACCCTCCTATTGTTATGGCTTTAATACACGCTCTAAGGCAGTCGAAGGTTTCATAATCAGGCTTTGAAAATGAAAGCGTTCCGTAATCGGTAAGCGACAGTGCTTTTTCCTTGCAATGAAGTCTTTTAGGATAAAGCAAAGCATACTGAATGGGAAGTCTCATATCAGGCACTCCCATCTGAGCGATAACAGAGCCGTCTTTATACTCAACTGCGGAATGTATAACGCTCTCCCTGTGAACTACTATTTCAATCTGCTCAGGCTTTAAGTCAAACAGCCACATTGCCTCAATAAACTCAAGCCCCTTGTTCATAAGTGTAGCAGAGTCAATGGTGATTTTATTTCCCATCGACCAGTTTGGGTGATCAAGTGCCTGTTCAACGCTTACATTTTCAAGCTCGCTTTTAGAAAATCCGAAAAACGGTCCGCCGGACGCTGTAAGAATTATTTTGTTTATCTCATTCATTTCGTTACCCTGAAGGCACTGAAATATCGCTGAATGTTCGCTGTCTACAGGAAGAATCTTGACTCCCTGTTGCGCAGCCTTATCAATAACAAGCTTACCGCCTGTGACTAACGTCTCTTTATTAGCAAGAGCAATATCAACGCCTTTTTCAATAGCTTCTAAGGTAGGTCTAAGCCCTACCATACCAACTACCGAATTGAGCAGTATGTCTACTCCGTCAAGCACCGCTATTTCACAAAGTCCCTCAATTCCGCAGAGAACTTTAACTTTTGTACCTATAAAATTTTCTTTAAGCTCTTTATATTTTTCCTTGTCGTAAATGCAAACATACTCAGCATTAAATTCTTTTGCTTGATTGGTCAAAAGAGATACATTTCTGTTTGCCGCCAGAGCTTTTATATTAATTTTATGCAGTCTTGCAATATCTAATGCCTGAGTTCCAATAGAACCCGTAGAACCTAAAACAGATATGGTCTTCATTACTTATTCACAATGCTCTCTTAGAGCATACCTCCCATAATTTATCATTTCTAATTATTATTTTAAAAACCTTATTAAACACTCGATAGGGGTAAGCATATCAGCTCGCCCCTATCGTATTTTACTTAATAATATTAATGATGCTGAGTGCAGCAGTCATAAACGGAGCAACAAACAACACACTGTCAAACCTGTCCATAACGCCTCCGTGACCGGGCATAATGTTTCCGTAATCCTTAATACCCGTCTGTCTTTTTAAAAGCGAAGCTGTCAAATCGCCTACAAGTCCAAGTAAAGCACAAATCATTCCAAGAACAAATAAGGCGATATAATTTACATCTATATCAGCAATCTTAGAATACCCAAAGCCCAGAACAACTAAAATAAGTCCGTTTGCTATAACTCCGCCAATTAAGCCCTCAACAGTTTTCTTTGGGCTTATGTTTGGACAAAGTTTATGTTTGCCGAAAAAAGTTCCTGCAAAATAAGCTCCGCTGTCCGCAAGCCATGCACCGCATAGAGTAATAACAACATAGAACAATCCGTGCTTTCCGCCTGTTCGGTTTAAATAAAGCAATGTTGACATAGATACAGAAACAAATAATGAAACAAAAATCATAAATGCTAGCTTTTCATAACTCATTGTCTTATGATATCCGAGGAAAGCTATAAACATCAAAAGCAAAAACACAGCGGTAATATAATACATTATGTTATCATCCAGCTTTAAAAGATAATTTGAAAACGGAATTGAAAGTGCAAAGGCATAACATAAAGCCTGAGATACCTTGAATTTCAAGCAATCTTCAGCTCTAAAAAGCTCGAACAAAGCTATCTCAATAAGAGCCGCTACAGCGATATTAAGCACTATAGTATTATGAAAGCAAAGCACTATAACTGCAATTACTATAGCCACAGCGGCAGAAATAATTCTTGTCAGCATTTATATTCCTCCAAATCTTCTGCTGCGGTCGCTGAAAGCCTTTATAGCGTCCGCAAGATCCTTTTCTTTGAAATCTGGCCACAGAATATCAGTAAAATAATACTCCGCATACGCCGACTGCCATATAAGGAAATTTGAAAGTCTCATTTCTCCGCTTGGGCGTATTATCAAGTCAACAGGGGGAATGTCCCTCGTATAAAGATTTTCCTCAATCAGCTTCTCGTCTATATCGTCAATATCAAGCTCGTTGTTTTTTATCATCTTTGCAATTTCCTTCACACTTTTGCAAATCTCACTTTGACCACCGTAATTTACTGCCAATATTACAGTCATTGAATCAAAATCTTGTGAAATCTCCTCTGCGTGTTTCATCTTATCTCTTAAGTTTTGTGAAAGTCTTGACCTGTCTCCAATAAAAATCAGCCTGATATTCTCCTTTTCAAAGGAAGAAACATCGTCAAGATAATCCTCAAAGAGCTTCATTATTGCATCGACTTCGTCCTTAGGACGCTTCCAGTTTTCAGTTGAAAAAGCATAGAACGTCATATACTTAACGCCTATTTTCTTACCTGCCAAAGCTATTTTCTTGAATGTCTTTGCGCCCTCTCTATGCCCAAACTTTCTCGGAAGCAGACGCTTTTTAGCCCATCTGCCGTTACCGTCCATTATAACGCCAATATGTTCTGGCACCAAAATTTCACCTTTATCATCTTTTTTACTGCTCACTGCCACGCTTTAAACCTCCGATAAAGTCAGAACGCTATTCTTACTAGATAGATAAAACTTCCTTTTCCTTTTCTGCAACTACCTCGTCGATAATTTTTGTGAATTTATCGGTCAGCTTTTGAGTTTTATCCTCGCCATTTTTTAAATCGTCCTCAGTAAGCTCAGAGTTTTTCTTCTTAGCTTTTAGCTTATCGTTAGCGTCACGACGAGCAGAACGTATCGCAACCTTTGCCTCCTCACCGTACTTTTTCAAATCCTTTACGATTTCCTTTCTCCTGTCCTCTGTAAGCTGAGGGAATGTAAGTCTTATAACATTGCCGTCGTTTGAAGGATTTATACCGATGTCAGACGCTTGTATAGCCTTTTCAATAGCTTTGATAAGGCTCTTATCCCACGGCTGAATAACCAAAACCCTTGCCTCCGATACCGAAACCGCCGCCATTTGATTTACAGGTGTAGGCGTTCCGTAATAATCTACCAGCACCTTATCCAATACCGATGGGTTGGCTCTGCCTGCTCTGATAGAAGCAAACTCATTTTTTAGAGCATTTACAGTCTTGTTCATCTTTTCTTCAGCTTTATTTAATACTTCTTTCATAAGAATTCTCCTTTATGTTAATTTTTTATTATGTACTACTTTCTGTTCGTTACCTTTGTGCCTACAGACTCGCCCATACAAGCTCTGTATATGTTTTCAGGGTCAGCTAAATCGAACACATAAATCGGTATATCGTTATCCTTACACATTGCCGCCGCTGTAGAATCCATTACCTTTAAACCTTTTGACAAAATCTCATCAAACGAAAGTTCGTCATACTTTACTGCGTCTGAGAACTTATGCGGATCTTTATCATACACTCCGTCGACCATCGTTGCTTTAAAGAATATATCAGCCTCAATTTCAGCCGCCCTCAAAGCCGCTGCCGTGTCTGTTGAGAAAAACGGATTTCCTGTTCCGCAGCCGAATATAACTACTCTCCCCTTTTCAAAATGTCGCATAGCACGGTTTCTGATATACGGCTCCGCTACCTGAGGCATTGATATTGCCGTCTGTACCCTTACCTCTAATCCGCAGTTCTCTAAACCGTCTGCAACCGCAAGAGCATTCATAGCCGTGGCTAACATTCCGATATGGTCTGCCCTTGTTCTGTCCATTGCTCCGCTTGAACGCCCTCTCCAGAAATTTCCTCCGCCGACTACTATACCGACTTCAACACCTGCATCAACAGTCTTTTTTATTGCCTTGCCGAATGAAGTTATAACATCATAACTCAAGCCCATCTGCTTATTGCCTGCCAAAGCCTCTCCGCTCAACTTCAAAAGAATTCTGTTATACTTCGGTTTCACCAGAACACACCCTTTGTTCGTATTTTTTATAGTATACCATAAAGTGCATAGAAAGTAAATATAAAATTCGTAAATTTTGGCTGACAAAATATCAAGTACAAGAAAAGCGTCCGAAAAATTCCAAACACCTTTCTTGCGTATTAACTTTTTACGCAGAAACTGAGGTAAAAGCAACTTGACATTATATCTTGTAAAAATACGCATATTACTCTCTGCACAATAATTGACAAAAACAAGTTAAAAAAGGACTATTATTTATGTAAATTATGTGCTACAATGTAAACAATGACAAAATTATATAGTCATTAAAAAGGGATTCTGAAAATACTGTATGGTTAAAATGTATTTTCTTAATTAAAATTTTAAGCAGGAGGAGAAAGATATGAAATTCTCAGATGGATTTTGGCTTACAGAACGAGGCTATGAAGTCAATTATGTGAACGAGGCATACGTTATTGAAACAACAGAAAATGCAATCAAGGTTGTAGCAACGCCCTCAAAAATCTACAACAGAGCTATGACTCTTGGAGGACCTAACCTTGAAATCACTTATTCTTCTACGATGGAGAACTGCATCAAGGTACACATTACACACTACAAGGGTACTGTAGACCACGGACCTCATTTTGAACTGAACGAGGATTACGGTTATAAGCCCACAATCAATGAAAACGAAAACAGCGTTGAGCTTATCACAGGTAAGACAAAGGTAGTTATTTCTAAAGATAACTGGAGCGTTCAGTATTACTACGAAGACAAACTATTGACTGGCGGCGCATGGAGAGCAACTACATTAGTTAAAGAGAGTCAGTTCAAAGCTAACGCAAGACTTGCTAAGCAAGAGGACGATACATTCTGGAGCTATCCGCAGGATCCTCACACGACATACCTACGTGAACAGTTACAGCTTTCAGTCGGAGAATATATTTACGGCTTCGGTGAGAAGTTCACTACATTCACCAAAAACGGTCAGAATGTTGAGATATGGAACGCTGACGGCGGTACCTGTTCTGACCAAAGCTATAAGAGTATTCCTTTCTACACATCTTCAAGAAACTACGGCGTTTTTGTAAACAGTTCGGATAAGGTTTCATATGAGGTAGCTTCTGATACGGTATCAAAGGTTTCTTTTACTGTTCCCGGCGAGGAGCTTGAATACTTTATTTTCGGCGGAGAGAATCTCACTCAGGTTTTAGAGGGTTACACAAATCTCACAGGAAAGCCTGCGCTCCCTCCAGCATACACATTCGGTCTGTGGCTGACAACTTCTTTCACAACAACATATGACGAAGAAACGATAACTTCATTTATTGACGGTATGGCTGAGAGAAATATTCCTTTACAGGTGTTCCACTTTGACTGCTTCTGGATGAAAGAGTTTGAATGGTGCAATTTTGAGTGGGATAAGTCTCAGTTCCCTGACCCGCCTGCTATGCTTGAACGTCTGCACAAGGAAAAAGGTCTCCACACCTGCGTATGGATAAACCCATACATAGCACAGCGTTCAAAGCTGTTTGACGAAGGAATGGCAAACGGATATTTTGTTAAGAAGAAAAACGGGGACGTATTTCAGGCTGATGAATGGCAGCCGGGTATGGCGCTTGTTGACTTTACAAATCCGGCGGCTTGCGAGTGGTACGCATCAAAGCTGAAAGCGCTCTGCGATATGGGTGTAGACTGCTTCAAGACCGACTTCGGCGAGAGAATACCTACTAAAGATATCGTTTATTTCGACGGCTCTGACCCTATAAAGATGCACAACTTCTACACACACCTTTACAACAAGACTGTATTCAATGTTCTTAAAGATTATTACGGTGAGAACAAGGCTTGTCTGTTTGCACGTTCTGCAACGGCAGGAGGACAGCAATTCCCTGTTCACTGGGGCGGCGACTGCTCTGCTGAATACTCATCAATGGCAGAAACTATCAGAGGCGGACTTTCACTTTCACTTTCAGGATTTGGCTTCTTCAGCCACGATATGTCAGGCTTTGAGGCTACCGCTACACCTGACATTTACAAGAGATGGGCGGCTTTCGGACTGTTCTCAACTCACTCAAGACTTCACGGAAATCAAAGCTACAGAGTGCCGTGGCTGTTTGACGAGGAATCGTGCGATGTTCTGAAATTCTTCACAGAGTTAAAGGGAAAACTAATGCCTTACATCTTTGCACAGGCTATCAAAACGCACAATGTGGGAGTTCCTATGATGAGGGCTATGGTCATAGATTATGCAGACGACCCAACCTGTCTGACTCTTGACAGGCAGTATATGTTCGGTGACAACATTCTCGTTGCTCCTATTCTTAACGATGAGGGTATTGCTGAGTATTATGTGCCGGAAGGCAATTGGACCGACATCATTACAGGTAAGACGCTTGAGGGCGGTAAATGGTACAGACACAATTGCAGCTATTTTGAAATTCCTGCGCTTGCTAAACCTAATTCAATTATTCCGTTCGGTAACTTTGAGCGCGACTTTGAATACGATTATGTAAGCGGCACAAACTTTACAATTTACAACCTAGATGATGGTAAATCTGCTGTTTGCCCTGTGTATGATAAAGAAACAAACAAGGTATTTGAGTTAACAGCTAAGAGAAACGGCAACAAGATAGAATGTGAATACACTAATACAGATTCTTCATTTACTATTACTGTTGCTGGCACAGATAAATCAATAGAAATCACTCCAAACTTTGGCGGAAAGGTTATTATTGAACTTTAAAGCAAGTTGAATTCTAATTTGAATAAAATGTTTACACTGCAAAAGCGTTCGGAAAAAATTTCGAACGCTTTAATGTTTTGTAGACAATTATGAATCTGCCAGTTTAAAGCCTATGTTAATAAAAAATTTCCGATTGTATTTTTTCTTATGTTGTGTTATAATTCAAAAGAAGTAATTCTACTTCTTAATAAGCAATAAATTTATATTTAATTATTTGATTGGTGATAAATATGGAAACATATCTTTATATGTGGCTAATTGCATTCGTTTTATTTGCTGCTGTTGAGTTTGCTACTTCTATGGCGTTAATTTCTATTTGGTTTGCCGCAGGCTCTCTTGTGGCACTGGTTTTATCAGCATTTGATGTTCCTCTGTGGATACAGCTTTTAGTGTTTATTCTTGTGTCGGCTATACTTCTTATCTGCACAAGACCTATTGCCAAAAAGCACGCAAAAAATAATATAGATACTAATATTAAAATAATTATCGGAAAAACGGCAAAAGTAATTGAGGACATTGATAACTTGAAAGCTACAGGCCGTGTAAGGCTCGATGGCGTAGACTGGACGGCAATTTCAGACACGGGTGAGATAATAGAAAAGGATTCTCTCGTGACAGTTACTAAAATTGAAGGCTCAAAGCTCTATGTAAAAATTAATAACTGAAGCAAGAAACTTTAATAATAAATATGGAGGTATTTTTTATGGAGGACTATATTCCAATTATCATTGTACTTGCAGTAATACTTCTTATAATTATTGCATGTATAAAAATCGTTCCACAGGCGCAGGTGTATGTGATCGAGAGGTTCGGGGCATACCGTGTCTCCTGGCAGACAGGACTGCACTTTTTGATTCCCTTTGTCGACAGAGTAGCAAAGAAGGTGTCAATCAAAGAGCAGGTTGTTGACTTCAAACCACAGGCGGTCATCACAAAGGATAACGTAACAATGCAGATCGACACTGTTGTGTTCTTCCAGGTAACAGACGCTAAGCAGTACACATACGGTGTTGAGCGACCGCTTTCTGCAATAGAGAATTTAACTGCCACGACCCTGCGTAACATCATAGGCGAGCTTGAGCTAGACGCAACGCTGACCTCTCGTGATACGATAAACACAAAGATCACAGTCATACTTGACGAGGCGACCGACCGCTGGGGAATCAAGGTGAACCGGGTTGAGCTAAAAAATATACTTCCTCCGCGTGAGATTCAAGACGCTATGGAAAAGCAGATGAAAGCCGAGCGTGAAAGACGTGAAAAGATTTTGCAGGCTGAAGGTGAAAAGAAGTCAGCTATCTTAGTTGCCGAGGGTGAAAAAGAATCAAAAATCCTTGCCGCCGAAGCTGAAAAGCAGGCTGAAATTTTAAGAGCTGACGCTATCAAGCAAAAGAAAATACTTGAGGCAGAGGGTGAAGCAAAGGCTATTGAAACGGTACAGCTAGCCCTTGCAGACAGTATCAAAAAGCTGAACGAGGCTAATCCAAACGAGCAGGTCATTCAGCTAAAGAGCCTAGAGGCGTTCCAGAAAGCCGCCGACGGAAAGGCAACAAAAATCATTATCCCTTCTGAAATTCAAGGGCTTGCAGGTCTTGCCGCAGGGCTTAAAGAAGTAATTTCAGGCGAAAACAAATAAAACTAATTTAATATATATAAAATCCTGAGAAATTTTTATCTCTCAGGATTTTTTTAAACATATTCGCCGTCAAACAAAACTTTCCAAAGGCAGAGAGCTACTGGTGGCTCGCCGTCTTGTTCTGAATTCTAGCTTCTTGTACCTATATACTAGCCTGCCGTTGCTCAAAGTAAACACACATTACTAACTTCCCAAAGGCAGAGTGCCACCGGCGGTTCGCCGTCTTGCTTATGAATTCTAGCCTCTTGTATCTATATACTAGCCTGCCGTTGCTCAAAGTAAACACACATTACAAACTATCCAAAGGCAGAGTGCCACCGGCGGCTCGCCGGTTAATTTTTTTCAGCTTTATTGCTTATCTCTACCATATTCAATTCTTCAGCAGATTTAACTATAGACTCCGCTATTGATTTTGCATAAGCGTCAAGGTTTTCGTCAAAAAGCCTGTTGTCCTCGTCGTCGGTAATAAAACCAAGTTCAACAAGACAGCTAGGCATATTTGATTTCTCATTGACTACATAATTTACCTTCGCAGTGGGGTCATAGCCTTGATATCCGTACTGTACTCCCCTGTTCTGGCTTATCCCCACTTCGTCAAGACCTTCTAAAATATTCTTAGCAAGTAAAGTGTCGTCGTCGGGAGCGTCATAATTTACCCAAACTTCAACTCCCTGACCTGTTTGCGCGCTGTTTCTGTGAAGTGAGACATAGAGGTCCGCGCCAGCGTCGTTTGCCATCTCAGGTCTGCTGTAGAGCTCGACATATTTATCCTCTGTTCTCGTCATAAGAACTTCTGCACCTAGCTTTTTTAGGTTCTTTTCTACGGCAAGAGCCATATTCAAATCATCATTGCTTTCAAACCTTTTTTCGTCATTAGAGAGCGCTCCGCAATCCTCCTCACCTCCATGACCTGCGTCAATGCAGACAAGAAGCTCCTGCCCTTCACCAATTAGTGCAGTATCGGTGTTTGCCGCCTGCACAGCTTTGCTTTTTTCATCATCTGTAAAAGCATTTATTATCCCTTTAATACCCATAACTATAAAAATAATAATAAGAACAAAAATGCACAGAGCAATAACTACCCTGTCCCAGTAAATGTACGTTTGCTTATTTTGTTTTTCCATTGTTTGTACCTACACATTCTAAATAAAATGCTTTGTTTTGTTCTTTATATTTTTATATTTTTGCAGCCTTATCTCTATCTATGGCAATATGTATTAAAAGTTAAAGAAGCGTCCTTTCGTTGCAGAATTCACATTCAAGGTTGTCCCCAAAGCCCTTGAAGCTTTTCGGCAGGTAATGCTCGCAGTTTGTAATGCACTTCTCATTTGAGCATTTGACATTTTTATATTCTTTGCCCGAAAGTAACTTTGGTTTACAGCAATCATTTTCTAGCAATGTAAGAATCAGCGCCATTCGCACAAAAACTCCGTACCTTGCTTGTTTAAAATAACAGGCTCTGCTGTCAATGTCAACGTCAACGGTTATTTCGTCGACTCTCGGCAGAGGATGCAAAACCGCTAAATCAGGCTTTGAACGCTTTAGCTTGTGCTTGTCAAGAACGTATATATCCTTTTGAGCAAGATACTCCTCTTCTGAGGCAAACCTCTCTCTTTGGATTCTTGTCATATATAAAACATCTAGCTTGTCTATTCCCTTTTCCAGTGCGTCAATTTCCTCATATTCAATTCCGCCTGCGTCGAGAATATCCCTTACATAAGACGGTATTCTTAACTCTGGCGTTGAGAAAAACACAAATTTATTACCGCTAAAGCAGGACATCGCCTTGACCAGCGAATGTACCGTCCTGCCGAATTTCAAATCACCGCAAAGTCCTATGGTGAGATCATTAAGCCTTCCCTTCTCAAGCTTTAAAGTAAGCATATCAGTAAGCGTCTGCGTTGGATGTAGATGCCCACCGTCTCCAGCATTGATTATCGGGCAGTCAGACGCTAGAGCCGCCGCCTTTGCCGCACCTGCCAACGGATGTCTGATAACTAAAACATCCGCATAACTGCTTACTACCTTTGTGGTGTCTTTAAGATTCTCTCCCTTGGCAACAGAAGATGTGGACGGATTATCAAATCCTATAAGCGTTCCGCCAAGCCTAAGCATAGCAGTCTGAAACGACATCTGAGTCCTTGTAGATGGCTCATAAAACAAAGTAGCCATTATTTTTCCGTCCAGCTTATGTGCGTAACTTTCAGGGCTTTCGTAAATCTCTTTTCCCAGATTTACAACCTGCTCCCACCATTCAACAGGATAGTCATTCAAATCTATTAAATGACTGTATTCTGTCTTTACATCATTCATTCTAATCCTCCTTATCCCAAAACTATTTTGAATACTTATCTAAAAATTCTTTTTTAGTCATAATCCTATTCAAAAGCTCCAGCAAAGCGTTAGTTGAAATATGACTCGGTAAATCCATAGCTTTTAAAAGCTCCTGCCTTTTTCTTTTGCTTCCGCTCATGCCTATTAAGCCTAAATTATATAAATCAAGATTACTTATACATTCATCACTTTTTCTATTGTCAGAAACCGTATTTTCAAAAATAACTCCGGCATTTTCAAAAGCTTTGATGATTATATCCTTATCTATCCCCTCAACACCGAGAGTACCCTCCTTTGAAGGCTTGTCCTTGCGCTTTTCTTTACCGATAATTTCAGGAATATACACATTTGTTATCTTATCGTTAGATACAAGACCTTTTATATAGTTTCTTATCCTAAAGCCAGCCGAATCAGAATCGGTAAGAATTATAATGCCTCCGTTATCGGCATAAAACCTGATAAGTGAGGATATCTCTTTATTTTTATAAACGCCAAACCCATCGGTCACTATAATAGGCGCGTCAAATATTGAGGACAGCTTTATCTTGTCATACTTGCCCTCTACAACTATAGCTTTGTCAATATGTATCATTTTTCCTTATCATCTCATAAGCATTTTTGTAATAGTCTTTTCAAGAATAATTCTTGAATCAGTTTTTGAGGACTTTAAATCTAGATCTGCCTCGCTTAAATACTGTATACATTTTCTGAGCCGTTCGGTTTTGTATACTGAACAATCTCTATAAGCATTCTGTATTTTAAACTCCAGATTTTTAGGGTATGAGAAATCGTCTGCGGCATTTTTAAAAGTCCTCTTTGAATCTCTTGCAAGCCTTGCCCTGTAAAGATCAATAAACGATGCAGATATTCCGCCGACTATTGTAACAGTGTCAAGCTGATCTGCGTAAAGGCTGTCTAAAATGCTGAAACTTCTTCTAGCCTCACCCCTAGCTATGGCGTCAGCCAGCCTGAAAGAATCCGTTTCAACCTGAGTTGAGCAGAGCAGATCTATATCCTCGTTCGTTATCTCACGACCGTTTGCATACGCGCAAAGCTTGGCAATTTCATTATTAGCCGTCAGCATATCGCAAAGAGTTTTCTGTGCCAGATAAACAGCGCTTGATCTTGAAATCGTCGAGCCCTGCTTTTCGACCTTTGCAATAATAATTTTAGCCAAATCATTCTGTGATTTAAACTTAAACTCACAGGCTACACCGTTTTTAGAACAAAATGCAGCAAATCTACCCGTCTTATCAAGAAGCCTTGTTTTCGACTTGTAAACATTAATACCTGTCATATAGATTATAACGACAGTAGTTTGAGGAATATCGGAAAGAATATTTTTTAAATAAGCCATATCCTCTTTATTTAAAGACTCAACATTCAAGTCATTTATAGTTATGCAGGTTCTTTCTGCAAACATAGGCAGTCCCTCGCAGACATCGCTCAGTTCTCCTAAATCAAGGCTTTTGCCCTCGAATTTATGGAGATTTAAGTCTTGGCTGTCATTAGGCACTACCTTTGTTATCAGTCTTTTGGTGTAAGCCTCTAATGAAGCAACATCATGTCCATAGAAAAAGTAGAGATTATCAATAGTGCCTGTCCTAATGCGTTTTGCAACTTCAATATCGCTCAACTGCGGCATTATTCCAACCTCCTTACTGTAAACTTAGAATTCTTCTTTAACGCTATATGAAAAGCGTCGCCTTTATCGCTTGACAGAGAAATGTCTGTATTTTCATAGAGCAGTCTTTTATCATCATATAATATTTTCACGTTTGTGTCAAACAGCGAACTTTCAAGCGATTTTGAACACTCAACGGTTATTCCGCCATATGAAATTAAATATCCTCCGTCTTTTAAGACCCTGACTTTATATCCGTTTGTATCAAGCTCCGTGTTTTCAGAAACAAATGTAATATCGTCATCTGATAAGCCCTCGCTAGCTCTGTATGAGTTTTTAATATCAACAAATATTGCCTCTTTATAATTAGAATTTACATTGTTCGCATTTTTATTATTTATAAACAGAGCTTCAACCGACCTTATGCCGTACTGTTCAATATAGTTTTCAAATGCGCCTGACATATTGCCTTTGCCGTACAAATCTATTATAACAGCCTGATTTCCTTTATACAATAGCAAAGCGTTAGAAACCTTGTCAGATAAAAGCAAAAGATGAAGAGTACCTCTGTCTATAACGATTGAAGCCGTTGTTCCGACAACAACCAGAACAATGCTCATAATTACAGGTAAAAATGCATTTTTAACACTTTTTCTGTACCTAAACAAAGCCGCCGCTGAGATGATCACCGACGCTATTACAAAGCCTTTTAAATAGAAATTCCCCGTAGAGACATAGCTGAAAGGTATTTTATTTAAAAGACTTGCTACATACAAAACAAGTTTAATACCCAGTCCTGCAACGATCAGCAGAGGATTTGCAATAAAGCTCAAGCCGCCGAAAAAAGCAACCACTACCGCTAATGCCAGAGCTATCGAGCATATTGGTATTAAAAGCATATTTGCGATCGGCGAAATAAGTGATACCTCGTTAAAACAAAATATACTTACCGGCAGCATACATACAGAAAGTGTTAATAGAGACACAGCGTTTTCTTTAAGGGATTTGAATTTTCCTTTAAAATTACACTCTCTGATAACAAATGGTGCGGCGACGCCTATTGAGAAAGCTCCACTCATTGAAAGAACAAAGGATAGGTTCCTTATCAGATAAGGGTCTAGTGCTGTGAGTAAAACAGCGCATAACCCAAGAGTATTAAAGGTATCTGGTTTTCTTCTGAACAAATCAGATGCAAAAACCACAGTGAGCATTATTCCTGCTCTTATAACCGAACTTGACGCTCCTGAAAAAACTATAAAAATTGCAATAAAAGCCTCAAGAATGATAAATCGTATTTTTCCGCCAAGTTTTAAAGCGTTTAGCAAAAACAAAATAATAGCAGTTATAATTACAAGATGCGTTCCCGAAACGGCAAAGATATGTCCTATTCCCGTTCTGTAAAGAGACAGCTTTATAGACTGCGACATCTCCGACTTATCTCCGCAGAGCATTGCGCCAATGAACGCACCTTCCTCACCCGGTAGAATACTGTTTATTTTACTAAACAGATAGTCTCTGTAGTGCATTATATATCGCCTAATAGAAAATGAATTACCCGTTACCTTTACATTTTTTGCGTCAAAGCAGTTGAGATAAATACCCTTTGGCTTGTAATAGTCTTCTGATGAAAAGCTGACAGAGTTCTCAATTTTCTTAACTGTGCCAGTAAACTCGATAGTGTTGTAATAATCCATATCAGTCATATCGGTATAAACGACTAACTCAGCATTAGTTTTTTCATTTATCTTGCCCTTTACCGTAAGCAAGACCTTATCAGAATCCTGCTCGTTTATATCCTTTATCCTGCCCGCAAAGCTAACGCTCTTGTCATTATATGAGACTATCTTATTATAGAAAAACTCAGTATATGTAATATTAGAGCATACTGCTATCAAAACAGGAACGGAAACGATTAGCAGTAATGCCCGTGCATTCTTTACAGCTAAAACTAACAGAGCCGCTATAAGGAAAATCGAAACTGCAATTATAATATTTTGTCTTACATTAAAAAATGAAGCGATAAACAGACCGAAAAGATAAGAAAAACCTATCCACGCCATTTTTCGCTTCATATAAATCACCATACCTTATTATGAGCATTAAGTCATTACCCTAAATAGGACTTTAAGTTTTAACCTGCCGGCCACTCCAGCTTTCTGCCTGCCAGAAGATGAAAATGTATGTGAAATACCGTCTGACCTGCCAATTCTCCGCAGTTGTTTACAACTCTGAAGCCATCGTCAAGACCTTCGTCTTTAGCAATCTTAGCGATAACTTCGTATATATGAGCAATAACCGCTGAATTTTCAGGAGTTATCTTTGCCGCACTTTCAATATGCTCCTTTGGTATTACAAGATAATGAACAGGTGCCATCGGCTGAATATCCTTGAATGCGTACACCAGATCATCTTCGTAAACCTTTGTACTTGGAACCTCTCCTTTTATTATTTTACAAAACAAACAATCATTCATATTAATCTTCCTTTCCGTCTAGCATTTCGGTAACAAAATCAGTTACCATAGATAACGCTTCATCAATTTTGAATTTATCGCCTATTCCTGCCATAGCCATATCAGGACGTCCTCCGCCCTTTCCGCCTGTTATTGCCGCAACCTTTTGAATAAGTTTCCCTGCGTGAGCGCCCTTCTCCAGCGCTTTCTTAGTACATACAGCCAAGAACTGTCCCTTTTCACTGCCCGTTCCTGCGAATACCGCTATTATTGGCTCGTCAATAGATTTAACTCTATCTCCAAAGCCTCTTAACGTATCGGCAGTTGCATTTGTAAACAAGGTCGCCATTAGCTTGACTCCGCATACAGATTTCCAGTTCTCAAGCATTTTTTCCATTTCGGATTCAATTATTCGCGATTTTAACCTAGATATTTCCTTTTCATAATCCTTGACCTTATTGTTTAAAGAGTGCGATCTCTCAACAAGCTCAGACGGCGTTTTTATCTTTAAAGCCGCCGCTGCTTCAATTAAAATATTATTCAAATTACTTATATGTTTGTAAAGACCCTTTCCTGTTACGCCTTCTATTCTTCTTACTCCTGCCGCAACTGAATTTTCAGAAAGTATCTTAAACATTCCGATTTGCGATGTGTTAGACAGATGCGTTCCTCCGCAGAATTCTACAGAGAAATCGCCCATACTTACTACTCTTACAATATCTCCGTACTTTTCGCCGAACAGTGCCATAGCACCCAGTTTTTTAGCCTCATCAATAGGCATTTCCTTAACAACAATATCTATCGCTTCAAAAATCTTTTCATTTACAAGACGCTCAACCTCATTTAACTCATCAAAGGTCATAGCCTCAAAATGCGAGAAATCAAACCTCACTCTGTTTGCGTCAACAAGCTGACCTGACTGGTGTACGTGATCGCCCAGAACCTGCCTTAGAGCAGCCTGAAGCAAATGTGCGCAGGAGTGGTTTCTCATTACAGACATTCTGTTTGAGACATCGACTTTAAACTCAGCCTCCTGACCTGTTGACAACGCTCCCTCAACAACCTTTATTTTATGAGCAAACTTTCCGCCGACAACCTTTTGTGTGTCGAGAACCTCCGCCTTGCCGGTTTTTGTGGTAATAGTTCCAATATCCCCTACCTGTCCGCCGCTTTCTGCATAGAAAGGAGTTTTAGTGCAAATAACATAAGCCTCATCACCGCAGCCGACATTCTCAACTATCTCATCATCAGTTGCAAGATAATCTATAACCGCCGTCAATTCGGTCACATCATAACCTACAAACTCAGTATGATAGGTTTTATCGATCGTCTGAAATATGGTATCCTCTGCACCCATATATTTAGAGCCGCCTCTTGCCTTTCTTGCTCTTTCCTTTTGCTCGTTCATACACTCTGCAAAGCCGCTCTCATCACAAGTAAAGCCCTTTTCCTCTAAGATTTCCTTTGTCAAGTCTATCGGGAAACCATAAGTATCGGAAAGCGTAAAGCAGGATTTTCCGTCAAGCTCAGTTCTGCCGTTTTCAGTCATATCTTTTATATACTCATCTAATATGGACATTCCTCTGTCGATAGTCTCGTTGAAATTCTTTTCCTCATTCTCAAGCAGCTTTGAAATATAATCGTACTTTTCCTCCAGTTCCTCATACTCGCACTTAGAAGAATCTACAACAGTCTTGATTATATCCTTAATAAATCTACCGTTTATGCCAAGCAGCTTTCCATGCCTAACAGCACGTCTTAAAAGACGGCGCATAACATATCCTCTGCCCTCGTTAGACGGAAGAACACCGTCTGACGCCATAAATACGACCGAACGTATATGGTCGGTGATAACTCGTATAGAAATATCCTTTTTGTTATCCTTGCCGTACTCACAGCCTGCAATCTCGCAGACCTTATCTCTTACCGCTTTTATCGTATCAACGTCGAAAATTGAATCAACATTCTGCATCATAGCGGCAAGACGCTCAAGTCCCATACCTGTATCAATATTTTTCTGCTTAAGCGGTGTGTACGTTCCGTCCTCGTGTCTTTCAAACTGCGTAAACACAAGATTCCAGAACTCCATATATCTGTCGCAGTCACAGCCTACTGTGCAGTCCGGTTTACCGCAGCCGTACTCCTCGCCTCTGTCGTAGTATATCTCTGAGCAAGGTCCGCAAGGCCCATCAATTCCTGCCTCCCAGAAATTGTCCTCCTTGCCCATTTTAAAAATCTTATCAAGCGCAAGCCCTATCTTTTTATTCCATATCTCCAATGCCTCGTCGTCGTCTTCATAAACAGAGACATAAAGCCGCTCAACAGGGATCTCTAAAACCTGAGTACAGTATTCCCAAGCCCACTCGATAGCCTCCTCTTTAAAATACTCGCCAAACGACCAGTTACCCAACATTTCAAAAAATGTTCCGTGACGAGCTGTCTTTCCGACATTCTCAATATCGCCTGTTCTTATACACTTCTGACAATCTGTCATTCTGACACACGGAGGTTCATCCTGCCCGGTGAAATAAGGCTTTAACGGTGCCATTCCTGCATTTATAAGAAGCAGGCTATTGTCATTCTGGGGTACGAGTGGAAAACTTTTTACCCTCAAATGTCCTTTGCTTTCAAAGAATTTTAAATAAGATTCTCTAAGCTCGTTTAATCCTGTCCATTTCATATAAATTCTTCCTTTATCATAATTTATTTACGACATTAATTTACTTAAGAAAATAAAAAACTTCACCCCACAATGGGACGAAGTTCAATCCGCGGTACCACCCAAATTGCTGAATACAGTTATATTTCAGCCTCTCTTTTTCTTTAACGCAGATATACGTTGCGGTTTTCCGCAAGGCTCAGGGCAGCCACCGATTGATTTTTGAAAACTTTCAGCAAGCGTTTTCTCTCTGTAAAAAATCTAAAACGGATAATTCCTTCAACGCCGTAAATATTAATAATTATTAAAGTAATTATACCAAATTATATAATAATCGTCAAGCCCTTGAACCAATTTTCCCTCTGAAAAGCGGTACTGCTTCATCTTGAAATATTTTCAGTCTTATAAAATTATCCAGAGCAAATCCCAATACCGACATAAATATCCACAAAATCGAAAACGGCAAGCATATCTGACCCCTGAAATTCATTGGCATTCCTGAGTAATCCCACACTCCGAGACGAAGCCATATATTAAGTATTTCGCCTGTTGCAAATTCCATAACCGTTATGAATATCGCCGATATAAAACACGCCGGTATCAGTCCCAGTCCCAAGGCTCTTTTATCATTGAGAATATTTATAAATATCATACAAATCCCGCCCAAAAGACCCATAGATATATGTGTATACCCTCTTGATAAAAGCTCGGTCATTCCGTATGCAAAGCAGCCAAACAAAAATATTGTCCATATTTTAAGTGAATCCCTTGCCACCCTATCACCTCCGAATTGTTAGTCATAAAATTAGTTTATCCGATTAACCGACTTTTAAAAGGTGTAAATTGTGGGTGATTTTTATTTAGAGGCTATTGGTTAGAAATATGAACAAAAACCTTTCAATATTTGTGACACGGCAATTTGAGTATGTATATTTATTTGCCTTTTCCTATCTTTCTTTCTGCTATCGGAATATATTCCTTAGATTTAAGAACCGATTTATAAGCCGGTCTTATGATACGTCTTCCAGTAACAAGCTCCTCAAACCTGTGTGCGCACCAGCCTGCCATTCTCGAAACCGCAAATAAAGGTGTGAACAGATCCTGAGGAATACCAAGCATCTGGTAGACCAGTCCCGAATACATATCTACATTCGCACAAATATCCTTGCTGCGCCCCGTCTCACGAAGAATTTCAGGAGCAAGACGTTCAATAGTTTCTAAAAGTTTGAATTTGCTTTCAAATTCTGTACCCTTAGCTAGTTTTTTAGCATTTGCTTTAAGTATTACAGCTCTTGGATCGCTCTTTGTGTATACCGCATGACCCATACCATATATAAGTCCTGAATTATCATTAGCTTCTTTTCTTACTATTTTTCTTAGAAAATCTGCTACTTCGCCCTCGTCGCTCCAGTTGCTGACATTCTCTTCAATACACTTCTGCATTTCAAGTACCTTAGCATTTGCGCCTCCGTGTTTAGGGCCTTTTAAAGAACCGATAGCCGCAGCATAAGCAGAATAAGGGTCAGTTCCCGAAGATGTGAGAACCCTGCAGCTAAAGGTAGAGTTATTTCCTCCTCCATGCTCCGCATGGATCATAAGCATAAGGTCTAAGAGCATAGCCTCCTCGTGGGTGTACTTCCTATCAGGGCGAAGTGTTGAAAGAATAGTTTCAGCCGTTGAAAGCCCGTGAATCAAAGGGTGCATTATCATTGTTTCTCCGAAAAAACTTCTCTGCTGAACCTGATACGCCGAAACCATTATGCTAGGCAGCTTAGAAATAATCGAAACCGCAGTTGAAAGCTCATGGTTAGGCGACATATCCTCCGGATCGTCGTCATATGAATACAGCGCAAGAATTGATCTTGCCATTTTATTCATTATATTTTTCGACGGAGCTTTTAAAATCATGTCTTCAAAAAATGCATTAGGAAGCTCTCTGTTAGCGTCAAGCAGTTTTAAAAACGCATTTAACTCATTATTAGTGGGAAGTGAGCCGAACAAAAGCAAAAATACGATTTCTTCATATCCAAATCTATCTTCTTTAACAGCGTTATCCACAATATCGTTAATGCTGTACCCTCTGAAAAACAGCTTTCCGTCAACCGGCTCCTTTTCACCCTCGTTGACAACATAACCGTGTACGTTGCAAATATTTGTTACACCTGCCATAACGCCTGTTCCGTCAGGATTTCTAAGACCTCTTTTAACTCCGAACAAATCATAATACTTTGGATCTATCGCATTATTTTTTACAAACTGCTTTTTTAAGGCTTCTTTAGGTGTTTTAACATTTTTTTCTGGCACTTTCCTCACTCCTTTTGTACCTGAAATATATCTCTTTTTTCAAATATATATTTTAGAATAGTCATTTTATTATACTATATTTTTAAAAATTAGTCAAGTTTGAGTGCGCTTACCCAAATGTTTAGTATTTAGCATATAAAAAACCGACGAGAGCTTTAAACTCCCGTCGGCTTTGTGAACAATAAATTTTATTCGGCTTATTTAACCTTTACTTTCTTCTTAGCGCTAAACTTACCGTATACCTTATCTGTCTTGTTCTTAGAATTCTTGTATGTAGCATATGCTCTTACCCTTACAAAGTAAGACTTCTTGCTCTTGATCTTTGAACTCTTAACTGTAAGTTTTGCCTTCTTAGTAAACTTCTTTAGAATAATATTCTTACCCTTAAAGTTCTTATTTTTAGCTACCTGTACCTGATAACCGTTAACCTTGTTAACCTTCTTCCAAGATACAGAAATCTTCTTCTTAGCCTTGCTCTTAACAGAAAGATTCTTGATCTTAGCATTCTTAACTTTAGCTTGTGCAGCCTTTTTAGCATTTACAGTTGTAGGATTCTTTTTAGGAGCAACTGTATTAGATGACTTAGTTAATGGAGTTGTAATAGTAAATTTAACCTCGATCTTATCTGTAGCACTAAAGAATGGAGCTATGCCATCCAGAGCAGTAGGACATGGAGGTAGAGTATAATTGTTTATCAAATCAATTCTAAGGTTTCCATTTCCCTCAAAATCGCCAAAATAAATATCAGAATCTTTATATTTATACTTTTCCTTACCATCTGCGATAATTGAAAGATTTGTAACGCTTAATCCCTTGCTAACTGCTAATGCTCTTGTAGCATCAAAATCTTCTTTTTTGCCTTTCTCTACGCCTACAGTTGTATTAGCACCAAATGCCTTTGCCATTCCAAGCATATCTATATAAAGACAAGTAATTCCGCTAGGAACTTGATCTACCCAGTTTTTGAAATCACTAACATTAATACCCAATGTATATGTTCCGCCGATATCAGCTATAGGACCGCCGTATGTTTTATCGTTACCACGAGCGTCAAATGATATTGCAGTGTCACAATAGCTAAGCTGTGCATTGTATGTTGTTCCGGAATAATTGTTTGTATTTGCTGGTGTTTGTTGACTTGGATTATCAGTTTCTGGCGGTGTACCAAGAACAAGTGAGATTCCTGAAGAACTTCCTGAAAGATAAGCTTCGTCACACTTATAAATTACAGGAGTATTTATTGTAGTACCATCATATACATGAGGCAGTGCATTTTTATCAGTACCATCTGCATTAATTTCCTTATTAACCTCAAATGTATACTTTTCATTAATAACTATTGTTTTAACCATCAATTTTGTAACTGGATCTGTTGTGTTCTCAATAAATCCAAGCTGATTAATTAAAACTGAAGGACTAGCCAATGTTCTTTTAAGTGTGTAAACTTCATCCCCGACGCCTTTAACATCAATAGTAGCCGGAGTAGTGCCGTCAGTAATTGTAATTGATGCGTTACCGCCCTCTGTTACTGTAAAGTTATAGGTTATAGACTCAATTGGTACAGGCTGAGCCGGCGGATTTGGATGATCATAAACTGAAATCTTTGTAATAGCGCCTGAAGCATCAAGAGCAGATAGTAAGAATGATGCAGACTCTCCTCTGTAATCCTCAGGAATAAGAACAGATTCTCCAGACTTACCTATGCCAAAGTTAACATCAGGAACAGTTCCACCTTTTCCATCATCTTTCTCTGTGTAAACTTGGAATGTACCGCCGTCACTAATCTCAACTTCAATAGATGGGTTTTTCATACCGGTCAAATCAACTTCTGAGATTTTAAGTTGCCAACCACTACCCCAATTTTGGACTAGCATACCACCTTTAGATGTTCCCTCATCAATTAGACCAGTCTGGTCTGAACCGGCTGGATCTTTGCCATCAGCTCTTACCCATTTACCAGACCATTGAATAAATGCTTTATCCGCCAATTCAGAAGCTGATGCGGATGTAAATGATGCAATAGCAACAGATGATAATGCCATAACTGCTGCTGTCACACCTGATAGAAGTCTTTTTAACTTCATTTTGAATTCCTCCTTTAAATTGAATAAAATATATCATAATGATACAACTTAATTTTAGCATTTAATTTCTTAAATATCAATAGTTTTTATGCCTGATAATCATTTTTTGTATACTTTATCAAAAGATAGGTGTATTTTTTGTGCAAAATGGAAATTGACAAATAGAATAATTTTACATAATATTTATAATTTGAATATAT
Organism: uncultured Clostridia bacterium; assembly: GCA_947626165.1. GTDB lineage: Bacteria > Bacillota > Clostridia > Oscillospirales > Ruminococcaceae > UMGS1601. Next base: position 30,651 of record CANQRG010000005.1, on the reverse strand, counting down.
GTTCTGCTTTTTAGTATAACTTTAGTAGAATTTTGTTATTTTCTGGAATAAAACAATTGTTATTTTAATCTTAAACACAAAGACATTTTCAACAAATTAGAGGTAATTATTTTATCATATTAACAATTATACAAGCATATTAATGTTAAAAGGACAAGACGTAAATATAAAAAAACGAGGAGAAAAACAATGAACAAAACCTTTCAAACGCTATTTATTTTTGCAATATGTTTAATTCTCATTCCTGCGTTTATACTTTTAAACAAAGGAGTATCAAAGCTATTTGAAAACAGCAAAAAGGAAACCTTACTTTCTTCCGATCTAAAAGAGGTTTCAATTCTCGACACTGAAACGAAGGATATTGCCGTAATGGACATAAAAGAATATCTAATATGGAATGTAATAGCACAGATACCCGGCACATTTGAAAAAGAAGCATTAAAGGCACAGGCGGTGTTATCTCACACATACATAATGAACCGTTACATAAGCGAAAAAGAAAACCCATCAAAAGACCTGCTTGGAGCAATAATAAGTACCGACGATACTTTGTATCCAAAGAGCTTTACAACTGAGGAAGCAAAAGAATACTACGGTGACAAATATGAAACCGCTTTAAAAAACGTAACTGCCGCAGTAGATGAAGTTATAAACGATATATGTATTTACGACAATCAGCCAATAGTAGTTGCCTATCACACCATTTCGTGCGGAAAGACAGAAAGCTCAAAGGATATGTGGAACGAAGATGTTCCCTATCTTGTATCTGTAGACAGCACATCTGATGAAAAGGCGGAGGGATTTACAAAAACAACTACTGTATCGGCAAAAGAATTTAAAGAAAACGCAGAGAAAACATTTTCAGTAACTCTATCAGACAACACCGACGAATGGATAAAAGTTTTAAGCAAAACCAAAAACGGAACTCCCCTGACCATTTCATTAGGAGGCAAGAAAATTGACGCAAGCGAGCTTTGTACGGCTCTTGATCTGCCGTCGCAGCATTTTGAAACAGAAGTCAAGGACGGGAATATAAATTTCAAAACAAAAGGGCTCGGGCATTTAGTCGGTATGAGTCAATACGGAGCAAACTCCTTAGCCAAAGATGGCAAAAGCTACAAAGAAATTCTTGAATACTATTTTCCGAAAACCGATATTATTAACCTAAAACAAAAAAGCTGAACCGCTCAAAACATATGAACGATTCAGCACACATTTAATAATTTATGGTCTCCAGTAAACGTAATTATCGGATAAAAATATTTTAATTTAAAGTAGTTTCTTACGGTAAATTAATTACATCATATTTACTGTTACATTAGAAGGTACAGCAGCTTTAACGAGCTTTCTTACCGGATCATTCATTACATTGATAACTGCTCCGGATTTGATACTGTTAAATGCATTAGTCTTAATTTCCTTCAAAACAACAGAAGTAATATTAACTGTTTTTAATTTAGAGCAGTATCTAAACGCGCCCTTGCGAATTATTGTAACATTCGGTTTAATTCTCACCTTAGTGATATTTTTGCAGTTATAAAATGAATTCTTACCTATATCTGTTATATTTTTAGTAATTATAACCTTCTTAATACCGTTTTGTCCTTTGAATGCACCGGTACCAACCTTTGTAACATTATAGGTAGCACCGTTATAAGTTACAGTATTTTTAGTTTGAAGTGTTCCTAAAGAAACATTCTTGGCAAAACCCTTTAGAGAAACTGTATTTGCTCCTGTAACCATATACATATAATTCCCAACAGTAAACTTAGTTCCAACAGCCAGTGCGTTAGGGTTTGGGGTAGTAGGCTGCTGAGGAGTTGCACTTGTCGGCTGTGTTGAAGAAGAGTCCGACGGTGTTTGAGACGAATTGTCTGATGAATTCGATGGATTGCTTGAGCTATCGGACGGATCAGACGAATCTGATGAATTATCAGACGGGTTTGATGAATCTGATGAGCTATCAGATGGATTTGAAGATTCGTCAGAAGGTTGTGAAGATTCATCGGATGAGTCTGAAGATTCACCTGATGGTTCTGAGCTATCGTCCTCAACTACAGATGAACTTGTAGATGGTTCAGTTTCCGAACTACTGTCATCATCTCCGTTTACTGCAAATACTGCGGTAGAAAGTGCAGTACAGAAAAACACTGCTGATAATACAACAGCTAAAATCGTACTTGTTAATTTTTTTTCTTTTGTTCTTTTCATAATAATCCTCCATTCTGAGATACTATGTACATATTATGTGTTTTTTTATAATATATACAATAAAATCGGTTCCTTTTGTTTACTATAAAACCATAAAATAATTATAAAGGTTAAAAGTGTATAACTTGTGAAAAACTTGTGAAAACAAGAATTTTATGTCATAATGTATCAATCAATATCCTCATTGATGATAGCCTTTGCAATATAAATATCGATTGGAGAGTAGGTTCCCTTAAAATAATCTGTATTTGGAACATTGACCTCATTTATATCGACATCATTAACGCAGGGAAGCTTTAAAATAAATCTTGTTCCGCTTATATCAGTTTGATAAGTGATTGCCCCGCCAAATTTATCTACAAATTTTTTTACTAACGACAGTCCCAAAGACTCTCGCGCTCCTGATATATTTACATTTGAAAAAGGCTCAAATACTTTATATGCTTTGTCATTAGAAATACCAATACCGTTATCTATAACAGTTAAATAAGCATAATCATCCAGTTTTTTAAACTCTACAAAAATCTCTTTATTTTCAGACAAGTTATATTTTATTGCATTTGAAATAAGGTTCATCACAGCAACCATAAACCTTGAATAGTCAAGTTTTAGATATATATCGCTATATATTTTATAAGTAACTTTAACTCCTGCCTTTCTTGCAGAATGTTCAACAAAGTGCATAAGATCGGTTATAAAATCCGAAGCGTTTGAAAGTATTATATTAAAATCATTTGCGCCGTAAATTAAAGCCTCTTCAAAATTTGCACAGGAAGCAAGCGCATTATTAAGTACCTTATTAATTTTAGAGTTCTTTTCAATCAAATCGTATTCTTCAAGATCCTCTAACCGCTGATCGATCAATCCTGTATTAAATACGATCTCGCTAGCAGTGTTTCTTAAATTTCTAAGTAATTTTTTAAGAACTACTGCAAAAGGTGAATTTATATTCTTTTCAATTTCACCTAAAAAGCTGTAAAACGTCATTACATAGCCTTCTAGCTTTTGACTGTCATCCAAAACAGGAAGCACGCTAACCGAACATACTAACTGGTTTGTCTCGTATTTAAAAATCTTTTCTGATTTTGTCGGTAACTCGACAACCAAACCGATATCAGAATTTTCATAATTTGAATCGTAAAAAAAGTCTGACCTATTCAGCTTTTTTGGAATAGAAATTCCTGTTGACCACAAAACATTCAAATCTGCGTCAACTATCACTTTTTTCTCTGATGATGTAGAGAATAAGTTTATTAAAATTTTCAACTTGTTACTTTCCATAAATATTCCATCATATAATTATCCAATTATACTTTCTCCTTCAAAATTTACCCATTTTATATCCATTTTGTCAAATTATAATACATTATATCATATATACTCGAAAAATGCTATAGAAAAGAGAAAAAAGTAGAATTTTGTGTTTTATGTTAAAATGATATAATTTAATAAAAAGGAAAAATTTTTGTCAAAAAAACCAACCGTTTATTTTCAAAACAATTGGCTTTATATATAAAAAAGACACATAGATTTTTACTTCTATGTGCCTGATTTTTTTCAATATTTTTAAGCAAGATACAAATTTACATTCCACAAAATGCGAAGCGCAAACAGACTCCGGCGGCAATGTTGCTTTTTTTAAGTATTTGCCAGCTATTGCCTAAAATAACCACGTTTCAACAAATTTTCCAAAGGCAGAATGAGTGCATGGGTTACCCATGCTGTAAATACTTATCAAAAAAATGTAACTACTAACGCAAGATATAAACAAAAAATCCACGAACTTACGAATGCGTGGACTGGATGCAATGTCACCGTTGCTGGCGCGCCAGGAGGGACTATATCCCAAGTATCTATTAGTATATTTCCGCTTAAAAGATTGAAACTTCCAATACGATAAGTAAAACCTGCGAACTTAGTTAAAAGCTGTTCAAGAATATCACTTGTCATATACATACAAGACCACTGCATTGTCCACACTTTATAAGCTGTCGTAAGATACGCACCGTTTGCATTACAAGCAAGCATTTGTATATTTATATCGGTATCCTCGATCTGAGGTTCATCAAAATCTTCACTTATGTTTAAATCATTATCTTCGTACCACTTAAACAATATCTTGTCATCATCACGATTTGGAACAACAAAACAGCCGTACAATCCTGCTATCTGACCTAATATTTGTCTGTATGTATATCCTTCGGGCTTTTCGTCAATTGTTTTTGACATTGGCAGTGATATATCTGATATATCTATTTTTATTTGTAACTTGCTTGATATTTCACTTATCAACTGACTTACGACAACAGGATATGTAAGCTCTGAAGGTTTGTACTGTTTGGATTAAGGCTGTTGAAAAGAACAAGGATACAATTAAACTGACTATACTAAGAATATTGGAGAAAAATTGTACTCCTGCTGGACTATCAAAAGCCTTTCCTATACTGTCAGATATATCCGCAAACAAGTCATTGACTTTAGTCGCTGAATCAAATATTGACTGAATAAGTTCTTTACCCGCACCACACTTATTCCAAGCCTTATCAAACGCCCCTGCTATTTTGCCTACAGTTGTAACTATACTTCTTACAAGATTTAAGATACTGCTTACATATCTCTCGCCTGTTCCGTCTGTCCAAACGTCTTTGAAGTCCTTCCCGATGTCTACAAATAGCTTTTTTATCTTTCCTGCAGTGGTTTTAATACTGTCCATAACAGGCTGACCGTGCTTAGACCAAGCGTCTTTTATTGGTGCAAACAATTCAGACATTATCTTTTTAAACTTAGCGCCCAGCTTTTCTGCCGCCTTACTGCCCTTTGTGTCAACAGCGTCAAAATCTACTCCGTCATCTTCACTATCGGATTTGTCCTTACTAGTGTCTTGAGCTTTATTCATAACATCATAGCTGTTCAAATATTTCTCTGCTTCCTCTGATGACTTTTTAGCAGTCTGAGAAGCCTGCTTTGCCGCCTGTTTAGATTTATCGTATGTAGTACCGAATACTCCTGAAATAAAGCTAGCTACCTTTGCCATAACCTGAGACAGTGCATTCATAAGCTTAGTCAGTATCGGGAGTACAGTTGATATAACAGGCTGAAAGGCTATTTTAAAATTAGCCTTTAAATTATTTAAAGACTTCTGAAACTCCTTTGATTGAGACATAGCATCGGAAAACAAGGATTTAAGCCCTCGAAAAGCTCCATACAATGCGGCGGTTATAAAAGTCGCCTTAAATACGCCTTTTACAGTTTTGCCTAGCTTGGAGAACAGTCCGTTTGTATTTCTTGTACTCTTATCTGTTGATTTCAAATGTGACCGCAGTTTGCTAAAGGCTGATTTTCCTGCACTGCCGACCCCTAAAATGGTTGATTTTATTTTTGAAAATCTGCTGTTTACTCTCTTTACCGGATTTTCTAAATTGCTTTTTATTGCATTACCTGCAGAAGCAGAAGTCTTTTTTACTGTATTACCTGCCTGTGTGGCGGTGCTATTCACTGTTTGTCCTGCTTTTGTAACTGCTTGATTTAGCTTGCCTTCTGTTCGTGACACTGATTCCTGAAGCCTTATCAGCTTATCCTGTGCCGCAGTAAAGGCTTTGTCTGCTGACATAGCTTCGTTACTGTCAGCACCTTTGGCATTTGCAATTTGATTGTATTTAGCAAATAATTCATCTGCCTCTCGCTGTGCGTCTCCTATTTTTGCATAAGTTACGTCCAACTTTTGATTTAAGAGTTCAACAGGATTGGTCGCCGCTCTGAATGATTCTGAAAGTTTTTCTGTCTTCTCTGTAGCTTTCCCGACATATTTGTCAAGCTCATCCATAGACGGAACAGGAGAAGCCATAGCGCTTTTTTTAGGGGCGCTTACTTCTGCCTTAGAATTAGTATTAATATCAGTGGATTTTGCAGCAGTTTCCGTGAATTTTTTCTGCTCTGTCTCCATTCGCGCCATACACTTGCTTACAGCGTTTTCAACATCAGAAAATGTATTTTCAAATGTATCTTTAACACCCTTTGCCGCCTTTTCAGACGCTTTTTTTGCGCTCTCAAACGGCTTAGCAATACTCTTATTTGCCTTTTCAGACGCTTTCTGCATACTCTCAAAAGGTTTCTGAATACTTTTCTCAAGCCTTCCGTTTATTTCTTCAACCGAGCCCGAAAACTTATCAGCTATTCCCTTTGTGAGCTTTTTAAGCTGTTCTTCAATCTTACTGTTAAGAGTAAGGTCTAAAGTTATCGCTCCGGCAGATGTACTCATCTATCATTCACCTCCTTAACTGAACATCTCAGCAAGCATTTTTTCAAGCTCCAATATATCAGCCTTTGCCTTTTCAGGATCTTCACGTTTCTTATTGGCAAGAAACTCGTTCCATTCACGTCTTATTCTCATTTCACCTGCACCAAAGGCTTTTATACGCTCCTTGTCAGTTTCACAGCGTACCTCTACGACCCTCCCTAGCGGAGTGTCGTCCATAAGACCGCTTACCAGCAAAGCCCAATCGCTGTAATGAAGCTCGTCCTGCTCGCTCGGTAATATATGATATTGTTTTGCAATACTCTGCTTTATAAGCTCTTTGTCAAACTCAACATCATATACCGGCTCATCATTGCTTCTTTTTAGGAAATCGTTCCTCCAGATTTTCGGGGTCTTCACCCATAACGGCCGCCATAATAAGCTCAAATAGCGCCTGATACGCCGACCACGAAAGGTTCATAGCGTCAACCTTTTTAGCTCCGTCTTTTCCCAAAGCTAACTTTACGGCTTCATCTAAACGGTTTAAGTCATCTTCGGAAATTTTATCTTCTGTATTTACATCTTTATCGTTATAAAGTTTTAATATCTTTTCGACATTTTTCTTGCGGTCGTCAACCGGCAGAATTTCATCTCCTATTCTGATTTCAGGAGAACCAACAAGTAATTTATTGTCAAGTGTATACATCTTTGCCATAATCAAAATCCTTTCTTATAAAAAATCAGCGCCCCAAAAAAGGAGCGCTGTTATTATGTTGTTAAGCCTTTTCTACTAAATAGCTTTAAGTTTTATGCAGCAGCCGCTGAAAACTCAGGCTTACCGTCTGACATAAAGTCAAATGCAAGCGGAGCTACCGCTGTTGATTCGCCTGAACCCCATTCAGTTACGCTGACTACTCCCTTGATAGTAAGTTTAGCGCCGTCAGGGAAATTCCAAACGAGAGTGGTTGTTGCGTCAGCACCGGTTTTAAGAGCAAGACCGTTTATATAATCGTTTCCTTCGTCTCCTACATTTCGTTTTCCGCTTATACTAATAGTAATCGACTTGCCTGTAACAAGTCTTCTTACCCAGCCTTTATGCTCAAAAGGCTTCCATTCTTCCACGTTACCGTCGATCGATACAGAAAAATTCTCCATATCGGCTATTCCAACGAGAGTGGCTTCCTCTCCGGTACCGCCGCTTTTATCAATTTGAAACTGGTTTTCATAACAAGGGTAAACGCCTGTTTTTTGTGTTGGCATTATAATCATTTCCTTTCATAAATTATTGTTGCTTCAACTACAAATTCACAAATACCTTTTTCGTCCTTTCCCACATCTTGTGGGTCTTTTACCTGAATGAACTTTATAATATTACCGCTGATACTATAGTCTCTTACATCAGACAGCAAATCTGAAATTTCTTCGGCTTTCTCCTCGCAAGCTGTAGGATTATTAGTCCAGTGAATAAGTATTGAAATATGTTTATAGTTTGTTTTTGTCTGAGCCTTTCCGCCTAGACAAATCTGCTTATTTATTCTTTGCTTAGAGTTATACACTCCAATAGCACATTTTAGGTTGCCGTCAAGATTGCCTGCATAGACATCTTCAAAATTAAGTATGTCCGCAAGCATATCGGCGATATTTAGCAAGGTCATCATACACCAGTCCTTTTCTTATAGATTTCAACAAAAGCATCTCTGACAAAATCCTTTTTGTCGCCGCTGATATACGGTTCAAGCCACTTAGCACCTGCGTGTTTATTCTTACCTCGCTGAAATTTGTATTCAGGGTGATAATACAAGCGTCTTGCTTGAGGCGAGCCTGTGACCAGTCTTGTGCAATTCCCCTCAACTGCAACAAAGGTCTGGTTATTTTGCATATCTCCAGTATCAAACGGCATAGTCTGCTCGTTTTGTATATCCTGCTGAAGCTGTTCCATAGCCAGCTCTGCTGACTTCTTTGCTTCATCTTCAAGCATTTTTATAGCCTGCATATCAAGTGTTATTTTAATACCCATTATACCAACTCCAACATAGTATAATTGACTGTACCATCAGGATTTTTGCCTTTATATGAACTGTTTATTATCGTTGATACTCTTGTTAATGGTGACGGCGCTTTTAAGATTTCAGTCAATACCGAGCTTTCACCGTATCCGATAGTTGAATTTATCGGGGCTGATAAAGTTGAATATGAGAGGTCAAGAGGAATTATAACCGCTGTAATTTTTAAGACAGTTTACACAGTAAAAAGCAAGCGGTATATTCTTTATGAACGATATGGCAAGGGTTACATTGAAACAAAACTTTTTGATGAAAACGAAAAAGAATATTCGCTAGACGCAGTTCCTGAATTAGCACACATTATGCCAATGAAAATAGAAGGTAACAAAAAGAAATTTGCACCTTTGCTTGAGTTTAACGGCGATTATATAATGGCCGTGCCGGTTAAGTTTTATGATTCTAAGAAGTTTCCGGGCAGAGGCAAATCAATCTTTGACGGCGGTAAGTCTGACTGCTTTGACGCTCTTGACGAGGTTATCTCTCAATGGTGGGACGCTATTAGAGCAGGGCGTGTTACTAAATATATACCTGAAGATATGATACCAAGAGATTCAAAGACCGGTGATGTGCTGTCAGTAAACAGCTTTGGAACTAATTTTATTACAACTGCTTCTGTTAGATCAGAAACTGGAACAGAGCAATCAAAAATCGAAGTTGTACAGCCTGATATAAAGTACGAAGCCTTTCTAAGCTCTTATACAAACGCAATGCTTATGTGTCTGCAAGGACTTGTCTCTCCGGCAACGCTAGGAATAGATGTAGGAAAGATGTCAAGTGCGGACGCTCAACGGGAAAAGAAGGACGTTACAGGCAATACAAGAAACACTATTACAGCAGTTCTTGAAAAGGCTTTGCCAAAGCTGATTGAAGCAATACTACTTACATACGACAATATGCAGGAACAGGAATTAAAGGATTGCGGAGAGATTACCGTTTCATTTGGCGAATACGGAGCACCTGATTTTGATTCAAGAGTTGAAACAGTAGGCAAGGCTAGTTCTTACGGAATAATGTCGGTAGATACTCAGGTAGATGAACTTTGGGGAAGCTCAAAGGACGACAAATGGAAAGCTGAGGAGGTACAGCGAATTAAGTTTGAGAAGGGGCTTGTTCCGGGTAATGATACGTCGGTAGGTGATGAGTTTGAAATCTAAGGAGTGATAAAATGCTTAGCTTTTTAGATATAGCCAAAATCTTTGAAGAAATCGAGCTTAAGCTGATAGCCTCGCTGAAACGAAACCTTTCAAGGCATAATGCTTGGGAAAAGGAAGAAGGCTTTAAATGGTCTGCATGGCAAGCTGAGAAACTTAAGAATATGGAAAGGTTTAGACGTGAAAATCAAGGCATTCTCGGTGAATATACGGATGTTATAGACAGAGAAACCCGAACTCTTATGCAAGAGGAGTTCAAAGAAGGCGAGGAGCTTGTAAACAGTCAGCTTGAGGAATTAAAAGAGGAAATGCCGGAGGCAAAGGAAAGCGACCTTGTAACGTCAGACAACTTTTTCGGTGTAAATCAAAAGAAAATGCACACTCTTATGAATGACATTACACAGCTTGAAAAAGACGTTTCCTCTGCTGCTTTGAGAATGACAGATGATATATACCGTCAGACGCTTAATAAAGTACAGCTTTCAATGGGAACAGGCTCAACGGCACTCCAAAAGGCAATAGACAGCGCTGTAAAGGACTTTCTTGACAAGGGTATAAACTGTATTGAATATAAAGACGGACGGCGTGTGAACATTGCTGACTATGTCAGAATGGCATTGAGAACTACATCAACAAGAGCAACCTTGCAGGGTGAAGCAAAGCGGCGTACTGAGCTTGGATATGACACTGTGCTTGTAAGTCAATACAACGCCTGTTCTGATACTTGTCTTTCGTGGCAGGGCAGAGTTTATATTGATGATGTTTTCACTGTATGGGAGGGCGAAATAGACGGCGACAGAGGAAAGTCAAACTACTGCGGTAAGTGGTTTACTCTCTTGTCTGTAGCAATACGAGCAGGCTTGTTTCATCCTAACTGCAGACATACAATGAAAACGTGGATAGATGGTGTAAGCTCTAAGCCCGAGCCTTTAGATATAAGTAAGGTAAGAGAAAATGCAAAACTTGAAGCAAAACAGCGCAGGCTTGAAAATAAGATAAGGCAAGCTAAACGGCGTGTACTTGGTTATTCCGACCCTCGTAACATTAAACAGGCTAAGTCTGATTTAAAAGAGGCTCAAAGGGAATTAAGAGAGTTTATTAACGAGCATTCAGATGTCTTGAAAAGAGATGATAAAAGAGAAAAGGTTGATCCTAGAGAGGTTAATAAAACGCTTGACAAACAGGGTGGAAATGATATAATAAAGGCAGAGGGAGAGGATAAGATGACTATTGGTTCAATTGAAAAGCCCATAGAAACGCCAATAGAGCAGAGGAATACAGGAAAGGGAAATCCTAATGCTATATTGACATTTGGGATTGATTTGAACAATAGGCAAAAGGCTATTCTTGAACAGTTACCTGAATTTGATAGTCGTATAATTATAAAAAAGAAATCTGTTAATATGGCCGATTTATCTGCTTTTACCGCTAACACGGGTCATGAATTTGCGTTGTTTACAAAAGGCAATGAAAGATTAATAATTCGTGGCAACGAAAATATGGTTGCCATAAGTATAGATGACGCAAAAAAATTAGCTGATTTAGGATATAAATGGAGCGGTCACACTCATCCGGGAATAGATTTTTTATGTATGCAGCCCTCAGATGGTGATTACTCTATTTTAAAATGTTTTAAACAGAATAACGCTGTTGTATATAATTCAAAAGGTGATTTCAGAACATTTCAAAAAAGGAGTGAGTGATATGTGTAAATTATTTACTAAATATGAAAAGGAAATAGAGAGATATTGCATAGAAAATAGTCTTAGCTTTGCAAAGGCAAAGAGACTTCCTCAATGTTGGGGGAAAAATGATATATGGTTACAGTATCACGACCCTGAGAAAGGAAAAAACGGATTGACAGATGAAACGCCTGCACCAATAGTGCTTAAAATATTTATTGATGATGGAAAGGTTTCATTTGAACAAACCGAATATACAAAAAAATACCTTTCATAAGTAAATTATTTATTTATACCGCTTATACGTTTGTATAAGTGGTATTTTTATGCCTAAATTTATTAGTTAGTTTAGCACTTGGCTTTAGCTGAGTGCTTTTATTATGCCTAAATTTAAGGGGGGGGGTGATGTTATGCCGGTATCGGTACAAATTACGTTAATTATCTGCGTTACGCTGGTTAGTATTTTTGGAATACTGACCTTTGGCGGCAAACGCAAGTAATTATATAAAATTTTAAGAAAGGAAGGTAAAACAATGCCAGAAGAAAAAAAGAAAAAGCCTGAAGAGGGCGCAGAACCTGAGGAAAAGAAGCCTGACGCTCAAAGCGAGGGTGAAAAGGAAAAGTCTGCGGAAACAGACGACAAACCCAAAGAGAATACAGAGGAAAAGTCGGCAGACGATAAGCCGGCAGACGAAAACGGCGAAGGTGCTGACAAAAAAGATGAAAAGCCTGATGAAAAGCAGGAGGGGAATCCTGCTGAGAAGCCTGATACTGAGGAAAACAAGCCCGATGTTCCTCAGCTTTCAGAAACTGACAAGCTAAAGGCGGAAAATCTCAGGCTAAAAACCGAAAACGAGGCAATGAAAATTGGGTTTAATCCCGATGTCGTTCAGGACGCTGTTGTACTCGCTGAGGATATTGTCAAGCGTGAGGGTGTAGAAATCACAGCGGCTTTGCAGTCGGTTGCAAAAAAGTACCCTGATTGGAAATCGGGCGGAGAGAAGAAAGACGATAAGTCAAAGGGCGGTTTTAAGGTAGGAGCTGACAGCGAGGATACCAAAAATACGTCTGAAGACAGGCTTCGTCAAGCGTTTGGAATCAAAAAGAAAGATAAGTAAAGAAAGGATGATATTTTATGCCAAATGTAATTAACTATGCGACAAATTTCAGCAATCAGCTTAGAGAGCTTTACGGTCAGGAACTGACCTGCGACGCTCTCTATCACTCGAACACAGATATTCAGATTAGCGGAGCTAAGGAGATTAAAATCCCGACGCTTTCTGTTTCTGGATACAAAGACCATTCACGCAGTTCTATGACTTTCAATTCCGGAACTTACAATAATGATTATGAGACAAAAACTCTTGACCATGACCGTGACATTGAATTTGCGATCGATCCAATGGACTTTGATGAAACCGACACTGTACTGTCTCTTGCAAATGTGCAAAATCGATTTGAGAGATCGCAGGCTATTCCTGAGCTTGACTGCTATACTTACTCAAAGCTCTATTCGGAGGCTAAGAGGGTGGGTGCGTCTGTTAAGACGGAAGCTCTTACTACGGAGAATATTCTCTCAGACTTTGACGGTAACCTCGAAATTCTCGAGGATAAGGGCGTGCCGCTTGACAGACTTATTTTGTATTGTACGCCTACATACAAGAAACTCCTTAAGAATGCTGAGGGTATTCAGAGAACACTTGATATTAAGAGCGGCGGCGGTATTGACAGACGTGTTCACAGTCTTGACGATATCGGAACAATAGTAACTGTTCCGTCTGCAAGATTTAAGACCTTGTATGAATACACAGACGGCTGCAAGGCTGCCGGTAACGCAAAGTCTATCAACTATATTCTCGTTGACCCTGAGGCTCAGATTTCGAGAGTTAAATACTCGTATATTCACTTGTTTGCTCCCGGTTCTGACAGCAGAACAGCAGACAAGTATCTGTATCAGAACAGAAGATACAACGGCACTTTTGCAATAGATCATCTATTCAAAGACGGTTGTATTATTCACGCTGAAGCAGAAGAGGAATAAAAGGAAGGTGACTATAATGAAAGCAATTAAGGACAATAAGGTGTATACCGTAGATGAGACAACAAAGGACGCTTACCTTGCACAGGGCTTTAATATCACCGATGATAAAGGCAAGGTTATCGAGCGTTCTCCGTCAAGCTCTGTAAGCTATGAGGCTTATTCAAAGGTGGTTGCCGAGAATAAGGCTTTAAAAGCTGAAATTAAAAAGCTGAAAGCCGAGAATGATAAGCAGGGTTCTAATATTGATGATGACGAAGAACCAATAGAGGATACGTCTAAAAAGAAAGGCAAGGCGAAGTAAAATGTATCTAAGTCCTGACGAGTATATCGGTGAAATACCAAAAGATGAGCTTGTGCAGAGACTGTCCGACGCTGAAAGGGCAGTTGACGGTCTGACATTTAACCGAATAGTAAAACAGGGCTTTGATAATCTCACGGAATTTCAGCAAGGTCTTGTTAAAGAGGCTGTTAAGAAACAAGCGGATTTTGCCTATAACAATGCAGAATTACTTGAAAGTCCGTTAAGCGGCTACAGCATATCAGGTGTTTCAATGTCCTTTGATCGTTCAAAGGTGCTTACGATCGGAGGAGTTACAACTACAAACGAAGTTTACGGTCTGCTTTTGCAGACCGGACTTTGTTATCGTGGAATTGGCTGAATTAGGGGGAGTTAATATGAAATATCCTAAATTAGTTCCTGATAAGATATGTACTACCAATGTCAGGATCGTAAAAACCGGTGGACTTAATCGTGACGGATCTCCTAAAGAAACAGAGATTTTTAACGGAAAGTGCTTTCACGATGAAAAGTCATTTCAAAAGCTGAATGCTGAAAAACAGCTTATAACGCTTTCAGGTAAACTCTTTTTCAACGGTGATATTGCTCCCGACAGTGATATTATAAGCGGAAGCGTAGAAATAGAGGGCAGCAAAGAAGCTAGGACACACTTGCCGACAAGGTTCTCAAAGTCTATTTTCTCGGCTATTTCTTCCCACTCTGACCGCTGTATGTCTACAACATCAAGGTCGGATTTAACTATATATGCAAGTGTATCAGCTATCACAGCAGGCAAACCGCTGTGTATCTTGCGAATCTTATCGTTACCGGTAGGAACGCTTTCCCAAAATGATGTTTTATCCCCGTACTTATTTAGCTGTCTGAAAAACTGTAACAACTCATCAGCGTCACCTCTATACCACAACTGCGCTCTTAACACTTCTGTATCAAAGGTGGTGCTTTCCATAAGCGTAATGCTTTGCTCAGACGCTTCAACAACATTAAGCCAATTTCTTATCATTTGCTTTACCTTCTCTCCAAGTTTCATTTTTTACTCCTCTCAATGTTTTGGGCGGAAATTTCGTACATTGTCCGAAAAGCACAAAACTTGCGTTAGAAAATCAATGATTTTCTAACTGTACACTCCCTATCTCCGCCTTATATGGCAGCCACGCATATTGAATAGAGTTAATGCAGTGATCGTGACCGTCCTCCGGCTCGTATTTATCCTCTTTCCAGCTATACATATTAAGCTCGTTAATATAATTCTTACAGCCGTTTAATATTAAAAAATCTCCTGCCGCCATCCAAGCCGACTGCAACTGGATCCTTGTTATGATCTTCGTCTTTTTAAATGCAGGGATAAAGTTATATATACTTCCCCTTAACCTCTTATATTTTTGACATTCGGTTATTGTCGCTTGGTCTGCACTGTCTATGTAGACGTCTCTTGCAAATCCCCATATCTCTTTATTTACATTCAAAAACCTTTCAAACTCCAAAGGAATATCAGAGGGCGACAAAGGTATTTTCAACTCTCGGTTGTTATAAACCCTCTCATCAAGCGTAACGCACTTCCTGTCAGAGGTTATTCCTATAAAAGTAAATGCAATGGTATCAGGTGAGCTTTGAGAGTAAGCTGTATCAAGACCTGCTGAAAAACGCACAAAATCAAGCTCCTTTGCCTGTTCAAATGTTATGACATTCTTATCCTCAAGATTGAATACAAGCCCTGTAGCCCGTCCCCTTAGACCTAAAATCTTATTTTTATACAGCTTTGTACCTTTCGGAGCAGCCGCTATCTTTTTATCTATATCCTCTTTTGTCAAACTGAGATTATCAGCAAATGAAAAGAACCAATACCGCCAATTTGGTACAGGTTCTTCTATTAGTTCTTTCATTATCTCCTTTGGAACATCATTAGCGTATTTCTTATATGGACGACTGCGGTTTATAAACTCCTTATAAACCGGAAGACTAGGATCATCGGGATTAAGCGTTGCCATAAGATAATCATTTCTAGTTGAAATCTCACGCACAAATTCTATATTTGCGGTATTGATCTCATCAATATACACACAGCCAAACTGCGAACCAAGAACAAGCTCCCACTTATCTCTATTATCATAGCCTAGAACATAAATAATCTTGCCCTCAAACTTAATATGCGGCAGTTTGTTGTCTTTATCGCCGTTGCCGTAATACACAGCGTTTCTATGCAAGTCAAGTATTCCGTTATCCTGCTGAATGATATTCTTTTCTGCAACTCCTGTTGTTTTAGCGGCAATGATATGAAGCCTCTTAGCAGAAGCCGATACCATTCGCATAAACTTTACACCTGCACCGACAGTAGTCTTGCCGGAAGCTGTAGTGCCTTCGAGAAAATCTGCTGAAACATTCTTGACTGAGTTTATAAAGTCGATATACTTCTGCGATAAAGGAAAGCTATTCGTCAAGCCCCTCACCGCCTATTTGCTTAAACACATCATCGAGCTTACTTGAGGTTTTGACTGTAGTATCGACCTTCATAGTATACTCGCCTGTCATTTTATTTAGCGTATCAATCGCACGAATACGGTCGGCAGTTAAAAGCCCCTCATTTTTAGCAATATCAGAAAGCATTGCCTGACGGTCCTTTGCTGTAAGTATTCGATCGTCTTGTGCTTTTTCTATAAGCTCTTTTATGTACTCTGCAACTCTCACATTTTCTAACAATTTGCAAGCGTTTGCATTTGCATAATTTTTAGAATACCCTGCTTTTATTGCGCTCTGAACAGTGTTTCCGCTTGCAAAATAAAACTCGGCAAACTTACGCTGTCTTATATTCAGTTTTTTGCTCACGGTAATGCTGCTCCTTTCTGTACAATAAAAAGACATCTCATGCGAGATGTCTTAATTACTTAATTTGGGGTATAAGAAAAGCCCTGCAGAGCAGAGCTTATAACTATTTTCTTTTTATGTTAGGTCCTAATGCTTCCTTCTTAGAATTATGTCTTTGATTCTGATTAATGTTTTTCTTGTTAGACTTGCCATCTATAGTAGCCTTTTCTTTGTCCATAATTTTCACCTCTAACAACAATATGTGCCTGGAGGTAAATTGTTAATCATCACCTAAAATCACAACTTCAAAATGCTTTTCACATAGCAATTCCATTTCATTTATCTTAATAGCATCATCACTATCATCCTTTTCAATTTCTTTACCAAATGCCAATATACCGTATTCTCCACTTTTATTTAATGTATCATATTTCATTTCTATTATTGTATGACCTGATATAATATTTTTATTACTAAATGACCATTGTGGTTCATTTTTTTGTGCTGATCCGTTATGTTGTTTTATATATTCATCAGAAGGAGGAATAATAAAACTATCAAATGAAAGTGCCTCATATTTGTCTTCGTTTTTTCTTACAAGTATATACTTTATTAAATATTTTTTAAGTATCAGTGCACTTATTAAAAAATCAATATAGAATTTACCTTCTGTACCTTTAATAAAAGCTACTTTTTCAAACATATTAGAAATCTGTGAACCATCATTTGATATTTCTGCGGCCAAAACAGGAATAATATTAATTCTTTCAACCAATGCCATTTTTCTCTCCCTTATCCATTAAGAATTTTAGATAATTGTTCTAAAGCTTTAGACATCGAATCTAATTCGATTTCTTTTTTTTTCACATTGCTATTTTTTTGAGTTTTTGTTTTGATTAAAGAATTTTCGCTTGTATAATTTACTAATGTGTCTTTAGTTTCTGTGGTAACAGTTAGAATTTTGTTAAGTAGTTCTTCGCTCTGTTTGTTTAATTCATTTTGCTTATCAAAATTATAAAAGCTCAATCCTAAAGAAAAAACCGTAGCAACAAGTGCAACTAATCCTAAAATAACTCCTACCCAACTGTTTATTATTGACAATTCTATTTTCTTATCAAATACTAAGCTACCAGCAAACATTAATACTATTGATAAAGTTATTATAGCAATGAACCATACCCAAAAATATCTTCTTACAACATATATAATCTTTTTTAGGCCTGTATATGAACTAATATCGTCTTTCAATTAAATCACATCCATAATATACGTAAACACACTTTATTTTATACCAAAAATGATAATAATTCAAGTTACAAATTGGTAACAATATTACCACCGCCCGAGCGTAACTCAGACGGTGGACAAGGAAACAATATGACGGTTTTTTAGCTAATAGTAGGGATAAACCGCTAACCCATAGACACAAAATATCAATCTTCTACAGGCTCATAAGTTTTTTCAAAAATATCAGGTTTACAAGGATAAAGTTCTCCATTAACGCCTTGAATAATATAATCACCGACCGAAGCCAACATATGACCTTCTAATGTTTTTACAAGCAATTCGCATGGCGGAGACTGTGAATCCTCTGCACCATAGAACAATGTTCCATCTTCATAAGCCTTTACAGCCCATTCTGGCACATAATAATTACCGTTGGTATCTTTTAAATCACCATCATATTGAAACGCCTCAATAATTACTGGTTTCTTTCTGTATTTTGTTTTTTGCATAATAATCAACTCCTTATGAATTTGAGGTGAAACCTCTAGAGTTACACTTTCCTCATTTTAAATTTTAACACTTAAAATCCGCAAAATCCGCAATTTTGAAAAATTTTTTTAATTTATTTTTCGGTGTATGTTCTGACTGATAGCCGAGCTTCATCGCAATAGCCTGCCAAGACATTCTTTTCTTGCCTCTTATGTACCTCAAGCTGATTATTGTTCTGATCTCTTTATCTTCTATGCTGTTTACATAATTCTCAATTTTCTGCTTTTGAATGCTTAGAGACAACTCATAATCCTGCAGTGATTTAACATCATTGCTAGGCGGAAGCCCTGTCACAGGCACTGTATGCTTGCTATACGGAAACTTAGAAGCTGTTTGAACAGCGTCCACCGTTTGAAGCTCTTTTAATTCCGACCTTACCTCTGCTAATTCCGCGCATATATTTCTATACTGCTTAAGCTCAGCTATCGTCATAGTTTCTCCCTTCTCCTAATTAAATTTCCTGCTGTCTCAAGTCAGACAAGCGACCGAAATATCTTATTTCGTCCCAGTTAAAGAACTGACAAAAACTATTCTTCATAACTTCAAATCGTACTGTGCCCATATCAGCATGAAGCTCATAATTTGTTATATTCTTAACAACTACCTCCGAGCCGTCCTTAAAGACGACCAATAAATCAAAAGTATCCATAACTAATCTCCTTCCTCTTTCTCATTCTCTAAAGCCTTTAAAACTTCAATAAACGCTTGGAACATTTAGAACACCTCCTAATACCTTAGTGACCAAAGAAAAGCCACCAAGCATATATTCGATAACGTAGCTTTTCACATTCAAGAGCTTTTATCTTTTTATTATTTTTAACATAAATATTAATCTGCTTAGCAACCAGCTTATCTGATTTTAACTCTGGGAACATACTAATCAAAGAAATTGCATCTTTATCTTTGACATTTTTAAATGTTTCAGATTCGTGTTCCATATAGTTGTCAACAATTACGGAAATTTGTTGTTCAATTTTAAAGTTTTCATTTTTGTATATTTCGATTTTGTCGTCAATAGTTATTATTGGTACATATTCCGTGCTGACAGCTATTCCAACAATAATTGCAAGAGAAGAAATAATGATACCAATAGTATTAAGTGAACAATAAATTGCCTCATCGCCTTGTTTTAAATATATAAAAATTCCAACTCCAAGAATTAATAAACCTATAACGAAAATTACAATTAACATATTATTTTCCCTCCAAATCCATTTTTGCACCGTTTTTTTAGTCAGTTACTATGAGAATTACGGCAGGACCATTAACGGATACCTCACAATCCTTATATGGTTCTGCTATTTTTTTGTCAACGCCCTCTCTTTTTTCTAATTCTTCAACAAGTTCTCTCGTTGAGTATTCTGAAAGTTTTTTCATTTATCTCACCTCCAGATCCATTTTTGCACCGCAGTTGGGGCAGAATTTAAAATCTGGAAATCCTTTGCTATCACTGTAACCCCATCCGCAATTACTACACTCATTACCTGTATTAAATGGAACCGATATTTTTAACCACCGTGCTTTGGGTCTAAGGCTTTCAGGGTCAATTTGAGATTTCTCATCTTCAAAGTAATTTATGATATTTAAAATTAGCTCGCGTACTGCTTTTCCTCCAATTAAACGAGGATTAATCATATTGTGAAATTTTTTTAATTTTGACAACAGTCTATCCGCATCAACAAGTCTCATTTCAATTCACCTCCGCAATAGTTCGTCTTTTACAGCCAACAAACATTCATCAGTTTTATAGCAATTACCATTTCTGTCTTGCTGTTCGTTTGTCAATTTATCTTACCCTCGCTTTTAATGCCTGTAGTTTTTCTTACTGTTTTTGGATATGGTTAGCAGGTATTCTCCTGTAAGCTCTTTAATGCGTGAGCCTGTCGCTTCATCAAATACAATTACATCTGATAATGCCCATTCTGATGATATAACAGTGATTAACTTGTTAATATATCGGTAGTTCAGTATTTCAAAAGCAATATTAATATCTGCACTTGAAGGTGGCTTTTTGTTTGGAGTTTTCAGAAAATCGTCTATGTATAAAACTTCTGCTTTCTTTAATTCGCTGATTTGTTTATCGTAACCCTCAGTATTCATTAATCCTTTAAGCTCCGCCGTTTTGTCTTTCCATAGCATATAAAGACCATCTTTGCCTTGTTTAAACAAGGATATTGTAATAGCCGTACAGATATGTGTTTTACCACTGCCAACCTGACCGCCTATATAAAACCATTTATCTGTATTGTCTTTTACAAAAGCTATTGCTTTATTCTTTATGTACTCCTGCCAAGTAGTAGAGGTTTCAAAACTGTCAAATGTCAGCTTTTTCATTACACTGCTTAAACCGCTTTTTTCTATTGCCCATAAACTTTTGCGTATCTTCATACAACGGCATGGACGCATAACCATTTCGTAATATCCATTATCTTCATACAAACGGGCAAAATTACCTCGATTATTACATTTAGGACAATCATAGCCTTCCAATCCGCCTTTTGTCTTATTATACTGATCAACTCTACGTTGTTCATGATCCTTAGGACTATAGGACTGTACCGTTCCATTCGTTGTTATCCTCAGATTGTTTATCATCTCTGATATTACCTGCATTTTTATTTACCTCCTCTTTCAGTGGATAAACTGACTTCCAACCGTTGAGAATTGATTGATTTAAGATTTCTATTTTTGTTTCTTCAGATTCTGTGAGTCTATCGAGTTTGTTCAATAACAATGTAATTGCATATTCACTCATTGGATTTTTTATGTTTTTTCTGAAATCAATAAACTTAAATATTACTTGTCTCAATTGTTCATTATCAGAATAATCAAAAACTTTTCTTTTTATATTTTCTTTTTTATTATTAACTGTATTATTAATATCTGTATTATTATAGGTCAAATTTTTTTCACTAGGGGTATTCAAATTTTTTTGACTAGGGGTAGTCAAATTTTTTTCACTAGGAGTGGTACAATTATCATTTATTGGTTTAATCTGAATACCACAGATGAAAATTTTTCTTTGCTTTACAATTTTTGTACCACCTTCATATTGTATTGAAGTTTTTATGTACCCACCTTTGATAAGTGAATTAATCCAATTTATTACTGTCTGTTTACTAACTTGATACAATTCTGCAAAATATGAATTACTCGCCCAACAGTAGCCTTTTTCATTGCATAGAGCAGTTATCTCTCCATACAAAACTTTTGCCATTGTCGTAAGATTTTTATCATATCTTACCGTTGCAGGAATTACAGCATAATAATTCTTGTTGCTTTCCATTGTTTTTCTTTTTACCTCTCAATTCTCAAATTTTATAATTCACCGATGTCTTCTAATGACTTTTTAATTTCGTATGTATAGTCAAGAGCAATGTTTATAAAAGTGAACAACCTATCATATTCTAATAATAATCGTTGTGCAGCCTTTCTATTATTTGTATCTGTTTCAGACATATTTGAAAGGCAAGCAGCTCCATGAAATTGAGATTCATCTATGTCATACATAGCAAAATCATTCCATAAGTTGTATAATAATTGATCTGCTTTTTTAATATTCACATCTATGTCCAAAAGCAAACTTGCACATTTATGATATTTATCCTTATAATCAATAGTTTCCTCTTGACAAATTTGTGATTTTGTATTATCATTATTAACAGAAGTATTATTATTTGAGCTTGTTACCGCTTCTTGAGGTGCAGGCTCTTTTTCTTTTGTTTCCATTACAGTTTGTTTAATCATTTTTATTCCTCCCATTACTAAATACAGTTATATGCGCCCTTTTTGCAGACAAAAAATTCTGTTCAGCCAAAAAATATGCTCTGCCGATTATTTCACCTTGTTGTATAGGTGTAAGTCTATTAAAGGCATCAAGTAATCTTTTTTGTTGATAATCATTTGATTTTTTATCAAGAACATCGCAACAGATCATTCCTCTACCTCCATTCTTTTACTTCTATGCTCTTTTCTTTCTCCTCGCCCTCAAGCAGAGGTCTTAGCTCCTGCTCCTTGATAGGTATTGCGAAATAATCTGCCCAGCGTATTAGTGTCTTTTGGAAAAATACCCACAAGGTCATTATTATGCTGTAGCCTATTAATATGACTAAACCTACCATCGCGATTGCTGTAATTGTTTGCATTTTTTCAACTCCTTATCCTATTTCTAGTTTCTTTGAGACAAATTCGCCGATGTCTACGTGGCTTTTACTACATAGATAAAACAACTCCTCTAACCGCATTTGTAACGGATTATGTACCCTGTTGTTCGCTGTAGTAGTTTTCACACCCATTATTTCAGCCATCTTCTTGTCTGTCTTAGCACCTTTAACAAGTCGTAAATTGCTTTCCAACATATCGGCAAACTTGTCTACTTGAGTTAATGCTACTTTTGGCATGGTCTCACCTCCCCTGCTCTTTTTTGTTGTAATTTATGCCTTTTCGTAGTATAATTTGTATACTAATGTGAAAAGGAGAAATAAAATGAACATTACTAAAGATGAATATAAACTTTTGAAACGATTTTACACTCATAAAAATTTAATAATTTATAATGAAACCTCAGAAATTTTAATTCAAAAAGAACTTATAAAACATCAATCAGTAGAAATTCAACGTAATGGAAGCTGTGTATACTCGCCCGAGATTGTCATTACTAATGCCGGCAAACTCGCCTTTGAGCAATACCGTGAAGAACGTCTTAATAAAAGAAACATCTCTATACGTTCTTGGACTGCTATTGTTATATCGTTAATAGCTTTAATTGTGACAATTTTGAAATAATTATTTTGAAAAAATTGCAATGATTAGAGTTATTATTGAAATAACCAAAGCAATATCAGATATAAAATATGAATGTTTTACTTTAAAGACTTTTTTCACTCTTTATCTCTCCCCCCTGCTTTTTTGTTTTCTTGTATTTCCGTTCTGCGATACTGAAAAGGACAAAAAAGATAATAGTTGAAAGAATTGTGGTTATAATTCTTCACCCCCTGCTCTTTCTGTTTTTTAATTTCTTGCGTTTACGTAAGTTAATCAGCAAAAAAAATAGGTATAGGATCTTTAATATGAAGAATACGGCATATATCAGCTATTTCGTGGCAATAAAAATCGCTTTGACCATTGATTTTCTTGTAAAACGTAGCTAGATTAATTCCAATATCTCTTGCCATTTTTTCTATTGTAAGCCCATTAGTCGCTATAAATCCCTTAAGCATATTTGCGTTTACCATTTATTCTATCCTCCTCTCTTGCGTTTCCGTAAGTTAATATTAACACATTAAAATTTGCTTGTCAATACTTTTTCGCAAGTTTTTTTAATTTTTTTCAAAAAACTATTGCATTTATGCAAGTTATATGATAAAATGTCATCATTAGGATGGTGATAACTAGTGTTGCTTAATGATAAATTGAAAGCAAGACGTATTGAATTAGGACTAACTATGTTAGATGTAGCAAAATCTGTAGGCGTTAGTGAAGCTACTATAAGCCGTTGGGAAAGCGGTGATATAGGAAATATGCGTAGAGATAAAATTGCATTATATGCTAAAGCATTGAAAACTTCTCCCTTATTTATTATGGGTATTGACAAAAACACTGATGAAGAAGAAAATATATTTGATAAATACGACAATTTATCTCCTATTAAGCTAAAGAAGTTTCCTTTGCTTGGTGAAATAGCATGCGGTGAACCTATATGGGCAGATGAAGAAAAAGAAAGCTATGTAATGGCTAATATGGACATTAAGGCGGATTTTTGCTTGACTGCTAAAGGTGATAGTATGATTAATGCACGAATCAATGACGGCGATATTGTATTCATAAAAAAAATTCCAATGGTAAACAACGGTGAAATAGCCGCAGTTATTATTGACAATGAAGCAACGCTCAAGCGTGTGTATTATTATCCCAATAAAAGCAAGTTAGTGCTTAATCCTGAAAATCCTGCTTATGAACCGCTTGTATATTTAAAGGACGAGCTTAATACTATTCGCATTCTTGGTAAGGCTGTTTATTTTATGAGTGCATTGTAAACAGTCTTACAATATTAATATCATAACGAGGCATATATAATGTTTATAAAAATTCTTTTATCTCCTTTCTATCTATGTAAATATATCTTTTTATTTTATGTTTATATTTTAAAATATACATTTATATTTTTTAAAAAACTTTGTTATTATATCTTTGTCTTACCTGTAAAGCTATTGCATAATATCAAATATTCATACACTAATGTTGAACAGTTTAATGGAATGGACGGGCATGAATTTGAATATGCGTGTGCTGATATTTTACGAAAAAACGGTTTTGATAATGTAGAAGTCACAAGAGGATCTGGTGACTTTGGGGTTGATATTATTGCAAGAAAAGGTAACTTAAATTATGCAATTCAGTGTAAGTGCTACAATCATAAATTAAATAACGCGCCTATACAAGAAGTTGTTGCCGGTATGAGTGCATATAATTGCAATGCTGCTGCAGTAATGACAAATCAATACTTCACAGAGCCAGCTAAAGAACTTGCAAGAATAAACAATGTTGAACTTTGGGATGCTGATGTATTATCTCAGATGATGTTTAAAAACCGTTATGCAAAGAATTACAAACAGTCAAGTAATGCTAATCAAAGAGAAACTCAGCCTATAACTAAAGTAAAGATGCAAGATGTACAAACCAAAGAAGACAATTATAATAAACATGAAACACCTGAAAATGACCATTCTAAGAAAACTATTGCTAATAATCAACAAAAATCCTTAACTGATGAACAAATTCAAATAATTAATTACTTAGATGACTTTGAAGAAAATAACAAACTATACAAACAACACCTAACTCAAATATGTGAATACACACTTAATTTTTTTGCAATTAATACCATTATTATTACAGTAGCAAATATTGATATTGATTATGAAAACTATGAAGAAATTTTAGAAATTAAAATGCTTGATAATAAAACTAGAACTTCACAAATCAAAAAGTTAACTAACGATTTAGCACTACATTTAGGTGTTGAGTATGTTAAGTATGTTTTTCCAACATCAACAAAAGGAACTATCGGTCTCAAAATGCCATTACCGTCTTTTATGTCTGAACAAATAAAATTACTCAACAAATATCAAAAAGATAATCAAGTACAAAACCAAACATAAAAAATCCCCACCAGTACCGCAAATACTGATAGGGATATAGGCAAAATATAGATATTTCTTCTATACTTCGACAAAAATATTATACGACATTTTCAAGATAATGTCAATAGGAGGAAAATTTTATGGCAGAACAAACTACAATTACAAAGGAAGTTCCAACAACCCAAATACGCTTAATTGACGGTGATTCATATTTCGATGGCGGACTTCTACAACTCATAGGATGGAGAATACTTGGAACGTTAATAACTGTTTTTACTTTAGGTATATGCTATCCTTGGGCTTTATGTAAGGTGTATAATTGGAAAATTAAACACACAGTGATAAAAGGTAGAAGATTAAAATTTGATGGTAAGGCTATTCAATTATTTGGTAATTGGATAAAGTGGCTCTTGCTATGTTTAATTACTATAGGTATTTATTCATTCTGGCTTGGAATTTCTTTAGAAAAATGGAAAGTAAAGCATACTTATTTTGAGGACGAAATTAAAACTGTTATTGTTGAATAAATAAATCGCCCCTGCTGAGTTGCAGCTCAACAGAGGCTGGACGTGACAAAATAACCCCACGTGAATAAAAAGGGCTAATTCTGCCCTTTTATTTTAGCATAACATTTTTTGTATGTCAAGATAGGAGGAAAAATATATGGCAACAGCTAAAAAGCTGCCGAGCGGTAATTGGAGAGTAAGGGCTTACGATAAGAAAACAGACACATATAAATCGTTTACAGCCCCGTCAAAGAAGAAAGCTGAGCTTATGGCAGCAGAATATCTTAACGGACTGAGAAAAACAAGTGAAAATGATATAACAGTTGAACAAGCTATAACTAACTATATTGAAAGCAAAGATAAAACACTTAGTGTTTCAACCATAAGAGGCTATGAAATAATAAAGAAAAATGCTATTGATGAAGTAAAAGATATAAAACTTTGTGATGTTGACGAAATAGTTTTACAAAAATGGGCTAATAAAAATGCTGAGAAGTATTCTGCAAAATCTATAAGAAACCAGTATGGACTTATTACTGCTTCACTCAAGCAAAATAAAATCCATCTTGAATTTGACAGCGTACTTTTAAAACCTAAGCAGAAAAAGCAAATGCTAATACCAAATATTGATGATATGAAAAAGATTATAGAGATAACAAAAGGCACGAGTATAGAAACTAGAAACAGCAATACTATTAGCGTTATTACTTGGATTAAGGCGATCAGAAATTTGTGCGTTAAAATGGTCTGACTATGACGGAGAAAAAATAAACATTCACGCTGCAGCAGTTACCGACAAAAACAATAAGACCATTATTAAAAACACAAACAATTCATACGCAGGAACACGCACACTAACAGTACCGGACATATTAAAAGAATCACTTGACAGTCAAGAACGGACTGGAGAGTTCATAGTAAATATGAAAAAGCCAGGCAGATTATTAGAGAGATTTAGGACTTTATGCAAGAATAACGGTCTACCTAATTTTACAATACACTCTCTAAGGCACGCAAATGCAAGTCTAATGCTATTGCAAGGCGTACCTGATAAGTATGCTATGGAACGTCTGGGACAAGCCACAAACAATATGCTAAAGAATGTATACCAACACACTTTCAAAGATGAACAGACAAAAATATCTGATAAACTGAACAAAAAATTCAATGAGATTATCAAATAATTTTTTTGCACTTTTTGTGTCACATTTCGTGTCATATTTTTAGTTATTTCTTTGATTTTCGACCCGTTTATGTGAAAATGTAAACAAATAAATGATTATCAAACATAAGAAAAACCGCACTTTCACGGCGAAGTCCGTAAAATGCGGTTTTATCTATTGGCGCGCCAGGAGGGACTCGAACCCCCGACCTACTGGTTCGTAGCCAGTCACTCTATCCAGCTGAGCTACTGGCGCAATAATTAATTTAAATATTATAAATTTAACTCATTTATTATATCAAACCAAAATG
Source organism: uncultured Clostridia bacterium (assembly GCA_947626165.1). Lineage (GTDB taxonomy): Bacteria > Bacillota > Clostridia > Oscillospirales > Ruminococcaceae > UMGS1601. Next base: position 3,275 of record CANQRG010000005.1, on the reverse strand, counting down.
CAAAAGTCAAGCATTAAACTTAAAAAAATAATAACTGTTTTTCAACTCTAATTTTGTATTCTAACAAATTGCAGTAACAACGTATATATATATCAAAAACCGCCGAAGTTTTAACCCTCGACGGTTCTTTTTATTATTTTACCTTGATCTTATCTGTCGCGCTCAATTTGCCGTAGATTTTTATCTCTTTGCCCTTTTTATTTCTGTAAGATGCATATGTACTTATTTTTACATAATAAGTTTTGTTCTTCTTTATTTTCTTGCTATTGATATTTAAACTGTTTGTCTTAACATTTTTCTTAAAAACGGTTTTTTTAAAATTCTTATCTTTAAATACCTGAACCTTATAGCCCCAAGCCTTCTTTAAATTTTTCCATGATACTTTAATATTCTTTGATTTGCTCTTCACCGAAAGCTTTTTAATCTTAGAATTTTTCATAGCCTTGTTTGCTGACTTTTTATCCTTTGCAACTGCTTTTGCACTGCGGATTGAAGAAATCGGCTTCATTGATTTTTTACTGCCTATCTTTGCATATTTTGCCTTTTCCCAATAACCGCCTTTTCCTTTTCCGGATATCATGTTTCCTTTTGAATCGTAAGAATATTTCATCCAACCAATTTCAGTCTCGTACTTATTCTTAAAATATGTTACATTTCCTTTTGAGTCATAAGTATACTTCTCCCAGTTACCTATACAGTCTTCAAAATAAGTCATATTGCCTTTATCATCATAAAAATATTTTTCCCAAAGATCGTCCAATTCAACTTGATATGTAATATTTCCATTTTCATTATAATACGACTTGCACCGATAATCATAATTATCTTTTGTAAATGCTGTTTTCACATTCCCATTGTCATAATAAGTATAATCTGTGGTGGATATATAACCGCTTTCATATTCACTATATATCTTATTACCATGTGAATCATATTTGTACTTTTCCCATCCATTCTCATCTGACTCTGCAGAATATCCATTTGAATAAATCTCATTTTCGTTTTCATCATAGATACTTTCTGACCATTCATTATAGTTATCTTTGTAATACAGCGTCTTTATTTTCCCGTTGGTATAATATGTATACTTCCAAGTTTTCAAAAAACCATCGCTGTTTTTTTCCAATATAATATTACCATGTGTATCATATTTTGTCTTTATCCAAAAGCCTTCGCTTGTCTCATAATACTCAGTCTTCTTTTCGCCGTTGCTATAATAAGTATATTTATGGTATTCTGAATTACCTTTATCATCCTCTTTGTATATCTCGTTTCCCTTTGAGTCATAAGTATACTTTTGCCAACCGCTACTATCCTCGTAATATGTACAAACATATCCTTCTACAGGAATTCCGACATCTCCTATGATATACCCCGAATATGCTGACGAAGTCAAAACACCAACTAAACTGACTGCCATAACTGATGCTGTTATCAAATTTAAAATTCTTTTCATTAAAATATTCCTCCGTAATATTAACCCTATGTTTATCATAACATATTTTCAACTGTAAATCAAATTTCAAAGCATTTGACTATGCTAATTTTTAACTAATATACAAATATCAAAAACCACCGAAGTTTTAACCATAGGCGTTTTTTATTAAACCCACCTACAATTCCTTTGCAGGTTGACATATATACCAAAATAATTATAATAGAGTTACATCTTGTTATTTTATATTAAGAAAGGAAAATTTATTATGAAAACTGCACCTATGGGCTGGAACAGCTGGGACTGTTACGGCACCTCTGTTACTGAAGAAATTGTCAAACAAAATGCCGACTTTATGGCAAAGCATTTGAAAAAATACGGCTGGGAATACATTGTAATAGACGCCCAATGGTTTGAACCTAAGGCTACAACACATAGCTATAATCAGTTCACCGAACTTTGTATGGACGATTATTCAAGACTTATTCCCACAGAAAACCGTTTCCCGTCTTCAAAAGGAGGCAAGGGCTTTGCTCCTTTAGCAGAATATATTCATTCGCTTGGACTTAAATTTGGAATACATATTATGAGAGGAATTCCCCGTCAGGCTGTTCACAGAAACACAAAAATCAAGGGCACAAATAAAACCGCACGTCAAATTGCGAAAACAGCAAGCATTTGTGCCTGGAACACCGATATGTACGGAGTTGACCCGTCTAAGGACGGCGCAAAGGAATATTACGACAGCATTTTTGAGCTATATGCTTCATGGGGCGTTGATTTTATCAAGTGCGACGATATTGCCCGTGAGCTTCCGCACGAGGAGGAAGAGCTTTTAATGATCAGTGATTCCATTCATAACTGCGGACGGGATATGATACTTAGTCTCTCACCTGGTCCGGCACTCCTTGAAAAAGCTGAACTTTACAAGCAGGTATCAAATATGTGGAGAATCACCGACGATTTCTGGGACGATTGGGAGCTTCTTTACGATATGTTCTCTCGTGCGGAAAAATGGTGTACCCATGCAGGCGCCGGTCACTGGCCTGATGCAGATATGCTTCCGATTGGTCCTATCAAACAAGACTATGATAAGTCGATCCGCACCAATTTCACTCGCAACGAGCAGATTACAATGATGACTCTATGGAGCATACTTCGTTCTCCTCTTATTATTGGCGGAGAGATGACCGGCTTTGATGACTTTACGATGGGTCTTGTTACCAATGAAGGAATTCTTGAAATGCACAGGAATGCACGTCATTCTCATCAGGTGTGGCGAAAGGAGATAGACGGTATTGAGCATATTCTATGGACGGCGGTTAATGCAAAGGGCGGTATGTATATTGCGGTTTTCAATGCGGGTGACAAAAACAGTGAGGTTGAAATTCCGCTTGCAGACCTTGAGATTTATGATGAAGTAACCGGAACAGAGCTTTGGAGCGGAAAAGAAGTGTCCGCAGAAAATACTTTGAAAGTCAAGCTCGAAAGCCATGGAGCAAAAGCGTACTTTTTTAATAAATAATCGTGTAAGATAAAAATACCGCCCTATTTTAGGGCGGTATTGCATTTTTGGTGGAGGCGACGGGAACTAATGTTTACTATTATATGCATTTATACTAAATCAAAAACCCGAAAAAGCCTTATTTTACGATACTCTAAGCCAACTTAAATTAAAAAAAATACAAAAAAATAAGTCAAATTGCAAAAAACGTGTAAAAATCGTGTATGCAAAAACCCGCCCGACAACACTGCCGAGCGGGTTTATTATGTAGTCTCTTTATATCCCATAATTTCATACACATAATATCCAACACTCCCTTTAGGTTGCCAGTAATAG
>CANQRG010000004.1 GCA_947626165.1 uncultured Clostridia bacterium | reverse complement strand
TTTAAGCATTTCTGCATTGTGTTTTCAAACCTTTCAAATCATTTAAACAATTACTGCATACTATCTTGTCTTTGAACACGGTAACATTTTCTGTACTGCCACAGAACTCGCACTTGTTCTGATACTTATGCAGAATAATAGAATCACCTTCTGTGTAAATTTCTATTGGAGTTCCTGTAGGCATATCAAAAACCTTTCTTAACTCCATTGGAATTACTATTCTGCCTAAGTTGTCCATTTGTCTTACTATTCCTGTTGATTTCATCTTCTCTCTACCTCCATTCCTTTTACTTCTATGCTCTTTTCTTTCTCCTCGCCCTCAAGCAGAGGTCTTAGCTCCTGCTCCTTGATAGGTATTGCGAAATAATCTGCCCAGCGTATTAGTGTCTTCGGGAAGAATACCCACAAGGTCATTATTATGCTGTAGCCTATTAATACAACTAAACCTACCATCGCTATTGCTATCTTTGTTTCCATTTTTTCAACTCCTTAACTTGTTTTTCTGCGTGGTACACTGAAATACTTAATAACTGCACTTATCTCAGCCATTTTTTCTTTGCCAAAATCACAGCTAGGGAAGTCTGGTCTGTTGTAAAGATTTTGAACAGTAGGTAAGCTCCAGCCTGTTAATTCTGCCATTTCACGAATACCGATAAACCTCAACAACTTAGTGTTCTCGGAAAGTTGCTTTTGCAAGGTCAATAGTTCTTTAAACTTTTCAAGCTCCTTGTCTAGATTGTAATCTGGCTCAAATCCTATTCTCATTTTTTCTCACCTCTTTTCTAATAATGTAAAAAAATATTGACAAAAGTTAGCATAATGTGATATATTGTATATGCCTTAGGCAAATAAACAAAAGGGGGGGAGTTATTATTTTGACCAAACTTTTGAATTTGCCTGCTCCTGAAATATAAACATATCTATATGGTGTGTTTATATTGTCAATGCATAAGGGCATTGTTAAGTGCTGAACTAAAACAGCCTAAGTGAGACGGCTTGTGATAGAAACAGCTAGAGTCATTGGCTGTGAGATTTTTATATTGATATCCAGAGGTGCTGACCTCGTAAAAAAAGCGTAATGATGTTGTATAAACATCTCTGCAACAAGTTTCAGGTAAATAAATTTGGGGAAAGAACATTCAAAATGACTCTTTGAATGTTTTTTCTTACTGTATAAGTGACTAATAGTCAACATTATTTGCAAAAAAAATATCTTTTTCCTGCTTACTATCAAGGTTAAGTAGTATTGATATTTTTTCTATTTCTGATTGCTTAAATTCTGATTTGTTATATATCTTTTTGTGAAGACCTTGTCTTGTAAGACCAATTTTCTTTGCGAAATGTTCTAAAGTAAAACCGCAACTTTTTATCTTTTCAATAAGCATGTTGCTATCTGTCATTTTCTCACCTCCCCATTATCACATGACGTGGCTAACTGTCAACATAATCAGTATAGCACCGCCGTGACTATATGTCAACATTTATTTGCACATATTTGTACTTTCTCTGTTTTGCACAAATTTTATGGTTAATTTTTGTTGACTTTTTGTCACAACAACTTGTAAATTTTTGTTGACTTTAGGGAACTATAGTGTTATAATAAATAATTGAAAGCAAGAGGTGTACAGTTATGACATTTGGCGAACGAATTTTAAAAAAGCGTCTTAATATGGGGTTAACGCAGGATGAACTCGCTCAAATTGTTGGTTATAAATCACGTTCAACAATTGCAAAAATTGAGGCAGGGGAGAGGGATGTTCCGCAATCCATGATAATAGCTCTAGCAAAAGCACTAAAAACTACTCCAACATATTTAATGGGTTGGGAAGATGATGATAAGAAAAACAATAAGGTAAATTCATTTGATAAGTTTAAAATTTCTTCTCACGAAAAGAAACTTATACTATCTTACAGAAACAAGCCTGAGCTGCAGCAAGTAATCGATAAATTGTTAGACATTAAAGATAATGAACAAACTGTAAAAAAAAATAAGTTGATTACTGTATATAAAGCTGCTCGCAGTGATGACAATAAAGAGCAAGATGGATATATTCAAGTTACACAGAAACAAATTGATAGTCTTTTAGCAGCACCTGAAACTGATGATGATTTTTAAAAAAACTATAAAAAATATCCCCATCAGCACCATTAATACTGATGGGGATTGCGAAAATATGGATAATGGAATATATGGATAATAAAAGCATTATTCATGCTTTCACAACAATATTATACAACATTTTCAAGATGATGTCAACAGGAGGGGGAATTTCAATGAAATCAAGTACAATGAAAGGTATATCTTATGCGGTTTTGATAGTAGGTATAATATTTAGTTTGATTGGTGGAGCAGTTTTTCAAACTTATGATATTGAAACTCAAAAACATGAGTATAATATAGGACTGGTAATAGGTGAGGTTTTATCAGTGCTATTACTATTTGTTATTATGTTTGCTTTATCGTCTATACTAGAACAAATTGAATTAATAAGAGAAAGACAAAATAATTCATATATGGAACTAAGAAAATTTATTAAACAGACAAAATCCCGATCATTAGATGATGTTAAACAGCCATATAATATTTACGGAGACAGTACAGTTTACTATGACAAATCAAAAGGACTTTGGATAGGTCAAATAAAAAGTAGTAATCTAGAAAATGATGGTACGAAGTTATTGGAGATATACGGAAAGACTAGAAAAGAAGTTAAAGAAAAGATTGAAATATTCAAATCAAACCCTAAAAATAAAACTAGCCTAAAAGATTTTAATCAACAAACGTCTGATGAAAAAGACAGCAATCCTGATGATGAATTATGGGGAAAACCTAAAGGAATGTCTGAAGATGTTTACAACATAACTTTAGAACTGCTTGAAAGTATTGATGAATGTATAAATGGCAATATAGAGTTAAATGATTTACACAAAAAGGTTAGAGAAGCGTATGGCAAGGTTAAAGCGCATTGTGATACTTCTCATATAAAAACAGCAATATCAACAGATGATTATCTTATTGAAATTGCATTAGAAAAAATAGCTATTACAGAGGACATTATAATAGATGAAATAAAGGAACTTAAAGAAGATTTATTAAAACGTATTGGTTTCGAAGATTAATAACAAAAGGAACGGATTTAATATGATAATTAAAAGGTTGATTTCAAATGTAACGGCTGTTGCTTTAGTAATATCAGCACTGAGTTTTTCTGCATCTGCGGATATAAATAAAAAACCTTTGGAAATAGGTTTTGAAATAGGTCAAGAGAGGCAGAATGCAAATGATTTTGACTTTACAGTTAAGCCATATTCTATCACAACTGGAGATTATTATATGGGATTGAGTGTTTGTACTATTAGCGGAACTTATCGTGGTTTAATAGGAGAATCTGATGAATATGGACAGGAAACAATTAATATGGATGGGCAAAGAATTACAAATATTAATGCAAGATGCCCATGGGCTTATCTGTATAATTACGAATATGCTAAAATAGTAAATGATAGAAATGGTGTTCCTTTAATGTATCCTGTAACAGCCTTCGGACCAGCAGGGATATTAACTGAGAACGCAGAGGGCAAAAAAGAGATTATTGAAAACGCTAAAATTAATGATGTAAAGATTACAGGTAGTGGTACTTATACAGTAGGTATACAGGGATTCAACTTCAAAGATGATTCCGCAAAAATGAAATGGGGAAATGGGATTACATCTCTCAGGCTTTCTTCTAACATTAAATGTTCAGAAGCAGACAATTTTGAAATCAAAAACCCCATTCTAAAACTTTATAATACGAAGGAAGAATATGAAGCTAAGAAACCATATAAAACAATACAAACAGGATATTGGTTTGTGCAAAAATATAATGTAAAATTTGGTTATGTAGTTTATCATTTCATAGGAGACTTTAAAAACGGAGGAAGATATACCTTTAATTCAGATGATAAGAATAATAAAATAACTGTTGATGTTAATTTCGACAAAAAATATGAAGATAAGTTAGGTAAGCTCGATACATTTGGATTATCTCCATTTACAGGTGTTGAAAGTGATAAATATCAATCTGGTTATGAGGGATGTACATATTTACCTGAATATGCAATGGAGATAACATTTGATTTCAATAAAACTTCAACGTCAAAATCCAACTCAATTTATTCTAAAAAAAATGATATTGTATCACCTGTTAAAACAATAAAATCAGGAATTAAAACTAAAAAGGCTGTAATAAAAAAGGTAACAGCAACTAAGAAAAAGACTTTAAAAATTACTTGGAAAAAAGTAAGTGGAGCAAATGGTTATGAAATAAAACTTGCTACTAACAGAAAGTTCACTAAAAATAAAAGAACATTTAAAGTTAAAAAGGGTACTTATACAAGTAAGGTTATCAGGAAGCTAAAGAGCGGCAAGAGATACTATGTTAAACTCAGAGCTTACAAAAAAGTTGAAGTAGACGGATATACTGTTACTGCAAATGGATCTTGGTCTGTTATTAGAATAAGCAAAAAGATTAAGTAAATAAAAACGCCCCTGCGGTGCGCCAACACCACAGAGGCAGGAAGTGACAAATTAACCCCCCGTGAATAAAAAGGGCTAATTCTGCCCTTTTATTTTAGCATAACATTTTTTGTATGTCAAGATAGGAGGAAAAATAATGGGAAGAACTAAAAGCAGGGCTAACGGAGACGGCACTTTCTTTTATAATGAAACTAAAAAACTTTGGGTAGGACAGATAACTTTAGGCGTTCAGGATAACGGCAAGCCAAAGAGAGTAACTAAGTACGGTAAAACGAGAAAAGAAGTTAAAGAAAAGATTGAGGATTATAAGTCAGAGCTTGGCGGTAGAGGAGTACCGAACAAGAATAGCATTACACTAGTTGAGTTAATGGAACAGCTTGCCCAACAGGGATATGATTTAAACGAAATAACAGAATCAACATATTACCGAAAGAAAGAGACAATCAAGATATATAAAAAGCATAACATTTCAAATATACCTATTCAACATATTACTGAACAAGATGTGCTTGAGTTTTATAAATCAATTACAAACTATTCAAATTCAGTAATAGGGAAGCTATGTGGTATTTTGAAGTCTACACTAAAAGAGGCTATACGATTGCGAATTATCAACGTAAATGTTGCAGAATATGTAAAGCTGCCTAAGTCAGATAAACCTGACAAAAAGGTAGAAGCATTTACAATAGAGGAGCAGAAAGAACTGATCAAGGCATTAAACACAGGAAATGTTTTATACAAAAATCAGTTATTGCTTAGTATGTACACAGGAATGAGAATGGGCGAGATAAACGCTTTAACCTTTGATTGTATTCATTTAGATAACAACAAAATAGAAGTTAAGCGCACCATAGCACGAGGAGAAAAAGGAAAGCCAATGCTAGGTAAGACAGCTAAAACAAAAGCCGGGCAAAGAACTATAATGCTTAATGACATAGCTAAAAGTATTATTGAATTTGCTCTATCCGAAGCAAAAGAAAATGAATATGACTTGATTTTTTTAGACAAACGTGGTAAACTAATAGCAACATCACAAGTTAATAGTGAATTGAAAAGACTTTGCCAAAAACATAATATCGGCAAAGGCTGGAACGTAAATCAACATATGTTACGGCACACTTATGCAACTAGGTGTATAGAAAGCGGAATGCCTGCAACTGTGTTGCAAAAGATACTAGGACACACCGATATAAGTACCACATTAAATACATATTGTGATGTGTTTGCAGAGTATGAAAGACATAATGTAGATCAGAGCTATGACTACTTTGTAAAGTCTGGTCTTGTGTTGCAGTAGGTACTGCAATTGTGATTATTTTTGTTTATTAGTCATTTATTTTAACAATAAATATAATTATAAAAGCACGATTTATAGCATAAAAATCAATAAGGAAAAAAGCAAAACAAATCAAATCTTATTGATTTCTTAAGGGGGTGCCAGATTAAGTCTGTGTTTCACCTAGACTTAAGTTGATTTGTAAAGTACAATATGTTATAATTCCATTTGTGCTTATAAAATATTACGGAGACGTATCGAAGTGGTCATAACGGGGCTGACTCGAAATCAGTTAGGGAGAAATCCCCCGCGAGTTCGAATCTCGCCGTCTCCGCCAAAAAGGAATCCCACAAGGCTGTAATTGGTTTTGTGGGATTGTTTTTATAATAAAAAATTAGTAAGTTGCTTAAAAATTTTAGAAAGTATTGTAATTTTACAATAATATGTTATAATAAGAACTACAAAGAATATTTTGATTTAAATTTGAAAAGTTGCAGTGATATATTTTTAATTTTTATTTATATTAGGAGGTTATTATAATGGTCAACATTAACGATCAAATATTTAATTTCGTTTATGAAGTTGCATTAAGAGATGCTACTTTACGCAAAGCCTATACTGGTTCATTAGATAATTTAAGAGATAACAAAGATGCAAAAAATATATTGAGAAAGTACATTGATGACATTATACAAGGTCGTGCAAATAAAAATTTATTTTACTCAACAGAAGAGAAAATTGAGGAATCTTTTGCAGAACACTTACTAGGAACGAATTCGCAGTTTACTTTTGGAAATATACAAAAACTAATTAATATGACAGTCAAATATATGTTTATCATATGTTATAATGACAATAAATTGAAGGAAAATTTTAATTTATGTCATTGCCCAATGGACAATGTAATGATTAACATTGCTATAGACGAATTAGAAAAAATAAATAAAGATAATTTAAGAACTGATGACTTAGAGAATCTTAAGCGTTTCTTGAAGCGTGGGAATAAGACCTTTCTGAGAAAATCTTGGAGCAAAATTGAATCTAATAATATTGAACAATATAATTTATATCAGCAAATTATTTCTTTTTTAGCAAAACAACAAGGGGTCAGTCCAATTGAATATGATTATTTATTATGGAATAATAATAACAATAATTAATATAAAGAAATTTTCCTATCAAATAATAATTATAATTAACAAAATCACCGCCGTAAGAATATAATACAGCGGTGATTTTATGTATGTAATTGAATATGACCGTCTCGCCGCCGCAGATTATGCAAAGCGGTGGGCTTTGGGGAGAAATCCCCGTTATTATGATTTTGAAAACATCGGCGGAGACTGTACAAACTTCGTTTCTCAGTGTATTTTTGCAGGCTGTGGAGTAATGAACTACACAAAAGATATTGGCTGGTATTTTAACAGTCTTTCGGATAGAGCCGCCGCCTGGACCAGTGTTGATGACCTGTATAGATTTTTGATTACAAATAAGAGAGCAGGACCGTTTGGTGAAATAACAGATTTAAACCATTCACAGATAGGTGACATTGTTCAGCTTTCAGACGGAATTGACTTTTATCATAGCTGTGTTATAACAGGCTACAGCGGAGGCTATCCCTATGTTTGCGCTCATACATATGATGCTCTGAACAAACCGCTGATAAATTATTATTTTAACAGCATGAGGGTGATTCATATAATAGGGGCAAACAGCAGATGGTAATGTTAATACTGCTGGCTTGATTATTAAACTCTCAACTCTGATATATGGACTAAGTTATTTGTCAAAGGTGAAATCTATAAATTCTGCTGTTGCTTCGCCGCGCTCGCTTAGAAATTCAAAGTAGACTGCGTGCCTGCCGATAATGCCGGCTGTTAGGTCTGCGGTAAAAGCAGTTGATTTCTCAGATGTATTTATCTTAGAAATTATTCGTCCTTTATAGCTGTCAAGCCGGAGATTAACAGTAAATTCAGCAGACGTACTCGCGGTGATAGTCACAGATTTTGGGGGAATAGCTCCGAACTGAAGATATCGGAAACCGACAGTCGTGCCGTTTTTGATGTTGACAACCGGTGAAGAAATACCGTCGATCTGTTCATATACCGGCTTAATATAAGCCTGTTTCAGCGGAGTAAGATGACAGCAGTATCCGGCTGAAATTATCTTATATGCGTCAAGACCGTTGATATGTGCACCTTGAGATGTCATCTCAACCGGCTTAGAACTAACAGGTTCACCATTAATGTAGGTTATATCGCCTATATAAATCTTTCCATCCTTGCCCATAGCAACGTCAACAGGCTCTATCATAGCCTGGCGTGAATATTCATCTATACCTGTGTGACGATGATAAAAGACGTACCACTTTCCGTTTATCTCAATAATTGAGCCGTGGTTGTTGCCCCAGCGGTAAGTCATTTGACCTGCACCGTCAGGCTGAGTGATTATCTCTCCGCCGTTAAAGCTGATGTCTCCGCCCTCTTTGTAACCGCCTAGAGGGGAATCGCTGTATTTATAGGATAAAAAGCCATTACACGGTTCGTATACGCCTAGCTCAGGTACGGGGGTAGTGTACCGCTTTGAATATATGTAAACATACTTGCCCATCACCTTTCTTGGGCTTGATGCTTCAAAGAAAGCGTCTCTGAGGTCTTCAGCGCCGTCTTGTTCCGGTTGAAAAGGGTTAGGAATATGACCTATCGGATTTGAACGTAAGGTTCCCTCCTTGATAGTTGCCATATCGTCCTCTAATTCCGCGCAGAAAGCACCGCAAAATCCCCAGAAAGCATAGACACGTCCGTCGTCATCTACTAAAACGCCTGGGTCAAATCCGAGTTTAGTAGGGATAGGGTTTTCAAAAGGTCCGGCAGGATTTTTTGAAGAAGCAACCATTATCCTAGAGCCGCATTCTTCGGCAGCATATAGATAGAAAGTATCGCCTTTTTGAACTACATCAGGTGCATAAAGAACACTTCCGTCAGTCGCAGTGTAACATACGCCTTGGCAAGTCCAGTTAGTTAGGTCGTTTATCGGTGCGCTCCACACAACTTGGTCGTGACCGCAGTATGCGGTTTTAAGCGTATCGTGCGAGCCGTAGACATAGACGCGCTTTTCTCCATTGTATTCAAAAACACGAGGTTCTCCGTCCGGAACATGCTCCCAAAGGGGCATATATGGGTTTGCGCTGAGAATTTTTTCTTTCATTAGTTATAACCTTTCTTTAAAGTTTTTATTAATTTCGTTTCTGTGAATTTATAACTTTGTTAAATCCTTAATTACTTCGCCGGCAATTATCAGCCCTGCAACAGAAGGCACAAATGCATTCGAGCCGGGAATATTTTTGAATTCCGCATTCTCAATCTGACGAACCGGCTTTTCCTCCGAATAAACAACCTTGACATCTTTTATACCTGCTTTTCTCAGTTCCTGCCTCATTACTCTTGCAAGCGGGCAGACCTTTGTTTCATATATATCTGCAACTTTGAAAGCTGTAGGGTCTTGCTTGTTTCCCGCGCCCATAGCTGAAATTACAGGTACTTTTGCCGTTTTGGCACGCTTGATTATCTCCAGCTTTCCTGTTACGGTGTCAATAGCGTCAATTACATAATCATACTCTGTAAAATTAAAATCGTCGGCAGTGTCAGGCATAAAAAAGCATTTGTGAGTGTTTACCTTAATATCAGGGCAGATGTCACAAATACGCTCTTTAGCAACATCAACCTTGTATTGCCCAACAGTGCTGTGAACAGCAAAAATCTGACGGTTGAGATTTGTAATACAGATTTTATCGTTGTCAATAATGTCAAGCGTTCCCAACCCGCTTCGGGCGAGGGCTTCTACCGCGTAACCGCCCACTCCGCCTATTCCGAAAACTGCAACTCGGCTTCTTCTCAGCTTTTCCATAGCTTCTTTGCCGAATATCAGCTCTGTCCTTGAAAATTGATCAAGCATATTAGCCACTAGATATCCTTTCTATTGTTCTGTTTTTTTGCCTTTTATGTTAATGCCTTCGTCGTAATCATCAAGAAAATGGTGATAATCATTTCCGATATGATAGGAAATGAGCGTTTTAAGATTGACATTTTCAACGCTTCGGAAGATATTTATATCAACAGTAGGGTTTATTACTCTGAGCTTATTGATGAGCGACTTTATCTCCTGACGTTTTGAGTTTCCTATGCCGTCTCCGCTTTTAGAATAGCTTTCGGTAAAGTGACAGGCGCATTGAATAAACTGCAAATCATTATACTTCTGCCATGCTATAATGTCCTCCTCTTTTACCATATACATAGGTCGGATAAGCTGCATACCGCCGAAATTTTCACTGTGCAGCTTAGGCATCATAGTCTGAATCTGCGATCCGTAAAGCATACCCATAAGAATGGTTTCAATAACGTCGTCAAAGTGATGTCCCAGAGCAATTTTGTTGCAGCCCATATCCTGAGCCTGTTTGTAGAGGTAGCCTCTCCGCATACGGGCGCACAGATAACAAGGGTTATTCTCGATCTTATCGACTGCATCAAAAATTCTTGTTTCAAACATCTTAATAGGCAAGCCTAACAGTTCTGCGTTTTCGATTATTTTCTGACGGTTTATCTCATTGTAGCCGGGATTCATTACAATATACACAACCTCAAACGGCACCTTGCTGTATTTTTGCAGACGCTGCATACACTTTGCCATAAGCATTGAATCCTTGCCGCCTGAAATACACACGGCTACCTTATCGCCTTCTTTGATCAACTCGTATTCTTTTACCCCTTTAAGAAATCTGTTCCATATAGTTTTTCGGAATTTCTTAACTATGCTTTCATCTATATCCTTTAAAGTATTCATAATTCTCTCTTTCGTTAAATAATTTACTTTCTGTTTATACGACAGTAAAAAAACTAAAAAAATAACCCGCACGACTGTATTTAATCTTATGTGAGCCAATCATATAGAATATACTACTTTTGTTGTATTATATCATGATGATAAAAAAGTTTCAATAGCTATATTAGAATAGTTTTCTGTTTATACACGCTTTAAGTTTCAAATGTTTTGTAAAAAGTGCTTGAAATTGTACTTTGTATATGATATAATTTAGTTAAATTAAACTAACGGAGGAATTTATATGGAAAGCAGAATGAGTGAAATATCGGCTCGCCATAACAGGCATATCAAAATTGGATACATTCCGGGGCATTTTGCAACAAACCACTCCCATGTAAATAATTATATGGATATGACGATGATGAAAACTCAGCATAAGATGGCTAAGGAAACTGCTAAAGAGCTTTCAACAAAGCTGATGTCTGTTCAAATTGATACAATAATTTGCCTAGAGGGTACTGAAATGATCGGCGCATTTTTGGCAAGCGAATTATCAGGCGGAGGGATGAACATAGGTTCTGATATAAATGTTTTGACTCCTGAGCTTAATTCTAACAACCAAATGGTGTTCAGAGACAATACCCAGAAAGCCGTTTGGGGTAAGAATATAATGCTTTTGATTTCTTCGGTATCGACGGGTAAGACAATTAACAGAATGGTTGAATGTTTGCAATATTATAACGGAAATTTAACCGCTATCTCGTCTATTTTCTCGGCAAGAAAAGAAAGTCACGGCTTTGAGATAAACTGTATTTTCTCAGCTGATGACGTTCCGAATTACGACACTTACCCAGCAGGTGATTGTCCGCTGTGTAAGGCTGGTCAGAAGGTAGACGCAATTATCAACAGCTTTGGATATTCAAAGATTTAACTTTAAAAAACTAAGAGCAAGGCTTATTTTTAAGCTTTGCTCTTTTTCTGTTAATATTTAAAGAACTATTTAGCTCCGTATTTTTCAATATAAGATTCTATATCATCAAGATATTCCTTGCCTCCGATTATTCCCTTTTTAATACATTCAATAATATCATATATGTTTACGATCGAATATACCGGAATTCCAAAGTCGTCAGCGGTTTGCTGTACCGCCGATTTTTCACCTGTACCCTTTTCCATTCGGTCAACTGATATAAACATCGCGGTAACATTTACATCAGCCTGAGCCTTTAGCTTGGGCAATGTCTCACGAAGCGCTTTGCCGGAGGTCATAACGTCCTCAATATAAATTACCTTTTCACCGTCTTCAAGATTTTTTCCAACGAACATTCCGCCCTCGCCGTGATCTTTTACTTCCTTTCTGTCAAAGCAGTAGTTAGCGTTGATCCCAAAGTCGTTTGAAAGCGCAATAGCCGCCGAGCAGGCAAGTGGCATTCCCTTGTATGCAGGTCCGAACAGAGTATCAAACTCAACATTATGCTCCTTGATACATTGTGCATAATAGTGACCCAACTTTACAAGCTGTTCTCCTGTGCAGTAGCTGCCTGCATTTAAAAAATAAGGCGCTTTTCTTCCGCTTTTTAACGTAAACTCGCCGAATTTTAAAACTCCGCTGTCCTCCATAAACTTTATAAATTCTTCTTTATAAGTCATCGCTTTCCGTCCTTTTTGTTTTTACATTATACCTTTATAAAATATTTTAACATACAAAAAAAACACTGTCAAGATGAATAGATACTGTGACGTTTCTATTTACTAAGTTACCGGCTTGATCGTTACAAATATTCTTTCGAGTCTCTGGTCGTTTACCTCTATTGCCTTAAGAGTAAACCCATCGATCTGAATTGTGTCTCCATACGCAGGTACTTTATTAAGAGCGTCCATAAACCAGCCTCCCACCGAGTTGCAGTCGCTGTCGATAGTATCTTCGGGAAGCTCAAGCCTGTCGAGAAAATCGTTTATAGACAAATCGGCAGATACCTCATAGCTGTTTGGGGACAGACGAATAAATGAGGTGTCCTCCTCGTCGCTTTCATCGTATATCTCACCGACAAGCTCTTCAATTATATCCTCAAGAGTAACTATTCCCATAGTACCGCCGTACTCGTCGATAACAACAGCCATATGAACCTTTTGCTTTTGCATAAGATTTAGTGTTACAGATATTTTTTGATGCTCGGGAATGTATATAGGTTTTTTAAGTATTGATTGTATATCATTTGTTTTATCTGAATCATTTTTAAAATAAACCTTGAAAAAATCGCTTTGATGAAGAATACCTATTATATTATCCATAGAGTCTTTATAGATTGGAAACCTTGAGTATTGTTCGTTTAAAAAAGTGTTTTTAATCTGCTCAAAATCACTTTCAATATCTATCGCCGTTACATTAACTCTAGGAATCAAAATCTCATTTATAGTTATTTCGTCAAAATCAAGCGCCGAACGTACAAGGTCTGATTCCTGTTCTTCTAAAACGCCTTCACCTTCAATTTCGTCAATAATGTATTTAAGCTCTTCCTCAGTAACAGAAGGCTCCTCTTTGTTTGTACCGAAAAGTTTGGTTACTCCGTTCTTTAGATGCGAAATCAGAAATATCACAGGCTTTAGTACAGCCATAAATCCACTGAGGATAGGCGACATAAACAGCGACATCTTTTCAGCATTTTCGCTTGCCAGACTTTTTGGTATTATCTCTCCGAATAAAAGAACTAAAACCGTCATAACAAGCGTAGCCATACCTACGCTTCCCGCGCCGAAATACTTGGTAAACAAAACTGTTGCCAATGACGCTGATAAGATATTCACTATATTATTTCCTATTAGTATAGCTGTAAGTGCCTTGTCGAAGTTGTCAATGATATTAAGCGCTTTTTTTGCTCTTTTTGCCTTTTTGGTTTTGCTCTCAGCATACGATTTTATTCTTATTCTGTTTACAGATGCAAACGCTGTTTCTGTTGATGAAAAAACAGCAGACAACGCTATAAGTATGACGATTATTAGAATATACATTTTTGATCCTTTCAATATTTAAGCAATTCTCAATATATATTTAACATAACTTTTCTAATTAGTATACCATACTATTTTAATAAATGCAATTTGCAAAATAGCAGCTTGATTATCAAATAAATAAAATTTATGAGTTGCATAAAAATAAATGTTGTCTTGCGAATATATAACAAAAGCGTTCGGAAAAATTCCGAACGCTTTTACCTTGCCTCTGACAATTATCAATTATCAATTATCAATTATCAATTGATAAGCCTGCCTTTGCACAAATTGAACACATTTTGCAAACTGCAAAGGCTAAGAGCCGCTGCTAATTGTAGTAGTATCCGCCGTCGTTGCTGTCGTTGTTGAAATTATTATTCTGATTGTACTGTGCGTAGCTAGTGTATGTGGGTGTAGATTCAGCGTATGCATTGTAAGCGTTGCTCGAAGTTGATTCAGGAAGTGAACCCGAAATATATCCGCTGTATACATATGCGTCTGTTGAGCCGTTGAATGAGATTCTGTACCAGCCGTTTATGTTTTCATAAACAGTAACTTCTCTCCCAGTGGCAAGCTCGCCGATCTGTTTGTAGCTTGAACCGGGTCCGGAACGGACATTTACACTTGATTTAACAGTCATTACAGTGCCTTGCATATTATTACTATCATCGCTTTCGCTGTCAAAGTCGTTGTCATATTCGTTGTCGTAATTATCTTTTTGCGAGGAGTTATCCTTTTCGGTTTTAACAGTAACAGGTTTCGTGGTAGTATCAGTGTGAATTCCGAGGTTTGAATCAGCTACAAGCATACTGCTTGCAGTATTGCCACTGCTCGGGAGAATAGACCTTGTGAATATTGCAATTACAATTACTATCAAAATAAACATACCAACAAAAATAGCCAGACCAATAAGGTTGTTTTTTGAATTGCCGCTATTTGAGTTGCTGTTATTTTTTTTACTGTCCTGCATATAAATCGCTCTCCTATAATTACAATTACTTATAATTAATATGTTTGGCTTTTTTAAATAATAAAATTCATATTTACAATTATTATATATTATACGATAAAAATAAACAAAAGTCAAATCCAAACAACAAATTATCACATGTATTATCATAATTTACAAAACTTGCTCTGAAAGATGTAAGATTATTTATTATTTTGCATAATTGATGAATTTTTCTTTATTAAAAGTGCCATTTTCATACGGTATATAATAATTATATTTGGATTTAATGAAAAATATGAATAATCATAAAACAAATCCTGCATAACAATGTTAAATATTTAACAATTTACCTATTGACAACGGTCTGGATTATGAGTATAATGTTATTTGTGGAAAGTTGGTTTATTTCAACTATAATACCTAATAATGAGAGGAGTCAGACTATGGCTAGTTTAACAAAAAACCCAAATGTTAATGCGTGGGTTGACGAAATGATTGCATTGACAAAGCCGGATAAGGTAGTTTGGATAGACGGCAGCGATGAACAGCTTCAGGCTTTGAGAGATGAGGCTATATCAACAGGTGAAATGATTAAGCTTAATGAACAAAAGCTTCCGGGATGCTTATATCACAGAACTCTTCCAAACGATGTTGCAAGAGTGGAGGACAGAACATTTATCTGTACAAATACAAAAGAGGAAGCAGGACCAACAAACAATTGGTGCGATCCTGCTGAGATGTATGCAAAGCTAACCCCTATGTACGACGGCGTTATGAAGGGCAGAACAATGTATGTTATTCCTTATTCAATGGGACCTATCGGTTCGCCTTTGGCAAAGGTGGGAGTTGAGATTACAGACTCTATCTATGTAGTTTTGAATATGGATATTATGACAAGAATGGGTGCTAAGGCGTTCGAGAACCTCGGCGATACTTCAAACGACTTTGTAAGAGGTCTTCACTCAAAGGCTGATGTTGACCCTGAAAAAAGATATATTGTACATTTCCCTCAGGATAACACAATTTGGTCGATAAATTCGGCATACGGCGGAAACGTACTTCTCGGCAAAAAGTGCTTTGCACTTAGAATTGCTTCATATCAGGGTAAAAATGAAGGCTGGATGGCTGAGCATATGCTTATTTTAGGCGTTGAAAAGCCGGACGGAGAGGTTAAGTATATAACTGCCGCTTTCCCATCAGCCTGCGGAAAGACAAACCTTGCTATGCTTATTCCTCCTGAGGTTTATACAAAGAAGGGATATAAGGTTTGGACAGTCGGCGACGATATCGCTTGGCTGAAGCAGGGCGATGACGGCAGACTTTATGCTATCAACCCTGAAAACGGTTTCTTCGGAGTTGCTCCGGGAACAAACGCTAAATCAAACTTCAACGCTTTGGAGTCAACAAGAAAGAATACGATATTTACAAATGTAGCTATCAACAATGACGATATGACAGTTTGGTGGGAAAAGCTCGACAAGAATCCTCCTGTAAACGCTACAGAATGGAAGGGAGCTAAGGTAAACGGTCCTGAGTATGTTGCAGAGGGCAACAACCTTGCGCACCCAAACTCAAGATTTACCGCACCTGCTGAAAACTGTCCTTGCATTTCGCCTGAATTTAACAACCCCGAGGGAGTTCCTATCTCGGCAATTATATTCGGTGGAAGAAGGGCTAAGACTACTCCGTTGGTTTATCAGTCATTCGACTGGACTCACGGTACATTCGTAGGCTCGGTAGTATCATCTGAGACTACTGCCGCTGCAACAGGTGCTGTAGGAGTTTTAAGACACGATCCAATGGCTATGAAGCCTTTCTGCGGCTACCATATGGGCGACTACTGGGCTCACTGGGTCAAGATGGGCAAAAAGCTCGGCGATAAGGCGCCTAAGATATTCAACGTAAACTGGTTTAAGCAGGATGACGAGGGTAACTTTATTTGGCCGGGATTCGGCGACAATATGAGAGTTCTCGACTGGATCATCAAGAGATGCGAGGGAACAGTTGACGCTCAGGAAACCGCTATAGGATACCTTCCAAAGCCTGAGGATCTGAATCTTGAGGGCATTGAGGACGAGATAACACCTGAGATTTTAGAGCAGCTTTTATCTGTTGACAAGGACCTTTGGAACGATGAGGTTGCTGATATTCGTGAGTTCTATAAGCAGTTCGGCGACAGACTTCCTAAAGAAATGTCTGACGAGCTTGATAAGCTAGAGGAAAGACTTAATAAGTAATCAGTTTTATACAGATAAAAAAGGGCAAATCCGTTTAGGGTTTGTCCTTTTTAGAAGTAAGAGGCAAGAAGCAAGAAGCAAGAAGCAAGAGGCAAGAAGCAAGAAGCAAGAAGCAAGAGGCAAGAAGCAAGAGGCAAGAAGTAAGAGCATAGATTACTCTGCCTTGACACAAATAGTCAAGTATAGTATAATTTTTTATATAAATGTGAATGAATTATTTGCTATAATATTAAACAGGTGAAAAAATGTTACAGGTGCTTTGGGGCTTTGTTTTTTTATTATTCGATATTAATGTATCATCATACAGTATTGATATTCTTCCTGATTTTATTGGTTGGATATTAATAGTTTTCGGATCAAATAGGGTTTTACTTAAATGCATGGTATTTACCTTTGTTAAAGTCTCAGGTATATTTATGATTTTTGTAAGCCTTTTGCAGTTTGTAGTTTCATTTATGGGCAAGGGAAATTTTGTTTATACATATTTATCAACGCTAAATGCTGACTTCGCTTATCTATTAGACAATATATTCTGGGGTCTGAAGTTGTTTGTTTTAACGCTTGTTG
Organism: uncultured Clostridia bacterium; assembly: GCA_947626165.1. GTDB lineage: Bacteria > Bacillota > Clostridia > Oscillospirales > Ruminococcaceae > UMGS1601. The sequence goes on along the minus strand of CANQRG010000004.1, from coordinate 149,361 downwards.
TTTTTGCATTGTTTAATATAAGAGACAGGCTGGGCGATATAAAAAGGGTTAGAATACTAAGAGATGTATGGCTTGGCGTTCTGATAATTGAGATTGCAACATTTTTGCTTAATAATTTTGTTTCAGATTATATCCCTGAAACTTTACAAAAGGCATTTATGCAGATTTTAGTTTTGGGAGTAATATTCTTTAAAATATGGATCGTTTTCAGTGTATATAAAGTAAAAAAGGCATTAAACGGTGGCGTCAATAATAAATAGGCAGTAAAATAAATTGAAGATGTTTAAATTTCCGGAGGAGATAAAATGTTATCAATTATAATACCCAGCTATAACGAGGAAAAGAATATTGAAAACACAGCTAATGTAGTGTCAGGCATTATGGAGGAAAATAAAATCGACTATGAGCTTGTTTTTGTGAACGACGGTTCTAAGGACAAAACGTGGGAGCTTATTTCCCGTTTGGCTGATGAAAGGGACAATATAGTCGGAGTTGATTTTTCAAGAAACTTCGGAAAGGAAAGCGCTATTTTTGCCGGTTTAAAAGAGGCTAAAGGCGACGCTTGTGTTTTGATGGACTGTGATCTTCAGCATCCGCCGCAGGTTATTGTTGAGATGTATAACATTTGGAAGAATAACGACAGTATAGACATAGTTGAGGGCAGAAAGTCAAGCAGAGGCAGGGAAAACCCTATTTACAAATGTTTTTCTCTGATGTTTTATAAGCTGATAAAGAGCGCTTCGGGGCTTGATATGAAAGCGTCGTCTGACTTTAAGCTGCTTGACAGAAAGGTTGTTGACAATTTAAACGAAATGCCAGAAAGGCTTACATTTTTCAGGGCGATGTCAAGCTGGGTAGGGTTTAATACGGAAACTGTCTATTTTGATGTTGCAGAGCGTTTTGAGGGCGAATCAAAATGGTCTTTTAAATCGCTTGTGAAATATGCGGTCAATTCAATATCGTCTTTTACATCTGCACCGCTCCATATTGTCACTGTCATAGGCTTTATAATGCTTTTGTGTTCCATCATTCTGGGTATCCAAACGCTTTGGAAGTTTGCTCATGGAAGCAGCGAAGGATTTACAACAGTTATTCTTCTTATTCTTTTTACCTCAAGCCTTATAATGATAAGCTTAGGCATAATCGGTTATTATATATCAAAAATATATGAAGAAATCAAATGCAGACCAAGGTATATAATTTCTGATAGAAAGAAAAGTGATAATCTCAAATAGTGTGGACATAGAGTTTGTATAATTTGAGTTTGTTCGCCGGCAGGTCGTCGGCGAAATTTTTTAAAGCAGAGAGTTCTATAAATATGGGCAGATGCTTTTACAATAAAACAGGAAGGGTAAGCTCCTTATGAGCGGGTTATAAACTTATGAGTAAGAGTGATTTGGTTATGCTGACGCCTCCAAAGAGTTCGGTTTCACCTAATAAGAGAAATGTAAAGCAGTGGGTATATCAGCACAGAATTTATGGATTGGTATTTCTTATACCGCTTGTAATAATGTATATTGTGTATGCGGTGTTTAAGGTCCACCCGTGGGGAGATAACTCGGTTTTAGTTCTCGATTTAAACGGTCAGTATGTATATTACTACGAAGCCCTGAGAGACGCCTTCTGGGGAGACGGCAGTTTTATCTACAGCTGGAACAGAAACCTTTCGGGTGAGATGTTCGGTATTTTTGCATACTATCTGTTAAGCCCGTTTATGCTGATTATATGTATTCTGCCGAGAACTATGATGTGCGGAGCCATCGAGATAATTCAGCTTTTAAAAATCGGTACGGCTGCTGTCTCGTTTGCGTTTTTTATAAGAAAAAGCTATAAGCCTAAAAATGTAACTACCGTTATATTTTCAACCTGCTATGCTCTTATGACGTATATGGTCGTCGAGCTTATGGACCCTATGTGGCTGGACGGTCTTATATATCTGCCGTTTATTTGCTACGGAGTCGGAAAGCTTATAGACAAGGGCAAAGTGCTGTTTCTAATAATACCTCTGGCACTGATGTTTATTGCCCACTTTTATATTGGCTATATGGTGGCTATTTTTACAGCCTTGTATTTTTTGTATTATCTTTTTACAACCAAAACAAAGCAGTCGGCAAAATCCATACTGCTAAGTGTACTAAAGTTTATAGGCTCTGCGGTTGTTGCATTAATGCTAGCCTGTGTGGTTTTAATTCCGGTTTATAAGTCGCTGAGCCTGGGAAAGCTGGAATTCAGCACTCCTGATTTTTCGCTGAGAAGTCAGTTCAATTTGTTTGACTTCTTTTCAAAGCTTTTTCCATTAAGCTACGACACGGTGCGTCCCGAGGGTCTGCCTATGATTTTCTGCGGAACGCTTACGCTTATTATGGCGCCGCTGTTTTTCTTAAATAATAAAATCAGACTGAAGCAAAAAGCAGGTCTGGGCGCTTTGTCGGCTGTGCTGTTTGTCAGTATGTATTTAGCGCCTGTCGATATTGCATGGCACGGCTTTCAGGTTCCGAACTGGCTGCCGTACAGATACTCCTTTGCATTTTCTTTTGTGCTTTTGCTTATGGCGGTAATGACGTTCGACAGATTGGACGGGGTTAGTCTGAAGGCTGTAGGCGGAACGGTTTTTGCACTTGTTTGTACGCTTGCTTATTATGAGACTACCGATAGTTCAAGCTTTTATACAGTTACCGAAAAATCCCTTGACGACGGAACGACCTACAGCCAGCTCGGCGGAATATGGTTCTCGGCAATAATGCTTGTTTTATACTTTGTTCTGTTGCTTCTTTTAAAAAAGAGGAATAAAAGGTTTATTTCCGTATTTATATCGGTGGTTGTGTTTGCCGAGCTTTATCTGGTATCGCTTGATACGGTAAGAAAGATTGACACAGACGTTGCTTACAGTGAATATACAAGTTATGAGAATTATATGACCGATATACGGGAAATAGTTGATGACATACAAGAGAGTGACGAATCCTTTTACCGTATGGAAAAGACCTTTGACAGAACGGTCTGCGACCCAATGGGAATAGGTTATGCCGGTATTTCTCATTCATCATCGACTATGAATACAAAGGCGCTTTTGTTCCTTAAAAAGCTGGGGTACGGCTACGGAGGAAATTTCACCTGCTATAACGGCTCGACATATCTGAACGATTCGCTTTTGGGTGTAAAATATCTTGTAGATAAGGACGACGAGATTTGGTCGGCTTATTGTTCAACGAGAATAGAAAATGTTCCGTTAAAGTATAACAAGGTGAAGGATTTCAAAGTGTCAGATGAATCAACAGACGGAACAGTTACACAGTATGAAAATCCGTATGCTTTGTCTGTCGGATTTCAGGCGGATTCAAGCGTGTGTGATTTGAAGCTTGGGGATTCAAATCCGTTTGAAAATCAAAATGACGTTTTTAATGCAATCATTGCAAACAACTCGGATAAGGGTAAAAATCAGATACTAAAGCCGCTGCAATTCACAGTTGACGAGATGGTAAATGTGGAGTCAGAGCCTTACGGAGACGACCTGACAAGGTATTACAATACTGCAGAGGAGGGTTCCGAAAGCCATATAGATTATCTTATCAGTGTACAAAGCGACGGACCTGTATATGTTTATTTCCCTACGACATATGAAAAGGCGTGCAATCTTTGGTATTATGACGAGGAGGAGTTTCAGAGATATAAGTCTGAAAATGGCAGCGAGCCTGAAATGGATTATGCGGGCGGTTACTTCGAGGGGGATAATTACAGAATAGCGGATCTCGGAGAATTTGAAAAAGGCAGTACGATAAGACTGAGAATTACTCTGGATAGGGAGGCTTTCTGGAGCGAGGAGCTGTTTTATACATTAGATCATCAGGCGTTTACAGACGCTGTTAATAATATCAAACAAAACGAGTTCGAGGTAACTGAATATACTGACAGGAGCTTAAAGGGCAATATTGAAATAAGCGGAAGCGATAAGGTTATGCTCACGACGATTCCTTATGAAGATGGCTGGAAAATAACTGTTGACGGCAAGGAGACAGAGCCTGTATGCGCTATTGATTCACTGACAGCGCTAAGGCTTGATGAGGGAGAACACGAGATAGAGATGGTCTTTATGCCGAATTACTTTGTTTTTTCTGTTGTTATATCAATTGTGGGTTTGATTATTTGCGCTGTGATATTTGTTTTTGAGTATAAAAACGGTATTCTAAAAGAAAAGATAATAAAAAAATTCTCTAAAGCTAAATAAAATGATAAATAGTCGTTTCATTCGGCATTTATCTTCGTTGACATCGAAAACTAAATGGGTTTATTATTATAACAGGAGGAATAATTCCCTCCTGTTTTTGTTTTATTTTTTTATATTTTTTATATTTTTGCTTGTAGAAGTTTTAGGAGGTAACAGTCTAAAAACTAATTTCAGCAATGAGCCCATAATTGTTTTAAAGATATATTTGGGTTCGGGAATTTTAAGAAAGGATGGACAACAAAATGAGAAAAAAATTAACCTATGGTGACGGAGCGCCCCTTGCGCTTTCGGTTTTTGCAGTCATTCTAAGCGCTATTGCGGTGTTTTCTGAGTTTATCGGACGCAATGTGTTTAACTACTTCTTCGAAACGAGACGCACCTACATATTAAGTGCGGGAAAGTATATGTACTTTCAAAATTACGGAAGGGCATTAACTGTTTTCGTTGTATCAGCCGCATTTTGCTTTATACTTTTCAAATCTCGAAAAAGAAAAAGCATTGGCTCAGCTGAATGTTCGGTAGTTATGCTAACATCGCTGTCTCTTGGAGCTTATTCAGCCGCACAGCTAGGTCACGAGCTTAAAACCGGAAGTTTTTTGGATTTTGCAGGACTTGATGATTCGGAGCTTTTTATATCATTGTTCAGATACGGCGTTGAAGCGTTTACAATATTGCCTGCATTGTTTTTAATTCTCTCCTCGCTGACTATGTTTGCAAGACTGTCAGCGGAAACATTCAAGGTAAGAGTTGAGAAACAGCTTCCGCTGGCATTTGAGGTGGACAACAGCGAGCCTGTTGTGGTTGAAGGCATTAAAAGCGTTGTTGATGAAAGCAAAGATGATATCGCTGATTTACCAAAATCTCAGGCTGAAAATTCACAAGGTGACACAGGTTCTATTCTCGAAATTATCAAGGAAGAAGAAACTTCAGATGAAACTGAAAGCGATATGACTTCTATTTCAAAAGAAGATTTGTATAATGAAAATTCAGAAGAAGAGCTTGAAAACCAAGTTACATTCGACAGCTTAAATCAACCGGTTGCAGGGAGCTAATTATTTTTTGTGAAAATAACTCCGTCAGCAATTTATACTAAGCATTTTCACTTCTAAAATTTATACAGCTTTTAAAGGGTATCTTTTGATGCCCTTTCTTTTTTGAATGACGCTTTATTTAGTACCCGATTTGAAATATAAACATATAATAATCTGAGGTGATTTTTATGTGCGGAATAGCAGGCTCGGTGAACTGCAACGATGTTTTTGAAAAAGATATAAGGTATCTTTACGATATTAAAAATGTTCTCAAAAGGAGAGGACCCGACCAGGACGGAGTTTACATAAATAACGACGTTGCACTCGTTCATACCCGGCTGGCGGTAATAGACGTTATGAACGGAATACAGCCAATGATAACAAAAGAGTACGGTGATGATTACATAATAGTTTACAATGGAGAAATTTACAACACTGATGAAGTTAGAAACGAACTTAAATACAAAGGTCACAATTTTAACGGCCATTCTGATACAGAGGTTGTGTTAAAAGCCTTTATCGAGTGGGGAGAGGACAGTGTTAAAAAGCTAAACGGCATTTTTGCTTATGCTATTTGGAGCGAGAAGGACAACAGTCTGTTTATGGCTCGTGACAGAATGGGTGTAAAGCCTTTATTTTATTCTCAAAAGGGTGACAGGCTTATCTTTTCAAGTGAAATAAAAGGTATGCTGGCGCATCCGCTTATAAGACCTCAGGTAGATCTAACATCAATAGCTGAGATTATGCTTATTGGTCCGGGACGGACGATGGGCTACGGGATATACAAGGATGTAAGCGAGCTTCTTCCGGGGTATTCTGCGACATTTAAGGACGGACGTCTTAAAATTCAGCAATACTGGAAGTTGGAGGACAAGGAGTGTAACGATACTTTTGAACAGTGCCTTGAGAAGGTAACGTATCTAGTTACAGACTCAATAAAGCGTCAAATTGTATCTGATGTTCCGCTGGGAACATTTCTTTCGGGCGGGCTTGATTCAAGCGCGATTTCAGCAATTACCAACAGAGAGTACAAAAAGCAGAACCGTCAGCTTGATACATTCTCAGTTGAGTACGTTGACAATGAGAAGTATTTTAAGGTAAACAAGTTCCAGCCCAACAGCGACAATATATATGTAGATAAAATGGTAGAGTTTCTAGGCAGCAATCACCATTACATAAAGGTTGATACTCCTGAGCTTGTAAAGGGGCTGTTTATGTCGGTCGACGCTAGAGACCTTCCCGGAATGGCTGACGTTGACTCTTCTATGCTTTTGTTTTGCAAAGAAGTCAAAAACACCTGCAAGGTTGCCTTGTCGGGAGAGTGCGCCGATGAAATTTTCGGCGGTTATCCTTGGTACAGAGACAAGGAAATTCGTATGACGGACGGCTTTCCTTGGTCGCAGTCAACGGCATATAGAAACAGTCTGCTGAGAGACGAAATTAAAATGTCTATTAATGCTAATCAGTATGTATATGGAAAGTATCTTGAAACCATAGGCAAGGTTAATGTTCCTGATGATTTTGATAAAACAGAAAAACGTATGCGGGAGATGTTCAGGCTGAATGTAGACTGGTTTATGCAAAATCTTCTCGAGCGCAAGGACAGAATGAGTATGTACAGCGGACTTGAGGTGAGAGTGCCGTTTTGCGATTACAGAATTGCAGAATATTTATATTCTGTACCGTGGAAGTATAAGGATTACGAGGGCAGGGAAAAGGGACTTCTCAGAAAGGCTCTGGAAGTCGATAATTGTCTGCCTGAGGAGATATTGTGGAGAAAGAAAAGCCCTTACCCCAAAACGCATAATCCAAATTATCTTTCTGCTGTTACGAAGCTTATGGAGGAGGTAATTGAAAATTCTGCGTCGCCGATACTTCATATAGTAAAGAAGTCAGAACTGGAAAAGCTGCTTAATCGTCAAGAGGAAATATACTGGTACGGACAGCTGATGGCAAAGCCTCAGACGATAGCATATCTTCTGCAAATAAATTATTGGCTTGATAAGTATAATATTTGTATGGTTTAAATATAATTAAATGATTTGATTTTACTAAGATATTTGACTTTAGGAAATAATAAGGTTATAATTTAATATGTATTAACAGGTAATTAAGCGAAAGGAAGATAAAAATGTCAAATAAGATAAAAAGAGCGCTTTGCATTATATTGTCGCTTGCAGTCGTGCCGACTGCTTGTTTAACCGCTTTTGCAGAGGATCCCTCTGCTGAGCCTTCAAACAATAACAGCGGGCAGGTTTTCGAGCCGTCAAGCTCTGCTTCACAGTCGGAGACCGAGACGGTAACAACCCCTGAAACAACAACTACAACGACTACTGCCACAACTACTACCACTACAACTGTTTCAACCACCAAGCGTTCAAAGAGGTCAAAAACTAAAACCACTACTACCACCGCTCAGACGAGCGAGTACAGGAATACAACAACTAACAGGAATCCTGCGCAGGTAAAAACGACAACTACATCAGAAAACGATAAAGATGATGAAGAAGAAACGGCTTCGGCATCAGTTGTAACAACATCTGATACAAACCCAAGAGGAAATATGACGCTGTTTCAGTCAGTTCTTATGATGGTAATTATAGTTCTGGTAATTGCCATATTAGCAGTAGTTTTATGGATGAGGTCTAAGAAGAAAAAGAACGATAACAATTACGACGATTATGATGACTATGACGATTATCAAGGCGGAGGAAACGGCGGTCAGGGTTATAAGGACGGATATTATGATAACCAAGACTATGACAGCTATGATGATCCAAGAAGTGAGAATTTCCAAGACGACTACGACGATGAGCCTGAAATAATTTATGCTGAGGATTCAGATGATTTTGATAATTACGATTCAAACGACCCTCGCTACAGATAATAAAAATAAAGCTCCCGACTGAAAAATCGGGAGCTTTTGTTATACTCAAATGTATTTTATTTTACTGAGTTTATTCGTAATCTATTACGTTTACCCAGTTCATCAAAAAGTCTTTTTCTTCGGGGTTTCCCTTAACTGACTGCGAAGCCGCAACAATAGGCATCCACTGCTGAACGTACTGTTTAGCGGTATCGCTCTTTTCGCAGAACAGGTTGAGATATTTCTCTCCCAGCTTTTTCTGACCGTGAAGCATAAACAAAAGATAAGTTCTTGCAGCGTCTGCGGAAGCGTTACCCTGAGTAGCGTGCGCCCAGTCAATTACAAAAGCTTCGCCACTTTCGGTGATAATTACATTCGACGGGTTAAAATCTCCGTGGCATACTTTATTGTGCTTAGGCATTCCTGCCAAGCGGGTGTGAAGCTCGTATCTTGTTGTTGCGTCCAAATCAGTCTGAGAGATCTTACCCTGCATTTTGTCTTTCAGCTTGTTTAAAAGAGGGCTTCGCTTGCTTTGAATTTTAAGCTGTATGTCAACGAATAGCTCCATATATTCGTCAGTCTTTTCGGGGTTTTCTTCAATTAGCTTTGCTATGGTCTTGCCCTCGATAAACTGACTTGTGATTGCCCACTTACCGTCGATCTTAGAAACCTCCAAAATGGAAGGTATGTTCAGTCCTGTTTCTTCAACTCTTGCCTGATTGAGAGCTTCGTTTAAGATGTCGGATTTTTTGAAATCTTCGTTGAAGACCTTTATAGCCTTGTCGCCGTCTTTATATATTGTCTTTTTGCTTCTCTTAGCTATTACCTTTTCAAAATCCATAATCAATATCCTCCAATTTATTTATTTGTAAACGAAAAAATATCTTTCTTATTAAATGATACCAAAAATATACGCCAAATGCAAGGGCATTTAAGATACAAGAAGCAAGAAGTTAGAAGCAAGAGGCAAGAAAATATTAATTAAACTTTTCAGAGACATTGTTTCTTGCTTCTTGCTTCTGGTTTCTTGTTTCTAAAAGTCTTCTATCAGCTTTTCGCCATAGTATGCTTTGAGATACATATTCTTGATCTCACTCATTAGAGGATATCTTGGGTTAGCTCCTGTGCATTGATCGTCGAATGCGTCCTCAGTCATCTGGTCGAGAGTAGCCATAAAGTCTTCTTCAGAAATTCCGTAATCCTTTATAGACTTCTTAATACCTACCGTTTCTTTGAGGTTGTCAATAGCGTCTATAAGGAGTTCAAGAGTTTCCTTATCGTCCTTTCCTCTGATACCTAAGAAGCTTGCGCACTCGCAGTATCTTTCAAGAGTATGAGGATATTGATATTGTGAGAATGTTCCCATCTTTCTTGGCGACGGGTTAGCATTGAACCTCATAACATTGTCGATCAAAAGTGCGTTGGCAACGCCGTGAGGCAGATGATGATAAGCGCCCAGCTTATGAGCCATTGAGTGGCAAACACCTAAGAATGCGTTGGCGAACGCCATACCTGCAAGCGTTGATGCCGTAGCCATCTTTTCTCTTGCGAGAGGGTCGTTAGCACCTTTTTCGTATGCAGACGGCAGATAAGTGAAGATGTTTTTAAGAGCCTTTAATGCAAGACCGTCTGTGTAATCTGTAGCCATAACAGATGCGTATGCTTCAAGAGCATGGGTAACAGCGTCGATACCTGAAGCCGCTGTAAGTCCCTTAGGCTGATTCATCATCATATCAGCGTCTACAATAGCCATATTAGGCATCAGCTCGTAGTCGGCAAGGGGATATTTTGTTCCTGTTCTTTCGTCTGTAATAACTGCAAAAGGTGTAACCTCAGAACCTGTACCCGATGAAGTAGGAACAGCAATAAAGTAAGCCTTCTCACCCATTTTAGGGAATGTGTAAACTCTCTTGCGGATATCAATAAATCTCATTGCCATATCCATAAAGTCAGCTTCGGGATGCTCGTACAGCACCCACATAATTTTAGCGGCGTCCATTGCCGAGCCTCCGCCTATTGCGATAATAACGTCAGGTCCGAATGCTGTCATCTGCTTTGTACCCTCTAAAGCGCAGGCAAGCGTCGGGTCGGGGGCAACGTTAAAGAACGTAGCGTGCTTGATTCCCATTTCATCTAATTGGTCTGTAACGCATTTTGTGTATCCGTTTTCGTATAAGAACTGGTCTGTAACAATAAAGCACTTCTTTTTATCCATTACTGTCTTGAGCTCACGCAGTGCGACCGGCAGACAGCCCTTTTTAAAATAAACTTTTTCAGGCGCTCTGAACCAAAGCATATTCTCTCTCCTCTCGGCAACTGTCTTTATGTTTAATAGATGCTTAACTCCTACATTTTCAGAAACTGAGTTTCCTCCCCATGAACCGCATCCAAGCGTTAATGACGGGGAAAGCATAAAGTTATAAAGGTCGCCGATACCGCCGTGAGAAGATGGAGTGTTTACAAGAATACGGCAGGTTTTCATCATATTAGCAAACTTATCTATTTTTTCCTTTTCGGTAACAGGATCAACGTAAAGTGAAGCCGTGTGTCCGTATCCGCCGTCTTTTATCAAGTGGTCGGCTTTGTCTAAGGCGTCGTCGAAGTCTTTTGCCTTATACATACCCAGAACAGGAGACAGCTTTTCGTGAGCAAAAGGCTCGTCGAGAGAAACAGATGTTACCTCACCGATAAGAATTTTTGTGCTTTCCGGAACGTCGATACCTGCGAGTTTAGCAATATCATATGCAGACTGTCCGGCTATCTTTGAGTTAAGAGAGCCGTTGATTATCATTGTTTCACCGAGCTTCTTTGTCTCTGCCTTGCTGAGAATATAGCATCCTCTTTCTTTAAACTCTTTCTTGACATCTGTGTATATGTCTTTGTCAATAATGACCGACTGCTCGGAAGCACAGATAACTCCGTTATCGAATGTCTTTGAATGAATAATTGAGTTTACAGCCATCTTGATATCAGCCGATTTATCAATAACGGCAGGTACGTTTCCTGCGCCGACTCCGATAGCAGGCTTTCCGCTTGAGTAAGCGGCGTGAACCATACCCGGTCCGCCTGTTGCGAGTATAATATCAGCCTCGCTCATTACCAAATTTGTAAGCTCTAGTGACGGAACATCTATCCATGCGACGATTCCCTCAGGAGCGCCTGCTTTTACGGCAGCTTCCAAAACGATTTTCGCTGCCTCAATGGTACAGTTCTTAGCTCTTGGGTGAGGGGAGATAATGATAGCATTTCTTGTCTTTAAGCAGATAAGAGTTTTGAAAATTGCAGTTGAAGTAGGGTTGGTAGTAGGAATAACCGCCGCAACAACACCGATTGGCTCTGCGACCTTTATAGTTCCAAAAGCCTCGTCTCTTTCGATAATGTCGCAGGTCTTTGTATTTTTATATGCGTTGTAGATGTACTCAGCCGCATAGTTGTTTTTTATAACCTTATCCTCAACAATTCCCATTCCTGTTTCTTCAACAGCCATTTTAGCAAGCGGTATTCTCTGCTTGTTAGCTGCAATAGCCGCCGCTTTGAAGATCTCATCAACCTTTTCCTGCGGAAAAGCAGAAAACTCTTCTTGAGCCTTTCTAAGCTCTTTCAGCCTTGCCTCTAAAGATTCAACGCTGTCGACAAGTTTTACTGTTGTCCCTGCTGATGTTTCTTTCTTGTTACTCATTTAGAAATCTCTCCTATTCAAATAAATTAATGTTAGCTAATTAATGATGTCTTTTTATTGATTTAGACAGAAGTGCAAGTGATGCCGCAAGGTTTTCATTTTGTACGATTATATTTTCTGGTACTTTTAAATGTACTTGAGCGAAGTTCCATATAGCCAGAACTCCTGCTTTCACCATAATGTCGCAAATCTCTTGTGCATACTCATCGGGAACAGTTATTATCCCGATGTAAACATTAAAGTTTTTGCAAATTTCACTTATTCTGTCTATAGGAAAAATCTTTTTTCCGTGAACCTCTGTTCCGATTAATTTTTCATTTGTGTCAAAGCCCGCAACAACATTAAGACCGTGATTTTTAAAACCCTCAAATGATATCAATGCACTACCTAAATGTCCGACTCCGACTATGATAGCGTCTTTAACATTATCATAGCCAAAATATTTTTCAATATCCAAAATCAGATCCCTTAGCAGATAGCCTGTTCTGGGTCTTCCGCCGCTTTCGCTGACCGCCGCTAAATCCTTTCTGACCTGTACCTCGTTAAGGTTCAGCCCTTTGGCAACCACAGGCGCAGAAATGTTTGTAAAACCTTCCTCTGCCTTACCTCTTAGAAAGGTTAGATAATCGGGTAGTCTTTTAACTGTTTGTTTTGGTATTGTTTTTTCATCATCTGCCATCTAACCACCTCACAAGCTAATAAAATAAATCAGTATTTATTTATCGAAACAATTATAATAGCACTTTTTACCGTTGTCAATAGTAATATTGTTAATTATTTAACATTCTACCTTTTAACTAAAATTAATAATCAATGAGTGTAATTTTTAAATATTTTAACGCTGTTTTTTCTTGAAATCCATATAGTTTATATTATGAAATTTAGCAAAAAAATTTATTAAATGAATTAAACCGTCCAAGCAACTCTGCCTGAACGGTTTTACCTTAATGTTTTCATTGATTATATAAGTAAAGAATTCAATACAGATAAAAAATATTTGACGAACCGTTATAAATAAAGTATAATTGTAAATAAGCAATTATGTAATTTGACTTAATGAAATCGTAGGGATATTTGTATTTTATTGGGAGGGTATATGAAAAAGACTTTATCTGTTTTTGCGGTGATTTGTTCATTGCTTACAACCGTGTTTTTTACAAGTATGTCATTGCCTGCTTTTGGTTTTGACAGCGAAATAGACTTTGATAGCGCGGAGCATATTGACAGTGATATAATTTATCAAGTTTCAGTAGATAGCGGCGATTATGCAATAATCAGCTTTACAGCTGCTGAGGACGGATACTATTTGTTTGAGGCTTTGGGAGAGCAATATAGTAATTCAATTATATACAATGGTTATTATGAGCCGGTTATAACGCTTTTCGACAGTGGAAAAAATGAAGTGCAGTATGTTGAGTTCGACGCTTATGATCCGTCAGTCGAAAATAACGCTCCTTATGCGAAAATGGTTCAGAGGATCAAAAAAGGAGAAACATACTACTGCAAAACCAACTTGCTTGACCCTGATAAGAGCGGTACATATTTAATAAGAGTAATGAAAGCTCCTGATTTGGTTTTTACATATTCATCGGAAGATGAGTATTCCGGTTATTATCAAGTTTACAGATATACAGGTTCTGAAAAGGAATTTACTATAAAAACACGATATACAGTTAGTGAGCGTGAATCTCTTTATACGCCTGATAAAAATGTTATTCTTAATGAAATCGGTTTGGGAGCATTCGAGGGCAATGAGTTTTTAGAGACTATTAACTTTCCTTATGACTTTGGCTTTGTTGCATCTGAAGCTTTTTTGAACTGTAAGAAACTTAGTAATGTAAATCTAAGCTGGAATATAGATACTATAGGTTACAGGGCATTTGCAGGATGCGATTCGTTAAAGAGCATTACTATCCATTCTAATAGCGTTTTGCTAGAACCAAAATGCTTAGGTTATGACGAAAACGGAAATAAGTACAGTGATTTTACTATAATCTGCAATGAGGGTTCAACTGCAGAGGAGTATGCCAAAGCCAATGGTATAAATTATTCTATAATAAACAGCATAGACCCCGTACCGACCGAAAGTTCTCACAACAAAGACAACACGGATAACACAAACAGCACAGGCAACACAGACAATTCAAACGACTCAAACAGTACGGAACCGAGCAACTCAAACACTTCCGACCTTCCGGAACCTACTTCTGCAACGCCTTACCAAAATACAAGTGCAAGTATTTCGGATGTCACGGTAAATCAGGTTATTAAGGATATAAAGCCAAAGGTGAAAAAGGCGAAAATTAAGAAGGTCACAAAAACTTCAAAGAAAAGACGGTTAAAGGTTAGTTGGAAGAAAGTAAGAGGCGTTTCAGGTTATCAGATAAAATGCGGACTTAATAGAAAAATGAAAAAAGGCAAAAAGGTCGTTTCTGTAAATGCAAACCGCAGTTTTAAAATTATTAAGGGCTTGAAATCCAATAGAGTATACTATATTAAAGTAAGAGCATATAAGAAATATGTATCCGCAAAAGGTGAAATTAAGAAATCTTTTGGCAAATGGTCTAAAATAATAAAGGCGAAAACAAGGTAGTATAAAAAAGAGACAAGAAAATTCCTGCCTATATAAAGATAAGGGCGAACCTGAATAAACAGGTTCGTCCTTATTCGTTTTGTAAATCTAATAAAGTTTTTATTCTTTCATTTGCCCTTATTTTATTTTCATACGTTAACTGATCGTATAAATACATTATATTTTCGGGGTCAGTGTTGTCAGTGTTACTTACCTCTCTTCCGAGAATATAGTCGGTACTTACATTAAAACAGTTTGCTAAGTCAACTATATAATTTATTGGCGCTTTAATGTTGCCGCTTTCATATCTGCTTATTTCCTGTTGGGAGATCCCTATCAGCTTTGCAAGCTCAGACTGTGTCATACGGCCTTTTCTGACCTTTACTAAATTGGGGTACAAATATAAATTATTTTGCACAATAAACCTCCGTGTTTAATAAATAAAACCGTTAAATCTTACAAAATTATTATACATCACATATGAAGTATTGACAAACAGCAAAAATGATGTTATAATGTCATTGTTACAATATTTATGTTGTAAAATACATTTTGTAATATTAGAAAAAACAAAAACAAAAATAAAAATTTACAAAATAATATTGTAAAGCAGTTCAGAAGGTGCTACAATAAAATAGCATTTACTGTAAGAAACTTAAAAAATGGAGGAATTTATTTATGAACAGAATTTTACCGATGCTCACAGCATCAATGATGGCAGTCAGTCTGCTTGGAGTTGTACCTGCAATGACCGCAGGGGCTGAATCAACACCTGTATCTAGGTCGTCTTTCACTAGAAATAGTGTTGAGGAAGGAGAAAACGGTGAGAAATGGGAGTACGACGATAACGGTAATTTGATTTATTATACCGACGGAAATGGTTATTGGTATGAACAAACCTATGATGCTAATGGAAATAATACATCATATAAAAATAGCTATGGCGAAGAAGAACAATGGACTTATCACTCTAATGGTGAAGTGGCAACGTATTATAATAAGGACAGCGACGGTTATTGGTATAAAGAAAGTTATGATGCTAACGGAAATCAGTTGTCTTATGAAAATAGCAGCGGTGAAGTTAAGCAATATACATATTATTCAAATGGAAATATAGCTACTGAATATTCTAAAGATGATGAGGGTTATTGGTATAAGTATACGTATGATACTAACGGAAATGAGACATATTATCAAAATAGTGATGGAGACTGGGAAAAGTATACATATAATGCTAACGGATATTTAATGAAAGAAGAGGACGCTAGACGTACCATTACATATGCAAGAAACAGTTTAGGTTATATTACAAGCAAGGTTTACCAGTATAAAGATGGAGATTATGAAAGTTACATTTACGATGTAAGACAGAATTTGGTGAAATATCAAACTAATTTTGGATACTACGAAAGCTATACATATGATGCTAATGACAATCTAATTACAGAGTATCGTGAATATACAACAGGTCGTTGGTGGAAATATATTTATGATGCCAAAGGTAAATTGTTATCTATCACAAAGGGAAATAAAAACGCTAAAAAACCTGCAGCAACCAGGAGTGCAAGTACAGTTAAGAAAGACAAAACAGCAGCTAAAAACGCTATGAAAAAAGCTAAAATTAAAAAGCTTACAACAAAAAGCAATGGAAAGAAAATAAATATTTCTTGGAAAAATGTCAAGAATGCAAAAGGCTATAATGTGCAAGTTTCTGCTAAAAAGAACCTTAAGAAACCTATAGTAAATAAGAATACGACAAAGAAAAAGCTCACGGTTACAAGTAAAAAGATAAAGAAAAATAAGAAATACTATGTAGGTGTAAGGGCATATACAACTTATAAGGATAAGAATAATAAAATTATTTACGTCTATGGTAAGGTGAAAAAATCGACTATTAAGATAAAGTAGAATAAAATAATAATGTCAGGAAAAGTCTCTCCGAATATCGGGGAGATTTTTCTATGTTTTTCAAGGTCCGCCTTGTTGACATCTAACTAAATATATGATAAAATATATTTGTAAACAGAAAGGTTTTAGTCCTGACTGCGAGCGTTTAAAAACATAAATCGTTCTGATAACAAAGGTCAACCCTGAGTTTAAAGGCGAGAGTATAGCAAAACTTTTATCGAATCGTTTTTTGATTTGGTATGTGAGTTAATTCTATCCTTTTGCCTTTTGGTGAAAGGATTTTTTGATTTAGAAAAGAGGTAAAGTATGGAGGTCAATAACAGCGATACAAGGCTTGCTATTATAGCGATAATTGTAGAGGAGATCGAACAGACTGAACGACTTAATAAAATTCTGCATAATTATTCTCAGTACATAATAGGCAGAATGGGTATACCGTATCAAAAGAAAAATGTAAATGTAATAAGCGTTGTTGTCGACGCTCCGAACGATATTATAGGCGCGATTTCGGGTAAGCTGGGAATGATAGAGAATATTACTGTTAAAACGGTTTATTCAAAGCTTTAATGTGAGTAATAGGAGTTATATGAATAACAGAGAGTTAATTGAAAAGCTGAAAAGTGAAAGAGCCTTATCAAAAGATGAATTCACACAAATTATCAGTACATATACAAAGGAAGACAGAGAGTTTGTCACAAAGCTGGCAAGAGAAGAGGCAAACAGGGTATTTGGAAAAAAGATTTTTGTAAGAGGTCTTATTGAGTTTTCAAGCTACTGCAAAAATGATTGTTACTATTGCGGTTTAAGACGCTCAAACAGAAATGCTGAGCGCTACCGTCTAAGCAAAGAGGAAATACTAAGGTGTACAGATGAGGGGTATGAACTGGGTTTCAGAACCTTTGTATTGCAAAGCGGTGAGGACGGTTACTACACTGACGAGATTTTATGCGATATTGTAAAGAGTATAAAAAGCGCACATTCTGATTGTGCGATAACTCTTTCATTGGGCGAGAGAAGCGAGGAGAGTTATCAAAGGCTTTTCGACGCAGGAGCTGACAGGTATCTGCTTCGCCACGAGACGGCTAATGCACAGCATTATGCGAGACTTCACCCTAAATGCTTAAAAGCAGAGCATAGGCAGGAATGTCTGAGAACATTAAAAAGGATAGGCTTTCAAACAGGCTGCGGGTTTATGGTAGGCTCGCCGTTTCAGACGGCGGAGAATTTAGCAGAGGATATGCTGTTTATTAAAAGACTTGACCCTGAGATGGTCGGGATAGGACCGTTTATACCTCAGCACGATACGCCTTTCAGAGACGAACAAAAGGGCAGTCTTGAGGATACGCTTTTTATGCTGTCGCTTATAAGGCTTATGAAGCCGAATGTGCTTCTTCCTGCAACTACGGCTCTTGGAACTGTTTCGCCAATCGGCAGAGAGCAGGGAATTTTGGCAGGAGCTAATGTTGTTATGCCAAATCTCTCGCCGACGGAGGTAAGGTCGAAGTACCTTTTGTATGACAACAAAATCTGCACAGGCGATGAATCTGCACAGTGTAAGGCGTGTTTAAATAACAGAATGAAAAGCATTGGATATGAGATAGTTACCGACAGGGGAGATTATCAGGAATTGACAATGGATAATTAACATATTTGTGTTTAAATAAAATCAAAAACGGAGGATCAATATGAAGTACGATGTTAAGTCTATGAAGGCAGAGGAATTTATAAACGACGCTGAGATTTTAGATACCTTGAAAGAGGCAGAGAAGCGTAAAGACGACAAGGAATATGTGATGTCGCTTATCGAGAGGGCAAGAGACTGCAAAGGTTTAAGCCACAGAGAAGCTGCGGTACTGCTCGAATGTGAAATTCCTGAGTGTATTGAGGCTATGGAAAAAACGGCAATGGAGATAAAAGAGAAGTTGTACGGTGACAGAATAGTAATGTTCGCACCGCTGTATCTTTCTAACTATTGTGTAAACGGCTGTACATATTGCCCGTATCATCACTGCAACAAGCATATAGCAAGAAAGAAACTCACTCAGGAGGAGATCAATAAAGAGGTCATAGCCCTTCAGGATATGGGACATAAAAGGCTTGCCATAGAATCGGGCGAGGACCCTGTGAATAATCCTATTGAGTATATTTTAGAGAGCATAAAAACTATATATTCTATAAATCACAAAAACGGTGCTATCAGACGAGTTAATGTAAATATTGCGGCAACGACGGTAGAAAACTACAGAAAGCTCAAGGAAGCAGGTATCGGAACATATATCCTCTTTCAGGAGACTTATAACAAACACGATTACGAGCTTTTGCACCCGACAGGTCCTAAGCACAATTACGCTTACCACACTGAGGCTATGGACAGAGCAATGGAGGGCGGAATTGACGACGTTGGAATCGGAGTTTTGTTCGGGCTTGAAATGTATAAATACGATTTTGTAGGTCTTTTGATGCACGCAGAGCATCTGGAGGCTGTTCACGGGGTAGGTCCGCATACAATTTCTGTGCCGAGAATATGCGGCGCTGACGACATCGACAAAGCTGATTTTTCAAATGCTATCTCAGATGATATTTTTGCAAAACTGGTAGCGGTAATAAGAATTGCTGTTCCGTATACTGGAATGATAATTTCAACTCGTGAGTCTAAGAAGTCGAGAGAAAGGGTTTTAAAGCTTGGAGTTTCCCAAATCAGCGGAGGCTCCAGAACGAGCGTCGGCGGTTATGTTGACCCCGAGCCTGAGGAGGAAAACTCAGCTCAGTTTGACGTTACCGACACAAGAACATTAGATGAGGTCGTAAACTGGCTTTTGGAAATGGGTTATATTCCGAGCTTTTGTACGGCTTGCTACCGTGAGGGCAGAACAGGTGACAGGTTTATGAGCCTTTGCAAATCGGGTCAGATAGCAAACTGCTGTCAGCCTAACGCTCTTATGACATTAAAAGAGTATCTTGAGGATTATGCCAGTGAGGATACAAGACGAAAGGGCGAGGCTTTGATTAAAAAACAGCTTGAGCTTATCCCCAACGAAAAGACCAGAAGAATAGCCAAAGAGAGAATTGAAAAGATACATTTAGGCGAGCGTGATTTCAGATTTTAATTTTAAGGTGATACGGGTTAATAATTTTTGAAAGGCGGAATGTTTATGCCGACGTTAAATGAAACACCAAGATCAGACAGACTTCATATAGGCTTTTTCGGAAAGAGAAATGCGGGGAAGTCAACGCTTATAAATGCTTTTGCGAAACAGCAGATATCAATAGTATCAGATGTCGCCGGAACGACGACCGACCCAGTGTTTAAGTCTATGGAGATAGCAGGGATAGGCGCTTGCGTGCTGATTGACACAGCAGGCTTTGACGACATAGGCGAGCTGGGAAAAATCAGAGTTGAAAAGACAAAAAAAGCGGCAGAGAAAACAGATGTTGCAGTAATACTATTTTCCGATTCAGATATAAAAAAAGAGCTTGAATGGTTTGAATATTTCAAGAAAAGGGGTACGTCTGTTCTGCTGGTAATAAGCAAAGCTGATACTATGTCAGGCGATGAAATTTCACAGATAAGCTCTGAGGTTAAGAAGGCAACAGGCAAAGAGCCGTTAGTTATAAGCGCTGAGAATGAGAGCATAACGGAAAGGTTTAAAGAAAATTTAATACGTCTTATACCTGAGGATTTTGGCAGCAGAAGTATAACGGGGAATTTAGTCGGCGACAGCGATTTGGTGCTTTTGGTAATGCCTCAGGATATTCAGGCGCCTAAGGGCAGGCTCATACTTCCTCAGGTTCAGACAATTCGTGATTTGCTTGATAAAAAATGTGTTGTTATGAGCTGTACTACAGACAGGCTTGATAAAACTTTAAATGCTTTGGCTTATCCTCCTAAGCTGATAATTACCGACTCTCAGGTGTTTAAAACAGTTTATGAAAAAAAGCCAAAGGAAAGTATGCTGACTTCTTATTCAACTCTGTTTGCAGGGTATAAGGGAGATTTGGAATATTATATAAAATCCGCAGAGGCTGTAGAGATGTTGACTGAAAAGTCAAAAGTTCTTATTGCAGAGGCTTGTACCCATGCGCCTTTAGCAGAGGATATTGGCAGAGAAAAGATACCGAGAATGTTGAGAAAAAAGGTCGGCGAGGGACTAAAAATCGACGTTGTGGGCGGTTCTGATTTTCCTGATGATTTAACAGAGTACGATTTGATAATTCAATGCGGAGCGTGTATGTTTAACAGAAAATATGTAATGTCGAGAATTGACAGGGCAAAGGCACAAGGCGTGCCAATGTCAAATTACGGAGTTATAATTGCTTATTTGAACAACATTTTAGATAAAATTTCATATTAAAAATGGCTGATGAATATTCATCAGCCACAACGGTGACGTTGCATACAACCTGTCTTAAAAAAATTTTAAGACGGCAGGTCGTACTTGGATAAAAAGCAAGTGCGAGTTGGATGCAGTGTTACCGTTGTATTTTTATATATGATTATTTCCGCGTAGTTTTTATTCCACTTAAAATAATCTTTTTAGCTTTCAAAGCGTCCTCTTTGGAAAGCGGAGGAGTATCTTTTAATGGATAATCAATTCCAAGCGCTTCATATTTTGACTTTCCCATATTGTGATAAGCTAAAACGTCTATCGACTTTAAATTTTTAAGCGTTCCGATGTACTTACCCAGTTCAAAAAGATAATGTTCATCATAGGTTATGCCCGGCACAACTACATGACGTATACATACAGGAACATTTTTCTCTTCGAGAAATTTAGTAAAATCAAGTATGTTTTTGTTCGAGAAGCCGGTGAGTTTTTTG
Organism: uncultured Clostridia bacterium; assembly: GCA_947626165.1. Classification (GTDB taxonomy): domain Bacteria; phylum Bacillota; class Clostridia; order Oscillospirales; family Ruminococcaceae; genus UMGS1601. The sequence continues at coordinate 128,261 of CANQRG010000004.1, read as the reverse complement.
TGTTCATCATTGTCTATGTGCTTAATATCAAGAAGTACAAGATCAGTGTATTTAACAAGCTCGTTGAATTCTTTGACTTTTTTCTTGTTATCCTTATCAAACAAGACGCCCGATGTATCGATGCAGGTGTGTATTTTTTGGGATTTAGCGGCTTTGAAAAGCTCAGTTACAAATTTCATCTGCATAAGCGGTTCTCCGCCGCTGACTGTTATTCCGCCGTTTCTGTAAAAACTCTTTTTTGAGTTGTATCTTGAAAGTATCTCTTTAACGCTTATTTCCTCTCCGCCTGTCATATCCCAAGTGTCCGGATTGTGGCAATACTGACACCGCATTGGGCAACCCTTTGTGAAAATAACCATTCTCACTCCCGGACCGTCTACCGTTCCGAAGCTTTCTATTGAATGTATGTGACCAAGCATATAATTCCTCTCCTTATAAAAGGGATTAATAAGCGATTTTTACAGCTTATCGTGGAATGTTCTTGAAATAACCTCGTCCTGCTGTGCTTTTGTAAGTTTGACAAAATTTACTGCATACCCGGATACACGGACAGTAAGCTGAGGGTATTTCTCAGGGTGCTTTTGCGCGTCTATTAAAGTTTCACGAGACAATACATTTATATTGAGGTGGTGTCCGCCCTCCTCTGCATATCCGTCTAAAATTGAAACAAGATTGTCTATTTGTTCTTTATTTGCCTTTACCTTTGACATAATTATTCCCTCCTAAGTTTATTCACTGAATTATTGAAGAAGCTCGTCGCCGCCGTCTAAGCCCTCAAACAATGTAGGCGAACTGCAAGGCATATTTCCTTCCATACAGTCCAGTGATTTTGAAACAGAAACCTTTTTGCGTTTACCGTTGAATTTCACGCCGCCGTTGCTGTTTACCTTAATGTTCATATGTCCGCCTTTTTTAGACATAAAATCATCAAGCATTGCTACGATATCATCTATTCTCTCATCTGCAGTTTTCATAATATCCTCCGTTATTTATCAGTTTTAATACTCTTTGTCAAAGCTGTCAGTTTCAGAAAGTTCAATATCCACGTCAATATCGCCGACATAAATTTTATTGTCCTTTCCAAGCGATTCAGGAATAATTGAGAACGTATTTGAGATGCCGTCCTGAGCGTCTTTGAAAGGAAGCTTTGAAACCGACTTGAGTGACGCTACTGCGCCGTTTTTATCACGGGAGTGCATAGGGTTAGCTCCCGGAGCAAACGCCTCTCCGCCTTTGCGTCCGTCAGGCGTTGAGCCAGTGTTTTGCCCATAAACTACATTGGAAGTGATGGTAAGAATTGAAGTTGTAGGTATGCCGCCCCGATAGGTATGGTTACCTTTGATGTAACTCATAAAGATGTGAACTATATCGCTTGCTATTTCATCTACTCTGTCGTCGTCGTTGCCGTATCTTGGGAAATCTCCTTCGATCTCGTAATCTACGGCGATACCCTTCTCGTTTCTTATCGGTTTTACCTTTGCATATTTTATTGCCGAAAGCGAATCCGCAACGACCGAAAGACCTGCAATTCCCGTAGCAAACCACCTTGTGACTTTCTTGTCGTGGAGAGCCATTTGTATTCTTTCATAGCAGTATTTATCGTGCATATAGTGAATAATATTAAGTGCGTTCACATAAACCGAAGCCAGCCACTTCATCATATCCTTGAATTTATCCATAACCTCTTTGTAGTCGAGATATTCTGACTTTATAGGTCTGTATTTTGGACCTATCTGCTTCATTGAAATTTCATCGACACCGCCGTTTATAGCGTAAAGCAGGCATTTTGCAAGGTTCGCTCTTGCCCCGAAAAACTGCATTTCCTTGCCTATTCTCATTGAAGATACGCAGCAGGCGATTGCATAGTCGTCTCCGTGAGTTACCCTCATAAGGTCGTCGTTTTCATATTGTATTGATGATGATTCTATTGAAGTCTTAGCGCAGAACCTTTTGAAATTGTCAGGAAGATTTACAGACCACAGAATTGTAAGGTTCGGTTCAGGCGCAGTGCCGAGATTTTCAAGCGTGTGGAGATACCTAAACGACATCTTTGTTACCATATGCCGTCCGTCGACGCCTATGCCTCCTATTGATTCCGTTACCCAAGTTGGATCGCCTGAGAAAAGCTCGTTATATTCCGGAGTTCTTGCAAATTTTACAAGCCTTAGCTTCATTATGAAGTGATCGACAAACTCTTGGATCTGCTCCTCTGTAAACGTACCGTTTTTAAGGTCACGCTCTGCGTAAATATCAAGGAAAGTTGAGGTTCTGCCCAGAGACATTGCTGCGCCGTTTTGCTCCTTAATAGCTGCTAGGTATGCAAGGTATGTCCACTGAATTGCCTCCTGAACGTTTTGTGCCGGCTTTGAAATGTCAAAGCCGTAAATTTTACCCAGTTCAATAAGCTCTCCTAAGGCTCTTATCTGCTCGGAAAGCTCCTCACGTTCACGGATAACATCGGAGTACATTGTTATTCTTGTTGTATCCTTTTGGTGCTGTTTGTCTTCAATAAGCTTGTCAACTCCGTAAAGGGCAACCCGCCTGTAGTCTCCTATAATTCTTCCTCTGCCGTAAGCGTCAGGAAGTCCTGTTATAATGTGGCTGGAACGGCAGGCTCTCATTTCAGGCGTGTATGCGTCAAAAACACCCTGATTGTGGGTTTTCCTATGAACGGTGTAGAATTTGCAGATGTCAGGGTCTACCTCATAACCGTTCTCTGAGCAGGCTTTCATTGCCATACGGATCCCTCCGTTAGGCTGTAAAGCTCTTTTAAAGGGCTTGTCCGTCTGAAAGCCGACTATCTTTTCTTTGTCCTTATCAAGATATCCGGGACCGTGCGAGGTTATGGTAGAAATAATTTTAGTGTCCATATCCAGAACTCCACCGGCTTCACGCTCTTTCTTTGACAAATCCATAACCTGCTCCCAGAGGTCTTTTGTGGCTTGAGTAGGTCCGGTAAGAAATTTTTCGTCCCCGTCATAAGGTTTATAGTTTTTTTGAATAAAGTCACGAACGTTTATCTCCCTTTTCCAAACACCGTGATTAAATCCATTCCATTCTTCAAAATTCATTGTTTTCATATTCCGTTCTCTTTCTCCCAAATGTAGTTTTATATTTTTATGAAACTTATCATTATTATAATAAACTTATATATTTTTTATTCGCCATTTTTTGCAAAAAACACAATATATAGTGTTTGATGAAATTAGCAAACGTCACCAATAGTTATTATAGTTGGAAAGCTTAAAAAATGCAATAGGTCATTTTTTATGTAAAACCATCAGAATTTTTTAGTTTATAAATTAAACAATCTATATTTCAAAAAGTAAAAGCAAAATTTGAACCGTTATATCCAAAAATATGATTTTAATAAAAAAAGTAATAATATTTTATTAAATTCATATAATGTATTACTTTTTTTAGTGGATATATTGCCTTAAATTTTACCTAAAATTCCAATAATAACATACTGTGAACTTTTTATAAAATTTTATAAAATTACATAAATGTTGGGTCAAACAATAAAACTGACTACAATATATAGTGTTTTAGAATATAGCAATGCGGATATTTACTCACTGTTTAAAGCACTATTGCAAAGAAAATTGATATGTGATATAATAATACAGTATTGAAAAATTTACGACTGTTAGATGAAAATGGATTGCGAGGAGGATTGAAATGGCAAAAACAAGAGTTGCCGTTATATTCGGCGGTGTGTCAAACGAGCATGAAATTTCGCTTTTGTCTGCGACGAATATAATAAACAATATACCGAGAGACAGATACGACGTTGTATGTATAGGTATTACCAAAAAGGGTCGCTGGCTTCTGTATATCGGAGATACCTCCAAGATCGCCGACGGTTCATGGGAGCAGGACGGTGATAATGTTTCATGTATTCTTTCGCCTGATCCTATTCACAAAGGGTTTATAGCAATACTCAACGACGGTCAGATTCAGCATATTAAGGTCGACGTTATTTTTCCTGTTCTACACGGAAAAAACGGAGAGGACGGAACTATTCAGGGACTTTTTACATTGGCGAAAATTCCTTTTGTTGGCTGCGACTGCGTTTCTTCCGCTAACTGTATGGATAAGGAGATAACTCATATTATTCTTCAGTCTCACGGCATTAAGACGGCAAAGTGGATGTCAATAAACAGTTACGACATAGAGAGAGTTGATAAGATTGCAGCGGAAATGGAAAGCGAATTGGAATATCCTATGTTTGTCAAGCCAGCGAACTGCGGTTCGTCGGTCGGGATATCAAAGGTGAATGATAAAGAAGAGCTTATTAACGGAATAAAGAAGGCATTTGCTCACGATAAAAAAGTAGTTGTTGAAACAGGCATCAACGGCGTTGAATGTGAGTGCGCTGTTATGGGCAATTGCGGAGCTATTGCGTCAACAGTAGGCGAGATTGACTCGGCTAATGAATTTTATGACTACGAGGGAAAATATCAAAACGACGAATCCCGTACATACATTCCTGCAAGAATAAGCGAGGACAATATTTTCAAGATAAGACAAATAGCTCTCAAGGCTTATTCGGCAATGGGCTGTACCGGGCTTGCAAGAGTGGATTTTTTCCTAACTGACGACGGAGAAATCATACTGAATGAGATAAACACAATTCCGGGGCATACGGCTATAAGTATGTATCCACAGCTTATGGAGTATGAAGGACTTCCTCCGTCAGAGCAAATTCACAGACTTATAAGTCTGGCATTCGAGGTACAGAGATAAATGAATAATAATGCAATAGGTGTTTTTGATTCAGGTGTGGGCGGATTGACCTGTGTGTCTGAGCTTCAAAAAATCCTTCCGTATGAGGATATAATATACTTAGGAGATACTGCGAGAATTCCTTACGGAACGAGAAGCAAGGAAACTGTTTTTGAATATGCAAAGCAGGACGTTGCGTTTTTCCGTGAGCATAATGTTAAAATGATAATAGTAGCCTGCGGAACGGTTTCCGCTGTTATGATGACATATCCCATTTTCGATGACGGCGAGCTTTCAAGCGGAGTTTTATATCCTGCTGTAAGGGCAGCTTGCGCTTCTACAAAGAATAAAAGGATCGGAGTTATTGCGACAAGCGCTTCGATAAAATCGGGCGGATATGGGAAAGCTATTCGTGAGATAATACCTGATGCTAAGCTTGTAGGTAAGGCTTGTCCTATGTTTGTGCCGCTTGTTGAAAACGGCTATACCGACAGGGATAATGAGGTTGCAAAAATCATAGCAAGAGAGTATCTTCAGGTTATGATAGATGAAGATATCGATACACTAATAATGGGATGTACGCATTATCCTCTTTTGAGGGATATTATCTCGGATGTTCTGGGAGAGAAGGTAACTTTGATTTCTCCCGGAGCTGAGGCTGCTAAATACGCTTTGCATACTTTGTCTGAAAAAGATATGCTTACAAGCAATAGGCAAAACGGTAAACTGGAGCTTTACTGTACAGACAGCGTTGAGCTTTTCACTGAAAATGTAAAAACAATACTTGGCTCTGATATTAACGGCAAAATTTACAGAACTGCGCTTAAATAGATTTGCCTGTTTTGAGCCTTTGTAATAAGAGGTTAGATGATATTATAATGAATGAAAAAGATGTAATGATAACACTAAACACAAAACAGTCTGACGGGTTAAACAGTGAACATATGGAAATTATCACTGAGGGAAAATATAATAAGTTTAAAGACGGATATATAATTTCTTATAAAGATTCTGAAGCTACGGGGTTTGACGGTTCTTCGACTGTCTTGAAAGCAACACAGAGCAATAAAGTAGAGATCGAGAGAACAGGTACTTCGCAGAGTCAAATTATTATCGAAAAAGCAAACAAGCATCACTGTCACTACGGTACGCCTTATGGTGCGGTTATGATCGGCGTGACGGCAAGAGAAATAAAGTCGTGCCTTAATGATAACGGCGGAGATCTGTTTTTCAAATATGTAATAGATATAAACTCCAGCTTTATAAGCGACTATGAAGTGAATATAAATGTAAAACTAAGCTAGATTTTTATAATTGATAATCGGCAGCAGACAATAGGTAAAGATTATCGATTACATAAAAGATGGGAGATATTAAATGACAAGTATAATTAACGAGTTGACAAAAATAGTCAGTGAGGCTTTTGAAAAATGCGGATATGATAAAAGCTTAGGTACGGTTTCCGTTTCGGACAGGCTTGATTTATGCCAGTTTCAGTGTAACGGCGCATTTGCAGGAGCAAAGCAGTATAGAAAAGCTCCTTTTATGATAGCTGATGAAGTAGTTGAAAAAATAAGCGGAAATGAGATTTTCAAATCTGTTGAAATGGTTAAGCCTGGCTTTATCAATATGACGCTGAACGATGAAATAATTATTAAGAAAACAAGGGAAATTGCAAATGATATAAATTTAGGCATTCCGCAGGCAGAAAAGAGTGAAACTATTGTTTTAGACTACGGCGGTCCTAATGTAGCAAAACCGCTTCACATCGGGCATCTTCGCTCTGCAATCATCGGAGAATCGCTAAAGAGGATCGCAAGAGCGATGGGAAACAAGGTTATTTCTGATGTTCACTTGGGCGACTGGGGCTTGCAGATAGGTCTTGTTATTGCAGAGCTGTCTGAGCGCAACCCTGACTGGGTATGCTTTTCGCCTGATTTCGACCCAGAAAAGGACAATGTGAACCCTATTGATGTCGACGAGCTTAATGAAATATATCCTTATGCAAGTCAAAAGAGCAAGTCTGATGAAGCTTTCAAGGAAAAGGCAAGAACTATTACTGCTGAACTTCAGAGCGGTCACAAGGGATATATAGCCATCTGGAAAGAGATAATGCGTGTCTCTGTAAAGGACTTAAAAGAGAATTATGAAAAGCTGTATGTTGATTTTGATTTGTGGTACGGCGAAAGCGACGCTAATAAATATGTGGACGAGCTTATAGATGTTCTCAATAAAAAGGGTTTAATGTATAAGAGCGAAGGTGCTTTAGTTGTAGATGTTGAAGAAGAAACGGACAAGGCGCCTGTGCCTCCTGTTATTATAAAGAAGTCGGACAATTCAAATATTTATGCAACAACTGATTTGGCTACCATTATTCAGCGTGAAAAGGATTTTTCTCCGGACAGAATTTGGTATGTGGTAGACAAAAGACAGGGATTGCATTTAACGCAGGTTTTCCGGTGTGCAAAGAAAGCAGGTATTGTGTCTGAAAGCACCGAGCTGGCTCACTTGGCGATAGGAACAATGAACGGAAAGGACGGAAAGCCTTATAAAACAAGAGACGGCGGAGTGATGCGTCTTTCCGATTTGATAAATACGGTCGTTCAAGCGGCTGTTGAAAAAATGTCAGATGAGAACTTTGAATCTGACGAGGAAAAGCGTGAGGCGGCTCAAAAGGTTGCTATTGCCGCTGTTAAGTTTGGTGACTTGTCAAACCATATTCAGAAGGACTATATATTCGATATAGATAAATTCTTATCATTTGAGGGCAAGACGGGAACTTACTTGATTTACACAGTAACAAGAATTAATTCAATACTTAGAAATCTCGGCGCTGACGATGATCAGCCGTTGTCTTTCAATGGAATTTACTCTGACATTGAGCGTGAGCTTTTGCTCAATATAATTCTCAGCGGAGAGGCGTTTAAACACGCATTGTCAGAAAGAGCGCCCAGTGTTATATGCGATAATGCGTATAAGCTCGCGTCGCTGTTCTCAACATTTTACCACGATAATCACATTATGGGTGAGACTGATAAGGATAAGCAGTCTAGCTGGGTTTCGCTGTGCATATTGGTAAGACGGCTTCTTATCAAGCATTTAGACGTGTTAGGAATAAAAGCGGTCGAAAGAATGTAATATATAGCTCTCAGGGCTTATGTCTTGGGGGCTTTTTTTCTTAGACAACTATTGAATTTGCAAAACTAAATATATAATAGTATAATAAGTATACTATTATATAAAAGAGGTGATCCAATGAACTATAAAGTTGTCGGTGAAGATATTGTAATTATCCAAAGCGATTTTGATTTAGACGAAACTCTCGACTGCGGACAGGCTTTCCGCTGGGAAAGAATTGATAAAGATAGCGAGGACGCAGATTTGCTGTTGAATATTGATTTTGACAAAGCGTATAAAGGCTTTCGGCTTAACACTCAGCTTTTGATAAGCCAGAAGAAAATTAAAGAAAACAGCAATGAAAGTCAGATAACTTTACATAATACATCAGAGAGCGATTTTCTGGGCATTTGGGTCAATTACTTTGACCTTGAAACAGACTATTCTCTGCTAAAAAAGGAATTTTCCTCTGACAAAACTATGTGCAGAGCCTGTGAATTTGCTCCCGGCATCAGAATGTTAAAGCAGGATAAGTGGGAAGCGCTTTGCTCTTTTATTATTTCGCAGAACAACAACATTCCTCGAATAAAGGGGATAATTTCAAGAATGTGTGAGCATTATAAAGGCTTTCCGTCTTATGAACAGCTTGCAGAAGAAACAGTGGAAAGTCTGGCGTTTCTTCGTGCGGGATTCAGGGCGAAGTATCTCATTGACGCCGCTCAAAGACTTTCAAGCGGCGAACTTGACCTAGATGATATTTCCTCAATGGATTTGGAGGCTGCGAGAAAATCGCTTATGACGATAAAAGGCGTAGGACCAAAGGTTGCAGAGTGCGCTCTTCTTTACGGAATGTACCGTACGGACGCTTTTCCGGTTGACGTATGGATAAAGCGTGTGATGGAGGAGTATTATCCGAACGGGCTTCCCGATTGCGTGAAAGGTAAAGAGGGAATCGCACAGCAGTATCTTTTTCATTACATTAGAAATCTTGAAAGAACAGAGAATAAATAAAATAACCTTTTCCAAAGTCATTTTTTACTTTTTATGAACAAATTATTTGTTAAAGAACTAAAAAAATATTTTCAACATTATAGAAGTTTTTTTGGAAAAGCCAAAAAATCGGGTAGTTTTCAACCTTTTCAACAGAGTTTTAAACACTTTTTATTGAGATTTAAACCTTTTCAACAGCTTTTTCAACAGAATTTTGTGCATTTTTAAATTCTTGTTGAATAATGCAAAAAATTACGGTCAATACTAATTTCAAGCGAATTTTATTGATGCCGGAGGTTTAACTCGATTATGATCAAGGGAATAAATAAACAAATTGTAGAAATCAAATGTCCTAAAAATGAACAGTACGAGAAGATATTACTTTTCACAAAGCAAAACAGCGATGTGAACCGTGTAAGCGAAATTGACGAGGATATGCTTGAAATGTATCGTTCAATTATGGGTCAGTCAAGACAGGATAACCGTGAGCGTAACAATGCGGTAGCGTGTGTTGTTCTGCTTTCTCTGGCGTGCTTGTTTCTTTTGGGATTTCTGGTTTTCACGCTTCTTTAGAAGTTATATCTGATGTTTTACAATAAATAAAAATATTTTCAAGAAAAAATCTTCGAAAGCTATTGGCTTTTGGGGATTTTTATGTTATAATGTACTTTGAGTAGTTGGATTTAGATTCAGGAGAAATATTTATGAGCTTTGATAAAGGGTATAACAATAGAAAAAGTTATGGGAAAAAGCATCATAATAAAAAGGATAATTTAAGTGAAAGCAAACGTTCATCTGATTTTCAAAAAACTGCGGATAGCGTTTATAATAACGAGAATTCTGATTTCACAGACGGAAGTATTATCTTAGGGCGCAATCCTGTTATAGAAAGCCTAAAGGCAGGAAAGCTGATTGATTCAATTTATGTAAACAAAGAAGCGGGCGGTTCGATTTCATTGATATGCAGACTGGCAAAGGAGAAAGGAATCGTTATAAAGCAGGTCAATGAGCAGAAGCTTAATAAAATGGCGAACGGCGGATCTCATCAGGGTGTTATTGCTATGACAGCCTGTGCCGAGTATGTTGATATACAGGATATTCTTGATATAGCCAAAGAGAAAAACGAGCCTCCGTTTATAATCATATGTGATGAGATTGAGGATCCGCATAATTTGGGAGCAATTATAAGAACTGCCGAAGCAAGCGGCGCTCACGGGGTCATAATCCCCAAAAGGAGAAGTGCGTCTTTAAATCATACGGTTTATAAAACGTCTGCAGGCGCGGCGGCTTGGGTACCTGTGGCTAGAGTGTCAAATCTTAGTCGGGCGGTAGATACGCTTAAAGAAAACGGCGTTTGGATATATGGGACCGACTCAAACGGAGAGGATTATAATAACGTATCGTTTGACGGAGCGGTGGGTCTTGTAATAGGCTCTGAGGGCTTTGGTATGAGCAGACTGTTAAAAGAAAAGTGTGACTTTTTGTTGAGGTTGCCTATGGTCGGGAAAATCACATCTCTTAATGCTTCTGTAGCAGGCGGAATTTTTATGTACGAGATTTTAAAATCACGAACAGTCTTGTAATTGCTTATTTGGCGATTTTGTTGATTACAGGGCGAGAGAAATCTTGCCTTTATATAAAAATAAAAACAAAGAACAGGAAACAGCAATAATGAAAAGGAAGTGTAGGAATTGGCAGATAATTTTAATCTTGACGATATTTTAGACGAATATTCTGACAAGGCTAAAAATGTAACTCCTCTGTCTGATGCAGATGTTGACGAGCTTATCGGAGCAGACGTAAAGAAAGAGGACGAAGCTGACAAAACTGAAAAAAAGTCAATTATTGATGATTCGATCTTTAATGAAGTAATTGACGACGGACGTCCTAAAGAGGTAACTGAAGCTGAAGCAAGCGGTGATAATTCAAACGGAGGAATTGATGACGTTGATATAGACGCTATGGTTGAAGAAGCTGTATCGGACGTTGAAGACACGCCTGCTTTAGAGGATGAAGAACCAACTCTTGTAAATGATAAAAAATCGAATAATGTAGATAGTTTTACACTTCCTGAAATTGAAGTGGACGACAGTTCACTTTTAGAAAATGAAGATGATACTCACGAAACTAGCGAAACAAGGAAACATAAAAAAGGTCTTGCCGGTAAGATAAGCCAGAAGATCGAAGAGGAAAGAGAAAAGCTGGAGGCTGAACGTGCTGAGGAAGAGGAAGCTGAAAGAGAAGGTTTTGAAGCGGGAATGGGCAGCAGATTCAGACTGAGAAAAACTTCGGGAAATACTGCTATTATTGAAGGACTTTTAAAATTAAAGAGAGAAAGAGGAACCGTAAACAGGGAAGCTAACGTATCTCCTGTTAAGCGACTTAGAATTAAAGATGTTGATTTGGGACTGGAGGGAAAAATAATCCCTAGGACCGAGCAGCTGGAAAAAATCAGTCTTGATGATGACGAGATAATTTTCCCTGAAGGCGCTACAGATACTATGAAGCTTCGCATACTGGCAGAAAGAAGAAAAGACAAGGTGGATAACTTTGTTTTGGAAAATCCTGAGTCAGAAATAAAAGCTGACGTTAAAGACAGCGAAGCCAGAAAGCACGTTAAGGATTTTACAGACTACAACGAAGCTCCGAAGGTTTTGGAGGATATTCTGCAGCTTAAAAGCAATCTTGTTATAAGACTGTGTATTTTGGTGATAACGTCGTTTTTCAGCTTATACATAGCGTTTGCAAACGATTTGGGCTGGCCTATTATTGAAGCATTCAGAAGAACAAGCGCAGAACCATTTATTTTTACTAACATAGCATTAGGACTTGTATCTGCGTTTGTTTCTTATACGGTTTTGACATCGGGAATTAAAAAGCTTATCAGACGAAATGCAGATTGTGACAGCGTTGCCGCGTTGGGTATAGTTACTTCGCTAATATCGTCATTGTTGTTGTTTATAAATCCCGGCATTATGCAGACAAAGACATATCACATTTATATGTCTGTGGCTATTTTAGGGCTTTTGTTTAATACTCTGGGTAAACTTCTTATAGTAAATAGAACTGAAAGAAACTTCAAATACGTTGCGGGCGAGTATGATAAATTCGCTGTTACTAATGTATTAAACGAGGATATTGCGTCAAAGTTTACAAAGGGCGCGCTGCTTAATGATTTTCCTGAGCTCGCAACAATGAGGAAAACTGAATTTAACAATAATTTTTTAGAGCATTCTTATTCAATGGATATTGCTGATAAATGCAGCAGAAAGTATGCTCCTATACTTCTTGCCGCAAGCGTTTTAGTGGGCTTGCTTGCACTTATTTTCGACAGAAATGCAGCAGGTTTTTCTCAAAAGTTATTATCTGCGTTCGCAGCATTTTCGGGTACGATTTCAATTTCATCTTCGTTTGCGCTTATGCTTGTTGTAAATCTGCCGCTTGCTAGAGCTTCGAAAAGATTTTTACGCTCATCGGGAGTTATGCTGGGCTATTCTGCCGTTGAAGAATTTGCCGACACGAACTCTATTCTGGTTGACTCGCGTCAGCTTTTCCCTGAGGGTATGATAAATCTTGTTAATTTAAAAGCTATGTCGGCAACGCCTATTGAGGAGTCTATTTTAATGGCTGCCAGTTTGTCTTGTCAGGCGGGAAGCGTTTTGCAGTCGATGTTTTATAATATGCTCAGAGGAAAGATCGAAATGCTTTATCCTGTTGAGAGCTATATATACGAGGACGGCTTGGGTCTTTCAGGCTGGATAGATAATCAGAGAATACTTTTCGGAACAAGAGAGCTTATGGAAAATCATTCTATTGAGGGACTTCCTCCGCTGTCTAAGGAAAAGGAATACACAAAGGGTTATATACCTGTTTATCTTTCTATTTCAGGAGTTGTTTCGACACTGTTTGTTATAACGGTCAATTCGAGCATCAGCGTTAAGAAGTGGCTTCAGGTTCTTGAAAATCAAAATATCACAACGGTAATCAGATCGGTTGACGGTTTCATTTCTTTAAATCTTATGTCTGAGCTTTTTGATATTTCTCCTGATTCATTAAAGTTTTTACCGTTCAGATATCATAATGAGTATGAAGACCAGACAGGCTTTATTCCAAAGGCTTCTGCTTCAATGCTTTGTTCGGGACACTTCCCATCATTTGCAATGCTTATAAGCGGTGCGAAGAAGCTTCAGTTTATCACTAATTTAGGAATGACTGTTCAGTTGGCGGCAGCGCTATTAGGACTTTTGATTGCCCTTGTTATGATGCTTGTAGGTTCATTCAGTTCGCTTTCGGCAACTGTGGTCATATTGTATAATTTATTGCTTTCACTTTTATCCTTGGGAGTACAATATTTCAGAAAGCTGTAAAAGAGGTAAAAAAATCCCCTTGCCGTGTAATATCGGTAAAGGGGATAGCTTTTTTATCAATCAATAAAATCCTTGTATTTTTCAACAAATGCTTCGGAAACGATTTTTCCTGCTTCTCCGTTGGGGTGACCGCCGTAGATCGCTTTTGCAGGTTCGTCTTTGCTGCTCAAATATGATGCAAAGTCAAAGTATTCAGCATTGTACTCTTTACAGGTCTTTTTGCAAAGCTCGTTGTAATCAGTTCTTACCTTTTCAAGCGTTTCATCATAATCCTGCGGAGGTGCGTTGAATACGATTATTTTACATCCTGCATCTTTTAGAACGTCGAGAACCGCTTTAAGGTACTCATTTATTTCTTCTGCGGTGTTGCCCGCTTCCGCTTGGTATTCACCTGAAATAATGTCGTTTGTTCCGAATGCTACAATAACCGTTTCAGCGGCTTTTGCACGCTCAAGCCAGTTGCCGTTAAGAGCAGCGTCGCTTGTTCTTGCCCAGCCAAGACCGCAGTTGTAGAAGCCGTAATCATCACCGAGTAGGCTTGAAATTCTTGCAGCCCAGAACTCGTATTTCATAAATTCAGTCATACAGCCTTGAGTAATTGAATCTCCGATAGCGGCAATATTGTGCTTAACTTCACGCTTTGCGCCTATCATCTGAGGGAGAGGTATCTGATCGCAGTATTCAAATTCTCCATCGCCGCTTGAATCGGCTGTCGCGGAAGTGAGATTAGACATATAGGTGCAAGGGATATCCTTTCCGGTGAGCGTCCATTCCCAAACAAGGTAGTGATCCTCTTCTACGCTGAACTCAACGCTGTCGCTCCAGAATACTTCGTTTGAGGTTACGCTCTTTGTCTTCTGACCGTCGAATGTGACTTCGGTTTTATTTGTTATTTCATCATCGGGTCCGCTTCCTCCGTCGGATATCCAAGCGCCTTCTATTGTGTAGTTACCGCCCGGTTTTCCGGCATATGCGTTTGTTCCTTTGTCGTAAGTGGAATCAACGGTGTTGGAAAAGTAAAAGCAGTATTCTAAATTACCGTATTCCTCAACAGGGAAATATGCACGGTAGGTAATTTTTTCAGCTTCATCGACCATATAATTATTTCCCGTTGCAACAGCCGTATTTGATATGTATTTGTCAAAATTGCTGTCCTTGTTTTTATCCTTAACAGGCTCGGTCGACGAGCTGTTTGAATCATTCTGGCAAGCACAAAGCGAAACTGCCATTACTACCGCAAGAAGTACAGAAGTTACTTTTTTCATAGTGAGTTTCCTTTCTTTGGATTATTTAAGGAGTTTTACTCCGATAGCAAATACAGTATATCATATAAAAATTTGTCAGTCAAACCATATTGAATTTGAATAATATTGTCTAATTTAGCCTAAACTATTGAAATTAAAAATCTTCTATGTTAAAATATATCTTATAATTATCAAATTGGTAATTATAACAGGATGTCGGAGGATTTATTTATATGGATATAAAAAAAGCTTTATGTGCCGTAATGAGCGCTTTGTTTTTAATAATGTGCTTGATCGCCACTGAATTACCGGGGTTTACGGACGACACTGAATTAAATTATAAGATAGGAACAGAGTATACTGCTCAAAACGACGCCGATACCTACTTTTTTGATGAAAGCTTTGGTTCGGACGTCGCAGTAAACGCAATGAAGCTTATTGCCAGTGTAACAGTTGTAGATTTTAATTCTTATGGAGGATTTGGTCTTAAATTTATTATAAACAACAACAGCAACAGCGATGATTTCTATTTTCTGACAATGAATACAAACGCTTGGGCTGCAACAGATACAAAAGATCCGATAGAAACCGAAACAAAGGGAACATATACCCTAGAATTTGATTTGTCAAAGCTAGGACAGGTTGCAAGCATTCAGGGAGATTTATGGCAGGGAACCATGGTTTTAAATGGCTTGCAGATTTTAGGCGAAGATAATCAGGTGCTTACTTCCTATGGAAATATTATAGAGCCTACTGTGGGTTATTATAAGGCAGGCAAGGGCAAGGTTAAAAACACGAAAACTGTCCAAACTACAACAACTCAGACATCTACGTCTGCCACAATATCAGCTAGTCAGACTGTATCTGTTGCTACAACAGTTTTATCAAGCGATACTGGTTCGGGCTTTAGTTTTTGGTATATCGCAATACCTGCATTGGCTATAGGGGTTCTATTCATTGTATTGGCGATCGTGCTTACTAAAAAAATGAAATAAAATTAAAAAGAGCATTAAAAAGTTATAGGGTGATAAATATGAAAAGAGTTCTTTTGTGCGTTTTTATGGTAATTGTACTAACAGTGGGAACTTGCGGTATTTTTGCTTTTGCAGAGAATAACAAAATTTCATCAGAAGCTCAAAGCACAGCGTCATATAGTGCTGTTACAACCGCCGAGCGTACTGATGATGACCCATTTGCTAATAACAATTTACCAACTGTTAAAAAAACTCCGACCTTTTATTATATTTTAGGCGGAGTGGCAGGAGTAATAATAATTTTAGCGATTGCGGGATTTATAACTACTAAGAATAAAAAGTAAGTTTATATTTATATATGTTCAAAATCTTGTTTGATTTTTGTGCAGTTTGACTATAATATTTCGCGATTTTTTGTTTAATAAATCATTGCACAAGTGTAAATTTTATGATAAAATATACAATGTAGAGTTGTGCATAGGATTTTTATAAGAACATTCTCAACTTAATTATGTATATGTGCAATTTAGTTTCACAATGAAAGGAAGATTTTTATGAAATTAAAAAGGATAATTTCCAGTGCAGCGGCTGTTGCTTTGGTTATGTCGTCGCTGAGCTTTTCCGTTTCAGCTAATTTGAACGCAAAGCCGTTTGAACCTGGTTTTGAAACAGGTCAGGAAAGAAACGATTCAGATATGTTTGATTTTTTGGATAAGCCATATTCGTTAACATCAGGCGATTATTATATGGGATTGAGTGTTCAAACTGGAACATGGACCCACCGTAACGCTATTGGTGTTCCTGATCATAAAGGAGAAAGATTAGTAAATGTAAACAATCAACTTGTTGAAGGCATAAATGCATATTGCCCATGGGCGCATTTATACAGCGGAGGTTATGCGCTTATTAATAAGGACTCAAACGGCGTTGCTTTAAGAACCTTCCATGCGGCATACGGACCTACAGGATTGTATTATGGAGAGAATGAAGGCGATAGCGGAATCAAGGAATACGCTCAGATCCATGATGCAAAAATAGGAGGCAGCGGTACATATACAGTAGGTATACAGGGTTATAATTTCAAGTTAGATACAGCTACTAACTATGGAGAAAAAGAGACTGACCCGGGCAACGGTATTAACATTTTATATATTTCTTCAAATATTCAATATCTAAAGAATAACGGAGTTACTATAAGCAATCCTGTTCTTAAGCTTTATAATACCAAGGAAGAATACGAAGCAAAGACACCTTATAAGTCAATTCCTGCAGGTTATTGGATCACAGGAAAGGGCGATAATGAAACCGGCTATGCACAGTATACATTTACAAATAACTATGCAGTAAACGGTCAGCCCGATAAGGAAAACGGCGGAAAATTTAATTTTGCTAAAGAATATCAGAGTAACACACAAAGTCTTGATGTATTTGGTGTTTCAGGCTTCTCAGGAGCGACAAGTACTGAATTTGCAAATGGATATGCAGGCTGTGATTTCTTGCCTGAGTATGCAATGGAAATAACATTTAATGCAAATGTACCTGACAGTATGATGAACAGTGTTATTTCAAAGCCACTTCAGAATGTTTTAGGAGAAGTATCAAATGTAATTAACAGTGCTGATGAGCTTGCGAAAGTTCAGGCAAAGAATCCTACTCTTACAGTTGACCAAATCAAGGAAAAGCTTACTGCCGCATATAATTCGGCTAACAGCGTTTTGAGTCAATATGGAAACTATAAGTCGCTTTCAAAGTCATTGCTTGCAGAACCTCAGGCAGCTATTGATAAAGCGGTTAATGATCTTAAAGCTGTATGTAAAGAGCTTGGAATACTCATCTGGGGCGAGCTAAAAGGTTATATTGAAACAGCAGAGGGAATGGATTTCACAAAATACACAGCAGATTCATGGGCAGCTGTTGAGTCAGCAGTTCAAGAGGCAAAAGATTTGATAAAAAGATCAGAAAACGGCGAAGCAATTACTCAGGAGCAGATAGACGCCGTTACCGCAAAATTAAAAGCATCTATAGAAGGCTTGAAAGAAGCAGCCGAAAAGGTTGACAGTACCACAGGATTAGGATATGTTCAGTTTAAGGATATTAACGGAAAATATCAATGGTATAACGACGGTAAGAACTATAAAAACGTAACCGCTAAAACGGTAGATGTTGTCACATCTGAAAAGGGTGACGGAAAGACTTATACGGTTAAGGCAACTTGTGATGGTACGGCAAAAGGTTTGGCTGATTGTAATCTTGAAATCCAAGGCTTGATCGACAAGCAGAGCAAAGCAACAGTTACGGTTGACGAGGTTAAGCTTGACGGTAAGAAGCAAAAGCTAACAGGTGTTCCTTATACGCAGGTTGTTGATGAGAAGAATGCATATGTACCTCTGTATGATGCAGAAGTAACTGAGATACCTGAGGACGCATATACAAGTCCTGATGGTAAATGTGCAAAGGACGCATCACCTCAGGCACTTTCTAAGGGCGCTAAGAATGATTATGCGGCTATAGATGCCGAGTGGGAAGAGCTTACAGTTAAATTCACAGTAAACTGGAGCGATACAACTGAAGAAACCAGCGAAAATGAGAACAATTCTGAGAACCCTGATACAGCAGGCGGTGCAGCAGTTGCAGCATCATTAATAGTTCTTTTGGGAGCAGGATATGTTGTATCAAGAAAGAGAACTAAGTAGTAAGTAAAAAATTAAATTACAAAAAGAGTACAAACTTTGCGTTTGTACTCTTTTTTATACCCGTTAAGATTTGAAGTTTGAAAATGTAACCGTATAACCTGATATTTTAAGCGACTGAGGAATGTCGTCTTTAAAGACAAGCTCGTAATCTTTATCGCCTATTGTTCCGCTTGCTATGGTGAGTCCCTTGTTTGTTTTGTATTCAACATTGGTTGACAAAGTGGATTTATCCAAAGCAGATATTATCATAGTGCTTAACGCACTGTCGGGAAGCTCATCTCGTTTTGCGTCAAATTCCAGTTTATCGAGCTTGATCTTATAATTGTCGTCTGAATAGGTTATAGTCATTCCGCTGATGCTCTCAGGTTCGGTATACGTCACAAGCCAGCTATTCTCTTTCCGCGACAATGAGGCTTTATATGTGTCGCTTCCCTCATCGTCACTTTTCATTGTCAGCTCACATGAGTATGGAATATTCAGCGTGGCGGCTTTAGTATTCTTTTTGCAGGAGGTCAACGTAAAAAGCATTACAAGTATTATTGAAATGATTAGATATTTTGCAGGTTTGTTCAAGCTGTTTCATCCTTTCAAATAAAAAGCCTGTGTATGAGGATAATCCCGTACACAGGCTTTTATTTAATCCTCAATTTCTTTGAGAACAAAAGGCAGAACATCTAAAATATCCCTTGCAATTACAGAACGTCTTGACATACTTTTTGCAAGCCGCTCGGCAGATATGCCCAAAACGAATTGGGCTATTGCACAAGCTAAGATCGGCTCAATTCCTTGTGCGACAAATGAAGCTGTCATACCAGCAAGCAGATCTCCGCTTCCGCCCTTGCTTAGAGCAGAGTTGCCTGTATCTGACAGGTAAACTTTTTTGCAGTCAGATGATGCGGCAATGCTTTGTGTCGATTTCGACAGAACTGTAACATTGTATTCACTGCTAAATTGTCTTGTTAAATCAAAACGATTTTCTAAAAACTCAGATACCGAAATTCCTAAGAGCCGTGAAAACTCAGCAATATGAGGGGTAAGAATTATCTTTGCCTTTGTGTTCTTTAGTACATTTATATTCTCGCAAAGGCAATTTATTCCGTCAGCGTCTATTATTATAGGTGTTTCAGCACGCTCTACTATTTCCTTTACAAGGCTTATCGTATGAGCGTTTTTACCAAGACCGCAGCCCAATAATAAAGCGCTTGAGTTTTTTGAAAGCCCGACAATTTTATCTGCGTTATCACAGGATATAAAACCGTTTTCACTTTCAAGACGAGTGTAGGTAGCCTCATAAATGTTTGATGAAAGCGAGGAGATAACCTTATCAATGGTACATAAGTTTACCAGACCAACCCCTGTGCGGAGTGCGGCTAAGGTTGAAATTGCCGCCGCACCTCTGTAACCAGAGCAGCCGCAAACACATAACAGCTTGCCGAAGGTCCCTTTGTGGGCGTTGTTTGGTCGGGGAGGTAAAAATGATTTTACCAAAGTTGTGTCTAGTTTTTCAATTTCAAAATCAAAATCTTCAGCTTGATTTGGTATGCCAATGTCACAGGTTGTAATCTCTCCGCAAAATTCCTTTGCAGGGGAGAGTAATAGTCCGAGCTTCAGGGCGTGAAAGCAAACTGTGTAATCGCATTCAATAGTACCGTCTGATACTTCTCCGTTTTTTGCATTAACTCCTGACGGCAAGTCGCAGGCGATCTTTACAGCTTCTGATTCACTTACCATTTTAAAAAGCGGCTTGATCTCATCGGGAAGACTACCGTGAAACCCTGTTCCGAATACGGCGTCTACTACAATATCCGCCCATTCAGTTAGTTCGGCGTCGTCGCTAGCCGGAACAATTTCTGCGTTTTTCTCAAGTCTTGACATTGCCGCTTTTGCAAGCTCTGATTTAGGGCTTCCCTGCACAAGAATTATCCTTACATTTAGAGAATTGCTGAGCAGTGTGTTCGCACAAACAAGACCGTCTCCGCCGTTATTACCGCTGCCAGCAAGTATAAGTATGTTTTTAAGGTTTCTTTTATATGCTATTTTGGTTATTTTGTGAGATAAAGACAGAGCGGCATTGTCCATTAGCTCTGACAATGAAACGCCGTAGCTAGCAGAATTTTTCTCTGCGTATCCCATTTGTTGGGTGGTAAGTATCTTTGACATAATGATCTCCATTCGTAAATGTAAGGTTTATTTCAATATGATCTTATTCCTTATAAGCAATAACAACGGCAGTTGCAAGAGCATCGGTGTGGCTTATGCTAACAGAAAAAGAAAGTCCTTTTGCAATTTCAAGAGCTTTTCCTGAAAGCACTAAGAAAGGCTTGCCGTTTTCATCTCTCAAGACTGAAACTTCATTTAAACTAAAGCCTTTTAAACCTGTACCAAGAGCCTTTGAAAAGGCTTCCTTAGCTGCCCAGTTGCCTGCCATAGAGGGGTATGGGTTTTTCTTTGGTGAGAAAAAATCGAGTTCCTTTTTAGAATACACTTTTGAAAGAAATCTGCTGCTTGAAACGCTTTTTTCTATTCTCTGAATATCTACAATATCAATTCCAATTGAGTACATTTATTACCTCCTGATCGTTCGAGGCAGGTAGGTTTTTATAACTTCAAGCATATCCTCATCAGGCGTTATAAGAACATTGCACATTCCGTATTTAGTATCCTTACATTGTATAAAATATGATTCATCTTCGCTCTCACCCGATGTTGCGTCAATAATGCTGTAATCTTTATTTAAGTTCTTTCCTTTTAGCGAACCGAAATCTGAAACGCTTTTAAGATCGACAGATATAAGTCTTTTTCTTCTGCTTTTTGCCGTTATTTTGTCAATATCCAAATCGCCGTTTGTGCAGATGTATTCATATTCAACGTCGAAGTTTCTGATAAGGATGTATGCACCCCAAAAAAGCATGGCAATAAGTATCAGCGACATAACATTAAGAAATATAAACAACACCACTGCAATAAGCAGTGAAGCAATAAATATCAATGCTCTTTTTATAAAAACTGAGTTATCCGATTTTCTTGTTACAAGCTGTTCTTTAAAGCTATCCATAAATCTTGCTCCTATATCTCTTATTTTACTAAATTATAGCACAAGCAAGTTAGTTTTTCAATATCTGCTTGTGACTGCTAGTTAGTGCAGATTGATTATTCTGTTGTGATGTGTTATTATGTTAATATAAATTATACAAGGAGACTAAAATGAGACTTTTAATACAAAGAGTAAGAAACGCCAATGTAACGGTTGGAGATAAAACTGTCGGGAAAATATCACAGGGTTATCTAGTATTAATGGGCGTTTGCGAGACGGATACTGAATTTGAATGTGAAAAGCTATGCGACAAGATGATAAATCTTAGGATATTTTCTGATGAAAACGATAAAACTAATCTTTCTATAAAAGATGTAAATGGAGAGCTTTTGATAGTATCGCAGTTCACTCTTTATGCAGACTGCCGAAAGGGAAATCGACCGAGCTTTATAAACGCAGGAAATCCTGACAAGGCTAACAGGCTTTACGAGTATTTTATTGGTCTTTGCAAAGAGAGGATCAAAACAAGGGTGGAGCACGGGATTTTCGGTGCTGATATGAAGGTAGGTTTGGAAAACGACGGACCTTTTACCATAGTTTTGGACAGTGATGAAATTATTAAAAAGAAGAAAGGCATATAGTATTGCTCTGCTCTAAAACTGAATAACAGAATAGACAAACACCTTTTTTTCATAAGTATGTTAAAGGGGTGTTTTTATGTTTGCAAATTTAATTGAAATAATTCTTTCAAACTGCCTTTATTTTGCGCTTCACCTTGAAAAAAACGGAGCTTTTCCCAAGCCGTTATCTTCAAAGGAGGAAAGAGAATGTTTCAGCAGAATGGCTGAGGGAGATGATTCTGCAAGAACGAAGCTTATCGAGCACAATTTAAGGTTGGTTGCACATATAGTCAAAAAGTATTATTCAAACTCAAGCGATCAGGAGGATCTTATATCAATAGGCACAATAGGGCTTATAAAAGCGGTGTCTACCTTTGATTATACAAAGGGAACGCGGTTTGCAACCTACGGAAGCAAGTGCGTTGAAAATGAAATTTTAATGCACTTTAGGTCATTAAAAAAATCGTCGGGAGAGCTTTATTTCGACGAGCCAATAGATACTGATAAGGACGGAAACCAGCTAACATTAATGGATATAATATCAGAGGACATTGAAATAATAGACAAGATCGATCTATCCATTAAATCGGGAAAGCTGTATACATTTCTACCTGAGTGTCTTGATGACAGAGAGCGTGAGATCATCACGCTAAGGTATGGATTGTACGGAGCGGTACCTCTGACACAACGGGAGATAGCAAAAAAGTTCGGTATATCGAGGTCGTACGTATATAAAATAGCTTATTATAAATGGATGGAAAAAATTATAGCGACCATTCATTTTTTAATTTTAATAAGGGACAAGCAGTTGAAAGAGATGTTTGTTATTCAAATATGGCTTACACCTAATCTAACTATGCTTTTTGAAGGGTTTTATAAAATTATAATGAATTATATTGTTGGAGATAAAACCTCGTAAACGCCTTGTAATTATGTGCTATGGTAAATTAGAATGTGAATGGTATTATTGGAGGACGTTAACAATGAATGATATTAATATGACTTTGTATTACAATAATGACCGTGAGAATGCTAAAAATACCAAATATCCGTATAGAATGACTATAAAATGTGTGGAGGATTTGCAGAAAGTAGTTATGTATGACCATGTCTGTGTTGAATATAAAGATAATCATCGTAAAAATAGCAACTTTATTCAGTCAGACTGCAACATGTTTGATGTTGACAACAGCGATAGCGATAATCCTGATGAGTGGATAACACCTGATGATGTAAAAAAAGCTTTTTATAATGTTCCATTCTACATATCGTATTCACGCAATAATATGAAACCAAAGGGCGGTAAAAAACCTCGTCCAAAATTTCATGTTTATTTTCCCGATGTAACAATAAAAGATTGCAAGGAATATAAAATACATAAAGAAGCAGTTTGCAGATATTTTACGCCGTTTGACCCTAATGCCAAAGACGCTGCACGTTTCTTTTATGGAGTAGAAAATCCTCAGGTAGAATTCTATTCAGGTGGCGTACTTTTATACGATTTCATGAAAACTATTCATGTCGATATTGATAGAGAGAAGTCTGTTAAACATTCGTCAAAGAATAAAAATATTATTCCAGAGGGACAACGCAACACCACATTGCACCGTTTTGCTTTGCGTGTACTGACAAGATATGGGGATATGGATACCATGGCGTATCAGTCATTTATCAATGAATCAGAAAGGTGCAGTCCTCCACTGGATAATTCCGAACTGAAAAAAATTTGGGACGGTGCTGTATCTTTTTACAATCAGTCAATTAGAACAAGTTCTGATTATGTTTCTCCAAAGAAATATAATAATAAACAGAGAAGAAATAAATTTGAACTGCCTGTAGTTGATTCAAATGCACTTAATAAATTATATGCCAAGGATAGAAAAAACCGAAAATTTGATATTGCTGTTGCTCGATTATTTCTGCGTGCTTTTGGCATAAAAATTAGATTGAATGATATGAATAATCGCATTGAGGTTGACGGATTACCGTCAAAATACAATGCCGAAGACGCTTGCAATCTGCTCGAAACTTTAATATTAGATGCAGCAAGTAAACTTTCGTACAAAAGGGCGCAAAACTCAGTTATACATGATGTTTTGAATGTTATTGCAAATGAGAATCATTATCACCCTGTGAAAGAACTGCTTAATGCCGTTCAATGGGACGGAAATGACAGACTAACAGAGTTATACCGTATTATGGGTATTTCAGACGACTTTCATAAATCACTTGTAAAGAAATGGGCATTAAAGACAATAGCTGTGCTTTATAATAGCAATGAAAATCCAATATCTGCACAAGGACTTCTAGTTTTACAAGGGGCGCAGGGATTGGGAAAAACACAGTTATTCCGTCATCTTGCTATAAAAGAACAGTTCTTTAAGGGTGGCGCTGTATTGGATATGAGAAACAAAGACAGTCTGATGTCAGCTACAAAGGTTTGGATATGTGAATTAGGAGAGCTTGACAGTACAACTAAAAAAGAACAGTCTTCACTAAAAGGTTTTTTAACTGAACAAAACGATCGCTTTCGTGAACCTTATGCTCGTAACGAAACAGTTCGTCTGAGACGCACTTCCTTTTGTGGTACAGTTAATCCAAAGACATACCTTTGTGATGAAACAGGTAACAGGCGTTATTGGACTATACCAATTGAGAAAATTGATATTCAGAAAATCTTTGAATACGATTCGGAATGGTATGCTCAATTTTGGCGGCGATACAATCCGAGTACAGGAAAAATCCTAAAGGCTATTTACTTACAGAAGAGGAACAGGACATAGTTAACCGTAGCAATGAAGATTTTGAAACTCTGATTAACGGAGAAGATGAATTTATGATGTTATTTGACACAAAAGCAAATCAATCAAAATGGAATCCGATAACCGCTGCACAAATTGCGGACATTTTGAATACTAAATATCACAGTTTGCATATAAGTAGTGTGAATGTCGGAAAACAGCTAATTCCTAGGATTGAAAAACGAATAGGAAAAGTTTTTAAGCGTACTAAAAGTAACGGGAAGAGATTTATATTATGTCCTCCGTTATATAAAAACCACAATTGTTTTGTAAGTGAGGGGCGGGAAGGACAGTAAAATATCTATAATAAACTAAAATAGATTTTTATATTATATTATAAAAACTGCATACCCTACCCGTCTCCTTTAATAATAAAAAGCCATTGACTTTTGAACAAAAGTTAATGGCTTTTATATATCAGCTCATAGATGTTTCCTAATTTATTGCTCTGAATAAATCAACATCATCCTTTTTACATAGAAACATTCCTTTCTTTTAGGCTTCAATTATATATAAGGTTTTTTAGATTTATATTATTCATCAGTATTTCTAAAACACTGTATTATTTCATGTAAAACAGAAACTTGCTTTTCAGTAAGTCCTTTTATTGAAATGGTTGAGGTATCTTCAATGCCCAAAAGGTAATCAGCAGAAACATTAAATACTTTTGCCAGTTCAACAATATAACGTGCTGATGGTATTGACAATCCCATTTCCCAAGCGTTGACACCTGAACGTGTTAATCCTAAAATTCTTGCAAGGTCAGATTGTGTCATATTTAATCTTTCCCTAAGTAATTTAATTCGTTCCGCCAATGAAAACAATTCTTTTGACATAATACTCACCTCTTATTTAGATAATATTATAATCAAAAAGATATTTCATTATCATAATGATATTTTTAATTGACATCAGTCGAATTATAGTGTATAATAGCAATATCTTAATTATAGAAAGGTTGAGATTTATGTCAGAAAAGAATGCAATAAACTTATCTAATGAAACACAGGAGTTTTTATGGTACTCTTACTTTTTTACAAGCTATGAAAATGCTGCAAAAGATATTGATATGGCTTTAAACATATGTGCACAACGTGCTTATTTAGACTTAAATAGAACATTGTCTTTTAACACAGATGATGAAAATGAGCGTAGAAATTTTCGTGATTCTGTATGCGATATAATAACAAATAGCATTAAGGAAAAAATATTTAACCGTAACAAAGTAAATTTTGATAATGTTCATAATAATATTTGCATGGAAATTGTAGATTATTGTAACGATTATCCTAAAGATAATAGAGAAAAAATTTTCAAAGTTAAAGAATCAGAAGATAAAGCATTTCATTATGGACAAGCTCAAAAATGGCTGAATATGACATTAAAGTACATGATTATGATGGGATTCTGGACTGAAAAATTTAATCAAATAATAGAAGTGTTTCATGTGCCGGTAGATAGTTACATAATGGAAGCAGCATCAATTTTAGAAATTATGTTACCAAGAAAAAACGGAGATTACGGCAAATATTCTGAATTAAGCTCAAAACCTTGGAGCAAATGGAATAAGGATGACTACGTTAAATTTCAGGAAAATCTTCGCATAGCTTTAAAAAACAAAAATCCAAGCGAAATACCAATCGAATGGGAGGCACATGCTTGGATTGAGGTTGCTCAAAATAAAAAGTGAGATAAAGTTGAATGTATGGTAGTTTAATCGTATAAAGATTTTGACTAATCTGTAATTATGCCGTAATACTCATAGTAGTCGATTAGCACATATATTTTCCCAACCACAATTATATATAATCCACTGTAAGGAGGTGTTTTTATGAAAAATCCTGATATCAAAACAGCTCTGCAAATGTATTATACAAAGCCAGAAATTTTTACAGATGACATAGTTGAGTTGTTTTGTGTAGGAAAATCAACAGCGCAAAAGATGAAAAATGAGGTAAGAAAAGTAATGGCAGAAAAGGGAGTAAAGGTATGGTTGCCGCATAGTGTCAATACAAAAGTAGCATATGAAATGTGGGGATTGAACATTACTGATTTAGAAGCTCGTTTAGAAAAACTTCAAAGTTTAGGCATGGAGACATAAGTAGGGAACATATATCAGCATGATAATAGGAATGTTAAGTATTTTAGTGTAGCACGTATAAAGATGATATATGGTAATACTACAATTAGTGTATATAAATTGTAATACAATTAAGAAATAGGAGAATTTAAAATGGATAATATTAAACAAGTAGAAACAGTTAAACAGGTATTGGAGCTTGAAAAGTATATTGCAAAAACTTCAAGAACTTTATCAAGAATGAAATCAGAGAGCTTTGAGCAAGCGCCAAATCCGCCTGTAAGAACAATAATTCAAAGAACATATCCACCAATAGTGTCGCAAATAAAATTTAATTGGGTAATAGCATGTATGCCAGCCATTGTAATTTTTATTTTAATGTTTGCATTTTGGTGGCTTACACTTTTATTGTTTCCTGCAATATTATGGATCCCTATTTATTATTTTGCAATACACAGAACAAAAAAGAAAGAAGATATAGAACGCATTAAGAATTCTGAGAAATACAAAGCACAGTGTTCTGCAGCAGACAGAGAATTTAATAAGCAACAGGAAGTTGCTAATCAGAAATATGAAGCTGAGAAAAAGATATACGATACCGAAACATTGCCAAAGTATCAAAAAGCACTAGACGAGTGGACATTACAACATAATGAAAAAGTTAGCAAAATAGAAAAAGATTTAACTAATGCACAGAACAATCTAAACAGTATTTATGAAACCACAAAAATTGTACCGCTTCAATATAGAAAAATAGAGACGTTACAATACATATATGATTTAATGTCAACATCAGATTACGATATTAAACAGGCAATAGATCTATATGATAGAAATGAACAAAGAAAGTTAGATGAAGCGAGACTTTATGAACAACAGCAGGCAAATCAACTTGCGAATGAGCAAAACGATTTACTTTATGAGCAGAACGAAATATCTGCTAAAGCAAGAAGAGATGCTAATATTGCATCGGTGGTAGGTACAATTCAACGGCATAATACAAATAAAACGCTTAAAAGTTTTAAAAAATAGAAGAATATATTTTTTAGGGTATAAATCAAGTTGATTTTATCTTAATTATTCCTTTGACTTTACATAAAAGTAAACATCTCATTCCTTTTATATTTTAATATATTGAAAAAACAGCCGTAATCGTTAAAAATTACGGCTGTTTCTATAAACGAAACAGTTGACTTCTTTTCGTTTATATCTTATAATACAATTTACAAAATTATACATAAATAATTGAGGTGTTCATGATGATTTACGGTTATGCAAGATGTTCAACAAATGAAAAACAGCAAGATATTAACAGACAAGTACGTGAGCTTAAACAGCAGGGCGCAACCGATACTACAATCTATTTAGAATATGAAAGCGGAATAAAAGAAAATCGAGTTGAACTTAATAAATTGCTGAATATTGTTAAATCGGGCGATACGATTATTGCAACGGAAGTTAGCAGGATTACCAGAAGCACAAAACAGCTTTGTGATATTATTGAACTGGCAAAGGGCAAGCATATCAAATTGGTTTTAGGAAATTTTATCGTTGATTGTAGTAAAGAACTTAATCCTATGACCGAGGGAATGTTAAAAATGATGGGTGTATTTGCAGAACTTGAACGGAATATTATAAGTCAGAGAGTTAAAAGTGGAATGGAAAATGCAAAAGCCAAAGGTAAAGTAATCGGAAGACCTACGACAACAGTAGATGATATTCCAAGTATCTTTTATAAACATTATCCTAAGTACATAAAAGGTGAGATAAATAAAAAGGAGTTTTCTAGGTTGTGTGATTTATCTTATCCGACTATTTACAAGTATCTTAGTATTGTTGAGGGAAGTTTGGCATAAATTACAAATAGCCTTATTGTAATGTTATTGTTACAATGATATTAATATGTTTATTATTTGATAGGATTATAAATCTTGTGTTGCTTCCAAAAGGCTTCATCTTTAGTTATTACCAATATATCAATGTCACCGCCACAGGTTTGAATATCATCGCAGAAACGCTCATATTTTATTGTAGTATCAATTAAGAACTCTGCGAAATCAATCGCGTCCTTTAATGTCATGGTATCCCAATCAGCATTCAGCGGTGGTGCATTATTTACAATTTTTGTAATGGCAGTCATTTTACCTGCCCAAGTAGCACCATATCTAATTTTAGATGTAATTTCTTTTTCTTCTGAATCACACAGCTCAACAGTTTCCTTCAAGTTCTCGGGGACACCACTTTCAGGCGCTTCCATATTTCCATCATTTGCAGCATCTTTTGGTGATGGGTAGCTTTTTTCATTTTCTGTAATATTGGATTGATTTACAGCTTGTCGATTAACATCAAAGACATAAGGTGTATCATTATCATAACCACAAACGAAAAAGTGGGTATCATTACCAGTGTAATAC
This sequence comes from uncultured Clostridia bacterium, assembly GCA_947626165.1. GTDB lineage: Bacteria > Bacillota > Clostridia > Oscillospirales > Ruminococcaceae > UMGS1601. The sequence continues at coordinate 99,199 of CANQRG010000004.1, read as the reverse complement.
TCAGCCAGTTTTAGTGCTATTTGTTCAGTTGTATCATCTGCCAGAACTTTTTCTATTTCGAAACGTCTTATAAAATCTGCAACTGTGACGCCGCTGATAATAGCATTGCCACAAAAAGTAATACCTACGTTAGATTTCTTTATTAACAATACTTTTTGTGTGTTATCGCTTGATGTGTATGTTGTCTGAGGTAAGAGAATAGCTTTTCCTGGCTCATCAACAAAAGGAATCTCAACTGGTGGTTTTGTCTGCTTTGTTCGAGTCAAGCGGCTATCTGCCGCCATAACGATGCCCTCTGGGACATATACACAACACATTATTGACATATATTTTCCCCCCTTTTTTATAACTCAAGATACTTCACATTAACTTTAATGAATAAACAAATTTGTAAAGAAGCATATTTACAAAAATTACAGATTTCTATATCTTTTTAATTGTTCACTCACATACTATTAAAGTCTTTGTATTATGGGCTAATCAGTTTTTCTATAAGTACAGCATTTTATTTATTATTATAACATATTTTGAAGTAAAAACAAGTATTTTCTTTTATTTTCTAAAAATTTGTAGCATTTAAACAGAATTAAATATTTTTACTTCTAGCTAAAAATTTTTGTACGGTGTCTAACAAATTTATCTGTTCAACATTTTGGAGCTTGTGTTCTTAATATATTGACAAATCTTAGGTGATTCATTAATTTTCTTGTTTAGTGAAATATGTAGTATTTACATTCCACAATAATAAAACAAAAGAGCTAACTGGCTTCTCAAAAAATCAGTTAGCTCCTTATTTTTGGGATAATACAAATAAAGTTGCCATATAAAACGAAGATGTATATATGAAGCAAATGAACTAATAGTTAGTCAAAGAGCATAAAAACTCTTTGGCTTTTTTGTTACTTTGTTTATTTTAAATCATCAATTATTTTCATTATTGTTGCTTCAATATGAGATTTAGAAGAAGCTTGCATGTAGTTTTTTACATCTTGTGGCTGACAATTCATTACTTTAGATATAGTCTTTGAATCCTCCTCGTCTATCCTAAACCAATTTTTATTAAATTTCACAATATGTAAATGTATTGCCATAAGTAACGGAATAAAATCTTTATGTTCTATTATTTTGCTTAATGTTCTAAGTACCTCAGAAATGTAAGTGTACTTTATATTAGACAATGACTTTATTGCATTTTCAGATAGACCAGTAGTTTGTTGAATATCTGTTGCTTTTCTTGTTTTACAATCATATTCACATAATAAATAGCCAAGTTCGCAGTTAAATATTTCACACATGGAAAGCATGTCATTTAAACAGGGCATAGTTTTTCCATTTTCCCAGTTGCCAACGACTTGACGTGAATAAATAGAATACCCTAATTTTTCAGCTAACTGTCCTTGTATTTTTAATCCGGCTGCAACTCTTTCTTTTTTTATTCTTTTACCTATAGCTTTTAAATTGTATTTCATGTTGTTATCTCCACTACTTATATAATATTATTATAATTTTATGTAGTAAATGTTGTGCACACAACAACATTATAATGTGTTATAATTAAATTGTCAATAGGAGGTGAATTAAAATTACAGTTAGTTAATTGAATAGTAAAGGACATTTCAGACTGTCTTTCTCCTTGCAGATTTATCTGTGAACTAAAGGCACCACATAGGAAAATGCGGACAGGCAAGACAAATCACCTATCTGCATAAACATTTAGTAGTCGCTGTGAAAGAGGTGTCTTGTTTATGGATAATAGCTGTATTAAAGTTTCTGTATATTATAAGGACGGTGAGAAGAGCATTGTTGATATATTAAAACAATCGCTTTGGTTTTACATAATGGAGGAGGTGAAAAGATTATGCGAACGCAGTTGATTTCACTTCCAAGAACATCTTATAATAACAAAAATGAATGGTCGCTGATTATGGAGGTCTACTATGAAAACTATAATTAACGATCCACAAAAATACAAAGCCGCAATTTACGCTCGTCTTTCAAAAGAGGACGAAGAAAAAATGAACGGGGGTGACGCTTCCGAGAGCATTAAAAACCAGTTGGCTCTGCTTAGAAATTTTTGCGAAGAAAACAATCTGTACGATAGTACCGAATATGTTGATGACGGCTACTCAGGCACAAATACAGACCGTCCACTCTTTCAAAAAATGTTGCAGGATATTAAAGACGATAAAATCAATATGGTAATAACCAAAGATTTTTCGAGGCTTGGACGAGATAGAATCAGCTTTGGCTATTTAACGGAATGCTATTTCCCTGAGCATGACGTGAGATATATTGCCGTTTGTGAAGATTATGACAGTATAAACGGCTGTAATGACCAAGTTGCTGCTTTCAAATCTTTGATGAACGAAATGTATGCCGCAGACACGTCAAAGAAAGTCACCAACACCAAGCGTTATAAGCAACAGCAGGGTTTGTTCATAGGTGGTAAAGCTCCTTTCGGTTATGTGAAATCTCCGACTGAAAAGAACAAAATCGTCATTGACGAATACGCCGCAGGTGTTGTCAAGTATATCTTTGAGCTTGCACTGTCGGGTATATCATGCAGACAAATAGCCGTCAGGCTCAATGAGCAGAATATTCCAACTCCTGCACAGTATGCCAAAATCAATTTATCGGTAAAAGGTCCGTACTCGGGTAAATGGAGTTCTGAACGCATATCCGATATGTTGCAGAATGAAGTTTATATCGGAAATATGGTACAAGGCAGAGTTAGAAAGGTCAGCTACAAGTCAAAGAAATGCAAAAAATTGAAACGTGACGAGTGGACGGTAGTGCAAAACACTCACGAAGCAATCATCAGCAAGGAAGTCTTTGAAAAAGTAGGCGAACTCATAAAGAGCAGGAACTATACAAGAAGCTGTACTTACGATTATCTGCTTAAAGGTCTCATCTTCTGTTACGAATGCGGTTATCCGCTTGGCGTGATAAAAAGAAAGCTATCGGGCGACAGAGAAGTAATGTACTTTGTTTGTCGAACTTATCAGAGGTTTACAAAGGACAGTCAGTGTACTTGTCATTGCGTAAGGCTTGAAGATGTCACCAATGCAGTAATCGAACAAGTTCGCATGGTATGCAAGAAGTATCTGAAATGCATTAACATGGGTGAGCTTACGAGCAAGGCTGAACTTCAGCTTTACGAAGAAATGAAAAAGCGAGATATAAGCCTGTCTGCACTTCGTTCAGAACTTGAAACTATCCAACTCAAAATTGACAATGCCTATGATGATAAATTGTCAGGCAGAATTAATAATGAAGTCTTTCTGAGAATTTATCAAAGGTACTCGAATGAACAATCCGATATTCGCAAGAAAATCACAGAGCTTGAAAACTCCGGCAGGGAGATACCCTCCATTGATGAAAAGCGAGTAAAGGAAATAGCCGAAAGGTTCATAGAAACTAAAGAAATCAGTCGAGAGCTTCTTGTGAGCCTTATCGACAGGATAGAACTTACAGAAGACAAGGAAGTAAAAATCTTCTTTAAGTTCAGCCAAATGGAAATAACCAACCGTTTATAATAAGCGATATTATACGTCTCCCGAATAGAGAAAAAAGCCCTTGGTAAACTTAAGGCGTGCTTTGATGATAATAAGGAAAAATAATCTTTTTTAAATTGAATAAAGTGATTAAACCTGTCAAAAATAACCTTATAAAGTTCAATTCAACATAAGTGAGGTCAAGATTTGAAAATCAAGGATATTCAAATCGGTTTGTGTTTTAGGGTCTAGCCTTATTGAGGTAATACTAAAATTCAAATCAAAAGGAAAGGAAAGTTTATTTTAATGAAGAAGTTATCAGATCTTATTAAGGGAAAGGGAATGCTTGTTGGTTTTTTAGTTTTTCTAATGGCAGTCGGAATAGGCAGCTTTGCCGTTTATAAAAGCACTATGAATAAGCTGACAAACGGAAATATTCTAACAAGTATCGAAAGCTCTCAGGTTGCAAATACGGTAAATGATATTGAAAAAACAACATCAGATGAAAATACTGAGTCTGAGAGCGAAAGCGATGACAGTAATAGCGAAAAAACCAAAGTGAAAATAACTAAAACTGAAACTAACAAAGGCAGCAGTGTTAAAACAAATAATGAAGTCGATACTGAAACTCAGCCTCTTGTAATGCCATTACAAGGAAAGATTATCAATCCTTTCTCAAACGGAGAGCTTGTAAAAAGCGAAACCTTGGGTTACTGGGAAACTCACGACGGAGTAGACATTAAGGGAAAGGTAGGCAAAAAGGTTGTAGCAATGACTGCAGGTACTGTAATTAAGGTTATTGAGGATCCTCTGTTCGGTACTGAGGTTATAATTGATCACGGAAACAATATTGAGGGCCATTACTATAATCTTAAAAAAGCCGTTGACGTTGCCGAAGGAGATAAGGTCAACGCCGGAGAGAAAATAGGTGCTGTAGGAAAGACTGCCGATGTGGAAAGCAAACTTCCTGCACACTTGCATTTCGGTATAAAACAAAATGGAAAATGGATAGATCCGATTTCATTTATAAATCCAAACTCAGGAAAGTAAATTCATTAATAATTAAGGCGGAGCCAAATAAATGACTCCGCCTGTTTATACTATTCAATAACTTGAATCGGGGCTGCTTCAATTTTTAAATTCTTTGTTTTGTAATTGCTGTTTGATTTTACAAACTGGTCTATAAGAATTTCTTTTATTCCTGAGTTTCTTGCGTTTTCATTTACTGTAAATCTAAGCTCGCCTCCTGCTGTTGTGTAAATATTGTCTGCTTCAACAATTCGGTAAATTGTTCCTGTTGTGAGCTTTATTTCATAAACTTCAAAATATTGATTGTACGGTTCATTAGATGTAGTTTTTGCAGTATTAAAATAAGCGTTCACAAGATTTATTTCGTATCCGTTAAATGATGATAACTGCTTGTGCATTTCTGCTTTTATATTTGTTAAATCAATATCCTTCACTTTTGTTGCATATGCGTCAACATTTTCGACAATGTAGGTTCTTTTGCTTTTTAATAGAGTAAATCCCTTTTCTAAAAGGTCTTCGTCATCAAAGCCTGATTTGTATTCGGCATTTACCGTTATCACGTCTCCAAGCTTTAGGTTTGATGTCTGCGAAATAGTATAGTCGAACGCTTTCTTTATAAGGTCTATCGCATTGTCAGTGTTCATTCCGCTGACTGATATATTAGGAGAAATTCCGCTGAAATTAACTGTCACATCCTCGAACGGATCAAGCTCCTGAATACTGCCCAAGCCCGAAACTGTAAATTCGCTGCTTGATGATTTGCTTACAACATACTTCCTGCCGTCGTATTCTATTGTTGAATCGCCAGGATCATACGAGGCTGATGTGCAGTTCGCAACAACGGTAACAGTGTCGTCGTTTGAAAGCTCTCCGTTGTTAGAAGATGTCGTTATGCTGAATGTGAAATTATCCAAAACAATCTGCTTGCACTTTGACGTGTTTATCTCGGCAGTTCCATAGCCGTCTGTACCGCTGAAATCAACAGAAATATCGGCAAATGGGTTTAAGCTCTCAGCAGAATTTAAGTCGCTTACATTTACGGTGTATGTCGTATTAGTGAGCTTAATTTTAAACTTTCTAAGCGCTTTTTCATCATACCTTACGGTTACTGTTAATACATCGCCGTTTGTTATTTCTGAAATTTTATCTATCGAGCTCGCCTTAATGCTTTCTGTTCCCATTCTGTAAAGAAAATTGCTGTCTTTAGGGTCTGATGCAATGTAAATATCAGCCTTTAGCGCAATTTGCATATCCTGAGCTTTTTTAAGATCGTTTGTGTCAAATACATCTGTCAGCAAAGGAGCGTCTTTACCCGTTGCGTTTGCCTTGAAGTATTCGCTTTCTTCATCAAGCGACAGATAAGCCGAAGCGTCTCCTGTCGTGCCTTCAATGTTTACCTTGATGAGCTGTGAAGCGTCTATTTCTAAAAACGCAAATCTTTCGTAAAAATAAAATGAAGTACAGCAAAGCGCCGCAATTACTATTGCCCATAGGATTATAACAAATACAAGTTTAGGTGATATTTTCTTTTTGGTTACTTTGGTGTTGCAGTACATACAAATTCGCGCATTTTCGGGAAGATACTCTCCGCAATTTCTGCATCTGATTTTTTTTGCCATAATTATCTCCGTTTCTTCTCTTTAAAATTCTTCTCTCTATATTGTGACATAATGTCTAAATATATTATAGTAAAATTGATTAGAAAAGTCAATTAATATTGCTTTTTATTGTTGAAATATATTATAAATTTGCCAACGGATATTAGATATTTTTAGTTGCAAAAAATTATGTATTTTGTTATAATTTCTATATTGTATTTTAAAGGAGATATAAATATATGTGGGCATATGAAAGCGTTTTTTATCAGATCTATCCGCTCGGTTTTTGTGGTGCGCCGTTTGAAAACGACGGTGTGGTTGAACATAGAATAACTAAGGTCAAAGATTGGATACCTCACATAAAAAAGCTGGGTGCTAATGTAATTTATTTTTCACCTGTTTTCGAGTCGGACACTCACGGCTACAACACTAGGGATTTCAGATTGATAGACAGCCGTCTGGGAGATAATAACGATTTTAAAGATGTTTGTGAGGAACTACATAATAATGGCATAAAAGTAGTTTTAGACGGCGTTTTTAATCATGTAGGTAGGGGGTTTTGGGCGTTTCAGGACGTGTTGAATAACCGAGAAAACTCACCGTACAGATACTGGTTCAACATAGATTTTGGAGGTAATTCAAACTACAACGACGGTCTTTGGTACGAAGGCTGGGAGGGTCATTACGACCTTGTAAAGCTAAACCTTCGAAATGATGAGGTCATAAACCACATTTTCGACTGCATAAAGGGCTGGATCGACGAGTTTGATATCGATGGGCTCCGTTTAGACGTTGCATACTGTCTTGACAGGGATTTTATAAGAAAGCTGAGACAGTTCTGCGACGGTCAAAAGTCTGATTTTGTTTTGATAGGCGAGCTTCTTCACGGAAATTACGCCGAGTTTGTAAATAACGAAATGCTTCACAGCGCAACAAATTACCAGTGTTATAAGGGATTGTATTCTAGCTTTAACTCTATGAATATGTTTGAGATATGCCACAGTCTGCAAAATCAATTCGGCTCTGAAAGCTGGTGCCAGTATCGGGGAATGCATCTATTGACATTTGTCGATAACCACGATGTGTCCAGAGTAGCGTCCATACTTAACAACGAGAAGCATATTCCGCTTATTTATGCTTTGGCATTCGGAATGCCGGGTATGCCGTGTATTTATTACGGAAGCGAGTGGGGAACAAAGGCTGACAAGAGCGAGGGTGACCCTGCGCTCCGAGCTTGTTTTGAAAAGCCTGAGTGGAACGAGCTTACCGAATATATTTCACGCTGTGCAAACGCGCATAAGAACAGCAAGGCGCTTTGCTATGGTGACTACAAGCAGGTTATACTTACAAATAAGCAGTGCATTTTCCAAAGGCAGTTTGAGGACGAGCGTGTTCTTGTGGCTGTAAATGCCGACGGCGAAAGCTATACTGCTCATTTTGACGCAGGCTGCGGACAGGCAGAGAATTTGATTACCGGAGAGAAATTTGATTTCGGCGGCGGAGCAGAGCTTGCGCCGTATACAGCTTACATTCTTAAAATGGAAAGATAATATAAAAAACTCCTGAGTAAATTATACTCGGGAGCTTTTTATATCAGTATTGATTTTTAGGTCAATTTACAGTGAAACATTACCCTGAACATTTCCGTTTACCACATAGTAAGCGGTATCGTCCTCAGGCTTAACATAAACTTCAAGACTCTTTACAGCGGCTCTGTTATTGCTTTTGTAATCAGCCTGGCATGAATCTATAATGTCTTTAGTTGTAACCTGCTTGCCGAAGTATTGAATGTAAACATTGCTGTCAACCGCGGCGGTTTTCCTTGTGTTACGCTTTTTTACGGTTTTCTTTTCATCAATGTTCTCAACAGACGCCTTATTTAAAGCAGTCTGTTCTTCAATTTCAGCAGCAACGGTTTTTCTTGAATAGTTTGCCATAAGTTGTACTTCCTTTCTAATTTTTATTATTGTAACTGATTGGTGAAGGCCTTATCCGGCAACTGCGTCTTTAAGGGCTTTACCTGCCTTGAATGACGGAACCTTCTTAGCAGGAATGCTGATAGGTTCTTTGGTGAGAGGATTGATCGCATTTCTTGCGGCTCTTTCCTTAACCTCAAAGCTTCCGAAGCCTACAAGAGAAATCTTCTCTTCGTTTTTCATACAATCTGTAATTGCTCCGATAACAGTTGAGAGAGCTTTCTCTGCATCTTTTTTTGTGTAGTCGCCCTTTTCAGCGATAAGATTGATAAATTCTGTTTTAGTCATTTTTAAGTCCTCCATATTTTATTTTACCAATATTCTAATACATTATTTGCAAGTAGTCAATATTTATAATGATTAATCAACTTTTTATATAAGATTTTATGCTTTGAGTGTTTTTAATTGCACATTTCATACAAAATATTCCGATTTTTATGTCGATGCATTTACTTTGTTTTTTGTTTAATACGAGTCAAACAACTGAGATACAGGTATAAAAATTAAGTTTAAAAAACATTTTATAAATCATTGACTTTGTGATATTACTCTGCTAAAATAATTAAGTTAAAAGATATATGCATTATACTCTGAGGAAAAATGCCTATGACATTTACATATAAACATACAAAAATCGCTTGTTATCTGGGATACATAACTCAAGCCATTGTAAACAATTTTGCGCCTCTTTTGTTTGTTACCTTTCAGAGGAATTTTAATATTGGTTTTACAAAGCTTGGAACGCTGATCGTTATTAATTTTATAATACAGATTGCGGTCGATATTCTATCATCACAGATTATAAACAAAATCGGAATGAGAGGCGCTTGTATCCTTGCTCACGGAATGTCAGCGCTTGGACTTGTGCTTATGGGTACGCTTCCTGTAATGATGAACGACGCTTATGTCGGATTGCTGATCGCATCGGTATGCAACGCTGTTGGCGGTGGCTTGATAGAGGTTATTATCAGTCCCGTTATTGAAGCTATACCTAGTGAAAACAAAGCGTCGCAGATGGCACTGCTTCACTCCTTTTACTCGTGGGGACAGGTTGCTGTGGTTTTGTTGTCAACTCTTTATTTTGTAACGGCAGGAATTGATATTTGGTTTTTCCTTCCCGTAATTTATGCGTTGATACCCTTTTTTAATATATTTTTATTTAGAAAGGTTCCTATTGCAAGGCTCGTTGAAGAAGGAAAAGAAATGAAGATTTCCTCTCTTTTGAGGACAAGGCTAATATGGCTTATGCTGTTGTTTATGGTGTGCTCAGGTGCAAGCGAAATGGTTATAAGCCAATGGTCGTCGCTGTTAGCGGAGCTTGGACTGGGCGTTTCAAAAACAACGGGCGATATTTTAGGACCTTGCCTGTTTGCCTTTTTAATGGGGCTTTCAAGAATGTTATTCGGATTAAAGGTTACTGACAAAAGTTTAAAGCCGTCGCTTATGATTTGCGCACTTGGATGTGTATTATCATTTGCGCTTGTGGCGTTTTCCAAAGCGTCGCTTGTTTCTTTGATAGGATGCGGACTTTCCGGCTTTTTTGTGGGAATTATGTGGCCGGGAATTTACAGTCTTTCTTCGTCTAAGCTACCGCATGGCGGAACATCAATGTTTATGCTGCTTGCGTTTGCAGGGGACATAGGGTGTTCAAGCGGTTCGGGACTTATCGGATATGTGAGTGATATTGTCAAACAATCTGGACACTCTATATTTGAAAGAGCAGTTTCGTTTGAAGACTCAACACAGCTTGGACTGAAAACAGGAATAATAATAGCTATGGTATTTCCTATTATATTATTTACTGGTTTGCTTTTTATTATTAGAAGTAAACGACTAAGTAAGAATAATGGACAAGAATAATAAGTTTTAAGGATATATTTTAAATTGAGAAATGGGAGGAATGTTCCCAAAGGGAGCAGGCATATGAAAAGTAAGCTATCGTCGATACAGGTTTTGGTTATTGGTTTTTTTATAATAATCACATTGGGAACAATTTTACTTATGCTGCCTTTTGCTACAAGAGACGGTGAAACTACTACTCTTATAAATGCAATTTTCACGGCAACTTCCGCTACCTGTGTAACGGGTTTTTCAGTGTATGACACATACGCTCACTGGACGCTGTTTGGTCAGGTAACCATACTTTCTATGATACAGATAGGCGGACTTGGATTTATGTCTATTGCGACGTTTCTGTCGCTTGCTATGAGAAGAAAAATCACGTTGAAAGAGCGTGGAATAATGCAGGAAGCTCTCAATATGCCTGAAATATCAGGAGTAGTAAGGCTTATGCGGCACGTTCTTTTCGGAACGGTTATATTCGAGTTTTGCGGAGCAGTTATTTTCAGTATAAGATTTATTCCTATTATGGGTATTGCAAGGGGAATTTATACGGCTGTATTTCACTCGGTATCGTCTTTTTGCAACGCAGGATTTGATTTGTTCGGCAGAATAAGACCCGGTTCGTCTTTGGAATGTTTCAACGGAGATGTTCTTGTAAATGTTGCAACAATGGCGCTGATTATCATAGGCGGAATAGGCTTTTATGTCTGGGAGGATATTCACACAAACGGATTGCATTTTAAAAAATATAAGCTGCACTCTAAAATGGTTCTTTCTATGACGCTAGCGTTAATTATAATTCCGGCTGTGCTGTTCTTTGCTTTAGAGAGAAACCACGCTTATAAGGACTTTTCCACACCGCAGGCTGTTATGTCTGCAAGCTTTCAGTCGGTAACGCTTAGAACGGCGGGATTTAGCACAGTCAACCAGGCAAACCTTACCGACTCGTCTGCTTTGCTTGGGTGTGCGCTTATGCTGGTGGGAGGCTCTCCCGGTTCTACCGCCGGAGGTATTAAAACGACTTCGTTTATGATATTGATTCTCGGAGTTGTTTCTATGCTTTCAAAGCGGGACTCTATCACCTCATTTAAAAGGAGACTGCCGCACGGGTATTTAACTAAGGTATCGGCAATTTTAACAATGTATCTGTTCTTTGCATTACTGTCTGTGGGAATTATTTGTGCTGTTGATACTATAAATCTAAGAGAGACGCTTTATGAAGTGTTCTCCGCAATAGGAACTGTGGGAGTTGAGATGACAAAAACTGGGGCATTGAAAAGTCTGACAAAGGGAATTTTGACAATACTGATGTTCTTTGGAAGAATAGGCGGACTTTCTCTCGCACTTGCTTTTGCAAAGCCTATTGCTGCTCCGCCGATAAAGTATCCGACGGAAAAAATATCAGTAGGATAAAAATATAATCTTAATTATAAATGGTTGGAATATGAGAATGGGGGATCTATATGAAATCAATTTTAATTATCGGTCTTGGAAGCTACGGAAAATATGCGGCGCTTAAATATATGCAGCTTGGACATGATGTTATGGTCGTTGATGAGGACGAGGAAAAGGTAACAGAGATTGCATCGAGAGTTACATCGGCGCAAATAGGTGACTGCACAAAAGAAGAAGTCCTGCGCTCACTAAGTATAAATTCCTACGACATATGTATAGTTTCAATAGGCGATAATTTTCAGGCAAGTCTTGAGATAACTTCGCTTCTTAAAGAGCTCGGAGCTTCCTGTGTTATATCAATGGCTTCAAAGGATAATCAGGCGAAGTTCTTATTAAAGGTCGGGGCTGACTCTGTTGTTTATCCCAATAAGGACAGCGCGGAGCATCTTGCAATGAGAACAGGCTCACGAAATGTATTTGAGTTTTTTAATCTGACGTCTGAGGTTTCTATTTATGAAATTCCTATTCCCAGCAAGTGGATCGGAAAATCAATTCAGGAGGTTGACGTCAGAAACAAGTATGGGATATCCATTCTTGCTATAAAGGTTGGAAATAATATCACTGAGGTTCCTAACGCCGACTATACATTTGTCGATGATGAAAACGAGCATCTGATAGTTATGGGAAAAGAAAAGGATATATATAAGCTAAAATAATATAACTGTTTGGCGCTTCGCTTTTGCGGAGCGCTTTTTGTTTTTCTAAGATGAGCATTAATGTAAAATATAATTACTTTTTCTGTCACGAATTTTTCACAAATATATTTTAATATAAATATCTGAAAATTCGACGGGTATTCAATTTTTTAAAAATTTTATTGTGTTATACTTAGTATAATTTTAAACTTAAAATCGGAGGTTAAGACTTAATGCTTTCACTAAAGAATATAAAAAAGGATTACGGCAGCGGTGAGCAGGTAGTTCACGCATTAAAAGGTATAAGTATCGATTTCAGAGAAAATGAGTTTGTGTCGGTTCTGGGGCAGTCGGGCTGCGGAAAAACAACTATGCTGAATATAATCGGAGGACTGGACAGGTACACAGAGGGTGATCTGATAATCGGAGGGGTTTCAACAAAGGAGTATAAAGCAAAGGACTGGGACGCTTACCGAAATCACTCAATAGGATTTGTTTTTCAAAGCTATAACCTTATTCAGCATCTAACCGTTTTGAGAAACGTAGAGCTTGCGCTTACCCTTTCTGGTATTTCAAAATCAGAGAGAAGAAAAATGGCAGCTGCGGCTCTTGAAAAGGTAGGGCTTAGGGATCAGATACACAAAAAGCCCAACCAGCTTTCGGGAGGACAGATGCAAAGAGTTGCCATAGCAAGGGCTTTGGTGAACGACCCTGATATTATTCTCGCTGACGAGCCTACAGGGGCTTTAGATACTGAGACGTCTATTCAGGTTATGGAGCTTTTAAAAGAGGTTGCAAATGACAAGCTGGTTATTATGGTAACTCATAATCCTGAGCTTGCCGAAAAGTATTCAACAAGAATAATCAAACTGTCCGACGGGGAGGTGACTAACGATTCAAACCCGTTTGAATATACAGCAAATGGGGAAACTGAGTATAACCGAAAAGAAGAAAAAGCAGAAAACAAGCAGACAAAAAAGAAGAAGTCAATGAGCTTTTTAACAGCTCTCTCGTTAAGTTTTGGCAACTTGAACACAAAAAAGACAAGAACGATCTTGACTTCTTTTGCCGGAAGTATAGGCATTATAGGAATTGCGCTTATATTGTCGTTATCAAGCGGATTTCAGACTTATATCAATGTAATGGAGGAGGAGACTCTTTCTTCTTATCCTTTGCAGATAGATAAGCTGGCAATGGACGGAGAAAGTATGGCGGCTATGTTTTCCGACGACTATGATACCAAAAATGAAACTGAATTTCCAACTGAGAAAAAGGTTCACACAAAAGAGGTTTTAGATTCTATTGTAAATTCTTATGCTGAGGGAATTACCGTCAACGATATGAAAAGTTTTAAGAAGTATCTTGAGGATAATCCTGGCAAAATAGACGATTTGGTAAACGGGATACAGTACAAGTATTCAAACGAGTTCAATGTTTATTCTTCCGACTACGATGAAACTAAAAACACAAAGAACAATCCTATAGATTTTGACAGCACATCTGATGTCACTCAGGGCGGAGTAAATATGATGTTCAATCAAACCCCTGTGTGGAATGAGCTTATTGATAACCAGAAGCTTTTAGAATCGCAGTATGATGTCTTAGAGGGAAGCTGGCCTAAAAATAAAAATGAGGTCGTAGTAGTCGTAGATGAGTATAACCGAATAGACGATTATGTTTTGTATTCTTTGGGGCTGAGAAGCATTGACGATTACAATAAGTCGGTTGAGGCGATAGTTTCGGGAAACACTAAGGATATTCCCAAACAGGCAACTGAATTCAGTTTTGACGAGCTTTTAAACAGAACCTATAAACTGGTTTTGTCAAACTATTATTATACAAAGCAAAACGGTGTCTGGGTCGATAAGAGAAACGATACAAAATATATGAAGTCAGTTTTGGATAAGTCTTTGGATTTAAAGGTTTCGGGCATTATTAGAATAAAGGACGGTGTGAAAGCGACCGCATTTGGCAGCGGAGGAATCGGCTATAAAAAAGAACTGACAGACTATATAATCAACTCTGTAAATGAGTCTGAAATTGTGAAAGAGCAGCAGTCAAACCCTGATATTAACGTGTTCACAGGCAAGGAGTTCGGCGGTACGGATACTTTTGAAAATAACCTGACGGCTCTCGGAGTGTCTGATTTGGACGACCCTGCATCAATGCTTTTTTATGCAAAGGGATTTGACGAAAAGGAAGCTCTGGTTGAGATTATTGACAGCTACAACAATTCAAGAAAGACAGACAGCGAGAAAATCCAGTACACAGACTATGTAGGTCTGATGATGAGTTCAATTACTACGATTATTAATTCTATTTCATATGTACTGATTGCGTTTGTTACAATTTCACTAGTGGTTTCCTCAATTATGATAGGAATAATAACCTATATTTCCGTTCTTGAGAGAACAAAGGAAATTGGTATTTTGAGAAGTATAGGAGCGTCAAAGCGAGATATATCCCGTGTGTTTAATGCCGAGACGCTCATTGTAGGATTTGCGGCAGGAATTATTGGTATATTTATTACTGTTCTGCTTGATATTCCTATTACAATGATTATAAAGCATCTAACTGACCTTGATATCGTAGCCGCTCTGCCTTTTGCAGGAGGTGTGATACTTGTGATAATAAGTATGCTTCTAACGCTTATTGCGGGGCTGATACCGTCAAGAATGGCTGCTAAAAAGGATCCTGTCGTTGCGCTTAGAACAGAATAAATGTATGTTTTTATTAAGATAAAATAAAAGTTGCATTTGCAACAGAATTGAAAAATTCAATATGTTATATTAATACTATAGATAAACAAGCCTATATTTGGTAATTGAATAAAAGGAGGAAAAGCTCTTAAAAGAGCATAGACAAATATGCCAGCAATAAAAATTACAGATAACTTATATTCAGTAGGAATTTTAAATCCTGCAATGAGAATTTTTGACGTTATAATGAGAACAGACTACGGAACGTCATATAATTCGTATATATTGAAAGGAAAAGAAAAGACCGCTTTGATTGAGGTAAGTCACGCAGACTTTTTTGATTCATATTTGGATAATATAAAAGAGGTCTGTGAGCCTTCAAGCATAGACTATATAATTCTCAATCACTGCGAGCCTGACCACAGCGGTGCTTTGGCTGATATTTTAAAGCATTGCGACGCTAAAATCGTATGCACAAGAGCAGGTTCTAATTTTTTGAAAAACATCACTAACAATGAAGGCATTGATTATATGGTCGTCAACGATGGCGATACTCTTGATTTGGGCGGCGTTGAACTGAAATTTATACCGGCGGCGTTTCTTCATTGGCCTGATTCAATGTTCACCTACTGTGAAAGCGAAAAGGTGTTGTTTTCTTGCGATGTGTTTGGCTGTCACTATTGCGAGCCGTATATGTTTGATAAGTTTATAGCTTATGATAAAGCGTACGATGTTGCCTTAAAGGGGTATTATGACGCTATTTTCGGACCGTTCAAATCATTTGTAACAGCAGGTATGAAAAAGCTCGAGGGTCTTGAGTTTGACGTGGTTTGTCCAAGTCACGGACCTATTCTTACAAAGGACGGTAAGTTGGATTGCGTTTTAGAAAAATACAGGGAGTGGAGCGCACCTAATAAAAAGGAAAAGAAAGCCATTCCTGTGTTTTACTGTTCGGCATATGGAAATACTGCTAAAGCGGCTTGTGCTATCAGCAGGGGAATTTCTAAGACTTCTGGTGTTGATACAAAGGTCTATGATATAAACGATTATGACTTAACCGAGCTTGCAGAAATTATAAATTCAAGTGACGCATTTGCTATCGGTTCACCGACAATAAACAGCGATGCAGTTGCACCTGTATGGGCTCTTATCAGCACCATTGACGCTATCAACAACCGCAAGAAAAAGGCATTGGTTTTCGGTTCTTACGGCTGGAGCGGAGAGGCTGTTCCAAACATTATTAACAGGTTAAAAGGAATAAAGAATGATATATTCGGTGATGGCTTTAAGTTCTGCTTTGTGCCGACTGATGAGGATTTAAAGTCTGCTGAAAATTTGGGAGAAGAATTTGCAAAAGCAGTTTTAGGCTAGAGATTAAGATTATAACACAGATGTGTTTATAATAAATTAAATATTGAGGAGGAATAAATTATGGCAAAATGGATTTGTCCAGTATGCGGATATGTTCACGAGGGTGACACACCTCCGGAGAAATGCCCGCAGTGCGGAGTTCCGGGAGAGAAATTCAACAAGGCTGAATCGGCTGAAATTACATGGGCTGACGATCACAAAGTTGGCAGCGCTCAAGGATTGGATCCTGAGGTTGTTCAAGGTCTTAAAGACAATTTCAACGGTGAGTGTTCAGAGGTTGGAATGTATCTTGCAATGGCGAGGGTAGCATTCAGAGAGGGTTATCCTGAGGTAGGTCTTTACTATGAAAAGGCAGCTTATGAAGAAGCAGAGCACGCTGCCAAGTTTGCAGAGCTGCTCGGCGAAGTTGTAACTGACTCTACAAAGAAAAACCTTGAGCTGAGATATATGGCTGAAAACGGCGCTTGTGAAGGTAAGCTAATGCTTGCCAAGAAAGCTAAAGAGCTCGGTTACGACGCTGTTCATGACACAGTTCATGAAATGGCAAAGGACGAGGCTCGTCACGGACGTGCTTTCAAGGGCTTGCTTGACAGATATTTTGCAGGCAAGTAAATTACATATTAAATGTTAAAAGACCGAAGACAGTTCTTCGGTCTTTTTGTATGCTATAAATATATTGCAACTACAAGTTGCAAAAGTTCCAATTGGGGTTGGTTGTCATGTTTCTAGTAATTACGCATTAAGCCTTAACCTGCTTTCGTTTTCGACCTCAAAGCTATCGCCCACAACCGATAGCCTGAGCGACTTACATTCAATCCCTGAAAGAAATTCGTCTGTAATGAGATTTTCAATATTACGCCTGATAATTCTGGAAATCTCTCTTGCGCCGTATTCGTTTGAATGACCGTCACGGCTGAGCTTTTTTGCAACATCAGGAGTATACGAAAGCATAATGCCAAGCGACTTACACCTCTCAGCGAGCTTTTTCAGCTCAAGACCGGCAATTTCAATCAGGTTTTCGTCGGTGAGCATATCGAAAGTGATTATTTCATCGATTCTGTTGATAAGCTCCGGAGAAAAAATCTTTTTCAACTCGGATTTTACCTCTTTATCATTAAAGCTGTTTGTTCTTACCGTCTGAGAAAAGCCTAAAGAACTATCTTTAATAATTTTTCTTGCGCCGATGTTTGAAGTCATAATTATTATAGTGTTTTTAAATGACACCTTTTTGCCCGCAGAATCTGTAAGAAAACCGTCCTCAAGAATTTGCAGAAGAATGTTGAGTATATCGGGGTGAGCCTTTTCTATCTCATCAAACAAAACAAGCGAATACGGATTTCTTCTTACCTTTTCTGTAAGCATACTTCCGTTTGGGCTGTCGTAACCTACATATCCGGGCGGCGAACCGATAATTTTCGATACGCTGTGTTTCTCCATAAATTCAGACATATCAAGTCTTATCATATTGTTTTCTCCGCCGAAAATCTCATTGGCAAGCTCTTTTGCAAGCGCGGTCTTTCCCACTCCGCTTGAACCCAAAAACACAAACGAACCTATAGGTCTGGAAACGTCTTTAAGTCCTACTCTTCCTCTTTTAATTGCAAAGGAAACCGCCTCAATGGCACGGCTTTGCCCAACAATTTTTTTAGAGAGATTTTCCTCAAGCGAGCGCAGCTTTAAACGCTCGCTTTTTTTAATTGTTTCCAAAGGCACAGAAACGATATTTGAAATACGCTTATCAATATCAATTTTCAAAACCCTTTTCATATTGCCGCTAAACGAATTGCTGTAAGTCTGCGAAAGCTTATCAAGATAATCGTTTTTACTGATTTTCCCCAGAACATAATCGTTAAAAACGTCATACATTTCGTCCGAGCTAATATCATCGCTTTCGCTACGCTCTAAATGAACATAAGCGCAGGCTTCGTCTATAAGGTCAATGGCCTTGTCGGGAAAATGTCTGTCAGTAAGGTATCTTCCAGATAGCTTTACTGCCTCAGAAATAGCCTCGTCGGTAATTTTAAGTCCGTGAAACGCCTCATACTTAGGGATTATCCCCTTAAGAATTTTTATAGTAGTTTTTTCGTCCGGCTCGTCAACCTTGACTATCTGGAAGCGCCTTTCAAGCGCCGAATCCTTTTCAATGTGGGTTCTGTACTCGTCGAACGTAGTAGCGCCAATTATGCTTATTTCTCCTCTCGCCAGAGCGGGCTTTAAAATATTGGCGGCGTCTATTGCGCCCTCTGCGGCGCCTGCGCCTATAATGTTGTGGATCTCGTCAATGAAAAGTATAATACCCCTTGACCGTTTCGCCTCTTTTATGCAGGATTTTAAACGCTCTTCAAAATCACCTCTGTATTTTGCTCCTGCCAGAAGCTCGGTTATATCAAGAGTGAATATTCTTTTACTCTGCAACGCTGACGGCACTTCTTTTTTATATATTCTTTGTGCCAAAGCTTCTACTATTGCAGTTTTTCCTACTCCTGCTTCACCCACAAGGCAGGGGTTGTTTTTTTGCCTTCTTGACAAAATTGCAATAACCTGATTTATTTCATTATCACGTTCTAAGACAGGGTCAAAGCTGTCAGCCGCCTCCTTGCCGGTAAGCTCTCTGCCGTATTTTAAAAGGTATTTGAGCTTTTCATTGTTTTGCTTAAAGAAAGCAATATCTGCTTTGCCTATAGTCGAGCAGTCGTTATACAGCTTTGAAATAGGTATTTCTAGCTCCTCTAATATCTGCATAGCCTGAGAGCCTCCCTGCCTGAGCATAAGCATAAGAAGATGCTCTGTTCCGCACTGCTTAGAGCCAAGGCTTTTTGAAAGCGAAAGCGCTCCGTTCACTATTTTTTGTGCGGTTGGGGTCATACAGTCCTCATAGCTCTCAAGTCTGCACGGAGTGCCTATTCCGACCATTTCTTCAAGTTTCTCTAAAACATCGCTTTTGTTCACGCCGTTTCGTGTCAGCACAACTGATGCGGTACAGCTTCCATTTTCCAAAAAGGACAGTAAAATATGCTCGCTTCCCACATAAGTGTGTCCCAGTTTTCCGGCAATATTTTTAGAGTCGTCTAATATTTCTTTGCATTTTTTAGTCATCTCTTCAGAATTGTAATTGTTCATATGACATTCTCCCTTTTATAATGTAACCTACAGCAATTTCTGAATATATATTTAACATATCAGATATTTCAAAATGTCTGATTATCAAATTAGCTGCTGTGTGAATAACAGTTAAGCCCTATAAAAATAAGTTTTGGCAAAACCGTTAAAATTATTCTTTATATATTTTATGCATCTTATATTTGTCTGTAACACTTTTTTGAAAATACCATACACTGTATTATAAAGCAAAATTATTCGTCAGAATGACAGAATAATCTACTTCTGCCCAATGGCTGCCCGGCAGCCTTGCAGAAGACGCTTTATAAAATTCTATACATTGAAAAGGAGTGCGTACTAATGGGATGCTCAAACTGCTCATGGATTATCATTTTAATCCTTATCTTATTCTGCTGCGGTAACAACGCTTTTGGTAACAACGGCTGCGGCTGTGGCAACGACTGCGGATGCGGATGCAACTAAGAAACAGTTACCACTTAAAAAGACCTGAAGAAATTTCTTCAGGTCTTTTACTTTTTTAATAATACCAAATAAAAAATTGATTTATACAAATAATAACTGTGTTGACAGGCTATTCTAATTATTGTATAATGTCATTAAAGATAAATAAAATACATATAGAAAATAATAAATTTTGTTTGTGAAAACAATAAACAATAGAAGAACAAAAGAAAGGTTGGTTTTTATGGGTAACAAATCTGAAGGCAGAGGCTTTTGGCTTATATTAAGTGCACTTGTTATAATTGCCGCTTCATCGGTTTATTTTGTATATAAGTTAATGAGCAATAAAGCTTATAACGAAAAGTGGCAGGATTATGATGAATGCGGAATAATGTAAACTACAAAAGGCGGAAGTTTTAAATAAACCTCCGCCCTTAAATTTTAGATCAATTTATGAATTTTCAACTTATAGCATTGATCACAATGCCTGTAATAACAGCAACTACATACAAAATACCGCATATTAAGAGGTTTTGCTTAATATGCTTTTTATTTGTCTTAAATAAAACTATCAAACCCAACCCTGTAGTTGTGCAAAGCCCTGCTATTGCCGAACCGAATGACAATATCCCGTCCTCAAGATACAGCTGTGTTATTATCACAGACGACGCACAATTAGGTATAAAACCTACCAGTGCCGAAATAAACGGCTGAAAGAAATTGTCGCTCATCATCAGCCCTGCTATAATATCCTCTCCAACAAATGAAATTGCAGCGTTAAGAACAAGAGTAATTAAAAAAACAAACAAGGCTATATTAACCGTATGCTTTAGTGCTGAATACAAAATCCCATGCTCGTCGCAGCCGCAGTTCTCGCAAAGCTCGTGGAAATGATCTTCTTCATTAACCGATTTATTTTTAACACACAGCTTATATATTATATCAACGATAATTCCTGCTGCGACCGCTACCGCTATTTTTATGACTATAAGCTTCCACAAAACGGATATTTTTCCCGGATTAGCTATCATCATTGGAATTGCTTCATCGCTTGTTGCAACAAACACAGCAATTATCGTTCCCAGAGAAATTACCTTTCCCGAATAAAGATTAGCGGCGGCGGCTGATATTCCGCACTGAGGTATAGAACCTGCAACTGCTCCCCCTAACGGTCCGAACGGTCCCATTTTCTTAAATGCCTTTTCAATTTTATTTGAAGAAGCGTGCTCCATATATTCAATTAATATATAAACGCCGAACAAAAAGGGTATCATAAGCAGTGTATCTTTAAGTGCGTCTAAAAAAATATCTATCAAAGTATTAAGTATTTTAATCACCGCCTTTATTTATGTTCACTTAACCTGTTATTGACATCAACTCAATATAATTAACTTCTTTTTCTGAAAACTATAAGTTTGCTAATAACATAATTTGATACAAGCACTACAAGCTGTGCAATAATTTTCATAAGCATTTCATTAAAATCCAGTATTGATACAAATACCACAAGTATCGCCGTTTCCAAAAGGAATGTTGCAAATCTTCCCCCGAAAAATGCAGCCATTTGCTTAAAAAAGCCTGTCCAGCTGTCTGTAGGAGAATTAAAAACCCATATTCTATTTGTAAAAAAGGCAAATAGTACGGCACATATCCATGATATCGCGTTGGACAGTACAACCTTTACGCTATACATACTTCCAAAGATGGAGACATTAAAATCAGATCTTATAAACAACTCGGCAAGCCAGAATGTAAGAATACTTACGAGCGTTGTGAGCCCTCCGAAGAAAAGATATAAAAGCACTGATTTATTCTTGATATAAAATCTTTCAAACACTGAAAACGGTTTAATATGCATTAACCTGTCAAAAATATCAGGAGACTTTTCTTTTTCATTTACATTAAATTTATCAGAAATTTCGTTTTTATAACCGTTTTTTTCTCCTTCATTTATTTTACTCATTATAATTCTCCAAGCATAAAAATATCCAGATAATAATGATTAATTATACCTTAAAATCAAAATACAGTCAAGTAAAACAGACACTCAAAAATTTATGGGTCTAATTTTTATATAAAGAAAACTTCCGGTTAAGTCGGGAGATTTTTATTTCCAGTATCGTTATCCAAATTATTTATTGCATAATTTAAACATTGTATAACTAGTTGGTTGGAAGATATATTATTCTTATATGCAAGATTATCAATTATTTTCACAAGCTCTTCGGGCAAACGAAAAGATTTGCTTACCAAATTGTACCCCTTTTTTATTTTCCACATAAGGCTTAATCCTCCTTTTTATATAGATTATATCTTAAGTAAACGAATTATGTTGATTTTAGTTCACATCTAGACTGAGATATTTAAAATTATGTACTATATATGGAACAAATCAAAACATAACTGTTTAAATAATGGTACAATATACTTACTGAATAAAAGGAGTGCATTTTATTATGAAATTTTACCATAGAATACGAGACTTGAGAGAGGATAGTGATAAAACTCAAGCAGATATTGCTCTTGTATTAAATACAAGCAGCTCATATTATTCACAATATGAAAATGGAAAAAGACAGGTACCTTTTGAAAGAGTAGTTGAGTTAGCAAAATACTATAGTGTCAGTTTAGATTACATAGCCGGTTTGACAGATAAAAAACACAGCTTTAAAGAATGGGATAAAATTTAGCAAAAACAGTAATGTATTATAGTGCATAAATTTTAATGCTGAGGAAATAATAGTTTCAAATATCTTTTAAAGGGAGAAAACTATTATGACTTCACACATGAGCAAACGAGCTATTGCTCGTATAGTAACTTTTGCAACGGCAATTTTACTTTTGCTGTTTGCGGTAATATTGATATTCGGCATCAGAGCAAAAAAGGCAGAGTTGGCGCTTGAGTACAATTATTTGAAGGCTATCGAGGACCTGTCAACATCGGCAGAAAACATCAACACCTCGCTTCAAAAGGGTTTGTATTCGGGAACATCTAATATGATGGCTAACATTTCAAACGACCTGCTGTTGGATTCAGCGGCTGCAAAGGCGTCTTTGTCACAGCTTTCTGCATCAGAACAGAGCTTAGAGGGGGCAAACAAGTTTTTGTCGCAGGTAGGAAACTATGCGGTAAGTCTCTGTGAAAAGCTTGAAAGAGGAGAAAAAATTACCGACGAGGAGTATAATACCTTAGAAAAGCTTTGCAGCTATTCAGAGGAGCTGAAAAATAAGCTTTGGGAAATTGAGCAGAGCGTAAGAGGAAACGGAGAAGAGCTTTCATATAAGACAGTTTCAAAGCTCAGCGATATATCCGAGGATGATATTAAAAGCGACGACGGAAGTGCTGTGCAAGCGGGGCTTAATCTAGGAAGCATTGACAAAAACTCAGAGAGCTATCCAACGCTTATTTATGACGGACCATTTTCAGATCATATTCTTGAAAAGCAGCCTGAGATGATAAAGAACCAAAATGAAGTAACAAAGGCAAGGGCAAAAAAGCGTGCCGGAGAGGTTTCAGTCGTTCAGGAGGATACTCTGAAGCTGGTAAACAGCGAGGACGGCAAAATGCCATCTTATGTTTTTGAAAGCAATGTAAACGGAGAAAAAACAACTGTTGCGGTAACTAAAAACGGCGGATATTGTTCGTATATGATAAGAAACCGTGACGTTAAAGACAGTAACATTGCAAATGAGGAAGCGGTAAATTACGCAAAGAGTTATCTTGACGAGTTGGGAATATATAATGTGCAGTCGACTTACTATGAAACTATAGGCAACGTATGCACAATAAACTTCGCTTATAAGGAAAATGACGTTATATATTATACCGATTTGATAAAGGTCAAGGTTGCGATGGATAACGGTGAGATTTTAGGATTTGACGCAAGAGGATTTTTGACAAACCACAAGACAAGACAGCTTTCTAACGCTAAAGTTACAGAAGACCAGGCAAGAAAAATCATATCACCAAGGCTTACTGTAGAGCAGGTGCAAAAGGCATTGATTCCGTCTAATGGAGAAGTTGAGACTTTGTGCTACGAGTTAAAGTGCAAAACTAAAAATAATAAAGAGGTTTTGGTATATGTCAACTGCGAAACCGGAGAAGAGGAGCAGATCTTATTGCTTTTAAAATCTGAGACAGGAAACCTAACTGTTTAATGTCTAGCATATCCTAATTTTGAAAGGAACAGATGAATGAGAATAAAAGATATAGATGGCATAGAGATACTGGATTCTCGCGGTAATCCAACCGTTAAAGCTATTGTAACCTTAGAGGACGGAACAAATGCTGCTGCAAGTGTTCCGTCGGGGGCTTCAACGGGCAGCTTTGAGGCATATGAGCTTCGTGACGGAAACGATGAAAGGTATTTTGGAAAGGGCGTTGTAAAGGCTATCTCAAACATTACTGATATTATAAAGCCTGCTCTTATTTCAAAAGGAGATTTAGACCAAGAGGAGCTTGACAGCACGCTGAAAGCAATCGACGGAACGCCTAATCTAAAGGCTTTGGGAGCGAATGCAGTGCTTGCTGTATCTTTGGCATTTGCACGAGCCTGTGCAAAAGCAAAGAAAACGCCGCTTTATAAGTCGCTGAGCGTTGATGATGAGAAGATACTTCCTATTCCGATGCTTAATATTCTAAACGGCGGCGCACACTCTAGTAACAATATTGATATTCAGGAATTTATGATAATGCCTTTGGGTTTTTCGCATTTCACAGAGGGGCTGAGAGCCTCCTGCGAGGTTTATCACACTCTGGGTAAAATTTTAAAAGAAAAGGGTTTGTCGACCGGAGTAGGCGATGAGGGAGGTTTTGCACCGAATATAGAAAGTGATGAGGAAGCTCTTGATCTGGTTCTTGAGGCGATTTTTAAAGCTGGCTTTGACGACGACAAATTCAAGCTTGCTCTTGATATTGCCGCAACAGAGTGGGTATGCGACGGCGGCGGGTACAAGATGCCTAAGCGAGGTAAAATGCTTGATACAAACGGTATGATAGACTATGTAAAGGAGCTTTGCAAAAGCTATCCCATACGTTCTGTTGAAGATCCGCTGGGGGAGAGTGATTTTGCTGGATTTGAAAAGCTGACGAAAGAAATAGGCGATAAGGTTCAGATTGTGGGAGACGATTTATTTGTAACAAATCCTGACAGGCTTCAAAAGGGCATTTCAAATAAGGCTGCCAATGCTATATTAATAAAGGTAAACCAGATAGGAACTTTAAGCGACGCCATAAAGGCAATACGTCTTGCGTATGATAACGGATACAATACGATAATTTCCCACCGAAGCGGAGAAACCGCAGACAGCTTTATAGCAGACTTAGCGGTCGGACTTTCGGCAGGGCAGATAAAAACAGGAGCGCCCTGCAGGAGCGAGCGGTGTGAAAAATATAACAGACTTCTTGAAATTGAAAAGGAGCTTGGTCCCGACGCAAGATACGGAAGAATATTTTAGAAATAAAAAAGTAGACACATTTATTTGTGCCTACTTTTTTACTATTTATTTTCATCCGGGTCGTTTTCAATATCAGGCGACTCAAGTGCTATTTCATTACCATCTGTGTCATAGAGCGAAATACCGTCTGACAAATTTTCCTCAGAATTTTCTGGTTGAGTAATATCATCAAATTCTGACTCTTTATTATCTATAGGTTCTGTTTTTTGAACTTCTGAGCCGTTTGCAGATTGTATGGATTTAATTGCTTCCGCTTTTGCCTGTTCTTTTAAAGCCGCCTTTTGTGCTTTTTTCTCCTCTTTTCTTTTTCTGCGTTCGTCTTCGTATACACTTGACGGTTCAAAGCATTTAGGATTGCGCTTTTTAACAAAAATACTCATAAATATCAAAACTGCAAGACCGATAATAGAAATTACAATACCTGCGATAAATCCCGGAGGTGTGTATCTAAGCTCAACAGTGTGTTTGCCTTTTTCTAGTTCAATACCAAGGACCGCTCCGCATAATTTAGCTATATCAGCCTTTTTGCCGTCAACATAGGCTGTCCAACCCTCGGCAGGAATTGCCGTGTACATATATCCGTCGGCAGAGGCTTCTATTTCGCCCTTGAAGTAGGTGTCGGTATGCTCTGTGATATCGTAAGTTCCGTTGGATTTCAGCTTGTTAAGTCCCTCTTGAAGAACGTCGTCGTTGATTTGATATACCAAGCAGTTGAGCTGACCGCCTGCGGTCAGAGCCTCTTTTGTCGTTCCCGAAACTGTTGCAGTTTCTCCTGCTTTTGCATAGCCTACAGGGAAAATATATTCAAGGTCGTCCTCAACGGTATAGCTGTAGGTTTTATCGTCTGAGCTGATTTTAGTTTCAATGCTTTCTATTGCGGGGCTGTCAAAGAAGCAGTAAAGCATTGAATCTGATACAGCAGTATAGTTGAATTTCAAAGTTCCTTTTTTGTCATCATTCTGATTTATATCAACAAGCGAAACCTCAGTAAGCACAGTTCCGAATCCCTCGATAGCAAGACCGCTTTCCTTGATAGCGTCTGTAATATCAACTGTAAATTCAAATGGCTGACCGGCTTCGAAGGTTTCATCTACAGCGTTTACGTCGTCGGTATCCGAAGGGGCATAGAAGTAAAGATCTGAATCTTCTTTCCAAATATCAGCGTCGTTTTGATATTTGAAAGTAACCTTTAATTGTTTGTTATCGAACTCGTTAGTTATTTCGGCATCAGCACTTAAACCAACAGCTTTTTTCAGTTCTTCGATAGTCAACTGATAATAAGAATTTGCCTTTACTCCGCCAACCTTTTCGTCAGAGTTGTTTAATGCTTTTTTGCCGCTGAATATCTCGTTTTTTACCTCCGGAACGTAATTATACACTCCTGTTGCGTCATCTTCATTGGTTATGGTAGCGTTTTCACCCTCGCCCTTTGTCATTAAAATATAAGAATATAAATCCTTGTCAATGCCCGTTATGCTTCTGTATAAAGCGTTAAGATAATAAAACGGGTTGTTAGGATTGCTAAGTTTGAAATCCTTTATGCCTTTGTCCGCAACAAAACCAAAAGGCAGGTAAGCTGTGTTTTCATATAGCTTTGAATTGCCTGACGACGTGACCTCTTTCAGGTAGGTATCTGAGTTTTCTCCTGTTTTTGAAATAATATACTTCAAATTTAAAAGAGCATTTGTAAACGGACTGGTAGCGCCGTAATAATATCTGTTTCCTCTGGGCTGTGATACAATTCCTAAGTTCTCCATATAGTTAGACATTGATACGTCAGACATTGAACTGAACTGGGAGATTCCGTAATAGCGGTAAAGACAAGGATCGTTTATGGTGTACCACTTAGACATTTCAGTACGGTAGAAGTCATCATCTGCCGGAGCGGATCGTTTAAGCAGCTTTTGAACCTCGCTGTTGCTTGCATAGTATGTGCTGTACGTTGAAGAACCAACTGCTTTAACTCCGTTGCTTGCAGATGAGTACATTTCAATTACCATAGGAATAAGCATAATAACGGCTATGGTTTTTGTATTTATATATTTATATTTAATCAGCAAAATCGTAATTAGAGCCATATAGGCAAGAGCCAAAGACACATTGTTTCTGATAACAATATTGGAGACGTCCTTTGCTAGAATTCCAATAACGATAATTCCGGCTGCAGCGGCAATAGCTCCTGCTATGTGAACCCATGAGATGTTTTCAAGCTGAGTGAACGCACGGTATGCTGCAATAATAAGAACGAATGCAAAAATAAATGTGAATCTGAAAGGTATCTGGTTTGTGAAGTGGAAGCCGTGCCAAATGTAATCTAACACATTGATGTTGCAGCTTAATATCAAAAATGTAAGGAAAACAAGTACAACGATTTTTTCACGAATTGAAATTTTTCTTGATAATAAATGAACGCCTATCATTATCACAGCAAGCAATGAACAGAATAGATTAGGCATACCTTCGATGTGTGTAGGCTCTTGAAAAGCCAGAAGATTTGCCAAAACATCTTTGAAATTATGGTAGAAACTTATTTGATTAGGGAAATCAGAGTTACCGCTTGAATAGGTCATTCTCAAAGCGAGATAAGCTGGCAGAATCAGTATGGCAGTAATCGCAATGCCTGTTAAGGAAAAAAGCAGAATTTGCCAAAGCCTTTTTAAAATAGTTTTAATGCCTATTTTTGAGCAGATAACCTCTGCAACAAAATAAAGAGCTATAAATACGCAAAGGAAAAATCCAATATAGAAATTTGAGAAAAATGCAATCGCAAGAGAGATAGTGTAAAGTTTGAATTTTCCGTACTTGATGAGATAGTGAACTCCGAGCGCAACAAGTGGCATTAAAGCTACTGTATCAAGCCACATTATGTTCCAGTAATATCCCATCATAAAGGCGCATAAAGCGTATGGAATGGAAAACAGAACGATAGAAAAATCATTTCTTTTAAATACGTGTTTAAGGAACATTCCCATAAACAGTCCTGCGCAGCCTATCTTTATACATACAAACAGAGCTAAAAAGTCACGAAGATAAGCCTCAGGTATAAGCAATGAAAGAAGATTCAGCGGACTGGCTGTGTAGTATGACATTATACCGAGAAAGTTTTGCCCCCAGCCCGAACGAAGCGTATATAAAAGCGAGCCTCCGTTTTGGAGCTTGTCCTGAAGCTCAGAAATAAACGGGAAATACTGATGCCAGAAGTCGATAACAAGAATCTGATTATCTCCGGCAGGATGCATTTTGGCTTTGATAAATACAATAAGCATAATTAAAAATGGTACTAGGAATGAAAGCGCTACAAACAGATGTCTTATAATAAACTGAATACCCTTTGAATTATAAAACCTTAAAAGAACAGAATCGTTCCCGAGCGCTGACACATTACCGTCGCTGTACACGTTTTGCTTTTGCTTTATTGTGTTGTCGGTTTTTCTTTTTAACATTGTTAAACCTCACTTTGTTCATAATATACCAATATAAGTAGAGTATAACACATTAATAGAAAAATGTAAATATTAATTATACATCAATTGTTTCAAAAAAGATTTTGTTAGATCAATATAGAAATAAGTAAGAAAAAACATTGAAAAACCGAAATATTTGTAGTAAAATGTAAGAGACGAATTTTAGATGGAGATGAGTCAATGACTAAGAAAGAAAAGGCGTTGATGATTTGCGATGAGCTTGAAAAGCTTTATCCTGATGCGCTATGCTCACTTGTATATAGAAAGCCTCACGAGCTTATGATCGCAGGAAGACTTTCGGCGCAGTGTACTGATGCAAGGGTAAACATTGTTACTAAAGAGCTTTTCGATAAATACAGAAGTATAGATGATTTTGCAGAAGCTGAGTTAAGCGACATAGAGCGTATAATAAAACCCTGCGGACTTTTTAAAACAAAAGCTAAATCATTAGTTGAGATGTGCAGGCAGATAAGAGACGATTTCAGTGGAGAGATCCCACAGACGATTGAGGAGCTAACCACTCTTTCGGGCATAGGCAGAAAGACCGCAAATCTTATTATGGGAGATGTTTTCCATAAGCCAGCGATTGTCACAGATACGCACTGTATAAGGATATGCGGACGGTTGGGACTTACTAAAAACAAAGAACCCGTAAAGGTCGAGGAGGATTTAAAAAAGATAATACCCCCTGAAAAAGGCTCAGACTTTTGCCACAGGCTTGTTTTATTCGGCAGGGATACCTGTAAGGCAAGAGGGGAGAAGTGCGGAGAATGTGCGCTTTCGAATTTGTGCAATTATTGCAGTAAAAACAGCCGTTAATAACAAAACCCGTTTGAAGTAATTCTCCAAGCGGGTAATTTATTTGTTATTCTTCGTTGCTATCTTGAGTTTCCTTTGTTTCAGACTCAACTATATCAACAACCTCTGTTTTGTTTTTTGATGTGAAAATCTCTTTAAGTTCGTGTCCGAATTTTAAGCAGGCTTTTCCAACCAAGGGTGCCTTTTCTTTGGTGTATTTTGCACCAGCTTTAACTCCTTCGGTGATTGCTTTTCCTGTTTTCTCGGCAAACTCGTTAATTTTATCCTTGTCCAGACTCATTGCTATTTCCTCCGTTTCCATTATTTTATGCTAATATAATTATATAATATGTATCTGTTGTTGTCAATGAAAATAAATTGACATAACAAATTTGCTCTTGTTGACATCTTTTTTTCTTTGTGGTAAAATATTACGAAGTGAAATTAAAATGTTCATATGAAGGGAGGAACGCTCCAAAAGGGGCAAAATATATATGTCAGGACATTCAAAATGGAGCAATATTAAGAGAAAAAAAGAGGGCAACGACGCAGCAAAGGCTAAAATCTTCACTAAAATAGGTAGGGAAATGATGGTCTGCGTTAAAGAGGGCGGACCTGACCCTGCAAATAATTCAAAGCTGCGTGATTTGATTCAAAAGGCAAAGAGCAACAACGTACCTAACGACAATATAGAAAGAATGATCAAAAAGGCTGCCGGTGAGGGCGATAAGAATAACTACGAGACAATGGTCTATGAGGGCTATGGTCCGAACGGAGTGGCTGTTATTGTCGAGTGCCTGACTGACAACAAAAACCGTACGGCAGGGGATATAAGACACTATTTTGATAAATTCGGAGGAAATCTCGGAACGACTGGCTGTGTATCATTTATGTTCGAGCAAAAGGGAATAGTTGTTCTTGAGAACAATGGAGCAGACGAGGATAAGATAATGGAGGATTGTCTGGAGTCAGGAGCATCAGATTTCAGCATTGAGGACGATATTATTGAAATTACCTGTGAGCCTAATGAAGTTTCAGATGTAAACCACGCAATGACCGATCTTGGTTATAAGGTTCTCTCTGCCGAGGCTGAGCAGATCCCGTCAAACCGTGTTTCGCTGACCGATGATGAGGCAGTTAAGAAAATGAATCTGCTTTTGGAAGCTCTTGAGGATAACGATGACGTTCAAGAGGTTTACCATAACTGGGATATGCCTGCTGAATAACTATAGACTTATACAGCCCTGCCTTGTAATATAAAATGAAGGCTGGGCTGTTTGTTTACTGCAAATTGCTGATTAATTCGGCAAAAATTACAACTTTTTCATAAAAATACGAATAATTCGGTAATAGATATTGCATTTTTTATAAAATGAGTATATAATAGTTACGATATATATTTTTTGGAAAGAGGTATTATAAAATGTTAGACATCAGATATGAGCTATCTAGTAAGCTCAAAGACAAACCTAAAGACGAATCAAAGCTTGGATTCGGAAATATATTTACAGACCATATGTTTATTATGAATTATGATACGGGTAAGGGCTGGCATGACGCCAGAATCGTACCGTTCGGAGATATTTCTCTGTCGCCTGCCGCAATGTGTCTGCACTACGGTCAGGAGATTTTTGAGGGGTTAAAGGCTTACAGAACAAAAGACGGTTCTATTCAGCTTTTCAGACCTGACGAAAACTTCAAAAGAATGAATGTTTCTAACGAGAGAATGGTAATTCCTAAAATCAATGAGCAAGACTGCCTTGACGGTCTTATGGCTTTGCTTAATGTTGAAAAGGACTGGGTTCCGCACACAGAGGGCGCTTCATTATATATCAGACCTTTCATTATTTCGACCGACCCTTATGTTGGTGTTCGCCCTGCTGACCACTATTTGTTTATGATTATCCTTTCTCCGTCCGGAGCTTATTACTCAACTGGACTTAATCCGGTTAAAATCTATGTTGAGAGCAGATATGTAAGAGCTGTAAGAGGCGGTACAGGCTTTGCCAAGACTGCCGCTAACTACGCTATTTCACTCAAAGGTCAGGACGAGGCTCATAAGCAGGATTATGAGCAGGTTCTATGGCTCGACGGCGTAGAGCAAAAGTATGTTGAAGAAGTAGGCTCAATGAATATTTTCTTCGTTATCGACGGCAAAATCGTTACTCCTGCGCTTACAGGCTCTGTTCTTCCGGGAATTACAAGAAAGTCCGCAATAGAAGTCTGCAAAAAACGCGGTTATGAGGTTGAGGAAAGAAGAATTTCTATTGAGGAAGTCGCTAAGGCTTACGACGACGGCAAGCTAGACGAGGTGTTCGGAACAGGAACCGCTGCTGTTATTTCACCAGTAGGTCACCTTAAATGGAACGATAAGATTATGACGATTAACGACAACAAAATCGGTCCTGTATCGCAAATGCTTTACGATACAATGACAGGGATCCAATGGGGAACTATTCCTGACGAGTTTGGATGGATCGTACCTTTAGCAGAAGTGAGAGATTAGAGGCAATAGCGGCGAGCCGCTGATGTCTGTTTAATAGCTTGAAACTGTAGATTTATAAAAATTATAAATAAAAACTGTCTAGGTTGAAATGAATTAGCATTTACCTTGACAGTTTTTTATTATGTTATTATTTATTTTTACTTAACCGCAAAAGTAATTTTCCTTGTTCGATCAATAAAATTTGATAGGTTATAGGAAGAAGACGGTAAATTCTTAATAGTTCGTCTTCGCTTTTGTTTTCTGCAAGTGTTGAACGGTAGTCCATTAAGTAATCTATTGAAACGCTGAAATAACTCGCTATCATTTTTATTGTATGGAAATCAGGTTCTCTGCTGTTGTGAATGTAGTTTCCCAATGTAGACGGAGCAATATTTAAATCCTTTGCGACCTGCTTTTGAGTAAGGTCGTTTTCTTCAATCAACTCTTTGAGTATTTCACCAAATTTCATATATATCACCTCATAATAATTGTAATATACACAAATCGGGGATTTTTATTTATACACAAAATGTGTTGACAAAACTATAATTGTGTATTATAATATGAGTATGTACTTTGTACGTAATATTATTTTTATATGGAGGTAAAACAAATGAAGGAAAAATTTTTAGGTGTTATGTTAATGTTGGTGATGGTTATCAGTCTGGCGAGTATATTGCCTGCGTCGACTGCATTAGCAGATGAGGATTCCGCTTCGATGGAAACATCGTCAGAGGTAGTAGAATCACCATTGCCACCAACAGCAGCAATATCAACCGAGCCACCGCCAACTAGTGGTTCATGCGGTGACAATGTTAATTGGTCGTTTGATACAATTACCGGAGTGCTGACGATTTCAGGTACGGGTAAAATGAATTCTTACCATTATGAGGCTTGGGATATGTATGGAGAATTTTTATATCCACCACCATGGAATAGTTTTAATGTAAAATCAGTAATTATACAAAATGGAGTTAAAAGTGTTGGAGATTGGGCATTATTTGATCGTCAAACTTTAACAAGCGCAACAATACCCAAAACTGTAGCAGAGATAGGTAAATATGCATTAGGATATTATCTTGAAATTGATTATGAACAGTATGATTATCACTTTACCAAATTAAGTAACTTTAAAGTATTTTGTTATGCAGGTACAGCAGGGGAGAAATATGCTAAAGATAACGGCTTTGAATACGAGATTTTACCTGATATAACACAAAACACTACCAATAAATCCAATACAAAAGCAAGCAAAACAAAAACTGCAGTTAAGCCTGCAAAAGTAACAAAAGTAAGGTTGACCGACAAGAAAAGGAAATTAAATGTTTCCTGGAAAAAGGTAAGCGGAGCGACAGGGTATGAGGTCAAAGCGGCAACGAACAGCAAGTTTACCAAAGGTAAAAAGACAGTCACTGTCAAGAAAAATAAAGTAACAATCAAGAACCTAAAACCAAAGAAGAAATACTTTGTAAAGGTGCGAGCATACAAGCTGGCAAACGGCAGGAAGTATTTTGGAAA
This sequence comes from uncultured Clostridia bacterium, assembly GCA_947626165.1. Classification (GTDB taxonomy): domain Bacteria; phylum Bacillota; class Clostridia; order Oscillospirales; family Ruminococcaceae; genus UMGS1601. The sequence continues at coordinate 65,817 of CANQRG010000004.1, read as the reverse complement.
GTGGTCAAAGGTTGTTAAGAAAAAAGTAAAATAGGCAACGGTGACGTTGCATCTAGTGCCGCCTTTGGGAAATTATCTAAAAAACATAATTTGATAAACGGCGGGTCGTAAATAGATGTAAAAAACAAGGCGTTCGGAATTTTTCCGAACGCTTTTGTCTACCTAATCTTTTACTTCTGACCTGTGTCGTTTTTTGAAAATAACATAGAGTTTTCCTTTTGTCGCTAATTTTTATCCATTTTGTAACATATCTATTGTAAACCCACACAGAAATTTCAAAAATATTTCAAATAAAACATTGACATAGTATTTTTTTTGTGATATAATTTTTAATGTTCTTTGATTAAATGTGAAATTCATTACTATGGAGAAATACCCAAGTGGTGAAGGGGCTCCCCTGCTAAGGGAGTAGGTCGGGAAACTGGCGCGAGGGTTCAAATCCCTCTTTCTCCGCCAATGAAAAAAACTGCGTATTTATGGCAAACGCCGTATTTACGCAGTTTTTTGTTTTAATGAATTATATAAAAGCTTTCTGTTATTTATTTGTTCTTTTATTAGACCAATTGTTGCCCTAAAATATGCAACTTTTCCTTTCTTTAAGCTATTATTGAAAACTTAATTAGTTTTCAAATATATATAGAAAGGGGGAAATGTATGCCTATTAAATATAAAAAGTCACTCGGTAAGCGACTTGCTGATTTCAGTACAATGTATTATAAACCACCAATCAATTCTGCCTCGAGAGGTCAGTGTGTATGGTATACGCAAGGACGAGCCTATGAAAAGAAAGGCGTTTATATCGGCGCGAGAGGTAATGCCAAAGACGTTTATCAAAGCTGTAAAAATGACGGCTTTCAGGTTTCAAAATACCCTAAGCCTAATTCTATAGCCTGCTTTAACGGTGGTACATACGGTCACGTAAGATATGTTGAGTATGTTATTGCAAATACGGTCTATTATACTGAGGCAAACTGGAACGCTGATAATGCGCTTTCGGCTGATGACGGTGCACTGAAAAAGATGTCGCTTTCTAACTGGATGGCACAACCGTTTTTGCAAGGTCACGTTGTTGTTAAAAAGGAAAATTTGATAACCTTTGAAATTGTCACTCCTAAAAGCAAGCTGGGAATTTATAAGTCGAGCAAAATCAATAGGAGTAATAAGATAAAAAACATTAAAGCTGATAATGTTAAGGTCGTTGCCGGAAGCGGAAGAAAAAAAGGCGGTCGAGAGCTTGTAAAGGTTCTGTATGATAACCGCTATTATTGGGCGATAAGGAAAAATAAGTTCCATTTCAGACAGTTAAAAAGAAAAAATAAATAAATATTGTTATTTTTCTTGACATTAGATTAAAGCAGCAGTATAATTGTATTAACCGCTTAATACAATTTGGCTTATTAATTAAATAATTGGGAGTAAAGGGAGACAAAATGTTAAAAAAACTTAGAAATAATAAAGCAGATTTGATTTGCATAGGGATTTTAATGATTTTATATTTATTAATGTTAATTATAATAACCAGGTTTAAATTTGCATATGGCTCAACTATAGACTGGAACAGTCAGCACTATGCTTTTGCAGAGTATTTTAGAAATCTGTTTTATGAAACCAAAAACTTTTTTCCAAGTTTTGCTCCGCAGATAGGCGCAGGACAGAATATATATAATTTTTCGTATTATGGACTGTTTAATCCGCTCATGTTGCCAAGCTATTTGCTGCCTTTTGTGTCAATGTCGGCTTATATTCAGGCGGTAAGTATAATAAGCGTTTTTGTGTCGGTAGTGATGTTCTACTTTTGGATAAAAAGACGCTATGAAACCAAAATCACCTTTTTTGTCAGCTGTTTGTTTTTGCTGGCGGCGCCTATTATTTTCCACAGCCACAGGCATATTATGTTTGTATGGTATTTTCCGTTTTTGATTGGAGCATTATTCTGCTGTGACAGCTTTTTTGAAAAGAAAAATCGCGCCGGTTTGATTTTCTGTTTGTCTATGATAATGTTTACAAGCTATTATTTCAGCATAGGAAGCTATCTTGCGGTTTTTGTTTATATCACTTCAATTTATTTGAATAAAAAACCAGTCTTTAAAATCAAGGAATATATCAAGGCAGTTTTTAATATAGGAATATGTATGCTTGTATCGGTTATGATATCGGCGGTTCTTTGGCTGCCGACGTTAAACGCAATCATACAGGGCAGAGCTAATACAAATGTTAAGGTATCTTTGAAGGATATTTTACTTCCCACGATTGATTATAAAGCCGTTCTTTACAATCCATATTCTTTGGGTCTTACTGCAATTTCTCTGTTTGCGATTATTTTTGCTTTGCTTAGAAAAAACAAAGGTCATAGATTTATCGGAATTGTACTTTCTGTGTTTATGGTTTTTAAAATTTTGTCCTTTATAATGAATGGGTTTATGTACGGCGAAGAAAAAGCAATAATACCTCTTATCCCTATTGCTTTGCTTTTAACCGCAGAGCTTATCAGAAACGTGTTTGAAAGAAATATCTCGATGCGATTTTGGGTGTTAGTAAATATTATTGTAGTAATATGCGGAGCGGTATTTCTATTGATCTTTAAAGAGTATACTTACTGCTTTGCTTTTATAGATATTGTATTTATAAATACTGCTTATATAATATATAATAAAAAAAGTAATACAACAGCGTTTATATCATTGGTGTCTGTTATTGCATTGACAACTTGTATATTTACAAACTTATCTGACGTTTTTTGCTTAAAGGACGATTTGAAACGAGTTGATAAAGATTTTTTGAATGATATAGAAGCTGTAGATTTTTCTAATGACGGTAACCTGTATCGTGTTTCTCAGTATGCAGATGAAGGTGAGACAATTAATAAAGTCTATGGAGAGTGTTATTATACTACAACTGTTTATTCATCGCTTCAAAACCAATTTTATAACCATTTTTATTATGACGAGTTCCAAAATGAAATGCCTCACAGAAATTCAGCAATGGTTGTTGAAACATTAAATCCTTTCTTTTACTCGTATATGGGTAAAAAGTATCTGTTTGTTGAAAATGAAACTCTTGAAGATAAAAATATAACCGTACCATACGGATACAGTGAGGTGAAAAGAGGAAATAAACTTACTCTTTTCAAAAATGACGATGTAATGCCATTGGGTTATGCGTCTTCAAAACTTATGAGCAGTTCTCAATATGAAAATTTAGCTTATCCTTACAATATGAAAGCGTTGATGGATTATACGATTGTAGATGATAAATTGCCGAATGTTTCTGTTGACAATATAGAAGACAAAGGCGTTGATTTAGCTTATGAGATTTTTGCAGAGTTGCCTGATAGCATCAGCTATGATAAAGAGAGTAATACCGTTTATGTTGATACGGCAGAAAGGAATAAAAAAGCCTATAATATCTCAGGATTAGCAAGCTCGTTTGATTCAGATAAGTGTACTGTGAATTTACAAGATCCTATTGAAGATTATCTTATTATGACCTGTAAGGCAGATAATAAGACTTCAAAAAACCCCACTGATATTTATCTTACTGTAAATGGAATAAAAAATAAACTTACAGAACCTGAGTGGAAGTATTATAACAATAATGAGAGATTTTGTTTTGTACTTTCATCAAACGAGCCTATTAAAAATATTACTCTTCAGTTTTCAAAAGGGCAGTATACTCTCTCTGACTGGAGGTTTTACACTGTCAAAAAGAGCGAAATTGAGGGATTGAAAAACAATGTCGATGAGTTTATAATAGATAAGTCAAAAACTAAGGGTGATTTTTACGAGGGAACGATAAACGTAACTAATGACAACAGCTATTTTAAGCTGTCAATACCGTATGATAAGGGCTTCAGTGCTTATGTTGACGGAAAAAACACTGATATTGAAATAGTGGATAAAGCGTTTATTGGTTTTAAAATATCAAAAGGAAACCACAGCATTAAAATTGTTTATAAAGCTCCGCTTTTAAAGGAAGCAAAAATAATATCTTTGTTGGGAGTTTTAATACTTGTTGTTTTATTAGCTGTTCAAATCTCAATAAGACATTTTAATTTGAAATCGGGTAAAGTATAATTAATTATAAACAATTTAAAAATACTATTTTAAGGAGAAACACTGATAATGAACAGTTCTATAAATATAATTAAAAACCTTAAAAACTGGAGCTTATTAAAAAGGCTTGTTATAATTTTTATTGCTATGGTTGTATTATTTTTATTATTAGCGGGCGTTTATTGGGAGAACAGAGTTGGTAAAAGCTATTATGATAAAAATATTCTTGAAAGAGTCGACACTTTAGGCGTAGATAAACTTATGATAGTTGCACATCCCGATGATGAAACTATTTGGGGCGGAGGACATTTGGCAGAAGGAGGATATCTTGTTGTATGTATTACAGACGGATACAACAAAGTCAGAAAAGATGAATTTATAAGCGCCGTAACATCATTGAATGAAACTAATATTCCTATGATACTTAACTTTCCTGATAAAACATTTTTGGTAAGAGATAATTGGTACGGAATTAAATACAAGGTATTTAAAACTGTCGATAATTTGCTGGAGATGAAGGATTGGAAATTGATAGTTACCCACAATAAAGACGGAGAATATGGTCATATTCATCATAAGGCGATAAGCGAAATTGTAAGCAGTGAATGTATAAAGCTAGGAAAACAAAATGTTCTTTATTACTTTGGTAAATATCACAGCAAGAAGAAAATATCTAAATATGAAAGTCAAATGACGCCGTTGAATGATGAATTATATAATAAAAAATTAGAGATAACAAAAAAATTCACGTCACAAAAATGGGTCATTGACGGTTTGCAGCATATGCTGAAATATGAAAATTGGACTGCGTATAATGGTCAATAATTCGGAGATAGTTTAAATGACAGATAAAAAGAATTTTACAAAAGAAAATAAAAAGCAAAGCATTATGTCAAATACAATAGTTGTAGCTTTAATTGCAATGATATGCTGTGCATTATGGGGAAGCGCTTTTCCGTGTATTAAAATAGGCTACAGACTTTTTGAAATAGGGAATAACGATCCGTTTTCACAGATCTTATTTGCAGGAATACGGTTTTTCTTAGCAGGCGTCTTTACAGTTTTGATAGGAAGTATTATAGAGAAAAGACCTCTGCTGCCCAACAGAAAATCAGCCGGCAAGATAGTTGTTCTTGCTATGTTTCAGACGATAATTCAGTATTTGTTTTTCTATATTGGTCTTTCGCATACAACGGGAGTTAAAGCGTCTGTGCTCGACGGAGCAAGCGTGTTTATTGCACTTTTTGTTTCGTGCATAGTATTCAGACTTGAAAAGATAATGTCTGCAAAAATAATTGGAAGTCTTATAGGCTTTGTCGGGGTAATACTTATTAATTTAAACGGACTTGACTTTCAGTTTAAACTTACAGGCGAAGGATTTATTCTGCTATCCGCATTAGGTTATGCTATGTCTTCTGTGTTTATGAAAAGGTATTCTGATGTGACAAGTCCGATACTGTTAAGCGGTTGGCAGTTTATTTTCGGCGGCGCAGTTATGACAATAGTAGGAATGATTTTCGGCGGAACACTAAAAATAACTTCCGTTAGAGCTGTGTTTATGCTCATATATTTAGCGCTTCTTTCAGCAGTTGCATATAGCCTTTGGTCTGTACTTTTAAAATACAATTCTGTCTCTAAGGTCACTGTTTACGGATTTTTAAATCCTGTATTCGGTTCAGTTTTTTCGGTTATTTTTCTGGGTGAAACCGAGTCTTTCGGAATATCGGCTGTTTTATCGCTTATTTTAGTAAGCGTTGGGATTTATATCGTAAACCGTAAAGAAGCCGGTTTGGACTTGAAATATAAAAAGTATTCATAATATTGCAAAAGAGGTTATGTTTATGAATAAAGTCAAGTATGAATATAAGAATTTCAAGATAGGCGGCGGAGGATTTGTAACAGGCTTTGTTTTTCATAATAAAACGCCAAACATTCTTTACGCAAGAACCGATATAGGCGGAGTTTACAGGTTCGATTTTAAAAACAGAAAGTGGATATCCCTCATTGACAGCGTTACGTCGGTAGAGCCAAATCAGTGCTATCCTTTGTCTGTCGCTTTGGACGAAAACGACGAGAACGCTTTGTATATTGCTTGCGGAGATCATAAAAAAGGTGAGCTTTGCATAAGTCATAATAAGGGTGAGAGCTTTGAAATAAAACCTATTCCGTGCGGTATTCACGGAAACTGTATGGGCAGGGCAACAGGTGAGCGATTAATTAAAATCGGTTACGATTTGTTTTTTGCCTCTCAATCGTCGGGTCTTTTGCGGTCAAGAGACGAGGGCGATAGCTGGGATAATCTTGATGTAAACGGAGAAACTAATTTGACCTTTATAAACGCTGTTCAGTCGGGAGAAAGCCGCACAGTTTTTGTAGGAACAAGCGGAGGCGGAAATATCTCTTACAAGGACGGTCAAAAATTCAGAGGACATTCGCTTTACGCTTCATATGATAACGGAGAGAGCTTTTTTAAGGTAACTCAGCCGGAGGCGGATACTTCTTTGAAATCTGCTTTAGCAGGGTTTGTTGCCCAGAGAAGTTCATTCGGCACTGATAAAAAGACCGGCAAGCGGTATTTTTATGTAACCTTCAGCCAGACGGGAAAGGATAAAGAGCCATACAGGTACACCTGTGATTCGGCTGAAATCGTAAGCGGAAGAATATTCAGATACGAGCTCGACAAGCAGGGCAGGATAATTGAAAACAAGCAAAAGGATATTACGCCTAAAAATGTCTTAGGCGTGGGACTGAGCGGTGTGGATTTTTGTAACGGTATGCTTGTTTTATCTGAGATAGGTGAATCTCACCCTAACAGCGTTTACATAAGCTTCGACAACGGCGATAGCTGGAAACAGATCTTATATAATTTAAGCGTCGGTAAAATGAATTTTACAGTGCCGTATATGAAGCCTGAGTATAATTCGGGAAGGCTTTTAGTGCATTGGATGAGCGATATAAAAATTAATCCTTTTGACCCTGATATGGCGGTGTTTAATACAGGTACGGGTGTTTTTGTATCAAAGAATTTAACTGCGTCTGAAAACGGCGGCACAGTTGAGTGGGAGCCTCTTTGCGAGGGTATGGAGGAGACCGTTCATATAAATGTATACAGTCCTCCAAAGGGTGAAATAAGGTGTATTGATATCGTGGGAGATTTAGGGGGATTTGCGTTTTCAAGCGTTGATGAAATCCCTGAGAACTCATTTGCAAACGATAACGGAGACAGATATATAACCTGCCTTAACGCTGATTTCACTGATGAAAACCCCAAAGTCGTAGTTGCAACTCCGAGAGGAAACTGGACAGGAGAAACAGTCGGAGGAGTTATTATTTCTCACGACCAATGCAGAACATGGAGACACTTAGGCTTTCCTTATGGACTGAACGATAAGATAGACAAACTTTGTGATAATATAAAAAAACCTAATATAGATTCTGGCTGGGCGGCATTATCAGCAGACGGCAAAAGAATAATCTGGGCAATAGCTCAACAGCACGAATTTTTAAGCGATAGCGTTGTTTACACAGATGACGAGGGAAAAACGTGGGGTAAATCTGTTTTTATCGGAAAATGTGACTATGAAGCAGAGCCTGTTCCTTTATATATTTTGGCGGACAAGGTAAATCCTGATATATTTATGGCTGTTAATAAAGGGTCTTTGATGTTTATAAGCACTGATAAGGGTAAAACCTTTTATGAGTGTACTCCGAGTGAAGTGTTTGAAAAGCCGCAAAGCAGAGAGAAGTTAAAGCTGCGCAAAATTGAGGTAAGAGCAGAAAGCGGTAAGGAAAAAACTCTTTGGGTATCTTTTGGACCTGCCGGACTTTGGCGTTTGAAATTTGATGATGCGTCTAAATCAGTAGACTGCGTTCGCATTACAAAACCAAATGATTTTACACTCGGAGTAGGCTTTGGCAAGCCGAAAGAGGGTTCAGATGCTCCTGCGATATACACAAGCGGAGTTATAGACGGCAAATACGGCTTTTGGAGAAGCTGTGATTACGGAAACAGCTTTGAGCTTTTAAGCGAAGATAACCAGCATTTCGGTACGGTAATAAGTATTTCGGGAGACCCTAGGGAGTTCGGCACATTCTATATAGCAACAGGCTCAAGAGGTCTTTTCTGCGGCAGAGAGGTAAAATAGATTAAAAATTCCTGCATTTTTGGTATTGTTATGTTTTGGTTTAAAAAGGTTATCATATTTTACAAAAATATCAATAAATTTTAGTGCAATATTTCATTTGGTATTTCGTTGACGAAATAAGTTATAAATGGTATAATTATGTTTGGTAAATTTGTTTGAACAACTGTAACATTTTATATATGTAAAGTGTTATTGTAATCTAGGAGGATTGTTGTATGTCAGATTATAAGATAAGATCCGTTTTTGATTCAGAATTCAAAAAATACGGAAGAGTGATCGAGGGTTATAACCTTAGCGATGTTTTAGACGCTATGGAAAACACTCCGCTGCCGTCTGATGTCGCTTATGTTCCAAGCGTACCGTCGCTTGAGTCTCTAAACATCAAAAAGGCTTTAATTGCTGAGGTATACGGAGGACTTCCATGTCAGATAGGGTATTGCAACGGTAATAACTATGCTCTTAATGCGCTTGAATATCACCGTTCAAGCGAGATAAATATTGCGGCGACCGACCTTATTCTTATGCTCGGCTGGCAGCCTGATATTGAGGACGACTTTACATATGATACAAGCAAGGTGGAGATGTTCAAGGTTCCAAAGGGAGTTATGATAGAGGTTTATGCTACAACGCTTCACTATGCTCCTTGTAATGCGAATAAGGACGGCTTCAGATGCGTTGTTGTGCTTCCTAAGGATACTAATACAGACCTTTTAGGAAGCGTTGATAAGTCAATAGGAGATAATAAGCTTTTGTTTGCTAAAAATAAGTGGCTTATCGGTCACGATGAATCGGGCGTTCAAAATGACGGCGGATTTATCGGTCTTAAAGGTGAAAATCTTAGACTTGATAAATAATTGTAATTGTCAAAAAAGCGTTTAGCTTTTAAATAATACTATATGGAGGAATCACAATGTTTGATAATATGCCAAAAGTAAAAATCGGAATTGTAGCAGTTTCAAGAGACTGCTTTCCAGAGAGCCTTTCTGTTTCAAGGAGAGAAGCGTTAGTTAAGGCTTACAAAGAAAAATACGGAGCAGACGATATTTATGAGTGTCCTGTATGTATTGTAGAAAGCGAAATACATATGGTTCAGGCGCTTGAGGATATCAAGAAAAACGGTTGCAACGCTCTTTGCGTTTATCTCGGAAACTTCGGTCCGGAGATTTCTGAAACTCTGCTTGCAAAGCACTTTGACGGACCTTCTATGTTCGTAGCGGCTGCTGAGGAGAGCGGTGATAATCTCTGTCAGGGCAGAGGAGACGCTTACTGTGGAATGCTCAATGCAAGCTATAACCTTAGACTTAGAAACATCAAGGCTTACATACCTGAATATCCTGTCGGAACAGCAGATGAATGTGCCGATATGATAAACGAGTTTGTACCTGTTGCAAGGGCGATAATCGGACTTAAAGATTTGAAAATCATTTCGTTCGGACCTCGTCCGCTTAACTTTATGGCGTGCAACGCTCCGATTAAACCGCTGTTTGATTTAGGTGTTGAAATTGAGGAGAACTCGGAGCTTGACTTGTTTGAAGCTTACAAAATGCATGATGGCGACGAGAGGATTCCAGAGGTAGTTAAGGATATGGAAGCAGAGCTTGGAGACGGAAATAAAAAGCCTGAGATCCTTCCAAAACTTGCTCAGTATGAGCTTACCCTCCTAGACTGGATCGAAACACACAAGGGTTATAGGAAGTACGTTGCAATAGCGGGAAAATGCTGGCCTGCATTCCAAACGCAGTTTGGGTTTGTTCCGTGCTATGTAAACAGCCGTCTGACCTCAAGAGGAATACCTGTTTCCTGCGAGGTTGATATTTACGGCGCTCTCAGCGAGTTTATAGGAACCTGTGTAAGCGACGATATAGTTACGCTTCTTGATATAAACAACACAGTTCCTTACGATTTATATGACGAGGATATCAAGGGCAAGCACGACTATACGACTAAGGATATATTTATGGGCTTCCACTGCGGTAACACAAGCTCAAAGAAGCTTACAAGCTGCTCTATGAAGTACCAAATGATTATGGCAAGAAGTCTGCCTGAGGAGGTTACTCAAGGTACTCTTGAAGGAGATATTATACCGGGTGATATTACATTCTTCAGACTTCAAAGCACATCTGACGGAAAGCTTCGTTCGTATATTGCTCAGGGAGAGGTTCTGCCTGTTGCAACACGTTCGTTCGGAGCAATCGGTATATTTGCTATTCCTGAGATGGGACGTTTCTACCGTCACGTTCTGATTGAGGGCAACTTCCCACATCATGGAGCCGTTGCGTTCGGTCACTTCGGAAAGGCAATTTTCAGCGTGTTCAGATACTTAGGTATTGAGGAGATAGGCTTTAACCAGCCTAAGGGAATGCTCTATAAGAGCGAGAATCCTTTTAAATAAGGTTAAGTGGTAAAGACCTTTAAATAAAAAATCAATAAAGTAACAATAAAGCCTTCCGAAATGTATACGATTTATTTTGGAAGGCTTTTTGTTCAATAAAATAAGCTGTGGAGGAAAAAATGAAAAATACAACTAAGCTCCCTAAAGGATATGAGGAAATTTATAAGATTGATTTGAAAAATGACAAAAAGAAAGCTATGTTTATACATATAAATGTATTTGTCATTGCAATACTGATGATTGTTATTGGTATGATATTTGTTCCTATTACGACGTTTTTTGATTATCCAGTATTTCTTTTTATAAAATTTTTATTTATAATTGTAGGACTAATACTTTGTATGGTTTTGCAAAATTTATTATCTATAATAATTTTGAAGTGCTTTGCTAAAACAAAAACTAACATTGGTTTGGCTAATGGATTTTCATATGTAGGAAGCGATATTTATTTTAATAAAAAGTCATATATTGCCACAGGATTTGCACCTATGATAATAATTATAGCTCTATTTGTAATAATTAATTTTATAGCAGGTATCGGATGGTTTTGGGGTATTTATATTATTCAGGTTTATTGTATTTCCAGTTCGTTTAGCCATATTTATGTAACATATAAACTTTCTAAATTACCAAAGGATATATTGATAAAAGATGATGGATTATCTATGACAGTGTATTCAAATACACATAATTAATATTTAAAAGCCACAGAAAAAAATATTTATTATGTTATTTTTTAATTAATATATTGGTTATAAAATTCAGTATATTTAAAGCGGTAAACGAAGTATAATAATATTAGATAAATGTCAGAATTAAATATTTTGTGTTGAAAAAAGAAAAAATGTGCTATGTGGTTTGAAAAAGGTTAGGGAAATATGAAAGCATTATTTAAAAATATTAATTATAAATTACTGTCGTGCGTGTTTGCAGTATTTTTGCTGGTTATATTGATTTTAATGTCTGTTTTTTCAGTTAATAAAACAGAAAAGCAGCCGATAGCAAAAATGGTAAGTGGTAATGCCGTTGAAGAAATAAGTGAAAAAGAGATTGACATAAATAGTTTTCTAAATGCAGAGATAGAATTAACGTTGAAACCGAATACAAGCGGATTCAAACTTGTATATACGGCTGTTCCAAACAGTACTGAATACGAAATTTACAGAAAAATCAACGGTGAAAAGGGCTTTACTCTTATCGACACAACTCAAAAAAACATATTTACAGATACAACAATTATAACCGGTAATACTTATATTTATAAGGTGAGAGCCGTTATAAAGCAGAAGGAAGGTCAGTTGACCAGCGGATTTTCCAATAAGGTAAAGAAAAAGTTTGTATGGTTTGATAAAGACAAAAAAATGGTGGCTCTGACCTTTGACGACGGACCGGGCAAGTATACAAATAAAATTTTAAAATGTCTGGATAAGTATAATGCGCACGCTACATTTTTTACTTTGGGATTGCAGGTTAATAAATACAAATCTTCTTTAAAAAAGGCGGATCTGATAGGGTGCGAGATAGGAAGTCATACGTTTGACCATACTAACCTCACTGTTTTATCTAAAAAGGAAATTAAAAGCGAGATAAATAAAACAGACAAGCGTATTAAAAAGATTATTGGACGTAAAGCTACTCTTGTACGTCCTCCGTATGGGGCGGTAAATTCAAAGGTAAAAAAGGTAATAAAAAAGCCAATAGTAACTTGGAATGTCGATACCCGTGACTGGGCGACATTGAGTTCTTCAAAAACATTCGATAATGTTATGAACAGTGTCGGCGACGGAGATATTATACTTATGCACGATATATATCGTTCTACAAAAGACGCAGTTTTGAAAATTATTCCTGCGCTAAAGCAAAAGGGATATCAGATAGTTACCGTTTCTGAGCTTGCAGAGTATAAAGGAATAAAGTTAAAAAACGGTGAGGTTTACAGAGAAATCAAATAGATTAGACCATTATTAATATTAAAAGCCTGACGGCAGAGTTGTTCTGTCATCAGGCTTTTTTGATTGATATTGAGTTGTTGTTTAATAGTTTTCTGCTTTAACCTCAAAGTATGACTTGGGATGTGCACATACAGGACAAATCTCCGGTGCTTTCTTACCTACAACAATATGTCCGCAGTTGGAACATTCCCAGATAACGTCGCCGTCTTTTGAGAATACGCAGTCGCCCTCTATGTTTGCAAGCAGCTTTCTGAACCTTTCTTCGTGAGTCTTTTCAATCTCCGCTACCTTCTCAAATAAGAATGCTATTTGGTCAAAGCCTTCCTCTTTGGCGGTCTTTGCAAAGCCTGCATACATATCTGTCCACTCGTAGTTTTCACCTGCGGCAGCGTCGGTAAGATTTTTTTCAGTGCCTGGCATAGTTCCGTCATTTATAAGCTTGAACCAAATTTTAGCGTGCGCTTTTTCGTTGTTGGCGGTTTCTTCAAAAAGCTTTCCGATTTGCACATATCCGTCGGATTTAGCTTTTTTAGCATAGTAGCCGTACTTTGTGTACGCTTGAGATTCTCCTGCGAATGCCGCAAATAGATTTGCCTCCGTTTTTGAACCCTTTAATTTTTTTGTGTCGCTCATAATTTTTTCCTCCTGTAAATTTATTAACAATCGGGATGACCCGACAGCTATCAAATTAATTATTGGCAGTTAAAGGCACATTAAACAAAGCGTTAAGTTTAAAGTCCTTTTCTTGCGAAATTCATTAGCTCGCTTTTTGTGTTTTTGAGTTTATTCTCCAATACAAGTGTGAGAATTTCATTCAGGATTTTTCCTATAACATCACCTGCAAAGCCCATTTCAATAAGATCGTTTCCGTTTATTTCGAGGTCTTTTAAATTAAGCGGTACATTTGATTTTATAACCTTGTCACCTATATTCTTTACTTCGCTGATTGTTCTAAGTTTATCTTCACGCATATATTTAGACTGCGCTAATGTATCAGCTTTTCTTATCTTTATATAGTCTTTGAAAAAATCCTTGCCGTATTTTGATATAAATTTCTTTACCGACTTTTCATTTGCCGGAAATCTGTTGTCGTGTTGTTCGATAAGATTGCAAATATAATTTATATCTTTATTTGAAAATCTTAGACAGTGTAATATTTTCTCAGCCAATTGCTTGCCTACATACGGATGAGTTTTAAAGTGTGAAATTCCTTGCTTGTCGGTTTTTAGAGTGTTCGGCTTGCCAATATCATGAAGTAGCATTGTCATACGCAGATAAGGCAAAGGCTCGATATTTGAAACCGAGTGCGCTGTGTGTTCATAAACATTATAGCAGTGATGAGGTGTGTTCTGAGGCGTTAAATCGCATTTTCTCAGCTCAGGTATTATAGAAAAAATAATCTCTTTATATTCAAGTAAAACGGATAACACATTCTCTCCTGTGAGAAGTTTTAAAAGCTCGTCCCGAATACGTTCTTTGGACACAAAGCTAAGCAGTTCTGCTTTTTTGTATATAGCAGATTTTGTTTTCGCATCAATTTCAAATTTGAGCGTTGATGCAAACCTTAAAGCACGAAGTATTCTCAGAGCGTCTTCTTCAAAGCGAGTATACGGCTCTCCGACACAGCGGATTATTTTGTTTTCAATATCATTAAGTCCGCCGAAATAATCTATAAGCCCTGATTTATTGTTGTAAGCAAGTGAATTGACCGTAAAATCACGCCTTGAAAGATCTTCCTTAAGGCTGGAAACAAATTCAACGCTTTCAGGGTGACGGTGATCGCAATAGCTTAAATCCTTTCTGAAGGTTGTAATCTCAATCTGCATACTGTCGCTCACAACTGTGATTGTTCCGTGTTTTAAGCCTGTTTCTATTATTTTATAACAGGAAAAAATGTCTTTCAGATTTTCAGGCTCGCAGCTTGTACAGATATCCCAGTCGGCAGGTTCTTTTTTCATAAGAGAATCACGCACACAGCCGCCTACGCAGTATGCTTCAAAGCCGCTAGCTTCAAGAATATCAATAACTTTTTCTGCCTGGTAAGGAATTTTTATTTTAATATCCGATATTTTGTATTTATTTTCTATACTCATTTTTCACCTTTTATATTAATCTTTTCTAATGGTAAAAATTAAAAACACAGCTAGAAGTATTATGTCGCAAAACCAAATGCAATGATAACCAATGCATTTTGACAGAACAGCTCCTATGAAAGCGCCTAGAATAAACATAAGAATTACGCCTATATATTTAATACAGCTTTTAAGACCGTCTTTGTTTTTATAATGAGTGTATTTGAAAAGATTTTCAAAACAGCTTCTCAAATTTCCCGTACACATTGTAGAAGCATAAGGTATACCATCAATTTTTCTAAAGCTGTTTACCTGTATTGAGCATATAAGCGATATCATAACATTTACTATTCCGTGAGGAACATTTAAGGGTATAAAGCCTATTATAAAAAGCAATACTGTTTCAATTATTATAACAAAATGCTCCCATTTTATAAACAACTTTTTGGTAAAGCTTGTTTTAATAATTTCTGCTATGTATACGCCTATTGCGAATGCAAGTATAGGAATCAAATAATAGCTTGCCTGATAAAAAGCTCCTCTTGCGGTATTTACAGCAAGCAGAACTATATTTCCCGTTTGAGCGTTCGCAAACACTCCTCCTCTTAAAACGAATGTATAAGCGTCTAAAAAACCGCCGACTACAGCTAACAGACCTCCGGTTAAAAACATTTCGTGAGAAGGAATGATTTTTTTGATTTTGTTTGATCTTTTTGAAGTATCCTCTTTCATAAGGTGAATTGTATTTCCTTTCGGTATGTAAAAAATTTAATTTATATTATTATACAGAAAACTTATTAATTTATCTTTACAGGATAAAATAATAGATATGAAAAATTTAAATTTAAATCCCAAACAAAAAACTTTTATAAAACGTATTTACCTGCCTTGCATATCCGCTGTTATAATGGGACTTCTGCAAACCTGTTTCGACGCTCCGCTTTTGTGCTTTGTCGGGCTTGTTCCGCTGTGTATTAGCGTTATAAACGAGCACAGCTTTTCTGTTTATATAATGAAGTTTTCTGCCTTTGCATTTTTATATTATATAATAAATTTCAGCTTTTTTATAAAAATTACTGATTTGGTGTCTGTCCCAAAGATTATCGGAACTGCCGTTTCGCTTTTTGTGATTATTATTATCTCCTCATTTGCGTCATTGATTTTAGTTTTAGTAATGTCTGTATTTCAAAAAATCACTAAGGGAAGAATAACAGATTCGTTTTTATTTGCGTTTCTGTTTGTGTTCGGAGAGTATATAATGGAAATTATTCCGTTTGTTTCGTTCCCATGGTCGAGAATAGAGCTTTCATGCATAAGCCTTACGCCATTTATGCAGATAGCTTCTTTGTTTGGAGGCAGATTTGCAGGGATAATAATTGTCTCAATAAACGCACTTATTGCAGTGGGGATAAAATCTTATGCACTTAATAAAAAGACCGTTACATCATTTGCTTCGGCAGTTATTATATATCTGCTGGTTTTCAGCTTCGGCTTGATAAAAATAAACTCAGAAATAAAAACAAACGCTCTCAGTGAGGGAGACAAAATAAATGTGCTTATTGCACAAGGGTCAGTTATGGGAGCCGAAAAGTGGGGGATTTCAAAAAATAAGGTATTTTTAGAATATGATGAAATTTTAAAGCAAGTCGATTTGAACAAAGTAGATCTAGTTGTTATGCCCGAAACGGCTTTGTGCGAAAATATAAATGAAAGCTCTGTTACTTCCTATCTTAAAGATATTTCTAAAAACACCGATACGGTTATCGCAACGGGAAGCTTTTATTATGACAGGGATAACGATAAGCAGTATAACACGCTTTCTTATATCAGCCCTGATACCGACGAGGTTTTTTCATATTTCAAACAGAGGCTTGTTCCGTTCGGAGAATATGTTCCGTTTGGAAAGTTATTGTCTGACAAAAACAGCCTTGAAGCCGGAAATAATAATTTTGCAATCAGCACGCCTTATGGAAAAATGGCGTCGGTTGTGTGTATTGAATCAATATATTCATCAATTGCAAGAAAACAGGTCAAGAACGGCGCTAAGATCATATTGATAGCTACAAATGATTCGTGGTTTGAAAACACAGCGGCGAGAGAACAGCATTTCAGACATTCAAGGCTGAGAGCCATTGAAAACGGAAGGTATGTTTTAAGAGCCGCAAATTGCGGAATTTCCTCCGTGATAATGCCCTGCGGAGAGATAACAGGTATAATTTCAAACAGCGAAAGAGGAAAAATCATATCAGAGGCAAGACTTATTTCAAAGCGTACCTTATATGCAATGACAGGCGATCTTTTCTGGTACATTTCGCTGGTTATAATTTTGATTGGAATAAATAAAATGGTCAAACAAAAGTATAGCTATAAATTTTTAAACAAGGTTTAATGCTATCTTTAGATAAATATAACACAGAATTATTAAAAAATCTATGGTTTTGTATAATTTTTAAAAAATGAGCAATAATATCAACGGGTTCTGTAAAGAGCTTTAATAAAGGCACTGCAATGGCGCAGAGCCTGAAAATGCGAAGACTGGGAATTTAAACTTTGATTATTAATGTTATTATCTTTTTAAGTCTTTCGCTTTAGTAAGAAAGGATGGTCATAGAATGAAGAAGTTTATTGCAATGAGCTTAAGTCTTGTAGTTTGTGCTATGATGTTTGCAGGATGCAGTGACAATAAGAACAATAATGATAAGGCGTCTAGCAACGAAACAACAACATCTGAAACTACAACCACAACAGAAAGAGACACTGATAACGCTGACACTTCTAGAACTGACACCGCTGAAAGCGACGCAGAAGATTTAGGCGACGACGTAAAAGAGGGCGTTAACGACGCAATGGACGGCGCTTCGGATGCAGTATCTGATGTTGTAAGGTAGGTCAAAAAACTTTTTGGCATACATCATTACAAACTCTATAATCCATTTGATTCGCAGCTTTATTGCAATGGGGCGTAAAGACTGCGAATTTTTTTTGAAAAAGCCTTGAAATTTGGTTTTTTTTGTGCTATACTTTATGCATTGACTTTATTGGAGGAGTAGATTATGACTAAGGTTGAAATCATTAGCGGTGTTTTACTGTTGATCTCGAGTATATTGATAATTCTTGTCGTTCTTGTTCAGGAAAGTAAGGAACAGGGAATGACGTCCGCAATCGGCGGAGGTCAAAACGATTCGTTTTACTCTGGAAATATGAGAAATACCCGCGACGCAAAGCTTTCAAAGCTTACAAGAGTTTGCACTGTTATCTTTTTTGTAGTAACGCTAGTCGTTAATTTTATTACCTATCGTTAACAGTTTAAATTCCACCCTGCGTAATATAAATTACGCAGGGATTTTTCATATATAATTGACCGCTAATATGGTATAATGAAGTTAAAGTATAATGTTATAAAGTTTATTAATGTTTTGGTGAGAATATGGGTAAGAAAAAACATAAGTCTAATAAGTCGAGAAATGAAAAAATAAAAAGAGAATATTCAGAAATAATTCTTAGGGTACTGAGAGAAAGTGACGCTCCTATTTCATACAGCAAGCTTAGAAAAAGATGCAATATCAAAGATCACTATTATAAGCGGTTTGCAATGTGTGTGAATTATTTGAAAAAAGAAAGAAAAATCAGCAAATTGCAAGATGGATTTATTCTGATGGAGAAAGTTAAGCCGATAAAATGCGAGGTGGTTAAACTCACTCAAGGCTATGGTTTTGTTCGTGACTGCGAAACTGATGAAGATATATATGTCAATGATAAACACCTATTGGGTGCAATGCCGGGAGATATAGTCTTAGTTAGACCAATTACGAGAAGCAGCGTTAACACTAGCGGAGACATTATTAAAATTCAGGAGGAGAATTTCTCAAAGTTTATTGGAAACATTGTGCTGAGAAACGGTGAATATGTAATAGAGCTTGATTCAATCTCTAATTTTGAAATGAAATTCGTCAATCCGCTTGGAATCGCCTTTAAAGAAAATGACAAGGTAATGGCTGTCTTATCTAAAAGAGGTAAAAATTACAGCGAACACAGATGCGAGCTTGTCTCTAACTTCGGAAGCTCGCTTAAAGCTTCATGCTGCGCTATTAGTGTACTTGAATTAAACGGAGTATCCTCTTACTTCCCTGAAAATGTGATAAGCGAGGCAAAAGCTGTTTCTGATGAAGAAAAAGTAAACCGGGAGATACAAGGCAGAGTTGATTTGAGAGATTTGCCTATTTTTACTATTGACGGCGCTGATACAAAAGATATAGACGACGCAATATCTGTGGTGAAAACCAAAAGCGGCTTTGAGCTTGGGGTTCACATTGCAGATGTTTCTCATTATGTAAAGCAAAAGTCGGCTCTTGATAACGAAGCCTTCAACCGCGGGACAAGCGTTTACTATGCGAACAAGGTTGTTCCTATGCTCCCAAAAGAGCTTTCAAACGGTATTTGTTCTCTTAATCCCAATGCAGATCGCTTGGCTTTTTCTTGTATTATGAATATAGACAAAAACGGAGTAATAAAAAGCTATAAATTTGAAAAGTCAGTAATTCGCTCTAGGGTACAGGGCGTTTATTCTGAAATCAACAAAATTATTTCAGGAGAGGCTGACAATGAGATAAAGGCAAAATATAGTGAGGTTATGGATATATTTCCTGATATGCTTGAGCTTTTCAGACTTCTTGACAGAAACAAAAAAGCACGGGGCTGCCCGAACATTGAAACAAGCGAGAGCAGGCTTATTATTAACGACAATGACGAATGTATTGGAGTTGAGGGTAAAACAAGAGGAGTCAGCGAGGATATTATTGAGAACTTTATGCTTGCTGCGAATGAATGTGCGGCAAAATTCGGAACGGAAAATGATTTGCCGTTCGTGTATCGTATTCACGAAATTCCGCCCATGAGCAAAGAAGAGTATCTTTTTGAAGGTCTTACAAAGCTGGGTATTCCATTTAACTCTAACGACAAGGTTACGGCAAGATTTTTAAGCGATATTTTAACACAATCAAAGGGAACGCCTAAATCTGCTGTTGTAAACAGTATCGTTTTAAAAAGTATGGCAAAGGCGAGGTATTCGGTCGAACCAATTGGACATTTTGGTTTGGTGCTTGAAAACTATGCTCATTTTACATCTCCCATCAGGCGTTATCCCGACTTGACTATTCACAGGATAATGAGCGAATATTTGGAAAACCCAAACCATTCTGAGATAGAAAGAAAGTATAACAAGTTTACTCTAGCTTCTGCTGATAGGTCGTCAAAGCGGGAGATAACCGCAATGCTGGTTGAGCGTGAATGCGAGAGTTTCTATAAAGCAGAGTATTTAAGCAATCATATTGGAGAGGTTTTTAACGGGGTAATCACATCTGTTAAGGAGTTTGGATTTTATGTAGAGCTTGAGAATACCTGTGAGGGTTTGGTGAGAGTTGAATCACTTCAGGATGGATATTACGAGTATGACGGCTTAATTACTCTGCGAAATGAGCTGACGGGTCAGAGCTTTATGTTGGGTGACGCTGTTAAAGTAAAGGTTGCAAATGCTAGTGTAAGTTCGGGCAAGGTAGATTTTGAGCTGAGCGAATAAGGTTGTTTGATTTCTAATCTCTGGAGAGTAAAGCAGAAATTATAATCTTAGAAAAATTAAGTTAAGTAAGCAAAAAACTCAGTCCTGTGACTAGGGCTGAGTTTTTTATGTAGTAAACAAAATATAATTGCAATTAAAAACAATTCCTCATTGACTATCAATGTAAGCGCTCTTAACAGCTTCGATTTCACTTTCTTCGGTATTATTTGCAGAGCTTTCTTCAAGTATATCGCCAGGAGGGATAATTATGTTTATCGCCTGTTTGTGATTAACAATATTCATCTCTGTATAAGAACCGCCGCTTTCTCCGTCTATTGTCCATGCAACCATTTTATCAGAGGTTATTTTAAGATTAGCGGTTTTGAATTTCAGGAAGTATTTAGGATTAAGCTGTGCTTTTGTTGAACCGGCGGCAGGAAGGTTTGTTATAAGGGAAGTCCATTCTATTGGGTTGTTAGGTTTTTTAACAAGTGTTACCTCAAAAAGTCCGTCGTCAAAAAGAACGCCCTCTTTTTTGAGATTTAGAATACCTCCTACAGATGTTGTGTTTGTAACCATACCTAGTATAAAAGTATCTTCAATGGTATTTCCGTCAAACTCGATTTTCAAGTCATATGCCTGAATCTTTCCCAAGCTTTTAGCTCCCTCAAGAACATAAGCCAGATGTCCCAGTAAGTTCTTAGAGGTCTGAGGTGTTTCGTAAGAAACTGCTGTGAAAGCACCGAAAGCGGCAACATAACAGAAATGCTTGTCATTAAGCGAACCGACGTCGTAGGCAAACGGCGTGCCATGGATCACATTTTCAGCGGCTCTCACCATATTTTTTGGAATTTTAAGGCTGTTTGCGAAGTCGTTGGTTGTTCCTGCGGGTATGTAACCGAGGTTAGGTCGGTTTTCACATTTCATAAGTCCTGTAATAGACTCGGACAAAGTGCCGTCGCCGCCGGAGCATACTATAAGATCATAGCCTTCGTTATTGCTTTTCTCTATTACCTTTAGTGCATCGCACTTTTTTTGTGTGGGATATGCTGTGACAAAATAATTATCCTTTGTAAAAAGGTCAATAATATCAGAAAGACTGGATTTCAGCAAGCCCTTTCCGGCATTCGGATTATAAACAAAAAGCAGTTTCTTTTTCACGGTAATTTCCTTTCTCAGCAATTATACTTAATTCAGTAATATTTTATCTTATAATAGTAAAAAAGTCAAATAAGCAATACAATCTTTACAAAAAGAAGACTTTGTGTTATCATTTTTCAGTAAGACCGATTTTGTGAAACCTTGAAAGGATATTCATTAGATGAATTTAAATGATTTCGACGGATATATTTTCGATTTGGACGGAACGCTTATTGATTCGTCAAACGCATGGTACAGAGTAGATGATATTTTTCTTTCGTCGTATGGAATTGATACACCTGATGACTATGACAGAGAAATAGCGGGAATGAGCTTTGAAATGGCTGCAAAATATACTATAGACCGTTTTAATTTGAAATGCACTGTGAATGAAGTCATAAAAGAATGGAACGATATTGTAAGAGATATTTTTGAAACGGAGATATCTTTGTTTGAAGGTGCGGAGGAGTATCTGAGGTATTTAAAAAGCAAAGGCAAAAGGCTTAGTGTTGCGACTGTAAACAATCTGGAGCTTACAATACCTGTTTTGGAAAACAATAAAGTTCTTGATTTGTTTGATAATATTACCACAGCGGCAGAGGTGACACGCCCTAAGGGATTCCCTGATATTTATATTAAAGCCGCAAAAAAGCTTAGGATTTCTGTATCAAAATGCGTTGTGTTTGAGGATATTCTTCAGGGGATAAAAGGAGCTAAAAAAGGCGGTTTTAAAACTGTTGCCGTTATGTGCAAAGAGAATATTCACTATCGTGATGAGATAATTTCGCTATGTAATAGGTATATAACAAATTATAAAGAACTCATTGTAGATTGATTAGAGGCGCGTTATGCGTCTTTTTTATACATAAAAACAGACACCGATTATACGATGTCTGTTTGCCTTACTTTTATTTTACAGATTTGACCTTTGACCACTTACCATAATACTTCTTTGAGCCGACTTTTACATACGATCTGATTTTTATAAAATACTGTTTGTTTGATTTTAAGCCATTGATACTGGTTTTAGAGGTGTTCTTTTTAACATTAACAGTCTTTTTGTCTTGAGAAAGACCTCTGTTGGTTCCTAGTTTTATTTGATAACCTGATACCTTATATGCTTTCTGCCATTTAACAGAAGTTGTTTGCCCGTTGTTCTTGGCATTTAATCCGGAAACCGGACTTGATTTGATATCTTTTTTATTTGTGTATGCACATATTGATGCTCCGCTGACTAACTTTAATAAGTTCCACGTTGTGGTCTTTTTGTCTTTTGAAAGTTTTCCGTTTGTGTATACTATTTTTTGAGGAAATGTGATGCTGAAAGTGAGTTTTATCATATCTTGCATTGCTTTCATATCGCTTTTTGAAATGCTCATAGATTCGTTTAATATTTCGTCTGTAGAGGAATCAAACGCACCTAATTCAGCAACAAACTTTTTCTTTGTAATAGTGCCTGAATTGAAAATACCTATATCACCGCTAATTAATTCTTTTTTTAATTTTTTAATGCTAGAGTAAGGCTCACTTATATTAAAACATTTATATGTTTCACCTTTTATTGTTTCTTCATACTCTTTAACTGTTGCATTAGGCGATCCCTGCTTTAATTCACTAGACAGCTCATTGCCTTCCATTCCCATTTGATTCTCATAATACTCTTTTTGAATTTTAATAACTCCGTTTAGTGTTACAGAACCGTTGGGGTTTATAGTTACGTTTATTTTTTCCTGCATACAGCCTGCTAATGCAGTAACAGCCATCATTGCTGACAATAAAACAGCAAATATTCTTTTTTTCATACACTTTCTCCTTTGATTTATATTAAAATCATTATATAATTAATTTTTGCTTTTGTCAAATAATTATAACGGTTTTCATCTAAGTAAAAACTGACATCGAAATTGCGATGTCAGTTAAAGGCTTGACCATATTACAGTTTATTTGAAATAAGCTCTAAAGTGTCTCTTGCAATAAGAAGCTCTTCATTGGTAGGAACTACCCAAACCTGAACCTTTGATTTAGGCGTTGAAAGCCTTGTAAGTACACCTCTTTTTGAATTTGCTTCAGGGTCAATTTCAATGCCGAAGTATTCCATATTCTCGCATACCTTTGCTCTTACATCGGTAGCGTTTTCGCCGATTCCGCCTGTGAAAATTATAGCGTCAAGACCGTTCATTACAGCGGCATATGAACCGATATACTTCTTTATTTGATATACGAGCATTTCGCTTGCAAGCTGCGCTCTTTTGTCGCCTTTTTCAGCTGCCGCAGTAATATCTCTGTTGTCGGACGATATACCCGAAACGCCGAGAAATCCAGACTTTTTATTCATATAGTCGCTCATTTCGCTCGGCGTAAAACCGTGTTTATCTTGAACAAATGTCACAGCAGAAGGATCTACGCTTCCTGTTCTTGTTCCCATAAGAACGCCGTCAAGAGGGGTAAAGCCCATTGATGTGTCAACAGATTTTCCTCCGTCAACCGCTGTGATGGACGAGCCGTTTCCTAAGTGGCAGGAAACTATTTTTAAATCTCTGATGTCTGTATCCATTGCCTTTGCAAGAGCCGCTGTAACAAATCTGTGAGATGTTCCGTGAAAGCCGTATTTTCTTACCGAATAGTTTTTATAATCTTCATACGGCAGTCCGAACATAAAAGCCTTAGGCGGCATTGTCTGATGAAAAGCAGTGTCGAAAACAACGACTTGAGGCACATCTTCTGGTATGACCTTTTTGCAGGCTCTAAGTGCTAATGCGTGAGGGTGGTTGTGAACAGGCGCAAGCTCTGCAAGCGAGTCGATCTTATCAATAACTTCGTCTGTTGCAATGCAGGTTTTATTGAAAATCTCAGCTCCCTGTACTATTCTGTGTCCGACAGCCGAGATCTCAGCCATAGAACTGATAACTGACGCCTCACCGCTTGTCAGTACCTCTACCAGCTTTTCAAAAGCCTCTGTATGAGTAGGGAAATCGCAGTCTTCATCAATAGCTCTTCCGTCAAAGGTCTTGTGATATACATGACCGTCTATACCAATTCGGTCGCAGTTTCCCTTTGCGATAACTTTCTCGTTTTCCATATCAAGAAGCTGATACTTAAGCGACGAGCTTCCTGCGTTTACTACTAGAATCTTCATAATTCGTTCTCCTTTAATATATTAAATATTTTGTATACTTGACTTATACCATTATTATATAATATAATATATTTATCGAAATTTCAAGGTTTTGGCAGGCTTTTTAGTAAATTTTTTTAGTATAAACTTTATCTAAGAGGAATAGATAATGATAACTTCGATTATTTGTGAATACAATCCTTTTCACAATGGACATAAATACCTAATTGACAAGGCAAGGGAAAAAGGCTCTACTCATATAGTTTCAATTATGAGCGGAGACGCAGTTCAGCGTGGAGATGTTGCTATATATTCTAAGCATTTCAGGGCGAAGCAGGCGGTGCTTAACGGTGCCGATTTAGTAGTTGAACTTCCTGCGCCGTTTTGCATATCCTCTGCCGAGGGCTTTGCAAAAAGCGGAGTTTTTATTGCAAACGCTTTGGGAAGCGACTGTTTATGCTTCGGCTGTGAAAATGATTATCTAAATGAACTTGAAAAAGCGGCGGAGTTATCAGGAAGTCTAGATGAAACAAACGTAAAAAGCGAAGAATCAAAGTATATGAAAAATCTGCTGAAAGAGGGTAACCCCTATCCTGCTGCTCTATCCAAAACGGTCAAGGCATTTGCCAGTGATGAGGTTACAGAGATTTTTAACAGTCCGAATAACATTTTGGCTGTTGAATATCTAAAAGCATTAAAGGGAACGGAAATAAAACCAATGCCTATACTCAGAAAGGGCGCGGGGCATAACGATGACTATATTCACGGAGGCTATGCCAGCGCCTCAAAAATCAGAGAGCTTTTAAAAAGCGGAACGCTTGATAAGGGTCTGCTTCCGTATAAGGAAAACCACGCTGATATCAGAGATATAAGAAATATGGAAAAAGGAATTTTGTTCAGTCTTATAAAAATGGGTAAGAAGCATTTAAGAGAAGTTCCCGATTGCAGCGGAGATTTGGCTGACAGAATTGCAAAGGCGCTGAAAATTTCCCAAAGCTACGACGATTTGCTGTTTAATACAAAGACAAGGGCGTTTACTTTAGCACGTATAAGGCGGGTCATTATGTATGCTGTTTTGGGGATCAAAAGCAGTGATTTTAAGCTTAAGCCGTATGCCAGAGTTCTAGCGTTCAACAACAGGGGAACGGAGATTATCTCAAGGGCAAAGAAATTGGGCAGGATTGATATTTCAACATCTCTGAAGGAGTTGGAACATAAGAATGATAACAACAAAAGACTTGCCGAGTTAGACGCTCGTACAAGCGATTTTGCAAAAATGTGCCAGAGTGTTGCGAGCAATGAGCCTAATGAATATTCGGTTAAAATAGAAAAGATAAATATTTAGCGGAGGATAATATTATGAAGTACAGAGAAATTGATTACGATTATTTCGGCAGATGTTTAGAACTTGAGAATGATAAGTGTGCAATGCTTATTATGATTGAAAAAGGACCTAGGGTAATTTCCTTCAAGCTTAATGGAAAAGAGAATATAATGTGCGAGGACAAAAGCGAACAAACGATTATGACGGGCGGCAGGTTTGCAGAGATGTTCGGAGATGATAAGTGGTTTATATATGGCGGTCACAGGCTTTGGGTTTCTCCTGAGCATGACCCTAAAAGCTATTATCCTGATAATAAAGAGGTTAGATATGTAATTGAAGGCAATAAGGTTTCTTTAACGCCTCCGCCTCAGATCGAAACTGATATGCAGTTTTCTCTTGAGATCGAGCTTTCAGAAACAGACGCAGCTGCGACTGTTACTCACAGGATCAAGAACATAGGAAAAACAAGTATGAAAATAGCTCCTTGGGCAATGACTGTTGTTGACAAAAATGCAGTTTCTATTATGCCTCAGTCTGAAAAGGAAACGGGGCTTCTCTCAAATAGAAACTTTACCGTTTGGCCCTACACTAACTTAACCGACGACAGGCTGTATATAGGCAATAAGTATCTGACGCTTAAGCAAGTTCCGGGGGCTGATACAAATATCAAAATCGGTTTTAATGACGATAAGGGCTGGCTTGCAAGCCTTAATAAAGGACAGCTTTTTATAAAGAGATTTTCTTATTTAGAAGGTGTTGATTACCCTGATAACAACTGCAACTGCGAGGTTTTCACAAACTTCTTTATGATGGAAATTGAATCTTTAGGTGAACTTAAGGAAATCGGACCTGATGAAGTTTCGATGCATATTGAAAGCTGGGAGCTTATTCCTTGTGACGATACGTTTAACAGGCGAGATGATAATTCAATAGACGAGTTTGTGAAAAAACACATCGGATAAATGTTATAACTAAAAAACTACGGAGGACATAAAATGAGATTTCGTCCGTGTATTGATATTCATAACGGAAAGGTAAAGCAGATAGTCGGCGGAAGTCTTTTTGATAACGAAGCTAAGGGAGAAAACTCCTGTGCTGATGAGAATTTTATATCAAGTTATGATGCGGATTATTTTGCTGCGCTTTATAAAAGTTATAATCTTGTTGGCGGACATATAATTTTGCTGAACAAGTATGGAACTGATGAGTATAGAGAGGATTTAAAGCAGGCAGAGCTTGCGCTTAGGTGCTTTCCAAATGGATTTCAGATTGGCGGTGGGATAACACCATATAACGCTTTATACTTTATCAAAATGGGTGCAAGCCATATTATAGTTACCTCGTATGTTTTCAAAGACGGCAAGGTGAATATTGAAAACCTAAAGTCTTTAGTTAATGCTGTGGGAAAGGACAGGATTGTGCTAGATTTGTCTTGCAGAAAACTTAAAGGCAAATACTATATTGTAACCGACAGGTGGCAGAAGTTTACTGAAACAGAGGTCACTCCAACGGCATTTTTTGAGCTTTACAAATACTGCGATGAGTTTTTGGTGCACGCTGTTGACGTTGAGGGGAAATCATCAGGAATAGATATAGAGCTTTTAAATATTCTTGCATATTCTGCTGAACTGCTTTCTTTTAAGCACAATATAAGCAGAAATATTATAACTTATGCTGGAGGAATTTCATCTCTTGCCGATATTGCGCTGATTGAAAAAGTGGGTAAGGGGAGAATTGATTTTACTATCGGTTCTGCGCTGGATTTGTTCGGCGGAATGGTTAAATTTGAAGATGTTTTAAAATAGAGCGGACATACTTGATTTTTTTCCTAATCTAATGTAAAATAAATTTTGGAAATAAAAATGGAAAGAGTATTAATTAAACAGAAGAAAGGAAGCCTTTAAAGAGTAAAGGCAGGGTGATTAAAATGAATAGTTTTCTTCAAAATGTTTGGGCAAAACGTGTTATTTCTTTGATTAACTTGGCTTATGTTGCCGTTATCGCAGTTTTGACATATGCAACTTTCTTGTATGACCTTGAATTTAAACAGAATTCGCAGTTTTCGTTCTTACTTGTATATGTTATTGCGAGCGCGGTATTTTTAACGCTTATGATTCTTACAAAAGATGAGTTTATTACCAAAATAATCGGAGTTTTATTGCCGCCGCTTGTGTTTTTATTTGTGCTGTTCAATCTCGGAGACTGGGTTTTAATTATTCCGGCGTTTATTGTTGCAATCGTTATATTTTTTGCGGCTTCAAACAATGAAACTTTAAAGGTCATACTGGGAACGGTATATTTGCTTATCTATGTTCTGGGACTTATTATTTTCTTCGTTATAAACTTCCTGTTCGGTGGTTCTAGTGTAGAAACAAGGCTTGATTCTAACTTAGCAAATTCACCTGAGATATATTCGGTGTATGCAGAGCAGATCGACGATATAAACAGAGTGAACTTTAAAACAACCGCCAACACCGGAAGTGATTCTGATTTTGAAAAAGACGCAAATGGAAATTATATTGATAATACAATTTCTCCGGACGGGAAAATGCAGTTTTATATCGCCGATGTTCAGGATAATAACGTCGGAAAGATTGCTCTTTATGTGATCCCTTACGGTCAGGACAAAAATTTCAAGTTTTTCAGCTTAAAGCAAAAAGGCGTTAAGAAAACAGTATATAACTTTGAACGTGGCGAGGTTCCGCTTGTGGCGTGGAAGGACAATAATACGTTAGAATATCAGGCGAAGGGAAGCTCAAAGGTTGAGGAAACCTATGTTGTTCTCCCTGAAAAGAACTATTTTGAATTTTTGGGAATCAGTTAATGGCGAGTCAGCAACGGTGACGTTGCATCAACTTTGCTTTTGGGAAATTATTTATAAAACATAATTTGATATACGGCAAGTCGTAAATAATTATTAAACATAAAGCGTTCGGAAAAATTCCGAACGCTTTTCTTATCTTAATATATGTTAATTTGAGTAAATAATAATCATATAAAATATAAATTTGGTAAATTAATCAAATAATATACAAAAATTTATTGTTTTGTTTACAACAAACTCAAAAATACTTGATTTTTTATATAAAATATGTATAATAATAAACATAACATATATAACTCGGAGGTTTGTTATGGAAATCTTAAAAGTATCTTCACAATCTATACCAAATGCGGTTGCAGGTGCTATTGCCGGAGTGATTCGTGATAGGGGTTCGGTTGAAGTACAAGCAGTTGGAGCCGGCGCTACTAATCAGGCTATTAAAGCAATTGCGATTTCAAGAGGATTTTTATCACCAATAGGCATCGAGCTTATATGTATGCCTGCATTTGCGAACGTAGATATTGATGGTGAAAAAAGAACAGCTATCAAGCTAGTTTGCGAAGCCAGATAATTTGATTAATTATTTATAGGGATGATTGTAATAAAAAGGGCGGTAGTTCATATTACCGTTCTTTTTATTTTTGCAAAAGAGGCTTCGGTTTAATACCAAAGCCTCTTATTTGAATTACTTAATATTATTTTATAAGTCCCCAAATATCTCTTGCATAATCTTCAACTGCTCTGTCAGCAGAGAAAACTCCAGCGCAAGCTATATTTTCTAAGGACATCTTCTGCCATTTGGTCTGATCTTTGTAGCATTCAGAAGCAAATGCCTGAGCTCTTTGATAATCCTCGAAGTCAGCCAGCACCATATAAGGATCGCTGAATTTGAGCGAGTTTGCAATTTCTTCAAACGTGTTTCCGTTCACACCGCCGTATAGTTTATCAATAGAAGAACGGATAATGCCGTTTTCATTGTAGAATTTTTCAGGGTGGTATGAAGATTTCCTAGCCGTTACTTCGTCTGAGCTCATACCGAAAGTTATGATGTTTTCCTTTCCGACCTGCTCGTAAATTTCAACATTAGCGCCGTCCATAGTTCCGAGAGTTACAGCACCGTTAAGCATAAGTTTCATATTGCCTGTTCCTGATGCCTCTGTTCCCGCAAGAGAAATCTGCTCTGAGATCTCAGCGGCAGGCATAAGCATTTCAGAAAGGGTAACGCAATAGTCCTCTAGGAATATTACAGAAAGCTTTTCGTTAATCTGTGGATTTTTCTTTAATTCCTCGCCTATCGACCATATCAGCTTGATGATTTGCTTTGCCAGATAATATCCGGGAGCTGCCTTTGCAGCAAAAATATAAGTTTTCGGAACAAAATCAGCGTTTGGATTTTCAAGCAGATAATTATACTGGGCAATGATATTCAAAGCGTTCAAGTGCTGTCTTTTATATTCGTGAAGACGCTTTACCTGAACATCGAATATTGAATCCGTGTTCAAGGTTATGCCGTACTTACTCTTGACGTACTTTGCAAAGTTATCCTTGTTTTGTTTTTTGATTTTCGCCAGACTTTCTAGAACCTCTTTATCGTCTTTAAAAACCTCAAGCTTTTTAAGCATAGCGCCGTTTTTAAGAAAATCGCTGCCGATTTTTTCACGAAGTAGATTTGTAAGACCAGGATTAGACTGATAAAGCCACCTTCTGTATGCGATACCGTTTGTGACGTTTTTAAACTTGTTAGGGCAGTCAACATATTCGTCGTGGAAAACTGTGTTTTTAACAATTTCTGAATGGATTTTTGAAACTCCGTTTACACTGTGGCAAGCGTGAACGCATAGATTTGCCATTTTAACAAGATTATTATTGATAATTGACATACGGGTAACAAGCGCTTCGTCGTCGTATCTTTCCATAAGGTCTCTGCAATATCTTTCATTTATTTCTACAATGATTGAGAAAATTCTCGGCGTGACCTGTTTTAGAAGGTTGCAGTCCCATTTTTCCAAAGCCTCAGCCATTACAGTGTGATTTGTGTATGCAAACGTGTTGGTTACAATGTGCCAAGCTTTGTTCCATGAAAATCCGCAGTCGTCGAGCATAACTCTCATAAGCTCGGGAATCGCAAGGGTAGGGTGGGTATCGTTTATATGAATAGCAACCTTTTCGTGCAGATTGTCAAGGGTGCCGTAGGTTCTCATATGCCTGTCGACAATGTCTGCTATAGAAGCCGCGCACATAAAATACTGCTGTCTCAGTCTTAGCGATTTGCCCTCTGCGTGGTTGTCGTTAGGATAAAGTACCTTTGATATTGCCTGTGCAACTACGTTTTGCCCCAGCGCCTTTTCATAATCGCCGCTGTTGAACATTCCCATATCAAACGACGGACACTCGGCTTTCCATAATCTAAGCCTTGATACAGAATCACTGTCGTATCCTGAAACATATAAGTCATATGGAACGGCTAAAACGGTAGTGTAATTTTCGTGAGTTACGCAGTGGTACTGATTATCCCAGTATTCCTTTAAATCGCCGTCAAAATGTATTTCGACCTGCCTGTTGCTTCTTCTTACAAGCCAGCAGTTTCCGCCCGGAAGCCAGTTGTCTGGTAACTCTGTCTGCCATCCGTCCTCTAGCTTTTGCTTAAAAATACCGTATTCATAGCATATAGAATATCCCGTTGCCGCATATCCCTGAGTTGCAAGTCCGTCAAGATAGCAAGCTGCAAGACGTCCTAAACCGCCGTTTCCAAGACCTGCGTCTGGCTCGCAGTCAAAAAGACTGTTTATATTGACACCGAAGTCTTTCATTACCTCTGTTGCTTCGTTGATAATATCAAGATTGTAAAGAGAAGTCTTTAAAGATCTTCCCATCAAAAACTCCATTGACAGATAATAGACTTGCTTTTTGCCTTCGGAGTTTACCTTGTTCATAAATTTTTTATGTTTTTCCTGCATTAAATCTACAATAATCATTGAGAGAGTTTCATATAAAGCCTTGTCAGATACCTCATCAGGGGTAGTATCAAACTCCTGATCCAGAATTTTTAGAATTCTATCTTTTAACTCGCTCTTTGAAATAATTTTGTTGTTTACCTTTTTTGAAGCCGCTGCCGTTTTTTTCTTTACAGCAGATGCTTTAGTCGTTTTATTTTCAGCCTTCTTAGTTGACGCCATAAATGTGACCGTCCTTTCTTTCAGAGATTAAATACTTTTAAGGCCAATACTATTTTACATAGCAATTCAAAGCCAAATACAACCTGATTATACAGTAATATTGCCTAATTGTCAAGGCGATTTTTTATACAATATGCCAAAAAATTATGGACTTTTTATAATTTCGGCTAATATGTATTATTGCCGGTTAAAGTTTTTTTAGTATAATATTTGAGGGCAATTTTTACGTTGTCAGACGAGAATTTTAAATACAATAAAATATTTTTTTAAAAGTTGCATTAAAACGTGCAACTTTTTTTGTTTTTATGGGATAAGTGAAAGGACAATTAGTTCTTTCATTTCTCAGGTCAGGAGAAAATCATATACGAAAGGAGAACGGATGTGAGAAAATTTTCGGACAGAAAAATCTGTTCAACGCCGGCGGTCGAGCTTGCAAAGCTCGCACTGGGCAGAATGCTTTTCTCTGATAAAAAAGAAGCTGTAAGACTTTCTTTGAGCGATGGTGAAAATGTGAATATAAAATCATTAAACGCAGAAAGTCTTAATGCCGTTTCTGATATCAAGAGAAACAAGGACGGCGGTGTTGATATAAAGCTGTTTGATATGATAAAGGCTGCAGAGCTTATGTTTGAAATCGGCAAGGAGGAAAACAGCAATGAGGAAAGCGGAACAGACTTTCTTGAAGGCTTTTTAAAGTCGGCAAGACAGCTCAGCTCTTCTCAAGATATTGCGAAAGAAAGCACTTATCAATGTGAAAATTCCTGTTCTGACGGGGTGAGTGAGGCTTGATAAAAAACAAGGCTTACAAAAGGTACTCAAAAAAGCAGATGCAGGTTTTGACCTGGTGGGCGGACGACCGCTATAAGGATAAGGACGTCATTATCTGCGACGGCGCTGTTAGAAGCGGTAAGACCACCTGTATGGCATTTTCGTTTGTTATGTGGGCTATGACAGAGTTTTCCGGGCGGACATTCGGGTTATGCGGAAAAACAATCACCTCCCTCAAGCGCAATCTGGCAGAGCCACTTAAGGAAATGCTCAGGCACACGGGAATGAAAATCAATGAAAATTCAACTAAGAACTTTTTAGAGGTTTCAAACGGAAAATACAAAAACAGGTTTTACTATTTCGGCGGAAAGGACGAAAGCTCGGCGGCTCTTATTCAGGGAATTACTTTAGCAGGCGTTTTGCTTGACGAGGTTGCGCTTATGCCGAGATCATTTGTTGAACAGGCGATCGCAAGATGCTCTGTAACTGACTCGAAGATTTGGTTTAACTGCAACCCTGATAATCCTTATCACTGGTTTAAAAAAGAGTGGATAGATAAGATTGAGGATAAAAACGGCTTATATTTAAAGTTTACCTTAGACGATAATCCGTCGCTGAGCAAAAAGGTGATAAAGCGATATCACAGCCTTTACTCAGGGGCTTTCTACGAGCGTTTTGTACTTGGCAACTGGTCGAGCGTTTACGGCTGCGTTTATCCTATGTTCAATCCTGAAATTCACACCTTTGCACAGCCGCCCGAACACATTGAAAGGTATGCTGTTTCTTGCGACTACGGAACGGTAAATCCATCATCTTTCGGGTTGTGGGGTTATTCAGACGGCGTGTGGTACCGCCTAAAGGAATACTATTATAACTCCCGAACGGAGGGCGTTCAGCGTACGGACGAGGAGCATTACAAAGGCTTAGCCGAGCTTTGTTCGGGCTGTGAAATAAAGCCGGAGGCAGTGGTGTGCGATCCGTCGGCAGCGTCGTTTATCGAGTGTATAAGACGGCACGGGGTTTTCAATGTTATTCCTGCGAAAAATGATGTTATGAGCGGTATACGCAAGGTTAGCGACGCTATAACCGATGGGAAAATAAAAATATCAAGAACCTGTACCGACACATTACGGGAATTTACTCTTTACCGCTGGGACGAAAAAAGCGGAGCGGACTGTCCTGTTAAGGAAAACGACCACGCAATGGACGACATAAGGTATTTTGTTTCTGCTTTTGTATATACGTCGGGTGACGATTTCTTTGTAATGTCACTTGACAGAGAGTAAAGAGCCTTTAACCAATAACGGTTGCTTACAAAATTAAAAAGGAAAGATTAAAATGAAACTAAAATTCAAAGAAAAAGAACCAAAGGCAGTTAGGTTTGAGCCTATTGCATCTTCGGCTGAAAGGGTGAACGGAAAAGAAGTTTTTCGTTTAGCGCCTACGGCGTATACCTTTGAACAGGATTTTTACGAAACTCTGAGAAGTCAGGTCCCGATACTCGACGCCTGCATAGGAAAGATAGTAAGACTTACAGGCGGATTTAAGCTTGTTTGCGAGGACGAGAGATACCAGACCGAGCTTGAGGAGTTTATGGATACTATTCCCGTGGGGATATCAGGCTCATCATTGAATACCTTTATGGATATTCATCTTGATCAGCTTTTAACTTACGGAAAGGCAATAGGAGAAATTCTTATTGATCCGAAAACGAAGCAGGTATGCGGTATATACAATGCCGACCCTACACATTTTGAAGTCAAAGAGGGCGAGACCCCCTGTGACAGGCGTATATACGCAATCAGCGGAGCTAACGACAGACTTATTGAATATCCTGAACGGATACTCTATTCGGCGCTTAATCCTAATCCCAAGAACTCAAACGGCGTTTCGATATTCAGGGGACTTCCCAGCCTAGCGGGAATACTGATGAAGGTTTACGACTGCATTGGTCAGAACTTTGACCGAATAGGAAACATAAGATATGCAGTTACCTATAAGCCTTCTAATGAAAACGATAAGGCATTTGCCAAGGAACGTGCAATGCAGATCGCGAAGGAATGGTCGGACGGAATGAACGCCTCACGCAATGGTATAATCAAGGACTTTGTTGCAGTGGGTGATGTTGAGATAAAGGTTATCGGTGCAGATAATCAAATCATTGATACTGAGATCCCGGTTAGACAGCTTTTAGAGCAGATGATCTCTAAGCTTGCAATTCCTCCGTTTTTGCTTGGGCTAAACTGGTCAACTACCGAGAGAATGAGCCAGCAGCAGTGCGACATTTTAACAAGTGAGCTTGAGTATTACCGCAGACTTTTAACACCGATCATTCGCAGAATATGTGAAACGCATCTACATCTATTGGGTTCGGACAGCAGAGTGTTTGTAGAATGGGATAATATCAATCTCCAGGACGAATCTGAACTGGCTAAGGCAAGGCTTTATAACGCTCAGGCAGAGGCGCTGGAAATTGAAAACGAAAGGAGAAAAACAAATGGCGGAAAAGTCAGCGAAGCTTAGTAATTCAAATAATTTTGAAGTAAACGACGAGATTATGGCAAAAATCAACGTCTACACAAGAAAAGAGCTAACGTCAGATGAGGTTTATGCTTTTCCTATTATTCTTTGCGACAATGATGTTGACAGAGATTATGAACGCTTTTCTGTAAAGTCTTTAGAGGCTTTGGCAGAACTGTTTATCGGGAAAACGGGTATTTTTGACCATGATCCCAAGGGTAAAAATCAGACGGCAAGAATCTTTGACGCCGAGGTCAAAACGGATAAAAGCAAAAAGACTGCAGACGGCGATGATTATACTTATTTGCTTGCTAAGGCATATATGCTGAAAAATCAAAAAACGCAGAACTTGATATCTGAAATTGAAGCCGGAATAAAAAAAGAGGTTTCGATAAGCTGTAAGATCGACAGCGAGATATGTTCAATTTGCGGAGCGGATAAGCGTATAAAGCCGTGTGCGCATATAAAGGGAAGGGCTTACGGTAATAAGATTTGTCATACGGTTCTGGAGCGTCCGTCTGATGCTTATGAATGGTCATTTGTTGCAATTCCGGCACAGCCTAATGCGGGAGTTTCAAAAGGCTTTTCAAAAGAGCCAAGCAGTTCGGATCTGACAAGAAAAACAATTTTAAAATCAAAGGAAACGCTTATAAAGGAGCTCAAGCAGAAGGACGATATAATCTCAATGCTTTATGACGATTTAAGGCGTGACATTGTATCAATGAAATTTTTGTTCGACCCTTTTACAGTTAGGGAAGACTTTGAAAAAACAATTTCTGAGCTTGACTGCGAAAAGCTGTTGGATTTAAAGAAAACGCTTTTTGAAAAAGCTCAGAACAGAAGTCTTTTTACGCCTCAGCTTTGGACGAAAAAAGACAATTTATATTCACAAAGCAAACAAAAAGAAAAAAACAATCAATTTAAGCTAGGAAAATAGCTTTAAGAAAAGGAGAAAAATTATGTATAAAGATATTAAATTAGAAAAAGGACTTTACAACATCACAGGAAAGAGCTTTACAAGGGTATTATCGGAAATGGACCCTGATGAGAACTATAAGAATACCGAATTAGCAGGTCTTGACGCTTTTGAACGTCAGCTTAAGAGATTTGACATTAAGGTTCAGGGAGAACACTGCGACCGTGTCGAAAAATTCTTCCTCTCAACCGAATCGGCAGTATTGTTCCCTGAGTTTGTAAGAAGATGTATTAAAGAGGGTATGGATAAAGCTTCTATTTTGTCTGAGGTAGTTGCTGCAACTACTTTGACAGATGAGATCACCTACAGAGGACTTACCATTGTTAAGTCGGGAACAGATAATGCGGTTGCAGAGGGAGCTTCTCTGCCTAGCACAAACGTAAGGCTTGCAGCGTCAGGAATTAATCTTTCTAAATTTGCAAGAAAGCTTTCTTGCACATATGAGTCGATTAGAAAGCACAGAATAGAAACCTTTGCGGTAATTCTTAGAGATTTAGGCGCTCAGATTTCAAGAGCAGTAAATAAGCAGGCTGCTACTGTTTTGAGTGCAGGAGTTTCACCAGTTGAACTTAGCGGAGAATCTCTTACATATGCTGATTTGGCAGATTTCTGGGCTTCAATGGATGCCTATGATATGACAACAATGCTTTGTTCGCCTGCTGATATGGCTAAGATACTTGCATTTGAAGAAATGAAGTATTGCGTATCTGATTATATGACAAGCGGAATGGTTAAAACTCCCTATGGCGTAACGCTAGTAAAATGTCCGGAATTAGAGGACAGTATCGCTATCGGAGTTGATAAGAACTGCGCTCTTGAAATGATTTACGGAACCGATATTATTGTTGATTTTGATAAGCTTATTTCAACTCAGTGTGACGAGATAGCTTGCTCTATCACAGTAGGTTTTTCTAAAATCGCAAGCGGAGCAACCGCAGTTTTGGCAACTGTTTAGTCTGGTTTATCTATTTTTAAATTTAGTATATAGGAGTGTTTTAAATGAACCTCAAGACTATAACTGATATGTTTCAGTCTATTTCCGAGCTTTCGGACAGTGATGTGCAAAATTACAGTGATACTATAGATGACGCAAAGGATTTTATTGAAAAAAAGCTTATTGCTGACCCTGCTTCATCGGAAGATATAAAAAGATGTGAATATGCAGCGGCTTGCGTGGCTTATTATGATT
This sequence comes from uncultured Clostridia bacterium, assembly GCA_947626165.1. Taxonomy (GTDB): domain Bacteria; phylum Bacillota; class Clostridia; order Oscillospirales; family Ruminococcaceae; genus UMGS1601. Next base: position 28,618 of record CANQRG010000004.1, on the reverse strand, counting down.
ATACTATTCTCTCTTTGATGAAAGAAAAAAGAGGATTAACAATCACAGGCTCTGCAACCGAATCGTTAAATTCAAATGAAAGGCTTGCAGGGGCAAAAGAGCTCAGAAATAATGCGTTATTGCGCATTTCTGATTTGACTCAGGATATGGATTTTTTATTCACCTCTGTAAGGGGATAAAATGTTTGAAGATTTAAAAACAAATATAGCAGCTATTTTATCTGATAATGGAGTTGATGTGTACAGTGAGTATTTTGATGTGGATTTGTTAAAAAAATATAATCAAAATATTGGTTTTTTGAGCGTTAAAAGTGTAGAAAAAATCAATGATTATAAAAATGGATTGGACATTAAATCAAGCGAGGTTTTTGTTACTTTTGAATGTAAGGTCATTGCCCAAAAGGGAATGAGCGCTGAGATGTTTTCTCAGGATATGGATAATTTGTATACGAATTTTTTATTCAGTAACGATCTCACAACCGTTTCACTTAGTATGGAGAATTTAAAAATAAATAATCTTTACTCACGGCTTGAAGCTAATCTTACTTTAAAATTCAGGTATTTTCTTACAGAAACGGAATGATATAAGTTGAAAAAGGAGAAAAGAATATGAAAGAAACAAATTCTAAACATACTATTGACATGACTATTGGTTCTTACAAGCTTTACATCAAGGAGTATAAAATTCTCGGATCAGCAAAGACCGCTGAGCTAGCCACATTCACTAATCAAAGAGAATTATGTCATTTAGGCATTGGATGCAGGAAAATCAAGGCTGCAACTATAGTTGATAAAGCAAAACTGAGCGAGATAAATATGATATTTAATAGTTATTTGCATTCAAGTTCATTCAATGTTGTTATTGAAGGAATAAGTTTTGGAAATTGTATAATGACTGACTATGAGATCTGCGGCTGCGAAGATGATTATGTTTATAAGGTATCACTAACTTTGTGTAAGGTACAATAGAATAATTTATAAAATTATTATGAAATGACGGTGGTTTAAATTAATGATATAAGTGCAGAAATAAGAGTAATGAGTTTAGGCGGATCAGTTTCTACAGTTACCTTGGATAAATGTATAAGTTTTAGTATTGATAAGGAAAGATATACACCTTACACGACATTTAAAGGCTCATTTATTATACCTCAGTATTATAATGAGATAATATCTATAAAGTTTTTTATCGACAGCGTTGACGTTCATTACGGGTCGGTTGATATGGCTAAAATGACATTCAAAGACGGATACTATCTTCTTGATATAAATTCCCGTTCATATACATTGGCTTTGGGACTTAATCAGCCGAAGCCCGGAATAAATTCAAGTGTATCGCTGAGAAGTATTTTGGTGTCGAATGTAGCGCTTAAAAATGTTACTTATCAGCTTTCTACAAAAACTATTAATTATGTATATCTGACAGATAATTCTACTCTGTGGGATGCAGTTGTAGCGTATTCATTAAAAGCGTATGGAACTTATCCGTTTATATATAAGACAAACGAGGTAAGAGTAACTGCGCCAACTAATATTACATCGCGAGAGTATTATGACAACAATTTATTAGAAGTGTATAACGGTTCGACCTTGTCTAATTTGATTTCAGATATTCATATGCAGGATTCTGAGGGTAATTATGAAACCTATAATCTGTCAGATAATTATGCTAGTTTAAGAGATATAGTAAGGCATAAACAAATTCCGTTAGATATGCAATGGCTTGCTGACACTAATATGGCGCTGACTAGCAGGATCAATTTTGCAAAAAGAGGAACTAAATTCAATGGTCTGAAAGTTCTAGGATACTCAGGTGAAGAGCTTTTTGATAAGTTTACTTGTGATTTTGAAAATTCACATTATACAAACTGTGCAATTCATAAGCTGAATATAAGCGGAAGCAATAATGTTATCTATACTACTATGTATCACTATACCGATGCGTATTGATTTTAGTGTAATTTAAAAAATCTATAGACCACAAAAATAATTTTGCACAAAAAAGGAACAGTTTTTCCAAACGGAAAACTGTTCCTTTTGCTTTTCTAAATATTATTTTATTTGTTGTTGCCTTTAGGAGCGTTTGCAGCCTTTACTGCAGCCCTTGTGCTTTTTATGTTATTCAGAGTCGAAGCTAATGACTCCTCAGTTGAAGCTAACATACTGTCGATTTTTTCAGACATAGCGTTTCTTATATCTCTGTCCATAGCATAAGCCTGAGCGGTTATTTCAGCAGCTTGCTCCTTTGCCTGCTTTAAAATTTCCTCATTTGATACCAAAACCTTAGCCCTGTCCTCAGCCTTTTTGATGATAACCTCTGCTTTTTTGTTTGCCTCAGTCATTATAATAGCTTTGTCATTCTGAAGCTCTTTTGCCTTTTTGATATCAGATGGCAGGTTATACCGTATGCTGTCAATGTACTCTCTCAGTTTTTCGGTGTCAACAAGAGTTTTCTTGTTTGTAAAGGGAACTGTAACCGCTTTGTCCAGTAACTCATCCATCAGGTCTAAAATCTCGTCAATTTTCATTTTTATCTCTCCTTACTTTTTAGGCTTATGCCTTATTTGATTTTCTTTGATTTACAATAAGCATTTTACATAACACATAACACACAAATTATTAAGCAAAATGCTGTATATACATTTTTATTTTGCAATTCTGCTGCTTATTATTTTAAGCACTTCGGACGGTACAAATTCGCTTATATCACCGCCGTAGCTTGCTATCTCCTTTACAACGCTTGAACTTAGATACATATTTTCAGCTCTTGTTGTAAGAAAAATAGTATCCGCTTTTTCATAAAGCTTTTTGTTTGCAAGCGCTTGCTGGAATTCATACTCAAAGTCGGTAACAGCTCTTAGTCCTTTTACAATGGCTATAGCGCCTTTTTCTTTGCAGTATTCGGCTAATAGTCCGTCGCACTTATCAACTGTTACATTAGACAAATGCTTAGAAACTGATTTTATCATATCCATACGCTCTTCTGCTGTAAAGCTATACGCTTTTTGCGAATTGATAGATACAGCCACGATAACTTCGTCAAACAGCTCGGAAGCACGTTCGATTATATCAAGATGCCCCAGTGTTACAGGATCAAAGCTGCCCGGGCATACCGCTATTTTTTTGTTCATTTCAAGTCCAATCCTTAATTGTAAATAAATAATTACATTTCATAAGTATTTACGGAAAAATAGGTAAGAGAAATCTTTCCGTACCTCTTAGTTTTAGTCTTTTTAAGTCTGCCGTAGCAGTCGTCGAGAGTAAGCTCGTTTTCGTGTTCGCATATAACCGTAGAATTATCTGACATTATTCTGTCAAGAAGCGGAAGAGCCTTTACTATAAGTCCTTGTCGGTAGGGAGGATCTAAAATAGCAATATCAATGCCTGTTTTGGCTACAGACAGATATTCAATGCTTTCCATATTCAAAACCCTTGTCTGAGCGTTAAATCCGCAGGCTTCTATATTCTTCTTTATTATATCAACGGAGCTTTTACTCTTATCTACAAAAACACAGTGCTTTGCACCGCGGCTTATGGCTTCAATACCAAGCTGGCCCGAACCTGCAAAAAGGTCAAGTACCGACGCTTCCGGCAAATCAAAATGTATGCTTGAGAAAATAGCCTCCTTAACCATTTCAGTTGTAGGTCTTACGTCAAGACCCTCAAGAGTGATAAGCTTTTTACCTCTTGCAATACCTGTAATAACTCTCATTACTAAACCTCTATTTTCTCATAAGCTGACAAATCAAAAACATTACACGGTATTTTGTCAGCTTTTGAATATTTTTATTATAATATAAATATTTCGTTTTGTCTATATAAATATTGCCCAAATTTGTCATAGTTTTGTTTTTTATTCTATAAAATTAAAAGCAAAACTATGTCTTTAGAAAAAATCAATACACAATATATTGTGTTTCAAAAAATTTTTTTATATAACAAAGAGGACGGTTAAAAGTCTTTCCGTCCCCATATAACTGCATTTTTAAAATTGTATTGTCATTTTGCACAAAAGAATTTGAAAATTATTCCTTTGATTAAGCTGCTGTGAGAACTTAATGACAGCCGTGACAGTCCTCGCAATCGCCGATATCGCCTATGATAGGAGTAGGATCAACTCCCTGCTTTTTATAATAATCCGCAATTGCAGACTTCATCGCCTGTTCTGCAAGTACCGAGCAGTGAAGCTTTGCAGGAGGAAGTCCCTCAAGAGCCTCGACAACGGCTTTATTCGTGAGCTTTAATGCCTCGTCTATAGTTTTTCCCTTTATAAGCTCGGTAGCCATTGAAGACGTTGCTATAGCGGCTCCGCAGCCGAATGTCTTAAACTTAACGTCGCTTATAACTCCATCGTCGACCTTGATGTACATTTTCATTATGTCTCCGCATTTTGCGTTTCCTACCTCGCCTACACCGTCAGCATCGGCGATTTCTCCGACGTTTCTTGGGTTGGTGAAATGATCCATAACCTTTTCTGAATATATCATTATAAATTACTCCTTTCGCTAAATCGTACCTGTTATTCCTTCGTTTTTGCATATGCGCTCCCACAATGGCGACATTGAACGCAGTCTGTCTACAACCTTTGGAATAGTCTCCAAAATATAGTCTATGTCTTCGTCGGTAGTTTCTTCTGAAATTGAAAGACGGAGCGAGCCGTGAGCTGTTTCGTGAGGCAGACCTATCGCCAGCAGAACATGGGACGGGTCGAGACTGCCGGACGTACAGGCTGAACCGCTGGACGCTAAAATGCCGTACATATCAAGCATCAAAAGCAGGCTTTCGCCCTCCACGCCTCTTATTGAAATATTTACGTTTCCGCAAAGACGTTTTTCTCTGTCGCCGTTAAGTCTTGTCTCCTGTATCTTTAAAATTCCGTCGATAAGTCTGTCACGCCGTTTTGAGACTTTTTCCTGTTTTTCTTTTATGTTCTGAACAGCGTCGGTGATAGCCTGTGCAAGCCCAACGATTGACGGTAGATTTTCAGTTCCTGCTCTTTTATTCTTCTCCTGAGCGCCGCCGTGAATAAGGTTGGGAAGTGATATACCGCCCCTTACATATAATGCGCCCACTCCCTTTGGAGCGTGAATTTTATGTCCAGATAAAGAAAGCATATCTATATTTAATGCTTTTACGTCTATTTCAACATTTCCGACAGCCTGAACAGCGTCAGTATGGAAAGGAACTTTTTTCTCTTTGCAGATCTCTCCGATTTCTTTGATAGGCTGAATGGTTCCTATCTCGTTGTTTGCAAACATTATAGTAACTAAGCAGGTGTCCTCACGAATTGCATTTTTGACGTCGTTTGGGTTTATAAGACCCTTTTCGTCAACAGGGAGGTATGTTACCTCATATCCTTGCTTTTCTAAAAATTCGCAGGTGTGAAGCACAGCATGGTGTTCAAACGCTGATGTTATTATATGCTTCTTTCCCGATTTTGCACCGTTTAATGCCATACCTTTTATTGCCCAGTTGTCCGCCTCAGAACCACCCGATGTAAAGAATATCTCATGCGTTTTTGCGCCTATTGCTTTTGCGACGGTTTCTCTTGCTTTTAAAAGAGCCTTTGCAGCGCTCTGACCGAGCATATAAATGCTTGATGCATTTCCGTATTCTTCAGTGAAATAGGGGAGCATAGCGTCTAAAACCTTTTTTGAAACCTTAGTTGTTGCGGCGTTGTCGCAATAAATAAGTTTTTTATCCAATTTATATCAAGTCCTTTCAGCATCAAAGAAATATATTAGAAAATAATTCATATAGAAATACTATATTTTATTTATATTATATAACACTATTAATGAACTTACAAGTGTTGATGTATTAACAAACTTTTAAAGTTAGCACAGAGTAACTTGAAATATTAATAAAATCATATCAGAATTTTTGAGATTCCATAACCGCCAGCTTATCGCAGCGTTCGTTTTCAGTATGTCCTGCGTGACCCTTTACCCAAATAAACTTAATCTTGTGCTTATCTAAGAGTGATAAAAGAGTTTCCCACAGATCGGGGTTCAAAGCCTTTTTTCTGTCAGATTTTATCCAGTTGTTTGCTTTCCACTTTTTTACCCAGCCTTTTTCAACGGCGTCGACTATATATTTGCTGTCGGTGGTTATTGTTACCTCACAAGGCTCTTTTAATGCAGATAAACCTGCGATTACTGCGGAAAGCTCCATTCTGTTGTTTGTTGTATTAGGGTGTCCGCCTGAAAGCTCTTTTTCTATGCCCTTATATCTAAGTATAGTTCCGTAACCGCCGGGACCGGGATTGCCTGAGCAGGCGCCGTCTGTAAACATTTCAACTTTCTTCATAAAAACTCCGTTCTTAAACACTAAAAAAGCAAATGTATATAGTATTATACAATAGATTTTTAAAAAGTTCAAGAATTTCTCTAGATTTTGGCTGTTAGTGAATGTGTTTGTATTTTTGTTTTTGGCAAATTGCACAAAATACATTTGGAAAATTAGAGAATTTATACGGTTGATTTGAAAAGTCAACTCGTTTATAATAATATAAGGTATTAGCTTAAGTTATTAATTCGGCTTAAAACCAAAATAAAAAGGAGGAGTTATACATTGAAAAATGCAAAAAGAATCGGTTCTGCTGTACTTGCCTTTGTAATGTGTATGGCAGTATCGGGCTGTACTAAGGGCGGTAATGAAAACAGCTCTCACGTTGATAAGGTAAAGGTAAATTCAACAGAGGCAGCGAAAGCTATTGAATCTATCCCTGACGGCGCTCAAAAAGAGCTTATCTGGATGGGAACTTATGATCTGAATCCGGCAAAGGAGGAGGATGAAAAATCCGTTGAATTGACTTTGTTCGAGAAGAAGGGCGGTTCAATCAAGTGGATCGAGGTTTGGGACGACCAAAAGTTTGACAAACTTGCAACAGCTATTACGTCAGGAAAGGATATTCCTGATATATTCAAATATGAGTGGCTTGCTTTCCCGTCCCAGGTGGTAACAGGAATGTATCAGCCGGTTGACGATATAGTTGATTTTAATGCTGACATTTGGTCAGACGTTAAACCTACTGCAGAACAGTTCTCGCTTAAGGGTAAGCACTATGTCGCTCCGATAAGCTTTAGCGTGGGAACTCTTATGATGTATAATAAGGATATTATTGATAATGAAGGTCTTGACGATCCTTATGAGCTTTATACAAAAGGTGAATGGAACTGGGATACATGGTATGATATAATGTCTTCATTCAAAGCAAATGCTTCCGGAGAAGAGGAAAGATACGGTATTGCAGCCCGTTGGTTTGCACCTCAGCTTGTTCAGCAGACAGGTCAGACCATAGTTACTTATGAAGACGGCGTGTTCAAAAATAATTTAAACAACCCCGATCTTGAGAGAGCAGAGAATCTTCTTTACAATCTTGGTAAAGAAGGCTTGGTCGATATGACTTATTACGGCTCAGCAAAAAGCTGTTTTACAGCAGGAACTACGTTGTTTTATAATATGGGAACTTGGGCAATGTCAGGAACCAATGGACCTACAGCGAGCGACAACTGGAAGGTAGTTCCTATTCCGGCTGATCCACAGAGTGATGAAAAATATATGAGTTCAGATATGCTGGCTTATATGTGGGTAAAGGGTTCAACCGCTAAAGAGGCAGTTAAGTGTTGGTTTGAATGTTCAAGAGTAGCCAACTTTGATGAAAACTATCAACAAACTACAAAAGAAAAGTTTTTGGCTGATAATCCGGGTTGGGATGAAGAAATGTATCAAGTTAAGGTAGATGCAAGCTCAAGCGAATATAAGCCTGTTTTTGACTTCGGATACGGAATATCATCTATACTTGCACAGGATGATTCTAAAACAGGAACGAACGCACCTATGTCTGCATTATATGAGGATATTTTCAAGCTTGATGAAAACGGTTCACAGAGAACGTGGTCGGCTATGAAAAATAAATATACGGGTACTATAGATTCTGAGCTGAAAAAGATAAATGATAAGATAAAGGATTTTAAATAAGTACCTTGTAAAAGAAATTAAGAGCAGTTCCTGCAAAGGAGCTGCTCTTTTTGTATTTAAAATAGCTTATATTTATTAAATCAAACTACAAAGTTCTTCAGCATATGCGGTTTCAATGGTCTTTTTGTAGATTATTTTTACCCCGTGCTTTTGTAAATTAACTGTTGAGGAGTATTGCTTTTCATTTTCCAGACAGTTTACTGAAGCAAGCAGTATCTTAGGTGAGCCACGCTCAAGCAGCTTGATAATTTCTTTTTGATTTGTTGTTCCGCCGTGATATGCTGTGATTATTACAGACGATACCTTTTGAAGATCAATAACCGACAGATCCATTCCGGTATAGCTGTTAAGAAGAAAAACGCCACTTTTAAATTCTTTGAAGTTTTTAAGTCTTTTGTGCGCAGGTGGAAGGGAATCTAAAGAATAAAAATCGTTTGATAAAATTCCCGACTGGGTAATTTGATAGCCCTTATGAACAGTCATTTTGCCGTCGCTGTTTCGGTAGGGAGCAAACACTCCGTGCTTGTTTTTTTGGTTCACGATTTCCCTAACGGCACAGGCGAAGTTTTCAGTTCCGTTTGCCGAATTATCACTAAGGACCTTATCGCTTGATACTATATAAACAGGCGGCAAATCGTTCTCAAAAACTGAAAGCAAATTTGCAAAAAATGCAAGGGTATCCGTTCCGTAAGCTATTATAATTCCAGCGTATTCATCAAAACTGTTTGACTTGAGATAGTGCAAAATCTGTTCCCAGTCGGAAAGCACCATATTTTCAGAAAGCTTGTTCATCAAAAAAGCGCAGTCAAACTGAACATTGTCTTTTAAATCTCTGTAATCACGTTCAAATCTGCCGAGAAGCATTGGCTTCTCCTTTGAAAGGCTTGGGAGGATACCGTTTTCTGTTGTAACTGAGGCTATTGTTCCGCCTGTAAATATAAGTTTTATTTTATACATTTCACTGCTCCTTCATAGCTTTATTTTATAATGTTTAAAGCGTAATGTCAAATGCGGAATTAGTACGTAGGTTGCCATATATAGGTAAAAGTGCTTTTCAAAACACTAAGAAAGGCATAAAGTTTGTTGTAAAAAACAAGAAAGTTGCAAAACATCTTAAAAAGGAATTGAAAAATAAAAAGAGCAGAGTTAGAAATGCAAAAATCCTAGTAGGCAAAAAGGTAGTTTATAAAAATATAAATGGGTAGCATTAAAGCAGGTACAGTGAATAGACAGTAAAAGCGTTCGGAAAAATTCCGAACGCTTTGTTTGTCTCTAGTAAACAAATATGTCTTAATTATTAAAATCTCCAGCTTGACCGATTAGCCTCTTGACAAAAACGGTCAAAAAATGTTATCCTTTTTGTATGTTTTGTTCTGATAAAGCGATAAAATTTTGTGTTGAGAGGTGTATAAATGAAAAAACCGTTTGTTACTAAGGAGAAAATTGAGGAGATAGTTAAAACATATCCAACTCCATTTCATATATATGACGAGAAAGGTATTAGAGAGAATGCAAGACGTCTGAACAAGGCGTTTTCGTGGAACAAAGGGTATAAGGAGTATTTCGCTGTAAAGGCGACTCCGACTCCGGGTATATTAAAGATACTAAAGGAGGAGGGCTGCGGAGTTGATTGTTCGTCGCTTACCGAGCTTATGATGAGCGAAGCTTGCGGTTTTACAGGCTCTGATATAATGTTCTCGTCTAACGTAACGCCTGATGAAGATTTTCTTTTGGCAAGAAAACTAAATGCTAATATCAATCTTGATGATTTTACTCATATAGAAGTTTTGGACAAGCTCTGCGGAATACCAAAGACAATATGCTGTCGGTATAACCCTGGCGGAAAGTTTGCTATAGCAAATCAGATAATGGACAACCCGGGCGATGCTAAGTACGGAATGACAAAGGAGCAGATGATCAAGGCTTATAAAATTCTTATGCAGAAGGGCGCAGAGGATTTCGGTATACATTCATTTCTGGCGTCTAATACGATATCGAACGAGTATTACCCTGAGCTTGCAAGAATTTTGTTTGAGCTTGCAGTCGAACTTCACGAAAAGACGGGAGCTAAGATTAATTTTATAAATCTATCCGGAGGAATAGGTGTTCCTTATCGCCCTGACGAGCCTGAGAACGATATTGAGGTGATAGGCGAAGGCGTGAGAAAAGCCTATGAGGAGGTATTAGTTCCTGCCGGAATGGGCGATATTGCGATTTATACCGAGCTTGGCAGATTTATGTTAGCGCCTTACGGACATCTTATTGCAAAGGCTGTTCGTGAAAAGAATATTTACAAAAACTATATCGGTCTTGACGCTTGTGCCGCAAACCTTATGCGTCCTGCGATATATGGGGCATATCATCACATTACGGTGTTAGGTAAGGAAAATGAGCCTTGCGATTATAAGTACGACATAACAGGCGGTCTATGTGAAAATAACGATAAGTTTGCAGTTGACAGAATGCTGCCTAAGATTGATATAGGAGACTATATTTGTATTCACGACACAGGAGCGCACGGTTTTTCTATGGGTTATAATTACAACGGAAAGCTGCGTTCGGCGGAGATACTTTTGAAAGAGGACGGAAGTACAGAACTGTTAAGACGTGCAGAAACGCCTGATGATTATTTTGCGACGTTTGATTTCACACATATTTTTGATTAAAGGAAGAATAGAAATAAAAGGGTGACTAAATTTATGTTACCCTTTTAATTATTTAAGCTCTTGACCTTTTTAAAATATATGTGATAAAATTTATAAAGAGTAGTTATCTGAATAGGAGAAATGATAAAGAAATGAAATTGGCAAAATACTTAAAGCCGTATTGGATTTTTACACTGCTTACGCCTTTATCTATGGTAGGCGAGGTATTAGTCGATCTATCTCAGCCGAGACTAATGGCGAAGATAGTTGACGAAGGCGTTGTAGGCGGCAATATGGAGCTTATTATACATACGGGAATAATGATGCTGCTGTTGATATGCTTCGGCGGAATGTGCGGAGTTGGTTCAGCGGCATTTTCGGGAATGGCGTCTCAGGGCTTTGCAAGAGATTTGAGAAACGACACATTTAAAAGAGTAATGTGTCTGTCTTTTGAGCAGACGGATAAGTTCACGACAGGTTCTTTGGTGACAAGGCTGACTAATGATATAACGCAGGTTCAGCAGTTTGTTGATTTTGCGCTGAGAATGTTGGTTAGAGACAGTATTCTTTTTATCGGCGGAATTATAATGATGCTTTCTTTAGACATTAATTTCGGTCTGGTATTGGTATGTGCGCTGCCTGTTGAAATGGTTTTGATTATGATACTAATTAAAAAAGCAACGCCGATATACAGCATTGTTCAGAAAAAGCTTGATAAAGTAAATTCAGTTGTTCAGGAGAATGTAGCAGGAGCAAGAGTTGTAAAGGCGTTTGTCCGTGAGAAGCACGAATCAGAGAGATTTAATAGGGCAAATGTAGACCTTATGCAGACTAATTTGAAGGTTCAGAAGATAATGTCTATATTAAATCCTCTGCTTATGATAGTTATGAATCTTTCGGTTATTGCGATTATACTAATAGGCGGCTTTCAGGTAGAAGCAGGAGAAATGAAAGTCGGACAGATAATGGCGGCGCTTACTTATATAACTCAGATACTGATGGGAATTATGATGATAAGTATGATGTTCCAGTCAATATCAAGAGCGCACGCTTCGGGAAAAAGAATTTGCGAGGTGTTGTATACCGAGCCTGTTATAAAATCAGGAAGTTATGTTAGTGACAACAATCAGGGAGGAACAGTCAGCTTTAGAAATGTTAGCTTTAAATATCCGGGTACAAACGGAGAGCCAGTAATAAAAAATTTGTCTGTAGATATAAAATCAGGAGAGAACTTTGCGATTTTAGGAGCGACAGGCTCAGGAAAGTCGTCACTTATAAACCTGATACCCAGATTTTACGATGCAGACGAGGGCGAGGTTCTTGTTGACGGGGTAAATGTCAAGAAGTATGATATTGATTGTTTGAGAAAAAAGATTGGAATGGTACTTCAAAAAAGCGAGCTGTTTTCAGGTACTGTTTATGAAAATATAGCTTGGGGAGATAAAGACGCTTCAAAATCTGATATAGAAAAAGCTGCAAAGATTGCACAGGCTGACGAGTTTGTTTCATTAATGCCTGCCGGGTATGACGGCTACATAGCAGAAAAGGGCGCGTCGCTTTCAGGAGGTCAGAAACAGCGGCTGTCTATAGCAAGGTCGATTTTGAAAAAGCCTGAGATACTTATTTTCGACGACAGCACATCTGCGCTTGATTTGGGTACTGAATCACGACTTCAAAGGGCTTTGGACGAAAACTTAAAAGACATTACCGTTATAAAAATTGCACAGAGAATAGCGTCTGTTATGAACTGTGACAGAATAGCGGTATTAGAGCATGGAAGCCTATGTGCAATAGGTACGCACGAAGAACTGTTGAGAACAAGCGAGGTATACACAGATATTTACAATTCGCAGATGAAAAGCAACGAGGAGGGGGAAAACTAATGGCACAACAGCAAAAAAGACCGTCAGCTATAAATAATCCCCCAAGACCGCTTGGTAAAGGTCCCAGAGGTCCTGTTTTGGCTCATGAAAAGCCAAAGGACGTTTTAGGAACTCTAAAGCGTATACTCTCTTATATGGGCAGAAGCAAGTATATTTTCTTTATACTTTTAGCAGTAATGCTTGCTATTACAGTCCTTAATCTGGCAGCACCGTCACTTCAGCAAAAGGCTATAGACACCATTGGTCTGACAAGCGGTGTGGACTATAAAAACTTAGTTAAATACTTAATTATTCTAGGCTTAGTTTATGTTCTTACTTCGGTGATAACTTATTTTCAGGGTTGGTTTTCGGCAAAACTGTCTCAAACAACAGTCAAAATTATGAGAACCGATCTGTTCAGAAAGATAGTAACTCTGCCGATAAGATACATAGATACTCATAATCATGGCGATTTGATGAGCAGAATGACAAATGACGTTGAAAATATATCAAACTGCATTTCGCAGTCGATAGGCTCGCTGTTTTCAGGTGTGCTGACGATTATCGGCTCGCTTGTTATTATGCTTTACTATTCGCCTGTGCTTACCTTGATAAGCGTTTCTACAATTATACTGACTGTTCTGTTTACGTCGGTTATGACAAAATTTATGCGTAAGTATTTTACCCGTCAGCAGATTTTGCTGGGCAAGCTGGACGGTCATATAGAAGAAATGGTTGTAGGCTATAAAACGGTCGTTTCGTATTCTAAGGAAAAGGATGCGATAGACGAATTTAACAAAATGAGCGACAGTCTTAGAAAGACAGGTGTTAAAGCACAGATATGCGGTGGTTCTATGGGACCGCTTATGAACATTGTTTCAAATGTGGGGTTTGTTCTTATAGCAGGCTTTGGAGGATACTTTGCACTAAAAGGATTTATAACTATAGGAACCATACAGGCGTTTATTTTATATTCTAAGCAATTTTCAAGACCAATTAATGAAATTGCAAACCAGTATGCACAGATACAAACAGCAGTTGCCGGAGGCGAGAGAATTTTTGCCGTTATGGATGAAGAGTCCGAAAGGGACGATAATTCAAATGATAGTGAGTTTGTTCCTGATGAAGTTTCGGGAAATATCAGTTTTAAGAATATAAACTTCAGTTATGTACCAGATAAGCCTGTTTTAAAGGGTTTCGACCTTGATATAAAAAGCGGTCAGAAGATAGCGATAGTCGGGGCGACAGGCTCAGGCAAAACAACTGTTGTAAATCTGCTTACAAGGTTTTACGATATTGATTCGGGCGAGATAGAGATAGACGGCGTAAACATAAAAGATATTTCTAAAGATAAGCTCCGTGAGACTATAGGAATAGTTTTGCAGGACACGGTTTTGTTCTCTGATACAATACGCTCAAATATCGCTTATGCAAAGCCTCAGGCTGAATTGTCTGAAATTGAAAATGCGGCTAAAACCGCAAATGCAGACAGGTTTATAAAAAGGCTTCCTGACGGGTACGACACTGTTTTATCAGAAAGCGGTTCAAATCTCTCGCAGGGGCAGAGGCAGCTTTTGGCTATTGCTCGTGCAGTTCTTGCCGACCCTAAGATTTTGATTTTAGATGAGGCTACCTCCTCAGTTGACACAAGAACCGAGATGAACATACAGTCGGCGATGGTTGCACTTATGAAAAACCGCACAAGCCTTATTATTGCTCACAGGCTCTCTACCATAATAGACGCAGACAAGATCATAGTTATAGACGACGGCAGGGTAGTCGAGCAGGGTAATCACGAGGAGCTTCTTGAGCAAAAAGGCTGTTATTACAATTTATATCAAAATCAGTTTGCGGGTATTGCTACATAATAAAAGCCGCTTGGTCTTATCATTTAGATAAGATGGGCGGCTGGTTTATTATGCTTTAATATCTACTCCGAGAAGCTTTTTAATTTCTTATTTATTCTTATGAGCAACAGAATTGAAATGACAGCAGATAGTATCTCCGCTATCAGAAAAGCAGTCCATACAATCCAAGACAGATCAGGATTGCATTTTACTGTCTGTGCAAAAAGCCAAGCAACAGGAAGCACAAAAATTATCTGTCTGCAAACGGATACTATAAGCGATTCAATTCCGCCGTTAAGTGCTTGAAAAATCCCTTGAAACGCTATGTTTGCTCCCGCAAAGATAAAGCTTATCGAAATAACTCTCATTGCACTTATGCAAAGAGACTGAGTGTTGCCCGATAGACCAAATATTTCTGAAAACGGAACCGCAAATATTTCTACAACAGCAGTTCCTGCAAGCATAATAATCAGCGTATAAAGCAATCCGAATTTGATTCCGTCATATATACGGAGTTTATTTTTCAACCCGTGACTGAACGAAATTATAGGAGTAATTGCGTCACGGAGACCAAAAGCGGCAAACAGAATAAATTGCTGGATCTTATAGTACAGTCCGTAAGCCGTAACCATAGCCTCGCTAATTGTTCCTAAAATGATGTTGAGTCCGTATGTCATAACCGACATAAGAGCCTGTGCAATAATAGCAGGCAGACCTATGGCATATATCTGTCTGATAATTTTAGCGGACGGACTTATATATTTTAATCTGTTTGAA
Organism: uncultured Clostridia bacterium; assembly: GCA_947626165.1. Lineage (GTDB taxonomy): Bacteria > Bacillota > Clostridia > Oscillospirales > Ruminococcaceae > UMGS1601. The sequence goes on along the minus strand of CANQRG010000004.1, from coordinate 13,505 downwards.
ATATCCTTGTTCACTTTTATATGGAATAAAAGTGCCAGCAAGAATGAAACGCACTGTCCGATCACGGTGGCGTATGCAGCACCTTTTACTCCCATTTCAGGCAGACCTATAAGTCCGTAAATTAAAATAGGATCTAGTATGATATTTGTAATTGCTCCTGCAATCTGTGCAATGGTGGAATAAAGAGAGTGTCCTGTGGCTTGAAGGAGTTTTTCGTATATTGAAAAGAAAACAATGCCAAAAGAAATTACACAGCAAATACGTAAATAGTCAGCAGCCATATTGAAAATCAATGTGTTTACTGTCTGTGTTGAGATGTAAAGTGGAACCCCAAAGATGCCGAACATAAGAAAAATAATATAGATCATTATTGCACAGAATATTGCGTTGCCTGCTGTCTTGCTTGCCTTTTCTTTGTTCCCTTCGCCCATACTTTTTGAAAGCAGGGCGTTTGCACCAACGCCTGTTCCTATACTTATAGCTACCATAAGCATCTGCAATGGAAAGGATAATGTAAGGGCATTTAGTGCCGATTCTCCGTTTGATGGCATATTTGACACAAATGCACTATCAACAATATTATATACCGCCTGAAGAATCATTGACAGTATCATTGGTATTCCCATTTTGAGCATAAGATTAGGCACGGGAACAGTACCCATTATGTTTTTAGTTTCAGAATTGTCCATAAATTTTTCTCCTTAATTATTTTAGCAAAAAAATAACGAGTAGTGTTAATCAACTGGATTTACATGATTAACATTACTCGTTGCGTGTTTGCTTATTAAATTCAACAATTAATATTTTAACATATTGAAATCTGATCTTCAATAGTTAAAATTCACAAAAAATAACTGCTTAATATACATTTTAGATTTAGGAATTTACACAAAAAAGATTAGTCTCCCAAGCAGGATAATAAGGATAATGTCTAAAATAGAATTTGTAATTTGGATTTATTTTTTCGATTTGCAGTGGAATATCTATCATATCGAAAAGTCTATGATATACTGCTACGCAAAGCTTGGGAGAATGCGCTTTTATAGTTTGCATTGAGCCTTTTATAGCTTCCTTTTCAGCGCCTTCGACATCGTATTTAATATAGGTTGCCTTTTTGCCGTTTAAAATACTGTCAACGCTTACAGCCTGAGTTTCTATGCCCTTTTTTGATACCTGCGACTGCCGTCCTCCGCCTGTGTTAAATATAAGCGTTGTATTCTCGCTCCAAGCCGCACAGTTAAAGGTACGTGTGTGTTTCAAGTTTTCAGTGTTTTTAAGAAGCTTTTTAAAGTTCCTTTTATTTGGCTCTAAGGCGTATATTTCTTTGTAGCTGTAATTAGTACGTTCGACGAAATCTAAAACGGTATCTCCGTTAAAAGCGCCTAAATCAACGTATGTTTCATTTGTGCCTAGTTTTATTATATTTTCAAAGGCTTCATCTGTGGTTGTGGTACATTCACGAAGATATTTAAGCTCGCCTGTGATTTTATATTTTAGTACGCTTTCAAATGTATTACAGGAGATGTCGTCTTCAAGCATTGAATATACACTTTCAAAATCGTTATAGCGTTCGTTTAAATGCTCTTTTAAAAACGGCTCTCCGCCTATTACGGCTGTGTCAGGCATTAAAAGTAAGTGCTTCTTTTCAAGATCGTCAATTTTTGTTATAAGCTCCTGATAGCCTGCCGCAAATGCAAGTAGAATTATAAAATCATATCCGTTTTTAACTGCACTTTCTTCTATCTCAGAAAGCCTGTGAACAAGATGCCCTTCAAAATAGTGTCCTCTTACAAATTCATCGCTCGCAAATATTCCTGAAACAGGGATTTTTCGCTTTTTAAGCTCTTTCATTAGCTTTAAACAGCCGTCACCCATTCCGTATATTAATATAGGTTTGTCAGTTTTTTCAAGTCTCTCCCAACAGGATTCAAGAGACAAAAGTTCTTTAAGATTTATCATAAAAATTCCTCTTTATTTGATTTTCATAACTAAAAAGTTCATCTAAAGTATATCATAAATCTAATGTAAGTCAATGTGAATAGTGTAAAATAAAACTCGTTGACTTCTTAACAGAAATATTGTATAATATAGAAAATTAATTGTTATTTGGCTACAAGGTGCGGTGATATTATGTATTGTACAAAATGTGGAAATAAAAATGATGACAGCAGTAACTTCTGCGGTTACTGCGGAGCAGTTTTAAAAAGTGCCGATCCAAACGGCATACTTTATAGAGAGCCTGATGTAAATAATCAGCTAACACAAGAATCTGGTTCTTTTAACACACAGCAAAACGGATATGCAGAGCAGAATTATAATCAAAATACGAATTATAATCGTACTCCTAATTATAACCAAAATATGCCGACTTCTCGTTATAACCCAATGGCAATTGCCGGATTTATAACCTCCTGCGGATGTATTTTATTTGGCGGATTGGCAGGGTTTGTTGGTCTTGTTCTTTCTCTTATCGGTTTTCACCTGACTAATGTAAGAGGTGAGAAAGGAAAAGGCTTTGCAATTGCAGGAATTATAATAGGCTGTTTGTCTGTTGCGGTGACAATTCTGCTTGTTATTTATATTTTAAATGCCAATCCGTATGAGCTGCGTCAATTTATAGACGAGTATTATGATGAATTTAATTACGGGACATCAGCTGTTAAAGAGTTGTTTTCTATGATAATTGGAAAATAAAAATACACTTTTAAGTCTATTTTGATATTAAGCGGTGATTGTTATGTACTGTATAAAATGCGGAGCAAAAAGTTCAGACGAATTTAATTATTGTTCAAACTGCGGAGCCAAACTGATAAGAGAAATAGATGTTTCTGATTTTAATATGCCTGTGGAGAAAAATTGGAATGAGATTACTTATTCTAAGGATAACTCAGTTTCTTTTGAAAATCAGGCATATCAGAAGGATGTTTATACAAATTGTGGTCTGGAAAGTTATAATCCGCAAATGATAACAGATGAGGATTTGAAATACAGCAGAATGTCAGTTGCCGGATTTATATTAGCTTGCTGTGCTTATCTGGCGAAAGAGGTTGGCATTTTATGTGCAATTCTGGGATTTATATTTTCAGTAATCGGTCTTGTTTCTAAAGACAAAATCAGAAAGCGTGGAAAAGGCTTTGCCATTGCAGGAATAACTTTAAGCTGTGTATATCTTCTGTTTATTGCATTTTGCTTTTTGATTTTATTAATTATGTATGCTGTAGGATATTTTTAATAAGCTAAATGACTGTTGAAAAATACATACGTACTTCTTATTTCAATTAATAATATAGGTTGTTTGTTTTTTGACAGCATAATATATGACAAAGTAATATTGGAGGAATAAAAATGTCGAAATTTATTGTTGAAACGTCCGCAAGGCACGTTCATGTAACACAAGAAGCTCTTGAAATTCTTTTTGGAAAGGGCGCTAAACTGACAAAGAAAAAGGATCTTTCTCAGCCCGGTCAATACGCCTGCGAGGAGAGAGTTACCATAGTAGGTCCTAAGAAGGAGCTGCCAAACGTATCAATTCTCGGACCGACAAGGCCTGAAACTCAGGTTGAGCTTTCTGCCACCGATGCGCGTTCAATAGGAATTGCCGCACCGGTCAGAGAATCGGGAGACATAAAGGGAAGCGGTTCATGCAAGATAGTAGGACCCTGCGGAGAGCTTGAAATATCAGAGGGAGTTATAATAGCAAAAAGGCATATCCACCTTACTCCTGCCGACGCTGAGGAACTCGGCGTTAAAGATAAGCAGGTAGTTTGCGTTAAAATAGAATCTGCTGACAGAACCGCAATTTTATGCGATACAGTTTGCAGAGTGTCAGCGTCTTATGCAAGAGCAATGCATATTGACACCGATGAATCAAACGCAGTAGGTGCATCTCGTGATCAAATGGGTGAGATAGTTAAGTGCTGTTAGATAAATACATAAAAATTAACGGGGTGTTATTTTGAACACCCCGTTTTTGCTATATTAAGTTATTTCTAAACGGCGCAAGCGGTATTCCGTTCTTGCCGAAGATAGTTACCTCGTTGTAGTTAAACCATTGATAGCGGATCTCTACAGCATTTTTATAGCTTTTGATTTCCATTTCACTGCCTGAAATTTCTGGAATAATCTCCTCAAAGATTTCTCCATTATACGATATTTCAAATCCCGTTACTTCTCCTCTGACTTCAAATCCGTTTTCTGCATTTTTAAATTTAAGTCTGTATCCGTCTGGTGTTCTTTCAATAGACTTAATCGCAGGACCATAAGAGTCACACTCATAGCCGTATACATTTTTAAGCGCTAAGAGACTTAGTCTGTCCCCTACAGGTTTTTTATCAATAGGGTGAATGTTATTAAGTTCTCCGCAGTCAAGTATGACCGCAGTATATACATTATCAAGTGTTTCGCTTGCTTTCATCTGCGCCTCACGGATTATAGGCCACGTCTTGTCGTCGGGTGCATTTTCGTAAGCAAACATAGGCAGCTGAACACATAAAAACGGCATTTCGCTGTCTCTGAAATCCTCACGCCACTTGTGAATTAGCTTTGTAAACAGCTTGTAGTAGATTTCGCATCGGGAAGCGTCCTCTTCTCCCTGATAGTATATTATGCCCCTGAACGTGTAGGGGGCAATTCTTTTTATCATAGTATTATACAATCCGCAGGGACGGTATGGGTTTTTAATCCCCATAGGTCCGGGCCACTTACATTCTCCTATTTCCTTTTGAACATCTTCCCACGAAAGCTCGGGACGCTCTTTCTGAATAACGGCAAGCCTTTCATTCCATCCCTTTTCATATTCTAGGTATTCGTCGTAGATTTTTATCTGCTCCTCCTCTGTTAAGCCGCCGCAGGCTTTTTTATAATCCTCAAGATAAACATTGGTGTCCTTGTCGCTTTTTAGAGTTTCCTCGTCAACCCAAACAGAAGCCGAAGTACCCCCTAGATTGCAGCCCACTATTCCCACAATACAACCTAGCTTCTCAGAAAGATTTTTTGCAAAGTGACAGCCCACCGCTGACCATACTCCGATGGTTTCCGAGTTTGAAAGCTCCCATTGAGAGTTTTTCTCAGCATTAAAAAGTTCTTCGTTTATCATTCCGCAGCGAGGTACATTATAGTACCGAATATTGGCTTTTCTCATTTCAGATATATGCTTTTCTGCATCTTTTGAATTGGATATAAAATACTCCATATTAGACTGTCCGCCTGCAAGCCACACCTCGCCGACTGCGATATTATTCAGAGTTATTTTATCTCCGCTTGATGATGAAATTATAAGGGTCAAGCCTACCTGAGCTTCCATTTCAGGAAGGTAGGCATACCACCTTTTACCGTTGATCTCAGCGGTTGCCTTATATTCGCCTAGAGAAACCGTTATAGTTTTATCTTTTTCAGGTTCATACTCTCCGAAAACGCATACAGATTTATTTCTTTGAAGCACCATATTATCTTTAAAAATTGCGGCTAATTTCATTGTGTTCCTCCAGATATTAGCAGTTTGATTTTCTGATAATTATGGTAACACTAATACAGTACAGTGTCAAGAAAAACATTGGTAAAAGCATATACTGATTGATTGTAATTAAGTTATAGTATACAAATAATGACTGACCATTTTGTATAAATTAACAAAACAAGGCTTTTTGTTTAGTGCTTACTTTACATATTTATTATGTAGTAGTATTATAGAATTAAAGTGAAATGTAGTTTTATTAAGAAAGGGAAATTTTTATGAAAATTAAAAAGTTATTTTGTTTGTTTACCACGGCGATTGTTGCATTCAGCGTATTTGCTGGCAATGTGTTTGCATACTATGACGGCACTACTCCTTATGCTGACGCACCTAGAACAAAAATCGGCAGTTTTACTTATATATTGAAGCAAAATGTGCAGTACGGTTCAGTAAAGGTACCTTATTCTGCTGCTGTTACTGACATTCCAAATATTAAAAAGGTGGAGATACCTGAAAAGGTAACTTATAACGGAACAGAATTTTTAGTAACAGATTTGGATTTGGAAGATTACTATTTGTCGACTCAAAAAAAGTATAGCGGCGTGGAAGAAATCGTATTGCCTGAAACCGTATACAATATAACCAGCTTTGTTGGATTTCCTAACCTGAAGAAAATGAACATACCCAAAAATACAATAATAGGTAGAGCAGAGGACTTTATTTATTATGATAATTATTTAGATAGATATGAAAAACTTATTTATACTAATGAAGGTTTGTCACGTTTTTATGATGATACATTTTATTTTCTTAATTGTCCAAATTTAATACTTTCTGTCGATTCAAATAATCCATATTACAGCTATAATAATTATATGCTGCTTTCAAAGAACGGTAAAGACTTTTATATGAACTTTAATAGAAGCACTGATATTATAATTCCTGACGGTGTAGAAAATATTTGGGATGCTGGTGCTTTTAGCGACAGTAGGGTTCATGGATATGGCTTTTCACACGTTAATAGTATAAGACTGCCTAATACCTTGAAAATCTTAGGTTGGGGCGTTTTTCATAATTCAAAAATTAGCGAAATCACTTTGCCGGACAGCCTTAAAGAAATATACGGAGATGAATTCTCATATTCTTCTCTAAATTCTGTGAAATTCGGAAAAGACACTACTTTAATAGGAGTAAGAGCATTTAAGAATTGTAAAAATATAAAAAGCTTAACTATTCCTGAAAAAGTAAAGTTTATTAGTTCTAATGCATTTAAAAATTGCAAGGGACTTAAAGATGTAAATATAATGTCAAAAAATGTTGGAATTGAATATGCGGCTTTTAAGAATTGTACAAATCTTAAAAGTGTTACCATAAATGGGGTTAAAAAAATTGATGGAGACGTTTTTGCAAATTGTAAAAAGCTTTCTAAAATTATTATAAACAACAAAAAGAAGTCTCCAAAAATAGAATTATTTAACTCGTTTAACAAGGCAAAAAAAGGAATCAAGATTATTGTTAAAAAGAAAAAGATTGCAAAAGAACTTAAAAAGCAGTTGATAAAGAGCAAAAGCGGAGTAAAAAATGCCAAGATAATGGTGGGCAAAAAAGTAATTTATAAAGTAACCGCAAAAACATTATAACAATTAATAAGACAAATTTTGCAAAGGGAGATTTTTATGAAGAAATTAAAAAGACTTTTCAACTCAACGATAGTTATGATGATGGCGGTGTTATGTGCAGCAAATATCAGCTCGTCAGCGAATTATTATGTTTCCTATAATGACAATATTCATGTTGATACCGATAGCTTCAGGTATATTATTGATAACGATACTTTAACAGCAACCATTATTGATATCAAACCTGGAACTAAAACATTTACTATCCCTGACACAGTTGTATTTGATAAAGTTTATCCTGTAAAAAGTTTAAATATACCGATAAACGAAGATGAAATATATTCAGATTTTGGAAGTACATTAGAAACAATTAATGTAGGGATAAACACAAAGGAAATACGCTTGGGGGAAAATACGCTTACTGCTGCTTTAAAAAATATAAATATCCCAGCAGGTTCAAAACTTACCATGCTTTGGCTGCCTAGATGCCCTAAACTTGTAAATATAAATTTGCCATCAGATTCTATATTAAAAGATATATCTATTTCGGGTTGTCCTAAGTTGAAAAAATTATCCCTGCCTAAATCTCTTAAGTATTTTGATTTGGGGTATGATGCTCCGAACCTGAAAATAAAAATAGCGAAAAATAATAATTATTTAAAGGCAAGGGGCAATCAAATACTTTCAAAAGACGGAAAGAAATTGATAGATATAGTTGGAAACAAACGCAATGTTAAAGTTTACAAAACAGTCAATGTGATTGATAATAATAGTGTTCGCAATAAATATCTAAGAAAGCTGACTATTGGAAAAAACATTACTAAATTTGCAGTAGGTTCTTTTAACATTTGTCCTAAAATTAAGATAATAATAAAGAATAAATACAAAGCTCCAAAAATAAAAGCGTACGCTTTTGACTATGCTAAAAAGGGCATAAGTTTTTATGTGGAAAACATAAATGTAGCAAATGATTTAAAGGAAAAGCTAAAGGGCAGTAAAATTAAAAAGGCAAAGATTTTGATAGGTAAGAAAGTTGTTTATAAAAATGTGAAAGGATAATATGCGAGCAGACGCTTTGTGTTTGCTTATGTATATTTTGTTTTCAAAAATCAAAGGTAAGGTGAAAAAAATGAAAAAAATTATAAAAATATCAATCTTATTTATACTGAGTTGTATATTTATTTCTGTAAATTGCATTGGTTCAATTGCATACTATGAGTTAGAATATAGAAATGATTTTTCGGGAAGTTATGAAAATGTAAAAATTAATAATATTTATTACGATTTATCTATCATCGGTCATAAAGATGGAGAGTATTCAGTATATGCGACTTATCCTGTTGTAAGCGGAGAAGTTTTGAAAATACCTGATAAAATCAGCTTTAAGGGCAGAAAATATAAAGTTACTGACGTGTCATTTGACCCTCAAGAGTCGTATAATGCAAATCCTGAACTGCCGTCTAAAATAGTTTTACCCTACAAAACTATATATTTACCGAAGTATGCAACAGCTCTCCATATAAGTCCAAATACTAAGCTTCCAAATCTAAGAAAGATATATATTCCTGAAAATTTAGAAGATTTAAATAGTTTAGCTGATATGCCAAAGTTAAAGGTGATAATAGATAAAAAGAATCCTTATATTAAGATGAAAAACGGTGCAGTATATTCTAAAAACGGTAAAAGGCTCTTGACATTGGTTAATAGTAAAAAGACCTATAAAATACCAGAGGGAACAACATATATAGATTTTGGTTTTGGAAGGGTCAACAAAACTGTTGAAAAGATTGTTTTACCATCATCTTTGGAAAAGCTGCCATTTGACTCTTTATCATCGTGTGTAAAATTGAAATCAGTTAAATTTAACAAAGAATTAAAAAATATTGGCGGATGTGTATTTTCAGGGTGTAAGTCAATTAAAAGTATGAACTTACCAAGTAATCTCGAAAAAATAGGTTTTGCAGCGTTTGAAAATTGCAGATCGCTGGAGAAAATAACAATACCTAAAAAAATCAAAAAAATTAGATTGGTCACCTTTAAAAACTGTACTGAATTATCAAAAGTAAAAATTAAAAATAATGAAACATCTCCTAAAATAGAGGAGGGGGCATTTGAAAATACTGCCGAGGGAATTGAATTTGTTGTAAAAAATCAAGCAATAGCCGACCAACTTAAAGAGCAGCTCAGTAATAACAAAAAGGGCGTTAAAAAAGCAAAGATTTTAATAGGGGATAAAGTTGTTTATGATAATATAAATTGTAGATCAAAGAAATCTCAAAACGCCTATAATGTTATAACAATTCAAAACGGTATTAAATATAAGCTCTACAGTGACGGAGAACTTTTTAAGTTTCATTCGATAAAGGATATTTACTTAAAATCCAAAAAAATCAAAATCCCCAATGTTTTGAAATACAGAGATAAGATTTATGATATTGATGCAGTGGAATTTTACAATTATGTAAACAATCCTATAATACCACAGTCAGCTAAAACCTGTGAAAAACTTATTGCAGATAATTTTGATTCGTTTGTAAATGTTTACAAGTGGAATAAGTTAAAAGAAATAAAAGCAACAAATATAAAAGATGCATTTGAATACATTGTTAGCTGTGATAAATTAAAGAAAATTAATGTAAGCGGTACAGATGAATGCGAATGCTTTATATGTGGCATTTCACAGAATAAAAGCTTAATTAAGATTACTCTGAAAAATGCTGGCGTTATAGCAAATGAGGCGATAACTGATTGTAAAAATCTAAAAACTATAATTTTATCGGGAAAAGTAAAATATATTCAAAGAAATGCAATTAGAAAATGCGATAATTTGAAAAAAATAAAAATTCAAACTGATAATAAAGTTAAAATTTATAAAAAGGCATTTAAAGATGTTCCTGTAAGCTGTAAGGTTTATGTAAAAAACAAGTCTATGAAAAAAGCTGTGGAGAATTCGGGATTTAAAGGTCAGATTATAATTTCAAATTAAATCAAATATATGCAGACGTGTAAAAGCGTCTGCTTTTTTGATTGATTTTGTTATAACAAAAAATATAAAAACTTTTTACTTTAATTATGGAAAAAGAATTGGTCAGCCCTTGCCAAAGCCGGTTTAATGTTGTATAATAAGTTTGTGTTTCTAATACAAAAAATTGAGAGGAGTAATTAAACTTATGATTTATTCAAAAGAAGTTGAAACAATGTGTCCGGTTGCACAGGGCGTTGAACATGGTGCTGCTCCCATACCGGAGGAAGCAAAATGGGTAAAGGCTAAGGAAATCAAAGATATTTCCGGCTTTACTCACGGTATAGGCTGGTGCGCTCCGCAGCAGGGTACTTGTAAGCTTACATTAAACGTAAAAGAGGGAGTTATCCAAGAGGCTCTTGTAGAGACGATTGGCTGTTCGGGAATGACTCATTCTGCAGCTATGGCATCTGAAATTCTCCCGGGAAGAACAATACTTGAGGCTTTGAATACAGACTTGGTTTGCGATGCTATCAATACTGCAATGAGAGAGCTGTTCTTGCAGATCGTTTACGGAAGAACGCAAAGTGCGTTCTCAGAGGACGGACTAACGATAGGCGCAGGTCTTGAGGACTTGGGAAAAGGACTTCGCTCACAGGTTGGTACAATGTACGGAACGCTGAAAAAGGGTCCTCGCTATCTTGAGATGACCGATGGTTATGTAACAGGAATCGCTTTGAATGAGGATAATGAAATTATCGGTTATAAATTTGTAAACTTCGGTAAGATGATGGATTACATAAAGGGCGGAGACGATGCAAACACAGCTTTTGAAAAGGCTCAGGGACAATATGGAAGAGTAGACGATGCTGTAAAGATCGTTGATCCGAGAAAAGAATAGGGAGGATTTTAAACAATGGCTTTATTTGAATCATATGATAGAAGAGAAAAACAAATCCTTGCTGTTTTAGAGCAGTACGGAATCAAATCTATAGAAGAGTGTGCAGAGATCACAAAGGCAAAGGGCTTGGATATATACAAGCAAGTTGAGAGTATCCAGCCAATTTGCTTTGAAAATGCAAAGTGGGCATACACAGTCGGCTGTGCTATTGCAATTAAAAAAGGCTGTACAAGAGCTGCCGACGCTGCCGCTGCAATCGGAGAAGGTCTTCAGGCATTCTGCATTCCGGGTTCTGTAGCTGACCAGAGAAAGGTTGGTTTAGGGCATGGAAACTTAGGAAAAATGCTTTTGGAAGAGGACACAAAGTGTTTTGCATTTCTTGCAGGACACGAATCTTTTGCCGCTGCTGAGGGAGCTATTGGTATTGCAGAAAAGGCAAACAAGGTAAGAAAAGAACCTTTGAGGGTAATCCTCAACGGCTTGGGAAAAGACGCAGCGCAGATTATTGCAAGAATTAACGGTTTTACATATGTTGAAACTGAAATGGATTACTATACAGGAGAAGTTAAGGAGGTATTCCGCAAGGCTTACTCAACCGGACTTCGTGCTAAGGTAAACTGCTATGGAGCAAATGATGTAACAGAGGGCGTTGCTATTATGCACAAGGAGGGTGTTGACGTTTCTATCACAGGTAACTCAACCAACCCGACTCGTTTCCAGCATCCTGTAGCAGGCACATATAAGAAGGAGTGTATCGATCAGGGCAAGAAATACTTCTCTGTTGCATCGGGAGGTGGCACTGGAAGAACGCTTCACCCTGACAATATGGCTGCCGGTCCTGCATCATACGGTATGACCGACACAATGGGAAGAATGCACTCAGACGCACAGTTTGCAGGCTCGTCGTCTGTTCCGGCACACGTTGAAATGATGGGACTTATCGGCATGGGCAACAATCCTATGGTCGGGGCAACAGTGGCTTGCGCAGTTGCGGTCGAAGAGGCGATGAAAGGCTAAAAATAGGCATCTAATAGAAAATAGTCCTCAATTAAAAAACAAGATGAGGACTATTTTTTTTGATTTTGACTACCTATTGCCTACCAAATTTTTAGATGTAGGCAATTAGTTTTATAACATCAAGCGTAAAAAAGAGGACAGTGCATATTAAATCGCACTGTCCTTTTAAAATTGTTCAATTAACCAGTAAGAGTAAAATTTATGACCCGCAATGGGGGGAGTGGTAAATTATTGTTGAAATATTATTTTGTATTTTATCACTCAATTAATGTCACTTTATAGTCATCTTCGTAAATAATATTATCATCTGTAATAGTTACTACTAGCTCATCTTTCTGTGTGGTAACTATTATTTCTTTTATTTGTTTATCTCCAGTTTTCATTGGCAATACCTCCATCGTAGAGACACTCTCTAAAATATAATTTGCGGTTTTTTAGCTAATAGCAGGGATAAACCGCTAACCCATAGACACAAAATATCAATCCTCTACTGGCTCATAAGTTTTTTCAAAAATATCAGGCTTACAAGGATAAAGTTCTCCATTAACGCCTTGAATAATATAATCACCAACCGAAGCCAACATATGACCTTCTAATGTTTTTACAAACAATTCGCATGGTGGTGACTCTGAATCCTCTGCACCATAGAACAATGTTCCATCTTCATAAGCCTTTACTACCCATTCTGGTACATAATAATTACCGTTTGTATCTTTTAAATCACCATCATATTGAAATGCCTCAATAATTACTGGTTTCTTTTTGTATTTCTTTACTTTCATTATCCTTTCCTCCTCAACTGCTGTTTTTTTGTTCTGGTTTTTCTTATTGCCCAGTAGTAGCGGTTATCGTAAAGAACCTTGACAAGCTCTCGACTGCCTTTTTTCTTTCCGCTTCCGGCAACGACCTTTACCGTTTTTGCCTTTATGCTCTTGACCTTGTTTTTCTTTTTGATACTGCTTGACTTGTAAAGACCGAGCTTGCCTTTCTTTGTTATGATTTCAAAGGTGATAAGCTCCTCTTTCTTTACCACAACGTGACCTTGTAAAAACGGCTGTGACATCCAGTTAGACAGGGACATCTTTTTCAGTACGCCGTCATCATAAGATACAGCATTATCAGCATTCCAATTTGCCTCTGTGAAATACACTGTATTACCGATTACATATTCAACATATCTAACGTGACCGTATGTACCGCCGTTAAAACAAGCTATAGAATTAGGTTTAGGATACTTCGATACCTGAAAGCCTGATTTTTTACAGCTTTGATAAACGTCTTTTGCGTTACCTCTGGCGCCAATATAAACGCCTTTCTTTTCATAGGCTCGTCCTTGCGTATACCAAACACACTGCCCTCTTGAGGCGTTGTTTATCGGCGGTTTATAATACTTGCTGTTAAAATCAGCTAACCTCTTGCATAGTGATTTTTCATAGTTTATTGACATTTTTTCATCTCCTTATAAATTTTGAAAGTATTTATTATGTAGTCTCTTTATATCCCATAATTTCATACACATAATATCCAACACTCCCTTTAGGTTGCCAGTAATAG
>CANQRG010000003.1 GCA_947626165.1 uncultured Clostridia bacterium | reverse complement strand
GAAGTTTTTGCCCGCAATCCCTTTATTTATATGGGGTGCAACTCAAACTTCGGGATTATTATTTCCTCGGCATAACTTTGACAAGGGCTTCCTCCAATCAAAATATCGACTTCACCTCTATACTTTTTACCATCAATAAATCTTACATCCTCATACCATCTATCTTCAGTGATTTTGTGATTTGCAAAGTAAGATTGTTTTACGTAATTTTCTTTTTTGGTTTTTTCATATAATATATTCACATATTCTATTCGTTCTTCTGATGTCATTCCATTAGTTTCTTGCATTATTTCATCGTAGTTTTTCTTTAGTTCTCTTTCTCCATTGTCACAAGCAAATACTATATTAACTTCTAAATTTAACTGTTTAAACGCTTCTTCTGGTGCACCTATTCCACTAAAAACGGTTGCTATGTTTATCATTTTTCTGCCTCCAAAAGCGAATTTATCACTTCAAAATCGATGGAGTTTTTAAACAGAATTTTTCAATTAATTTCCACTGTTCTACTGAGCGGCTTATATTTTCCTGTTTTCCATCTTTACATAGTAGTAACAGCTATGCCAAGCTCTTCCAACTTAAAGACATTTAATCTTAATTCGTCCAATATCTTCAAAAAAACTCATAATAGCCCCCTAAATGTAACTGTATAATTATACTTTTTTCGTCGCATTTTGTCAATCCAAATTATAATATCTTTATTTTATCAGCTTATACAGATAAATTTTCTTAATTACATAACCTAAAAAAATAAATCTAAAAACAACTCAAAACAACAGTTTCGCTAACTGATTTATTAAGTTAGCTTTAATATATCACAATCTTCTTTTCTAAAATTCTCATATTATTCTAATATAGTTGATGTTTTCTAATAATGAGGTATACAAGGCTTAATAGAGTATTAGATTTCTTTATCGGAAAGTATTATAAAACAAATTCACTATCTTGTATTAGATGATAAAAAAGATTAACAAGGTGTTTTAGAAGAGTCCCTGTAAGAATTATGGAATCAGAACATAAGCCTGTGCATATATATCTAATTCAATCTAAAATGTAGCAATATTACTGGAACTATATAAACAGTACAGAGCATATTATTTCTAGACTAGCACGCTTTCGTATAGAAGTTGAGTTATATTTTATATTCTATGTTGTTGGTAAATAATTTATTTTATGTATATATTGTAAATAATAAATTAAATTTTAGTAGAAAATAAAAATAATTGAGATTTTATGGTATAATATAAAAAATTAGAAATTAAACTTTTATTTTGTTTCTAGGGTGCTTTGTAGCAAGAATATATTTCTGTTTAGATGAAGTGACATGGGTGTAGATTTGAGTGGTTGTAATAGAACTATGACCAAGCATTTTTTGTATGTAGCGAATATCTACATCTTCTTCAAGCAGAAGTGTAGCAAAAGAGTGTCTGAACATATGTGGCGTAATGTTTTTATCATAATCAATTATTTTGGTGTATTTTTTTATTATTTCACGTACAGATTGCTCAGACAGACGCTTATGCAATTTGTTTATAAAGAAATAACCTGAAGTTTGAATATCATCTTTAAAAGCAGATTTATAAGTTTTTAAAGCGATTAGCACATCTTTGTTTTCAATTTGGATAATTCTTTCCTTAGATCCTTTACCGAATATTTTGACTGTATGATTAATTAAATCGACATCATAAGGGGACAAGGAACAAACTTCTGAGACTCTTGCTCCGGTGGCAAAAAGAAATTCTAAAACGGCAATATCTCTAAGAGACATTTTATAGTGATACTCGCTTGAGTTATTGTTAAGCTGAGCGTAAGCTGTTTTTAAAATTTTGTTGATAATATTAATCGGAATGGTTTTAGGCAAAATTTTAGGCTCTTTAAAATTAAGTTGAATTTTATCAAACGGATTAATTTCAATAATATCCTCAAACAGAAGAAATCTTGTAAAGGCTTTTAAAGTAGCAATTTTTCGCTTAACGGTTTTAGGTTTAAAGGTATTATTTAAATGTTCAATATACTGAGTAAGATGCTGTTTATCAATAATAGCATTAGAGAATATCTCATATTGATGCAAATCAATTTTATATGCTTTCAAAGTTTTACTATTCAAATTTTTGTTATTTTTACAGTGCCGCAGAAACAAATCAAAGTACACATTTATATTTTCCATAGAAAAATCCTTTCAAATAAGCATAATATTAATATTATACTTGAAAGGGAAGGATTTGTCGAATGCTGTGTGGAGTATGTATATAAAATCAATATCAGATAACTTTTAATTATCAGAGGTATATATGAGTAATTTAAATCTAAAGTACTATATTTTGGCAGAACTAAGAGAAAAACATGAAAATCTATCGAATAATAAAGTTGTATATAATGATTATGTAAGCCAAAAAAGTATGCAAGATTTGGCTTCTAACATATCTTCATTAGGATATAATTGCAAATACATAGGAGGTATACCAAAATTATTAGAACTATATAATTCCGGAATCAATTGTCAAGAAATTATTTTCATTAATTATAATTATGGATTACCCAATCAATTTAAAAGGGGTCAGAGTCCTATAATTTTAGAAATGATGAACGCAAAATATTCAGGATCAGATCCATTTGTATCTCTTTTAGTTAATGACAAATTTTGCTCAAAAAAGATAATGGCTGATATAGGTGTTTTAACACCTCCAAGTACTCTTATTTTAAATAATGATGATATTGATAAAATAAATCATCAAAACATTAATTTTCCAGTGGTTGTTAAACCAAATTCGGAAGGTTCATCCCTTGGAATAGATGAAAAATCGTTATGTACTGACTTAAATCATACTCAAGAAAAATGCAAAGAACTAATAAATAAATACGATTCGGCAATTGTCGAAGAATATATACCAGGATATGAAATAACAGTTTGGATAATCGGAAATAAAGGTAAATATGAACTTATACAGCCATTGCTAATTTCTATTGATAATAAGTACTATTTTGAATCAAAAATAATTACCATGTATGACAAGGCTAATCATGTGCGTAATTATTCGTTAGCAGATACTTTCTTTTCTAATAAAATAATTAAAGATATTATTTCTACCTCGAAAATAGTGTTTGAAACATTAGGTATGCGTGATTATGGTAGAATAGATTTCCGATTTGATGGAGTTAACCTTTATTTTATTGAAGCTAATGCACTTCCCATATTTAGCAAAACATCTGAAATAGGTCAAATAGCTAATCTCTGCAACATCACTTATGAAGAAATATGTGCAAAATTAATTTCAACTATTAATGATAGACTAATGACCAAAACTTATTAACCAAGGTACAAATTTTATTGTACTGTTATATTTAGTTGCTTTTTTTACTTTTACATCACTATTAGACAATTTTTCATGGTGCATTTTGAACGCATCACACAAATTATTATATCGAAATATTTCACCTTCAAATACATGAGACTTTGATAAATTTAAATACTTTTTTCCCTCATCTATGTCACCAGTAATTAAAGCACTAGTTGATAATGTAAATAAAATTTTTCTATGAACTCTAAAATCAGGAATTGTCTTTTTTATATTATTATATTTTTCAAATAAATTTAACCGTAAGTTTTTTATACCCTCATTATTCTTATAAAGATAGCTGTTAACAATTAGCAATCCCATTTCAGCAATACTTTTTGCATAAAAAGATCTAGCATACAATTGTGCTTCCGAATATAATGATTTTGCTTTCTTTAGATATACATCATCCATATTTTCAGAAAAATGAAACATTTCATTAGTAGCCATGTCTAATAATGGATAAGCAGTTTCGTGTCTAAAATTAGGAAGATCTAAAAGCATATCATAAACATCTTTAAAAGAAGGTTTAAAATCTAATCCCTTTGGTGGAACAGAAGATTCATATGTACCATTCAGTAGTTCAATCATACAAATATTATGTAAACATTTTATTTTTTCAAGTATATCACCTAAATCGCAAGCTAAATTATAGCCAATAATTGTATATTCAAGTGATTTTTTATATCCTAATATATTATTGGAATTTCTATATAATTCAATAAGTCCTTGACAATGCTCATTAGAAAATTGCTCTATTGTTTTCCGATAGATTTTACGTGCTTTATCTAATCCTTTTTTATCTTGTTGTGTCATTGCCATAATATATCTATTTATAGCGCTTAACTTATCACTTATTGTAATATTCTCAATCTCAGAAGCTTTTTTAAATGTTTTTGCTGTATCAACATCAAGAGTGAGGTGTAAAATATCACCATATTTCATTAGTAAACAATAATTGTTATCATAATTTCCTATAGCGTTAAAAAGCTTTTTAGCAGAAGCATAATGACCAAAAGAATATAATAGATCAATGGTATCTATATTTTGTATACTTATAGGTATTTCTGTAGAATTTTCTATTATAAAATTAATCAAAACTGATTTTTTTTCGTCATCAAGTATTCCTTGATATTTATCTAAATATGAATTAATTTGTTGAACCATATTTAATGGCTTAATCTGCATTATAATATTTATTGCGTGAGGTTCTGTCAGTTGTATTTTTCCTTTCATATATAGAGCATAGATTTTTTGCTGATAATAAAATATCATTCGCTTATGTATCAAATTAATGTATGTATTATTAGAAAAAACTGGTGTACAGTTACAGAGAGTTACGTTAGTTTCAATATCTAAATTTAGTTCAATCAAATCCTTATTTACCAAATCATCAAGACTTTCATGGATATTATTTAAATCATGCTCTAAAATATTACTCAAAACATCTTGAGTAAGAGGCATTTGTGCAATTGCTAAAACAGCTAAAATGTTTTTTTCTAAAGATTGCAAATTTTCTAAGTTGGAAAATAACAAATTACTGCTAGTTTCATATATTGTTTTCTCTTTAGCTTCATCAGTATCTTCTTTTTTTGTTTTTTTAACAACTATGCCAATTAATTTGAATATCAAACTAGAATCACCGTTAAATTCGTTAAACAAATTAGTCGCAATTTTTAATAATTTTGAAGAATTGTTAAAATATATTTTTTCACTCAACAATTCATAATATGCCTCTTTGTCATCAAAGACATTTATATCGATATTAGTAAATTTATCTATAAATTCAATAAATACATCTTTAACATCATTACTTTTCCATTCTACATCCATATCACATATTGTAACAATGTGATTAGTAGGAGAAATAAACTTTTCAGATAATGATACTAACCATTTATAGAATGAAGAATCGCATAGATACATATTATCTAAAACTATATACTCAACTTTTTGGTTTAAGAACTGACCTATTATTTTAGATAGCACAGTTCTCTCTTGAAACACTTCATCTTTAATGATAATCTTTAATTTTTCTTCATACTCCTCATTTGTATATTGCCCAACAAAATCATCATATTTTACATAGTTTTTTGCTACAATACTCGATGTTTTTAAATAACTAATTACTATTTCTTTTGCATACTCTTTTATTTCATTATAAAAATTGCACCAATAATGCAATTCAAAAGACGGTTCACAATATATATGATTTTCATTTTCTTTTACAATTTCTTTTGCAAATGCAGTTTTACCAATACCTTTATCTCCTATAATTGTAATCCACTCTTTATTTTTATTTGATTTTAAGTTTTGAAAAACACTTTTAGCTATATCTCTATCAAAAAACAAAACAAATCATCTCACATTATTTTTTTTGATATTTTTCTATGTTTACGTTTTAAAACAATTTTAATTATACTTTGTTTATCAATATTTAACAAAGTTAAGTCTATTTTAATTGTTTTTATCTCATCAGGTTTTATTAAAATATAATTGCTTTCTTCAATTTTATTCAAATGAATAAATTTCAATTTATTTTGATATCTAATTTTTAAAGAGCAATTTGTAAAATGCAATGTTTTGGAAGTAACATTATGAATACCAATAATTAATCCATATTCTTTCTTTTTAAGTATATAAACATTAATAATATGAATTTTATAATATATAAAAATAATTATTGCAGGTATTATAATTACTAAAATATTTGCTAATTCTAAACAAGCACTAATAAAATCCCATATACAATTATTGTATTTAATTTAAATCATCGCCTTCAATAGATAATTAAAAGTTATCTGATGTTGATATTTAGATTATTCTTTGTTTACAGCGGTACAAATTTTAAATAGCGAAACTTAATATCTTTTATACAACGCAACAAGGCTGATGCTCAACATTAGAGCATCAGCCTTTAAAATTATTTAAATTTATAAA
The DNA here is from genome assembly GCA_947626165.1 of uncultured Clostridia bacterium. Lineage (GTDB taxonomy): Bacteria > Bacillota > Clostridia > Oscillospirales > Ruminococcaceae > UMGS1601. The sequence continues at coordinate 160,535 of CANQRG010000003.1, read as the reverse complement.
ATAACATTAAACTGATATTTATATATTAGAATTTTTAATGCTTAATTAATTCATATCTTCCGATTATAATATTCCACATTATACGAGAGAAGTGGTCATTATCAAATACGGCGAAAAATAACGGTAAAAGTGTATTGCTCCCTTCCTCGAGTTTATGAATAGAAAAAAGTATGATAAAATGGGATTTTTCAGTGAAGGCATCATAAAACTGTTTTATTTGTATCATTCAGAAAATTCAGCGATGTAAGGAAGGTTTCTGTAATATTCACCGAAGTCTAAGCCATATCCGACGACGAAAATATCAGGAATAGTAAAAAGTGAAAGATCAACTTTTAAATCAACGGTGCGTCTGCTAGGCTTGTCCAGCAAAGTAATTATTCTTAGTGAAATTGGGTTTCTTGCTTTGAGAAGATTTACAACATCGTTTAGTGTTCTTCCGGTGTCAATAATATCTTCAACAATAATAATATTATATTTGCTTAAATCCTGTGTTAGATCCATAGTAATTTTCACATTTCCTGACGATAGAGTGCCGTCATAATAACTTTCAGCGGCCATGAACCCGATTTCGCAAGGTATGTTTATCTCTCTGCACAAGTCAGCGAGGAACACAAAAGAGCCTTTTAATATGCTTACAAGCAGTATAGGTGTTCCATCGTATAATGAATTGATAATTTTTCCTGCCTCTTTTACAGCAGATTTAATTTCATTTTCTGAAATAACAATACGTTTTATTTTTTCTCGAAATGCATTTACATTTTTAAATTCCATATTATCTTCCTCATTTATAAGTTATTATTTATATTAATTTAACGATTTTAAGATAGTTATAATATATCATTTTTATATTATTTGGTCAATTAGTTTATAAAAAACACGCCCTGCTTTTCTGCACGACGTGTTTTTGTTCTATAAGTTTTTATTTTGGCAGATTTCTTTCTGAACAGACATTGTCTCAAGAGTGTCTCCAAGCTGAACCAATATTGCCCCCAAAAGAGCCACTTCGTCGTCATTTAGCTTTTTAAATAATATGTTTGCAATAGCTGTTACAGCCGCTGAAATTTCACAAGAGTTCATATAATCATTCCTTATTTTTTGAATATTAATATTGTATGCCAGTTTATACGTTAATGTGATACTTTTGACAACTTTGATAAGTATATTATAAATTATAAATGCATTTTAACTCTTACATTTTGTCATTTCTCACAAAATAAAAAGTTTTTGTTATTCATTTTTTACATATTGGGTGTTGACATTTTTATTCTGGTTTGCTAAAATTTATTTATAAAGTATCAAGACAAAAAACACAGTGTCGTGCAGTTGTTACGATACTGTGTTTTTCACGTTTTAGCAAGATATATTATATTCAGCAGTTTCTGAATTACTTAAGTTATATGTTTTAGCATTGGGCGATATAATACTAAGTGAAAATAACAGGAGCGTTTACAATGACTGCACCAAACGGTAACCCTCTAAGAAATATTCTAAGGGAAATGATTCCCGGATTGTTGGTTTTAACATTTATTTCGTTTCTGGTTTCATTGTTTTGGGGATTTAAATTGTCTGTTTTAATAGGATTTTTAGTCGGCTTGGTTTATGTTGTTTTGTCTTATTATTATTTATCTGAAACAATTTACCGTGCAGTAAAGAGAAGCAAAAAGACTGCTCAAATAATGATGTTTATTTGCTATTTGTCAAGATATCTTATACTTGTTCTGCTGTGCTTAATTGCTGTAAAGGTAAAGTTTATTAATGTTTTCGCAGTACTGATACCTCAGCTTTTTCCAAGACTGGTGTTGACGCTTAATAATTTCAAAGAAAGGAAGGCGATTAAAAATGATGAGTCCTCAGTTGATTAGCGGCGCATTGGATATTCACGGACCTAAGGTCGTCTTTACTATTCCTTATATAAATGTTGATATAACCGAATCCACTGTCGTGGGCTGGTTTATAATTGTTGCTATTGCGGTTTTGTGCAAATACTTAACTCACAACTTAAAGGTCAAGCCTGAAACTAAAAGACAGGTAATTGCCGAGTATGCAGTGGAGTTTGTAAATAAAAGCGTTCGTGATTCTATGGGCGAGAAGTATATGTGCTATGCGCCTTATATTGCAACTCTTTTGGTTTATGCAGGACTGGGAAGTCTGGTAAGCATAATCGGACTTCGTTCTGTAACGGCGGACGTTAACGTAACAATTTCGTGGGCGCTTATCACATTTGTTATGATAATTTATACAAGGTTTAAGAACAAGGGCTTTATCGGCTTTTTCAAGACCTTTGCAGAGCCTGTTCCTGTCATAACCCCTATAAATATAATCAGTGAGTTTGCAACACCTGTTTCAATGGCTTTCCGTTTGTTCGGCAATGTTGCGGGAGGAATGGTTATAACGGGAATACTCTATATGGCTTTGGGAGGCTTGTCGGAGCTTTTGCACTTGAGCTTTAGCATAGGCGGATTTACCATTAATATAGCGTCTATAGGTATTCCAGGAATTCTGTCTATATATTTCGACTTGTTTGTAGGCTGTATTCAGGCATATATTTTTGCAACGCTTACAATGGTTAATGTGGCAGGAGCCGCTGACTAGGCGTTTGGTTTGAAATTTGTAAAAATCAACTGATGTGAGAGATTCTGACGGTCAGTTGTTTAATAAAAAAGAAAATTAAATTGTATTGGAGGATACTATTATGGATTTAATTGCAAGAGCAATAGTTATGGGATGTTCCGCACTCGGAGCAGGATTGGCAATGATAGCAGGTATCGGACCTGGTATCGGTGAAGGTTTTGCAGTAGGAAAGGCTATCGAGTCAATGGCAAGACAGCCGGAGGCTTCTGGCGACTGCACAAGAACGATGTTTATAGGCTGTGCAATTTCTGAGTCAACAGGTATTTACGCATTCGTAGTTGCTTTGCTTCTTATGTTTGCAAACCCGTTTATCGGCAAGCTGTAAAAAGCATAATTAATATGCAAAGGCAAGTCTAAAATTTGCCTTTCAAAATGCAAAAACATTGAGAGGAGGATTGCTCCGAAAGGGGCAAATCGAAAATGATTTACGCACGAGTAACTGATTTTTTCTCAATAGATCTGGGAACTATTATCCCTACATTGCTGAATACTTTAATTATGTTTTTGGTGTTAAAGCACTTCTTCTTTAAGCCCGTAAACGCTGTTTTGGATAAGCGAAAAGCCGAGGTCCAAAAAACATACGACGACGCTGATAGGGCTAATAAAGCGGCAGAGGAATACAAAGCGGAGTACACTCAAAAGCTTTCGGGGGCAAAAGAGGAATCGGCAAAAATAATTGACACAGCGACCAAGAGGGCAAATTCTCGCTCTGATGAGATCATCACCGAGGCAAAGGCAGAGGCAAAGCATATTGTTGCCAATGCGCACAGTGAGATTGAAAAGGAAAAGAAAATTGCCGTTAATGAGATCAAAGACGAGATCACAGGAATGGTATTTGACGTTGCGGGTAAAGTTGTCAATAAAGAGCTTAATACCAGCGACAACGAAAAGCTGATTGAAGAGTTTATTGAAAATGTAGGTGAGCTGTAATGAAAGGTTCATTAGAAGCTAATTATGCTGAGGCGTTGTTTGAGCTTTGTAAAGAGCGCGATAATTTAGACGAGGTACATTCAGAATTGTTGTGGCTGTCTGAAGTTGTTGAGAAAAATAATGAGCTTATTAAATTTCTGAATGCTCCGACGGTCGAGCCGGATGATAAGAAAAATGTTTTAAAGAATGTATTTGAAGGTTGTCTTTCAAATACTTCCTTTGATTTTCTATGCGTTGTTGCAGATAAAAAGCGTATAAGGTATCTTCAAAAGATTATTGAAAGCTTTAACGCTTTGTATAACGAAGAAAACAACATTTTAGAAGTAACTGCGATAACAACAGTACCTCTGTCGGATACGCTCAGAGAAAAGCTGATTGCAAAGCTTGAGAGCGTTTCTAAAAAGACAATAGTTTTATCTGAGAAGATAGATAAATCTATAATCGGCGGAATTGTACTTGAATACAGTAACACTCAGATTCAGGGAAGCATAAAACACAGGCTTGATGAACTGAGAGACAGAATAAACTCAGTTATAGCATAGAATAATTTGAATTGATTTTTATATGCATATGCGTATAAATTTACTTATGTTTTTTTGCCCTTGGCGGAAAAACTAATAGCTATACAGTATGTTATGGTATAGCAGGTTTTCAGAAAGGTATGGTATTTGATTATGAAGTTACGTCCTGATGAGATCACAAGTATAATCAAAGAACAAATAAAGAATTATCAAAGTGAAATTCAATATGCCGACGTAGGAACAGTTGTAACAGTCGGCGATGGAATTTCTAAGATACACGGTCTTGACAACTGTATGTCGGGAGAGCTGCTCGACTTCGGCAACGATGTGTTCGGAATGGCTCTTAATCTGGAGCAGGATTTTGTCGGAGCAGTTTTGCTGGGCGATGAGGAAAACATAAAAGAAGGTACGCTTGTAAAGAGAACGGGAAAGATAGTATCTGTTCCTGTGGGAGACGAGCTTATCGGCAGAGTTGTAAACGCTCTCGGAGAGCCTATCGACGGTAAGGGCGCAATTCTCACCAAAGAGACAAGACCTGTCGAGTGTCCTGCATTCGGTATTATCACAAGAAAGTCGGTAGACCGACCGCTGCAGACAGGTATTAAGGCTATAGATTCAATGATCCCTATAGGCAGAGGACAACGTGAGCTTATTATTGGCGACAGACAGACAGGTAAGACCACCATTGCTCTTGATACAATAATCAACCAGGCAGGCAAGGACGTGATCTGTATTTATGTTGCCATAGGGCAGAAAAGCTCAACTGTTGCCGACGTTGTAAACACTCTTACAAAAGCGGGCGCTATGGATTATACAGTAGTTGTAAGCGCATCTGCGTCGGAGCTTGCGCCGTTACAGTATATAGCGCCTTATTCAGGTTGTTCTATAGGCGAGCATTTTATGCTTCAGGGTAAAGATGTTCTCTGCGTTTATGACGACCTATCAAAGCACGCTGTTGCTTACAGAACGATGTCTTTGCTGCTACAAAGACCAACAGGACGTGAGGCTTATCCGGGAGACGTATTCTATCTTCACTCAAGACTTCTGGAGCGTGCTTGTAACTTGAACGAGGACTACGGCGGAGGTTCACTTACAGCGCTTCCTATTATAGAAACTCAGGCAGGAGACGTTTCAGCGTATATTCCTACCAATGTTATTTCAATAACAGACGGACAGATTTTCTTAGAGAGCGAACTTTACCATGCAGGTGTAAGACCTGCTGTAAACCCGGGTATTTCGGTATCGAGAGTTGGAGGAGCTGCCCAGATAAAAGCGATGAAAAAGGTAGCAGGTTCGCTAAAGCTTTTGTATTCGCAGTACAGGGAGCTGCAGTCGTTCTCACAGTTCGGCTCTGATCTGGATAAAGACACAAAGCGCAGACTTGATCAGGGCGAGAGAATAGTTGAGGTTTTAAAACAGGATAAGAGTACGCCTATTAAGGTCGAAAATCAGGTCGTTATTATTTACGCAGTTGTAAACGACTATTTAAAGGATATTCCTGTAGATAAAATAAAGGAGTTTGAATCAGAGCTTTACAGCTATATGGATTCTCAGGGCGCAGATATCATAAGCGATATTTCAAAGACAAAGGATCTTTCAGAGGAAACAGAGGAGAAGCTGAAAGCTGCTTTGACAAAGTTTGTTGAGGACTTTAAAGTTTCTGAGAAATAATATTATCTTTACAAGAAGGTGATAACGTGGCAACGGCTAATATAAAAGACGTCAAGCGCAGGATAAAAAGCGTTGAGAACACTATGCAGATAACAAAAGCTATGGAGCTTGTTGCGACTTCAAAGCTGAGAAGCGCAAAAGAGAGAGCTGTTGCATCACAGCCTTATTTCAACACGCTTTATGAGACAATGTGCGAGATTCAGTCTGATAGGGGATTTAAGTCTATATACACTAAAAAAGAGTTTCTAAAAACTGTTCTGGTCGTAGTTTTAGCAGGCGACAGAGGACTTGCAGGTGGTTTTAATCACAATGTACTCAAGTTAGCTGAGGAGAAAATTAAATCTCTTGAGAAAGACGGCAGAACTGTAAAGGTTTTCCCGATAGGCAAGAAGGCTGTCGAGTATTTTGAAAAGCGAAGATATGAAATATACAGTAAAGAGTATCAGATAAGCGAAAACCTTACTATGAGCAGGGCTATCAGTTTAAGCGAAAAGGTTATATCGGGATTCAGAAACGGAATATATGACAAGGTAGAGCTTGTATATACGACCTTTGTTTCAACTCTAGTGCAGAATGCTATGAGCGTTACTGTTTTACCTATTGAAAGCAATGATCTAAAGGATAAGGAAACAGAAGATACAAAGGCTAACTCAACGAATAAAGATAAGATGAAAAAATCAGCTTTAACGCTTTATGAGCCGTCAGCTGAGGAGGTTTTTGACGGGCTTATACCGAAGTATATTTCGGGATTGTTGTTTTGTTCTATAGTTGACTCTTATGCGTCGGAACAGGCTGCAAGGAGGACGGCTATGGAATCGGCTAGCGATAACGCAAGCGAGATGATAGACAGCTTATCTCTTTTATATAACAGAGCAAGGCAAGCTCAGATTACTCAGGAGTTAAATGAGATAGTCGCAGGACAAATGGGTAATAATTAGAAAGGTGGCAGGACAAGTGAGTGATAAAAATGTCGGAAAAATTGTGCAGATAGTCGGCGCGGTTGTCGATATTCAGTTTGATAAGGATAACCTTCCCAATCTTCTGCACGCTATTGAAATTGATAATAACGGAAAAAGGCTGGTTGTAGAGGTCGCTCAGCATATAGGAGACGATGTAGTTCGATGTATTGCTATGAGCTCGACCGACGGTCTTGTAAGAGGTATGGACGCTGTGAACACAGGGAAGACTATATCCGTTCCTGTTGGAAAGGAAACCCTTTCAAGAATGTTCAACCTGCTGGGTGAGCCTGTTGACAACAAGCCTGCGCCCGAAACTAAAGAGAGATGGGAGATCCACAGAAATCCTCCGACTTACGAGGAGCAGGCGGCTTCTAATGAAGTTTTAGAGACAGGCATCAAGGTTATCGACCTTATTGCTCCTTACCTAAAAGGCGGAAAAATCGGTCTTTTCGGCGGTGCCGGAGTAGGCAAGACAGTTCTTATTCAGGAGCTTATAAACAATGTTGCCAATCAGCACGGAGGTATTTCCGTATTTACAGGAGTTGGCGAGAGAACCCGTGAGGGTAACGACCTTTATCATGAAATGAAGGAATCGGGAGTTTTAGACAAAACCGTTTTGGTTTATGGTCAGATGAATGAGCCTCCCGGAGCAAGAATGAGGGTAGGACTTTCGGGACTGACAATGGCTGAATACTTCAGAGACGTTGAAGGACAGGACGTACTTTTGTTTATAGATAACATTTTTAGATTCACACAGGCAGGCTCTGAGGTGTCGGCGCTGTTGGGTCGTATGCCGTCAGCTGTTGGTTATCAGCCTACGCTCGCAACCGAGATGGGCGCTTTGCAGGAGAGAATTACATCAACTAGCAAGGGCTCTATAACTTCAGTTCAGGCTGTTTATGTTCCTGCCGACGATCTAACCGACCCTGCTCCTGCAACAACATTCGCACACTTGGACGCAACTACCGTACTTTCGAGAAATATTGCTTCTCTTGGTATTTATCCGGCTGTTGACCCGCTTGAGTCAAACTCAAGGATACTCTCTCCTGAGATAGTTGGAAAAGAGCATTACGAAGTTGCAAGAGAGGTTCAGTCAATTCTTCAAAGATACAAAGAGCTTCAGGATATTATTGCAATTATGGGTATGGACGAGTTGTCTGACGATGATAAGATCACGGTAAACCGTGCAAGAAAGGTAGAGAGATTCCTTTCACAGCCGTTCTCGGTTGCTGAGCAGTTTACCGGAATGAAGGGCAAGTATGTTCCTATCAAGGAAACGATACGAGGCTTTAAAGAGATTATCGAGGGAAAGCACGATGATATTCCTGAGTCTGCATTTCTATTTGCAGGAACTATTGATGATGTTGTCAATAAGGCAAATGCAAGCAAATAGTCATTAAATCTTAGAAGGGACAGCGTGAAATTTCAACGCATAAACGGTGATTTAATATGAAACCTTTTAAACTTAAAATTGTCACACCTGAAAAGATTTTTTTTGACGGTGAAGCAGAGCAGATAACAATTAGAACCACAGAGGGCGATATAGGCATACTAGCGAACCATATAAAGTATGTATGCAATATTGTTGCAGGGCCTTTGAAAATAAAAGACAGCAGCTCAGAGCGTGAAGCGGTGCTTTCGGAGGGTATTTTAAAGGTGTCTGACGAGGGTGCAACAGTTTTGGCAAGCGCAGTTGAGTGGGCGGATGAGATCGATTTGGAGAGAGCAGAAAGAGCAAAGAAGAAAGCCGAGGACATACTCTCTGATAAATCAAGAGCCGATGAATTTGGCAGAGCGGAAATCAAGCTGAAAAGAGCGCTTGCGAGATTAAGCGTAGGACAACGGCAGGTTTAACAATTGATAATGGACAATTGACAATGGATAATTACAAGAAGTAATAACAGCGTTCGGGATTTTTCCGAACGCTTTTGTTTTGCATCTGTAAATTATCAATTATCCATTGTCAATTACTTTTCACTTGACTTTAATGTCGTATTATGTTTATATAAATATAGTATATATTAATTGTGGATTGAGGTTGGACAAATGATAAAAAAGAGAATTGCTAAATCTCTGGATAAAGGCTGGTCGTTTCACTTAGGCGATGTAAAACCTGAAATAGGAGTTGACCACGGAAGTATTTATAACACATCAAAGGCAGGCTCTGCTAAGGGAGTTCCTCAAAGCGATTTTGATTCAAGAGACTGGGAGGTTGTCGACCTTCCTCATGACTGGTCAATAAAGCGTGAGTTTGATAAGTCGGGCTCACCGTCGTGGGGATATAAGCCAAAGGGCAAGGCTTGGTACAGAAAATCGTTTGCACTTGATTCTGATTATGAGGGTAAGCAGATTACCATTGATTTTGACGGCATTGAAAAGAACGCAGTAGTATATTTTAACGGCTCAATTTTAAAAAGAAGCTTCACAGGATATGTGCCGTTCAGTGTGGATATAACCGATAGGGCTATTTTAGGCGGTGCGCCTAATATTCTTGCCGTTTTTGTCGATGCAGACGAGTGGGAAGGTTGGTGGTATGAGGGCGCAGGAATTTACCGCCATGTTTGGCTTAATGTAAAGAATAAGGTAAATATTGATAAATACGGCGTGTTTGTAAATCCTAAAAAGCTGTCTGATACTAATTGGAATATTGAAATAGAAACTGTTATAAATAACGGCTTTTACAATAATGAGGTAGTCTCACTTGAAACAAAGATATACGAGCTTGACAGCGAACTTAAGATAATAGGCGGTGCTGTTGCTGCCGGAACAACGGATATGACAGTGTATGAGTATTCCAAGAGAGAATTTTTGCAAAATATATCTGTCAAAGAACCAAAGCTCTGGGAAGTTGATTCTCCTAATTTGTATAAGGCAGTGTCTATAGTTTACATAAACGGCGAACAGGTTGATGAATGTGAAACAGTGTTCGGCTTTAGAACGATAAAGTTTGATGCAGATAGAGGATTTTTCCTAAATGATAAGCCGTTAAAGCTGTTCGGGACCTGCAATCATCAGGATCACGGCGGAATAGGAGTTGCAGTACCCGACAGCATAAACGAGTATCGTATAAAAAGGCTTAAAGAAATGGGTTCTAACGCATACAGATGCGCACACGGTATGCCGTCAAGCGAGCTTCTTGACGCTTGCGACAGGCTGGGAATGTTGGTTATGGACGAAAACCGAGTTTTTGAGACAAGCGAAGAAAACCTTGAGAATTTAAGAACAATGGTGCGCCGAGACAGAAATCATCCTTCGGTAATAATGTATTCGGTCTGCAATGAGGAGTTTTTGCAGTCTGCTCTTGAGGGCAGAAAAATGACCGAGCGTATGAAAACTGAGATAAAAAAGCTGGACGATACAAGATATGTTACGGGAGCAATGCATGGAGGAATTTTGGAAAACAACGGCGCGGGAAGTGTTTTTGACGTCTGCGGAGTGAACTATCAGCCGCAAAGTTATGATACTTTCCACGAAAAGTACCCTGCAATCCCTATTGTGGGAAGTGAAACGACTTCTGCATTTTCTGTAAGAGGCTGCTACAAAACCGATGACGAGGCTCATATGATTTCAAGCTTTGACGAGGAGGCGTCAGATTGGGGAAACACTATTCGTGAAACGTGGGAATATGTGCTTAACCGTGATTTTGTAAGCGGTGCTTTTATGTGGACGGGGTTTGACTATTTAGGAGAGCCAACGCCGTATGAATGGCCGTCTGTTTCCAGCTTTTTCGGTATGATGGATACCTGCGGTTTTCCTAAGGACGCTTATTATCTCGCTAAAGCAATATTCTCAGATAAGCCTGTATGTCATGTTGCTCCGCATTGGAACTGGCAGGGCAAAGAGGGAAGTATTATCAAGGTTATGTCAATGACAAACTGTGAAGAGGCAGAGCTTTTTGTGAATGGCAAGTCAAAGGGCAAAAAGCCTATTGATAAGCTAAAACAGGCTATTTGGAATGTTCCGTTTGAAAGCGGTGAATTAAAACTTGTAGGTTATAACGGCAATAAGGTCGCGGCTGTTGATGTTAAGAACACATCGGGAGAAGCTAGCGACTTGCTTATAAAGCCATACCGAAATTATATGTATAACGATGGAAGCGATGCAATATCGGTAGATATATTTGCAGTTGATAAAAACGGTGAGTTTGTTCCCGACGCAAATTTTGAAATAGAGTTTTCAGCGGAGGGCGGAACAATTCTAGGAATGGCAAACGGAAACCCCAACTGTCACGAGGAATTTATGTCGAATAAACGGTCGCTGTTCAACGGATGCTGCCAGGCAATTGTAAGGCTAAATGAGGGTGAAAAATCCTTGACATTGAAAGCGTCTGCTGATATAATGAATGTTGTTTGCGACGACATAACTGTTTTTGAACGAAAGGGTACTCCTTATGTTGAAAGTATTAAAGAGCTTTATGTAAGCGGTTGGAAAATGTCGGCTGAGCTTTTGGATGAAAGGCCCGACCCAGAAGTTGTGTTTGCTGTTTCAGATATGAACTCGCTTGAGCCTGTAAGCGTTGAAAACGGCGCTCAGGAGAAGTTTTCAAACAATGAGGGAAAATATGCTCTTTACAGAGCGAAGGTGATTATACCGTCTGAGATAAATGGAAAGAAACCAGTTTTGCATTTTAACGGCATATGGGGAATATGCGAGGTTTATATACACGGTATAAAATTGGCAGAGTGTGATAACGAATGGCCCTGTCAGCTAGACGCTGATTTAAGGGGCTTCAGCGGTGAAAATGAGATAACCGTAATTATAAAAAGCAGGAATTTTGGAGCAGGAATATGCTCGTCAGTTGTAATACGTTAAGGGACTTAAGGGATATATTTTAATAGAAGCGAGGATAAGGTTTAATGAAATTCCGATTGTTGTGTTTTTTTCTTGTGTTTTTAATGAGCATTACATTATTTGGGTGCGATAAAAAACAAGACGATAATAAATCACAAAATACTTCTGTTTCATCAGAAGCGGAGACTGCTGCTCGTAATAATAAGAAAACAAGTGAAACAAAAAAAATAAAGAAAACTAAAACTACTACTACCACTACAACAACAGGAACAAGAGAATTTAATCCGACAAGCGTTGATATAAATAACTTAAGCGGTTACAGATTTAAAATGCAGAGCTTTGAAAAGGTCACGAGTATTCAGGATTTTTATAATTATTTAGACGAGCTGCAAAATGTCATTACAAATGCTGATTTTAATATGGCGTTTAGCTATGAGAATATGGATACAGGAGCGTCAATAAGCTATAATGATACAAGCAGATTTGCAACTTGCAGTACAATAAAAACGCCTTTTGTTGCGTCTTTGTTAAAGTCGGGAATAGACCTTAATGAAAAAGTTACTAAAACCGTTAATTGGTCGGGTGACAACGGTCTTGCCGCGCAGGCAAAAATGGGTACAGAATTTACCGCAAGAAAACTTATAAAATACACTATTCAGCGAAGTGATAACACTGCTTATTACAATCTTGTAAAGCACTTCGGATACAAACAATTTAACAGCGATTTGTATTCTATAGGTGCAAATTATTCGCTTGGTGACTCATGGATCTTTACATATTGCACAAGTGCTGATATGCTCAAATGCTACAAGGAAATCTATAAATACGGTGAGCAGACCGACAGAGGCGAGTGGCTTACCACGCTTATGACTGACACCGATGTAAACAGGCAGATAGGCAAGGCTCTTGACCATAAATATAAGGTGTCTCAGAAATACGGTTCTGACTGGACAGAAAGGCAGTATCACGACTGCGCTATAGTTTATGCTGAATCGCCGTTTGTGCTTTGCATTTTTACAAATCAATATCCTGAAACGGATCAGAGCGACAAGGTATTTAAAGAAATTGCTAACATTATTGACAGAATAAATAATGTTATTTATATTAAAAATCGGAGGTAATCTAATGGACGAAATCAAAATCTATTCAATCCATATGGGAAAGGCAAAATGCGCTGTCGATTTGGGAGACGGCTCTGAAAGAGGAGAGTATGTAAATCAGGATTATATTCTAAACAGGCTCGGCAGACCGCACAGAAGCATCAGTTTGATGTACTGCTATTATCCGTTTGACAAGGAGTGGCCGGGCAGAATTTCAGAGGTTATGAAGGACGCTGATGTTTCATTCCAATGGGACTATCCGTATGACGATTATTTTACATACAAGGGCGGTCTGGGCGGAACAACCGACGACGAGCCATTCACTTGTATGAGAGATGTTCGCCGCCATGGTCAGGACGTAACATTGACGCTTACAATAGACCCTAATGTTACAGACGAGCATCTGATTGCAATAGCTGAGGATTTAAAGCCGTTTGGAAGAATGTTTTTGAGGATAAATCACGAGGCTACTGGAAACTGGTTCAGCTTTAACAAGAGATGCACATATCAGGAGGTTGCCGATTTCTATTGCAGATTTAACAGGATTTTGAAAGAGCACGCTCCGAATGTTCAGACTATTCTCTGTATAGGCGGAATAGAGGACCCTAACAAGGAGGAAATGGAAAAAGAGGCTGAGTTCAAGCAGGCTGTTAAGGAAACCGATATATGGTCTGTGGACAAATATATGGCGCTTCACTGGGGCTGGCCTTATGACGTTGCCGAAAAGGGCGGAAATACCCACAAGAGAGACACTGTTGACGCTACATATGACCTTACTAAAATGTCATTTGAGAGGTTCAAATACTTAAACGACGGTGTTGAAAAGCCAATGGTTATGAGTGAATTTAATGCCGACGGAGACGTTACCGGACCTTACGATCAGGCAACAATGATCAAGGAGTTCTGCGACAGGCTCAAAAGAGAAAATGCTACGTGGTTCAGCGGATTTACCTTCTATCAATTCCGTGACAGAGGACGTTTAGGATTGGAGATAGAGGACCCTAACAATGTAGATGTAGGCATTGAACAGCCTTGTATGCAGACTTACAAGGAAATCATACACGATGATTATTTCTATCCTGAAATGGTTCAGGGCAATGAGCTTTCACTTCCTTGCACTTTACGCTGGGGAGGCTCTGAGGACGCAGACGGAATTGCAATACCTCTTCATTTTGAAAAGAATCCGCATTTCTGCGAGCTTGTGTTTGATGACGATGATAATTCCAATTTGATGTTTGAGATAAACGGAAAGTGGTTTTACAAGTCTCCTAAGGCTAAGACTATAGATATGATGAGTGCTTTTTATGAAAAGCCATTGGATAAGCCGTGCGATTTGACGCTCAAAATCTTTGCTCCGCCTGCAAGCGGTGAAAATGATTTATCTATTGAGGACGGTCTCATTAATTCTTACACGACAATAGAAAAGCTCCCTAAAATAAGAATCAGGTTTGAACCGATAATGCCGTAACGATTATGTTAAATCCAAGTCCGCCTTTGGGCGACTAGAAGCAAGAAAATTAGAGGCAAGAAGCAAGACTGGCGAACCGGCAACGGTGACGTTGCATCCAGTGCCGCCTTTGGGTAGTTTGTTTAATGTGAAAGTTTGATAAACGGCGGGTCGTACATAGATGTAAAAAACAAGGCGTTCGGAAAAATTCCGAACGCTTTTGTTTATAAATTTATTTGTCCTCAAGCTCTTTAAGCTCATTTAGTTCTTCGTTGTCTTCTTTGTTGTTTCCGTCTTTGATAACCTTTATATTATCTTTCATATAAGTATTCACAGCTTCTGTATCCGAATTTTTCACTCTAATTTTTCCTGTTAGAGTATTAATGTCAACAACATTTCCTTCACCGTCGGGAGTTTCTACAAATGCACCTATTTTGGGAAGCCCTTTAATAAGCTCCTCATAGCCTTCCTGCTCATATTTTAAACAGCACATAAGCCTTCCGCAGGTTCCTGAAATTTTAGAAGGATTTAGCGACAGGCTCTGATCCTTTGCCATTTTTATTGATACCGGCTGAAAATCTCCTAGAAACGATTTACAGCAAAACGGTCTGCCGCAAATTCCTAGTCCTCCCAGCATTTTAGCCTCGTCTCGAACGCCTATTTGTCTTAGTTCGATCCTTGTTCTGAAGACTGAAGCCAGGTCTTTTACAAGCTCTCTGAAATCAACTCTTGTTTCAGATGTAAAATAGAATAGCAGCTTGTTATTGTCAAATGTACATTCAACGTCAACGAGCTTCATATTTAGCCCGTGCTTTGCAATTTTTTCTTCGCAGATTTTAAAAGCTTCATCTTCATTCTTTTTGTTTTGCTCTATTTTATCGAGGTCCTTTTCTGTTGCAACACGTATTATATCTTTAAGAGGTACGTTAAGCTCTCCTTCTTTTATCTCACGATTGCCTAAAACGACCTCTCCGCATTCAACCCCTCTTGATGTTTCAACGATCACCTTTTTTCCAACCTCTATGTTAGCTCCTTTAGGGCAAAAGTAATATACTTTTCCTACGCGCTTAAAGCGAACGCCTATTATTTCAGCCATTTTATTCCTCCGTTATTTGAATTCCAAACTTTAAAGCCTTACATAATTTCTTTGATTTCCGAGCATAATGAGTTTATCGCAAGGCTTAGATTTCCGTTTGAATTTATTCTTTCGATATATTTGGTTATAACAAGATATATTTTTCTTGCCTTAGCTTTTGATATATGTTTTGCTAGTTTTACTGCGCCGTTTTTATATGTGCCTATAAGTATTTTTTCATCACAGCCTGCGTTAGCTGACATTGCGTCTCTAATAACCTCGCATAAAAGATTCAAAACAAGCAAGGTCATAGGCTTGTCTCCGATAAGCTCGCTGAACTCTTTAAGCATTAGATACTCGTCAGCAGAAATTATGGAATCCGTTATGTTTTTGGTTATTGTTACAGCGTCGACTATGCTTTCTCCATCTAAGTAGCTTTTGCACTTCCCGATATTACCACCCAAAATTTCAATGGCTTTCTTTATATCCTCAGATTTGTAACCGTATTGTGCAAGTGCTTTTTCACAAGAGCCGCTGCTTACCTCATGTACCGAAAGCGACACCACTCTTGAAATAATGGTAGGCAATAGAGCTGAGCGCGACTGAGCCGTCAGTATAATTACGCAGTGGTCGGGCGGTTCTTCAATAAGCTTAAGAAGTGCATTCTGTGCAGGAACAAGAGTGTTGTCCATATCCGCAATAATATATATTTTGTATTTACCCTCATTCGGCATTATCGGAGCGTTTTCAACTATCTCACGCAGAGTGTCTATTTTATAGTTCCCGCTTTTGCCGCTTGGTAAGGCATAGATAACATCGGGATGAGTTTTGTGTAAGATCATTCTGCATGATTTACATTCTCCGCAGGGAACACCGTTGCCTTTTTCACAAAGAAACGCAGCCGAAATATAATCAGCGGCAGTTTTTTTGCCCAACCCCTTTTCGCCGTAAATCAAAAATGAATTTACGACCCTGTTTTTAACGATCATTGAGCTTATAGTGTTCTTTAATATATTATTTTCATAAAATGAAAAACTCTCCATAAGAATAACCTTTACATAAATTCGGTTTTAATAAGTAAGAGACAAGGCATCTTACCTCTTATCTCTTGCATCTTGCATCTTGCATCTTGCTTCTTGCTTCTTGCTTTCTTGCTTCTTGCTTCTTGCTTCTTGCTTCTTGCTTCTTGCTTCTTGCTTCTTTTCATTGTACCACATTAACATAAAAAATGCTATACCTTTTGAGCAAATTTATAGCGTTTCTATCAAAAACCTCTCCGCTGATTACCAATGGAATACAGGGCGGGCAAATTGATACAGAAGAAGCACATATTCTTCCCAGCGCTTTGTCAATGGGGACCGTTTCTGATTTTCTGAATAAAGCGTCCCTGATTGATATTCTCTTTTCTGCCGGCTGAATAGTAATATTTTCTTTATCAGAAAAACAATAAGGAGATTTATTTAATTCTGTCTTTTTAATATCTTTCAGCGCGTATAAAAGAGCATTAAAATCATCTTCGTTGTTTTCCGGCGAAATCATTAATACTACAGCTGATTCATCTGCATATTCACAGAAAATATTATGCTTTTCAAGTAAACAAAGCAATTCTTTGCCGTTAATGCCCAGTTCCTTTGTAAGTAAAACCAGCTTTAACGGCTCTGTATCAGGTTTATCAATTACGTCATAACCTATTGATTTTATCTCAGCCTTTAGCTTTTTAACTCTTTTGCAAAGTTTATTAAGTCGGTCGATATATTTGTTATCGCTTAAAAGTCTGTTGCACAAATCGAGAGATTCTAAGATCAAGTATGACGGGGAAGTAGTTGCAAAAATTTGCATTGCATCTTTGACCACTGCTCTGTTTTTGAATTCATCTCTTGCGTTGTTTGATATATGCAGATAAGCCCCTCCCGTAAGGCAGGGAAGCGTTTTATGTGCTGAATCACAGCACATATCTGCCCCGAGCGATAAAGGGTGTAAATTCTCTGTCAAAAAGTTTAGATACGCCCCATGAGCGTTATCAACAAGCAGAGAAATATCATATTTTTTACATACATCAGACAGACTTTTCACATCAAGCATATTTCCCAGATAGTCTGGGGTG
Organism: uncultured Clostridia bacterium; assembly: GCA_947626165.1. Taxonomy (GTDB): domain Bacteria; phylum Bacillota; class Clostridia; order Oscillospirales; family Ruminococcaceae; genus UMGS1601. The sequence continues at coordinate 143,306 of CANQRG010000003.1, read as the reverse complement.
GTAATGTATACAGCGCTTGGAAACTCACCCTTTTTATAAGCAGATAAAGCCTTCTCTAAGTCAATTGATGTAAGATTTATAGTACATACAGAATTAAGAGCCATACCAGTATAAATCCAGTCGACATCAATATCAATCAAAGCGCAGGCGTTAATAAAAGATTTATGCACATTTCTCGCAGCAAGAATTTTTCTCTTTTTACCCCTTACAGCAAGATAAAGCATTGTTTTAATTGCGAGTGTAGAACCTTCTGTTGAGTATAGGGTAAGAGCCGAATTAAAAAGCTGTGAAGCGTTTTTCTCACTTTCGCTTATTATACCGTTACTTGAAGTGTCAAAAAGAAAGTCAGCGCCTGATATTTCAGTTATATCATACGGCGAAACAGCCTTCAGTTCGTTTGGACCCCTGCCTTTATGACCTGGCATATGAAACCTGATATTGTTTTCGCTTTTGTATTTATTTAAAAAGTCATATATCGGCGTCTTCATCATCAATAAAGCTCCTGAAATTGGTGTATTTCAACCGCTCGTAAATTCGGTTTTTAGCACGCTTGATAGTTCTTGATACTGTGGATTTATTTACCCCGAATTCCTGAGCGATCTCGTGAATTTTCATATTGTTCATATAATACATAATGATATATTGTTTCTGTGTTTTTGTCAAATCATCGTTAATTATCTCGCGCAGAAATTTAATTATCTCTTTGTTCGATGTTGAGGCATATTTTCCGGTTCTTACTTTTTTCTCACAATAAAGAAATTCAATAGGCACCCTTTTATTTGTGTACTTTTTCATTAATATTGTAAATTTCCTTTCTTGCTATGAGCAGCTTATGCTATGTCATTTTTACGAGATATACTAACATTTGTCTTTGGCTTGAAATAATTTTCAATCATTTTTGCACTGTATAGAACGTCAAGATACTCCGAATAGAGCGTTTCAGAACGCTTTATTAGCGCCTTTTTTTCGTTTACATCAGTTGTTTTTTTGATTTTTTTCTTTAGATATTCATTTTGCTTTTTTAAAGCGTCGGCTGTTTTGATATAAGCTCTGAATAGATTTTTCATACTTTTCTGTCCTTTCTAAATTGTCATTCCGGGTGTAATTTATGCAAATAGAACAAATGTTCTTTTACAATATTTATGATAAATCTAAAACTATTATTTGTCAACACTTTTTTTAAAAAAATTCTAATTTTACAGCTTTGGGGAAATTTTTTGGACAATTGCAAATGTAGCAGTTGATTTTTACTGAAAAATGTGCTAAAATAAATAGAATTATTTATAAAATTATGAAGGGATTAAGTCTTAATGCAAAAGGAAAAACTCGACAGAATATCACAGCTTTACAGGCTTTCAAAGCAGAGAAAGCTGACGCAGGAAGAATTAGACGAGCAAAAGAGACTTAGAGACGAGTACCGTCGTGGGTATGTGAGAAATCTTACTCAGCAGCTTGAGCATACCGAGCTTTTGCGTCCTGACGGAACAAAGGTCAGGGTATCTGATTTAAAGAGAGAAAAGAATGGAGATATTACAAAAAGCTAAATACAAGAATTGAAAAGAGAAGTAGTATCTATGGAAAAGAATTATAATCTTATATCAAATGGAGGCTTTTCTAGACAGAAGTTAAAGCTTTTGATTTTGCAGAAGATCCTGCTTAATGAAACGGACGAGACACATTCTCTGACGGGAAAGGAGCTTATATCAAAGCTTGAGGCATATGGCATAAAGGCTGAGCGAAAAACTATTTATGATGATATAACTTCGCTTCAGGAAAGCGGTCTGGATATACTGGCAGATAAAATAGGGCACGCAAACGCATACTATGTAGGTTCAAGAACCTTTCAGGACGAGGAACTTTATGTATTGGCAGACGCAGTTGCCTCATCAATTTTTCTTACGAAAAAGAAGTCTGACGAGCTTATCGGCAAGCTTCAGACGTTAACTTCTAAGTATAAGGCTAAGGGTTTAAGGAGAAACGTGTATGTTGCCAACCGTACAAAGACCTTCAATGAGAGAATATATTACAATATAAATATAATTCACGAAGCGATATTTTCAAATTACCAGATAGAGTTTAAATACTATGAGTACAGCATAGACAAAAAGGCGCAGTTCAGGCACGGAGGAGAGCTTTACAGCGTCTCGCCTTATCAGCTTATATGGGAAAACGATAAATACTATCTCATATGCTACTGCAACAAGCACGAAAAGCTTTGCAGATACAGAGTTGACAGGATATCAGACGTTAGCTTATGCGAGGACAAAAGACGTTCTCTGACAGTTGACGAAAACGAGATCGTAAAAAGTCTGAAGGCTACATACGATATGTACGGAGGAGACAGAGAAAAGGTAGAGATAGAGTTTGACAATTCGCTTATCAATGTTGTTATCGACAGGTTTGGCAGCAATGTTCTTATCAACAAGAAAGACAATGACAGGTTCAGTATAGAGGTCGATGTTGAGATAAGTCCTACCTTTTGGGGCTGGCTGTTTACGTTTGGGACTAACGCAAGGGTTATAGGTCCAGAGAGGATAGTTAATGCGGCTAAGAAAAGATTAAAGGAAATAGAAGGCTGTTATAAATCATAATTATGATACATAAATAGTAGTTAGGTAAGGGGATAGGATAATGGAAAGCAGTATTTCAGATAAGATAAAGCTTCTGCAAAAAATGATAGATGAAAGCAGATCAATAGTTTTCTTCGGCGGAGCAGGCGTGTCGACCGAAAGTGGCATACCCGATTTCAGAAGTGTTGACGGATTGTATAATCAGAAGTACGATTATCCGCCTGAGCAAATGCTTTCGCACACCTTTTATGTAAACAAGCCGAAGGAGTTTTTCAAGTTTTACAAGGATAAAATGCTAGCTCTTGATATAAAACCTAACCAAGCGCATAAAAAATTAGCCGAGATGGAGATTAAGGGTAAGCTGTCCTGCGTTATAACCCAGAACATAGATGGTCTTCATCAGGCGGCAGGGAGCAAAAAAGTTTACGAACTTCACGGTTCGGTTCACAGAAACTACTGTGAGCAGTGCCATAAGTTTTTTGACGCTCTCTATATGAAAAACAGTGCGGATATTCCCGTATGCGATGAATGCGGAGGTAGAGTTAAGCCTGATGTAGTTTTGTATGAGGAGGGGCTTGACAATAACACTGTCATAGGCGCAATAGAACATATCGAACGGTCTGATATGCTTATTATAGGAGGTACGTCTTTGGTAGTTTACCCTGCGGCGTCTTTGGTGAGGTATTTCAGAGGCAAGTATCTTGTATTGATAAACCGTGATAAAACGGATATGGACAGCAGTGCAGATTTGGTTATAAATGAAAAAATCGGCGAGACTTTAAGCCGTATAAAGGTTTAAACAATAGGAGAAGAATTATGAAAATAATGGCAGTAGATTACGGAGATGCAAGAACAGGTCTTGCTGTTTGCGACAGAACGGAGTTTTTAGCTTCGCCGATAGGAACTATTGAGGAACGCAATTTCAATGTGCTTATCAGAAAGGTCGCTCATATGTCAAGGGAATACGAGGTCGGAGAGATAATAGTGGGGCTTCCGCTTAATATGAACGGAAGCTATGGACCCAGAGCAGAAAAATGCAGGAGGTTTGCCGATGCCTTGAATGAGTTTGTAGATGTTCCGGTAAATATGTGGGACGAACGTTCGACTACAGTTTCCGCACATAATTTTCTCAATGAGACTAACACAAGGGGTAAAAAGAGAAAAGAGGTAATTGACCAGGTAGCGGCGACTATTATTCTTGAAAGCTACCTTGATTTTAGAAGAAAGAAAAAAGAAAGCGAAAATAAATAGCAGAGCATTTATTTGTGCTCTGCTATGTTTTGTTTATCTGATTTTTTAATAAGCTCTTTTATGCCAATTATTATTATGAAGATTGAAAATATTTTCGATAGGATTTCAGAACCAAGCATACTTGCAATAAAACTGAATAGAAGTGCAAATATTGCTCCTGTTATGATTGACGGGAGTATTTTTTTCCAGATAATTAGCTTGGATTTTGTGTGCAGGATTATTGAAATCAAGGCAATAGGAATAAAGAAAATGAGGTTTATTCCCTGTGCTTCAAGCTGTGCCATACCTGAAAATATCGTAAGGTAAATTATAAGCACCATTCCGCCTCCCAGACCTAAGGACGCAACAAATCCTGTAAGAAAAGAAACAACGACAATTACAAAAATACTCATAGCATCAGCATCCTGATTCCCGAAATTATAAGAATAATTCCGAATATTTTTTTCAATATCTTGTTAGATATCCTTTTTAAAAGCCAGCTTCCTGCAATAGCTCCCAGAATACCTAAAGGTATAAATTTTAGTGAGAGCGAATAGTTTATGTGTCCTTTGAGTGAATAAATAACAGTGCTTATTAACGACAGCGGAAGCGTAATAGCTATTGAAGAAGCGTGTGCTTTTTTTGCTTCAAGACCTGTATTCTCCAAAAGCGGAACGCTTAACATTCCTCCTCCTGAACCGAAAAGTCCGTTTGCAATTCCTGTTATACCGCCTACAATATAAAAGTAAACTTTGCTGTATTTTAAATTTTTAAGTTTGTTTTTTATTTTCATAGTTTTATTGTTTTCATATGGATAGATTTTATACCAATAATTTTCATACTGAGCATTTTAAAATTATTGCTTGTTTTGCTTTACTATATATGATAAAATATTTATATAAACTAGTAAAATAAATTCTTAGATTATTAAGGTCAGTGATATGTATGAATTGCATTGAGCATATTAGCTTTTATGATAATATTACTCTTTTTCCCGAACATAAACATACATCTTGTGAGATAATGTATTTACATAAAGGCAATATAAATTTGATTTGTGATGGTAAAAAATATGAATTAAAAGATGATATGCTTTATTTAATTCCCAGTGGGTTGAATCATACTATATCAATTATTGATACAACGTGTTATAAACGTACATTAGCTTTTCTTAATCCGTGGACTTATTCAAAAAAATACTATTCTGATTATATTTATAATATTTTAATTGGAAGTGCTATAAATGAACCGATAATTATTAAAGACGATTTGGAATGTCGTGGATATTTAGACATTATAAAAAAAGAAATATATTCAACTGATTTTTTATCAGATGATATTATTATCTCTGTGGTAACACAGTTTCTTGCAAAGTTGTTTAGATATACAGGACTTACGAACAATCATAATATTGTAAAGCCTAATAAATTGGTAGATGATATTCAGAGATACATACAAGAAAATTGCGGGTCGCAAATTTTTATTTCAGATATTGCCGACAAGTATTTTGTTAGTAAGTTTTATTTAAGTCACATATTTAAAGAACAGACAGGTATGTCGCCGAGACAATTTTTGACTTTTACACGTCTTTCAAAGGCATATAATTTGTTACACGAACCTGACTTTTCAGTTTCAGAAGTTGCTGAAAAATGCGGATTTACGAGTACAAGCTATATGATAAAAAAGTTTGGTGAACAATATAATATCTCACCGAATAAGTTTAGAAAACAGCTTTTTTCAAAAAGCAAAAAATATGTAAAATAAAGCAATTCCGTTATACTTTTTGCTAATAATAAATGATATAATAATACTAAATTATTAGGAGGTGCCTATCAATGTTAAAAAATTCAAGACTAATTGCCGTTATTACATCGATTGTGTTAACTTTTTCTATAATGGGGGTTATGCCTATGGCTAAAGAAAATATTAAGGCTAATGCTGAAGGCGCTTTTTCAATCAGCGTTGACGGTAACAAAATAACAAAGGATTCGCTTAGACTTGGAGCAGTATCTGCTAACAATTCTTCAAGGCTTCTTATGGATTATAAAGAAAAGAACCCTGACGCTTATTGGGAGATAATGAACTATCTGTTCAATAAGGAAACGGGTATAGGACTTTCTCATATAAAGATCGAGCTTGGCTCTGACTGCGATTCAAGCTCGGGAACAGAACCTGCTACTATGCGAGATGAAAACGAAGTTGCTAATGTAAACAGGGGAGCAGGCTTTCATATGTGTGCAGACGCAAAAACAATCAACCCTGATATTTCTATAGATATGCTTCGCTGGGGTTCTCCAAAGTGGACAGGGTCAAACGGTGTAACAAATGAAGAAAATATGTCAAAGAGATTTAAGTGGTATAAAAACACGTTAGACGCCGCTTATGATGAGTACGGATTGAAGTTTGATTATATAAGTCCTGACAGAAACGAAACAGGTGACATTGACGTTGAATGGATAAAGTATCTAAGAAAGCATCTTGATTCTGAAGCAAAAGAATCCGGAGCGAAGTATGATTACAGTCAAATCAAGTTAGTTGCGTCAGATGAAGTCGGACATTACAAAATCGCAGACGAGATGATGAACAATAAAGAGTTAAGAGACGCTGTTGATGTTCTTGGATTTCACTATTCTACATGGTCAAGTGAAAACGCTCTGAAGCTAAAGAAGGAGTTCGGCAAAGAGATTTGGTACTCTGAGGGTTCATCGGTAACAATAGATCCTAAGTATGCTGTAAACGCAACAAATGCTTCTGGAAAGGAGCTTGACAGTGTTGCAAAAGGAAAAGGCTTGACAGGTGTAAACGGACCTCTTGAAATTGCGGTTCGTGTTCTTAATATGTATGCCCAGAGCGGTTCGACGGGCGGCGGAATGACAATGTATGAATTCCAGCCGGCAGTTGCCGCATATTATACAGGAGCGCAGTATGTTCCAAAGCAGCTTATTTTGGCTGATACGCCGTGGAGCGGACACTATGAGGTTCAGGTTGGAACTTATATTATGGAGCATTTTACAAGGTTCCAGACTGATAATATGAAATATGTTGACGGCGCTTGCTATGGTGACGGAACGCCTGACGGAGACGGTCACGGAATAGGAGGTACTACCAACAATTATATCACCTTAGCCGACCCGGAAACAGGGGATTACACAATGGTATTTGTAAATGATACATCTAATGAAAGAACTTATAATGTTTCGGTAAGCAATCTTAATAAGTCTGATTCACCTTTGACGGCTTGGGTCACAAAGGGTCCTGATGCAGGTCAGGCTTATGATGCAAATTGGCTTAAAAATTCTGAAACTATAACTCCCGAAAATGGTAACTTTACATATACAGTCGAGCCGTATTCTATTGTAACATTAACTACTACTACAGGTCAGAAGGGATATGCTGACGAGGAGAAATCTTCGTATCAGAAAAACGAAACCGATGCAAATCTTTCACTTCCGTATACAGATGATTTTAACTATTCGGACGAGTTTATAGAAGAAAGAGGCGGAACGCCTTTGTATACCTGTGATGCAGGCGGAGCATTTGAGGTTGTCAAAAAATCAGATGGTTCAAAGGTTCTTAAACAAAAGATAGATAGCAGTAATACTCCATATACTTGGGGAGGCAGTTCATCTCCGACTACTACTTTAGGCGATACCGAATGGGCAGATTACAGCGTTTCTGCTGATGTAAAGCTTGATACTAGGCAGCAGGCATCAGACTATAACTTCGCCGGAGTAGGTTTGAGGTCTGTGGGAACCTGTAACATTGTTTCAACATCTAATAAGTCGGGCTATTGGATATCTTTAGCGCAAAGCGGAAAATATCAATGCCTGAAGGCAAATACGGTTTTAAGTGAGGGAACAGTAAGGGGATTTGACGCAAATAAATGGTATAACCTAAAAGTGAGCGCTGTTGGTAATGAGGTAGTGTTCTATGTAAATAATACTGCAATATTCGGCTATACCGATAAACAAAATCCTTATCTTTCTGGCAGAGCAGGACTGTATAGCAGTTATTATTTATCGGAGTTTGACAATTTGAGAATTGAAAAAGCCTCTGAAAGTATTACAGAAGCAGGTGCGGTCTCGTTTGTTGAAAGAATAGATCCGCTTGACAGTTCTGTTAAATACAGCGGTAACTGGACGTTAAAGGTTGGAGATTCTTTCAGACTATATAACAGAACAAGCGCTTCGACAAGTGAGAAAAATGCTTCTCTTGAGTATACCTTTAACGGAACAGGAGTAAACTTCGTTTTGGGCGGAACCAGAACTGAAAGCACAGCTGATATTGAGCTAGACGGAGTATCTTTGGGAGAAAACATAGCTCTGACTACGGGGATACTTCAGCGTCAGAGTCTGTATTATATAAACGGTCTTTCAAATGAACAGCACACTATTAAAATAACAGTTAAAAGCGGATATTTTATAATTGACTGCATTGAGGTTTTAGGCGAAACATATAAAACAGCTAAGGCGGATATTAAGGATCATGTAGGAGAGTACCCTCCTACAGCAAAGAAAGTTTCTAATAATACTGCCAAAAAAGTTACTAAACCGGCAAAGGTGAAAAATGTAAGGATAAAAGTAAATAAGAAAAAGAAGATGAGCATATCATGGAAAAAGGTAAGCGGAGCGACAGGGTATGAGGTCAAAGCCGCAACGAACAGCAAGTTTACAAAGGGCAAAAAGAAGGTTACAGTTAAAAAGAACAAGGTAACAATCAAAAACCTTAAACCACAGAAGAAATACTTTGTAAAGGTGCGAGCATACAAGCTGGCAAACGGCAGGAAGTATTATGGTAAGTGGTCAAAGGTTGTTAAGAAAAAGACAAAATAGCGGCGAACCGGCAACGGTGACGTTGCATCCAGTGCCTCCTTTGGGTAGTTTGATAAATGTTGTAACTTGATAAACGGCGGGCTAAACAATTGATAATGGATAATTGCAAGAAGTAATACAAGCGTTCGGAATTTTTCCGAACGCTTTTGTCGTGCTTCTGACAATTATCCATTGTCCATTGTCAATTATCAATTGATAAGCCTGCCGTTGCACCAGCTTGAACATTTTTCAAATTTATAATAGGCAGCAGAGCAACCAGCGTCACGCTGGCACTCCTACTACTTTAGGTATATTTCCTGAAAAAGTCCCATCCATTCTCTGAGCCAGTAATAGGGCAAATCTATTTTGGTAGTCTTTGCATAAACCGAATACGCATTTATGCCTTGTTTTTTTGCGATTATTGATGCCCGATATTCGTGAAAACCGTCTGTGACTATAGTTATGTCTTTTGGAAGATTCATTTGTTCTATTATTTCATATGAATACTTTATATTTTCATATGTGCTTGTCGCTTTGCTTTCTTTTATAACTCTGTCGGGCGATATTCCTAAATTGACAAGATAGTTGTACATACACTCGGCTTCAGTCATTTTCTCATCAGTTCCCTGACCTCCTGAAACTATGCACTTTATGTTTTTATTTTTTGATAGATAATCGTAAGCCGCTTCCAGCCTGTGGCGGAGCATTTTGCTGGGGTGGTCTCTGTTTACTTTGCACCCGAGAACGACAACGGTCGTTTCCTTATCTGGGTAGTTTTTATAAGCCGAAACCATTCTGATTGAAATATAAATGCACCAAATCACCGATACTAAAATTAAAGCTGCAAGAATGATTAGAAGAATACGTCCGCCCAGACAATGCCATAGCGTGATTATAAGCCTTACAACGTAACTCCAGAACAAAGTTATAATAATCAAGCAAATCGTTATTCCCAAGCCGACTACATTTCCAATGTTGCTTATGTGCTTATAAAACGGCAGAATAAAAATCACCAGAAAAACGATTTCTATTAGAAGTATAATACCCTTAACTATATTTTGTAACATATCCAACCCCTCTATAATTGATAATACAATTATAAATAGGATACAAAATAAAGTCAAGAAAGTAGATAATCTGACACAAGTTCTTGCGGTTTTAGTATTAAAAAATCCCCGATGCTTCGGGGATATGTTAAATTTGTTCATTTGACTGTGAATTGCTTTTTAGTTTTTGCTCCTCGTATTTGTGCTTTGTAGCCATACCGCCTCTTATGTGCCTTTCGCTTTTGTTAAAGTCAAGAATTTTCTTTACCTCTTTGTATAGCTGAGGTTTTGTTTTTTGCAGTTTTTCACTTACGTCCTTGTGCACTGTACTCTTACTGATCCCGAATGCCTTTGCACAAGCTCTAACTGTACACTTATTATCAACTATGTATTGTCCCAGTATTATTGAACGGTCTGTATCTCCTGAAAAATTCATAATACCCAACTCCCCGATGTCGTTTTCATAACATATATATGCGAGCGGACTTATTATCATTCTAAAAAATACAAATAAATTATGGCGGTTTGAGCGCCGTTACGTTTGACAAGTAAAACATATAAAGGTATAATTATTGAGATAAAATGTTTAACTTGAATTTGTTTTACGGAGAAAAGTAATGAAAAGAAATTACAGCAAAGAGCTTGAAAATATAATAAGAGTAAGTTCGGGAAATAATCCGAAACTTTTAATTCACAGCTGTTGTGCGCCTTGCTCCAGCTATGTTTTAGAGTATCTGTCACAGCATTTTGATATTACGCTCTTATATTATAATCCGAATATCAGTCCGAAGTCTGAGTTTGAATACAGAGTAAGCGAGCTTAAAAGGCTGGTTTCAGAGATGATTGACAAAGAAATCAATATAGAAATTCCCGAGTATAACGACAGAGAGTTTTACGATGAGGTTAAGGGAATGGAGGATATTCCCGAGGGCGGTGAGCGATGTTTTAAATGCTATGAAATAAGGCTGCGAAAAGCTATAGAATATGGTAAGGAAAACGGGTTTGAATATTTCACAACAACTCTTTCAATAAGCCCCTATAAAAACGCAGAAAAGTTAAATGAAATAGGAGAGCGTCTGGCAGGGGAGTATGGAGGAGTTAAATGGCTTCCAAGCGATTTTAAAAAGAAAAACGGATACAAGCGTTCTATTGAGCTTTCAAGAAAATATAATCTGTATCGTCAGGATTACTGCGGATGTGTTTATTCAAAAGCAGAGCGGGATAAAAAAACGGCAGGGACAAATGATTAGTCCTTGCCGTTTCTATTTATATTAGTGTTTTAAAAAATTTATATTCTGTCAGCTACTAAATCTCCCATTTCACTGCACGAAACGCATTTCATACCCTCAGACATAATATCGCCTGTGCGGTATCCTTCTGCCAGAACCTTGTCAACTGCATTCTCTATAGCGTCAGCTTCTTTGCCCATATCAAATGAGTATCGGAGCATCATTGCTACAGACAGAATTGTAGCCAGAGGATTGGCTTTGTTTTGTCCTGCAATATCAGGCGCAGAACCGTGAATAGGCTCGTAAAGTCCCAGTGAGCCTTCGCCAAGTGACGCCGATGGTATCATACCCAACGAGCCGGTGATCATTGATGCCTCGTCCGAGAGAATGTCTCCGAACAGGTTCTCGGTTACCATTACGTCAAATTGAGCAGGATTGTGTACAAGCTGCATAGCTGTGTTGTCAACTAAAATGTCCTGAAACTCAACGTCAGGATATTCCTCTGCAACCTTGTGTGCAACCTCTCTCCACAAACGTGATGAATCAAGTACGTTTGCTTTGTCCACTGAGTGAACCTTTTTGCCTCTCTTTCTTGCCATTTCAAATGCCACACGGCAGATTCTCTCAACTTCGTAGTCGGCATAAGCCATTGAATCGCTTGCGTGCTTTATGCCGTTTTCGTCAACGTGAGTGTCACGCTCGCCGAAATATGCTCCGCCGATAAGCTCACGAACTATAACAAGGTCAAGACCGTTTTTGGTTATCTCGTCTTTAAGAGGGCAAGCTCCTGCAAGAGCAGGTATTAATTTAGCAGGACGAATGTTTGCAAACAGCTTCATTGCACCTCTGATGCCGAGAAGTCCTGCCTCAGGACGGAGATTTCCCGGAAGTGTATCCCATTTCGGACCGCCTACAGCGCCTAGCAGAACACTGTCAGATGCAAGACATATATCTATTGTTTCCTGTGGCAGCGGAACGCCTGTTGCGTCGATAGCGCAGCCGCCCATTAAAACATCTGTATACTCAAATGTGTGACCATACTTTTCACCGATTTTGTTTAAAACCTTTTCAGCTTCATTGACAATTTCAGGACCTATTCCGTCACCCTTTATTACTGCAATTTTCTTGTTCATATTTAAGTCTCCTCAATTAATCTTTAATTTTTACGGCAGTGCCGAAAGCCATAATTTCAGATGCACCCTGTAATACTGATGAAGTTGCAAATCTTACTCCGATAATTGCGTCAGCGCCCATACCTTGAGCTTCTTCGATCATTCTCTGAGTAGCGATCTCTCTTGACTCGTTCATCATCTTGGTGTAGCTTTTAAGCTCTCCGCCGACCATGCTCTTAAAGCCCTGTCCCATATCCTTGAACATATTCTTAGACTGAACTGTGCTTCCCTTAACAAGACCTAACGCCTCGATATCTTTTCCTGGTATACTGTCGATTGTTAAAATAACCATAATAATACCTCCACTAGCCTTTTAGTGAATTTAAAAGACCGTTCTTATTTATAATGTTTTTTATAAACTCAGGGAAAGGCTGTCCTTGATAGCTTTCACCCTTAGTTTTGTTGGTAATTATACCGCTGTCAAAATCAATTTCTACCTCGTCGCCGTCGCTGATGTTTTCAGCGGCTTCGGGACATTCTATAATAGGAAGTCCGATATTGATTGCGTTACGGTAGAAAATTCTGGCGAATGTCTTTGCGATAACGCAGGATATGCCGCTTTCTTTAATAGCGATTGGTGCGTGTTCACGGGAAGAACCGCAGCCGAAATTGGCTTCCGCTACCATAATATCGCCCTTCTTGACCTTCTTTACAAAGTCGATGTCTATGTCCTCCATACAGTGTGAGGCCAACTCTTTGTGATCGGCTGTGTTTAAGTATCTTGCAGGTATGATAACGTCTGTGTCTACGTTGTCACCGTATTTGTGTACTTTTCCTAGTGCTTTCATATTCATACCACCTTTCTACATTACTTCTGTTGGCTGAGATATCTTTCCTGTTACAGCCGATGCAGCCGCAACAGCAGGTGAAGCCAGATAAACTTCACTTTCAGGATGTCCCATTCTTCCGACAAAGTTTCTGTTTGTTGTAGCAACGGCTCTTTCACCTTTTGCAAGAATACCCATATGTCCTCCCAGACACGGACCGCAGGTAGGTGTTGAAACCGCACATCTTGCGTTGATAAATATTTTCAAAAGTCCCTCTTCCATTGCCTGAAGATAAATCTTTTGCGTTGCAGGGATTACTATACATCTTACGCCGTCTGCAACCGTTTTGCCCTTGAGAATTTCAGCAGCGGCACGGAGGTCTTCGATTCTTCCGTTAGTACATGAGCCGATAACCACCTGATCGATTTTTATATCGCCGAACTCGTCGAAGGTTTTAGCGTTTTCGGGTAAATGCGGAAATGATACAGTAGGCTTTATTTGTGAAAGGTCAATATCATAAACCTTTTCATATTCGGCGTCTGCATCAGCCTCATATACCTTGAATTCCTTTGAAACCTTATCCTTGACAAAATCAAGCGTAACCTCGTCAACAGCAAAGATTCCGTTTTTTGCACCTGCTTCAATAGCCATATTAGCCATACAAAGTCTGTCTTCCATAGTAAGGTTTTTTAGTCCTTCGCCTGAGAACTCCATAGACTTATACAATGCGCCGTCTACGCCTATCATACCAATAATGTGCAAAATAACGTCCTTGCCCGAAACCCACTTGTTCAGCTTTCCTGTAATATTAAATTTCAAAGCAGGCGGAACCTTGAACCAAGCCTTGCCTGTTGCCATTCCTGCCGCCATATCTGTTGAGCCAACTCCTGTTGAGAACGCACCCAATGCGCCGTATGTACAAGTGTGAGAATCAGCGCCGATAACCAAGTCACCGGGCGCTACAAGTCCTTTTTCGGGAAGTATAGCGTGTTCAACGCCCATATCTCCAACGTCAAAGAAGTTCTTAACTCCAAGCTCTCCGCAGAAATCTCTGCACTGCTTGCACTGAGTTGCGGCTTTTATATCCTTGTTCGGAGCAAAATGATCCATAACCATAGAGATTTTGCTTCCGTCAAAAACACTGTCAAAGCCGGCTTTGTTAAATTCGTTTATGGCAACTGGTGATGTGATATCGTTTCCGAGCACCATATCCAGATCAGCCATAATCAGGTCTCCTGCCTTTACGCTGTCTAAACCAGCGTGTGCGGCAAGCACCTTCTGAGTCATAGTCATACCCATAAAATAATCTCCTTTATTATTTGTTACATTATAGTATATCACATATTCTTGTATAAGTAAAATATATATTTTTGATAATTTATATAAGTTGTACTTATATTATTTGTTTTCAAGCTCAACCTTTATTTCGCCTTCTGTATTTTCAAATTCTTTAACACATTTTCTAATCAGATATAAAATTTGTCCGTTAGCTGAGCGACCGTTGTAGTCACACACATAATGAAATTTTCTTAGTAATTCATCATCAATTCTTAATCCAAAATGTCTTTCCTTTTTCATAAATAACTCCTTAATAATTTTATTTTGAATTTATTATAGACTTTTTATGGAGTTATATGTATAATTAGAGTTAAAACAGAGTTGTAATAACTCTTGAATTTTATTAAAAGGAACACGTTAAAATTATAAAATTGTCTATTTGATTTCTTGCTCTAAATTATTAAAATCATCAGTATTGAAAAATTCTGATAGAGTTATGCCAAGCCCATCGCAAATCATTTTAATCGTAAGCAGCTTTGGATTTTGACTTTTTCCATATAGAATATTCTTAACAGATGACGGAGGCAAAGCACATATGTTAGCCAGTTTGTTAATTGAAATATTATGCTTATCACAAAGCTGAAAAATTCTGTTTTTTACCGCTGTAATTGTATTCATAATTAATACTCCATTCATTATTTATTATTAATTATGATATACAAAAAAATTTGCAATTATAGGCTATGTGTGATACTATTATAGTCTATGCATAGCTTGCATATAATTTTTAGTGTTAGGAGACTTTAAAATGAAAGTTGCAGTAATAGGCTCAAGAAGTATAAGGGTAAAGAATTTAAAAAGGTATCTGCCGGAAAATACAACAGAAATCGTATCAGGAGGGGCAAAGGGAGTTGACACCTGTGCAAGGGAATACGCATATCACAACAAGCTGATACTTACGGAATTTTTGCCTGAGTATAAAAAATACGGTAAAAAAGCACCGCTTATACGCAATAATCTGATTGTGGACTACAGCGATAAAGTAATTGCTTTTTGGGACGGAAAATCACACGGTACAAAGTATGTCATAGATTTTTGCATACAGAATAATAAAAAACTGACAGTTTACATACCGAAAAGATGAAAGACAATCAAACCGTATTGAATTTGACTTTAATGGCATAATATGATATTATACACTATGTATAAGTATGATTATAGATATTCGGGAGACTTAAATAGATGAAGTATTATGTGGGAATAGACCTCGGCGGAACAAATATAGCCGCCGGTGTAATAAATGAGGGCTTTGAAATAGTATCTAAGGCTAAGACAAAGACCAACCTGCCTCGTCCTGCGAGGGAGATATGCGACGATATGGTATCTGTAACCAAAGGAGCAATAGAGTCAGCAGGTCTTGAGATTGACGATATTGAAAGCGTTGGAATAGGAACTCCGGGAATTGCTAACTCAGACAGCGGAGTAATAGAGTATTCGTGCAATCTGGGTTTTGAAAATATTGAGATGGAGAAGATGTTCAGGCAGAAGTTGAATCTGCCTGTATATATAGAAAACGACGCTAACGCCGCAGCATACGGCGAGTATATTGCAGGTGCTGCAAAAGGCGCTAGAGACGCAGTATGCATAACTCTTGGAACGGGCGTCGGCGGAGGAATAATTATTGACGGAAAGATATATTCGGGTTTTAACTATGCAGGAGCAGAAATAGGTCATATGGTCATAGATGTAGACGGACCTCAGTGTACCTGCGGAAGAAAGGGTTGTTTCGAGGTTTTCTCGTCTGCGACGGGTCTTGTTAGAATGACCAAAGAGGCTATGGACAGAAACACCGACAGCATAATGCACAAGATGGCTGAGGAGTACGGAAAGGTAAGCGCAAGGCTTGCGTTTGAGGCTATGAGAAAGGGCGATAAGACTGCAAAAGAGGTCGTTGATAAATATATAAAGTACCTTGCGGCAGGAATTACAAATACAATCAACATTTTTCAGCCTGATATACTTTGTATCGGCGGCGGCGTCTGCAACGAAGGAGACCCTTTGCTTGTGCCTATGAAAGAGATTGTAGAGAGGGAAGTTTACACAAGAAACTCAGCAAAAAACACCGAGATAGTTATAGCGAAGCTGGGAAATAACGCAGGTTTAATAGGTGCGGCTTTCTTGGGGATCGCAAAGAAAAATAATAGATAGAGGAGCAAGGCTGTTATGGGACTTTTTAATACCAAAGATAAAATAGAATCGGAAGCTGAATTCGACAGGCTTTTTGAAGAGCTTGGTCTTGAGATAGAAGAAACCTCAGATGATGAAGATTCAGACTGTGAAAAGTTAAAGCCGCAACAGGAGTGAAAGAATATGAAAAGAACCGATTATATTTCGTGGGACGAGTATTTTATGGGTATAGCCTTATTTTCTGCGCAGCGCTCAAAGGATTCAAACACACAGGTGGGAGCGTGTATAGTGTCGAATGAAAACAAGATACTTTCGGTAGGCTATAACGGAATGCCTACAGGCTGTAATGATGATGAAATGCCTTGGGCAAGAGAGGGCGAGAGTGCTCTTGATACGAAGTACCCGTTTGTGTGCCACGCAGAGTTGAATGCGATTTTAAATAGTTCTACAGGTTCGGTTAAGAATTCAAGGATATATGTGTCGCTTTTCCCGTGCAACGAATGTGCAAAGGCCATTATTCAAAGTGGAATAAAAGAGGTCATCTATA
Organism: uncultured Clostridia bacterium; assembly: GCA_947626165.1. Classification (GTDB taxonomy): domain Bacteria; phylum Bacillota; class Clostridia; order Oscillospirales; family Ruminococcaceae; genus UMGS1601. The sequence continues at coordinate 126,469 of CANQRG010000003.1, read as the reverse complement.
TGGAGGATAAATATTGTGATTCTGATGAAGTGATAGCATCTAAACGAATGTTTGATATGGCAGGGGTTAGGTATAAAGAGTATTCTCCTACTTCAAGAACTGTCGAGATTAAACTGTGATTACATACGAAAGGACTAATACATAGAAATGGAACGCAAATACTGTATTTTAGGAGAGACATTAAAGCATACAATGTCTCCGCCAATTCACAAAAGGCTTTTTGAGCTTAGAAACCGTGAGTTTGAGTATGAGATAAAAGAGATAAGTCCGCAGGATTTAAAGTCAAGCGCAGACGAGCTTAATTCTATGGCTGGCTACAATATAACAATACCTCACAAGGTAGCGATCATAGATCAAATTGACAGGCTAGACGAGTCGGCAAAGAGATATAATTCGGTAAACTGCGTTGACAATAAAAACGGCATAACAACAGGCTACAACACCGACTGCGACGGCTTTTTAGAGACGGTGCGTTCTATGGGCGCAAAGCTATCGGGAGAGGTCTTGCTTATCGGCTGCGGCGGAGCAGGAAGAATGATAGCTATTGAGTCGGCGCTGGCAGGGGCTAATTTGAATATTGCCGTATTGGAATCTGATATGCCGCTTGCACTTCAGGTTGAAAAGGAGATAAAGGCTATTAAGTCTGAAGCTGAAATAAATATAGTTTTGAATACTCAAATTGATACAAAAAAGCAGTATGATTTGCTTGTCAACGCCTGCCCTGTGGGTATGTATCCAAAGGTTGACGCTTGTCCTGTATCAGATGAAGTAATTGAAAAATGTGACGCAGTTTTTGATATTATATACAATCCGAAAGAGACATTGCTTTTAAAAAAGGCAAAGGAAATGGGCAAAAAAGCTGTCGGTGGAATGGCAATGCTGGTGTGGCAGGCGGTATCTGCTCATAAGATATGGGACGGAGACGAGTATACTGTTGATGAAGTGAACGGCATAATAGATGAGATGAATGAAATTGTAAAGAGAGATTTTAAGTAGTTTTACTATGAAAATGTCAGGAGGTAATACTCCGTTATAGGAGCGTATTTAAAGATTATGAAACCAATATTTCTCTGCGGATTTATGGGCTGCGGAAAATCAACTGTGGGAAAAAGGCTAGCTTGCGCTTTAAAGTGCAGTTTTATTGATATGGACGACTATATCGAAAAACAAGAGGGCAGAAGCATAAGCGAAATATTTGAAGCTGAAGGCGAAGAGTATTTCAGAAATCTGGAAACAGAAACGATAAAGAAGTTAGGGAATGAAAAAGGTGTGATAGCCACAGGCGGCGGAGCGCTTTTGCGCGAGGAGAACGGAAGTGCCGCCAAGAAGTTTGGAATACCTGTTTTTATTGATACAAAGTTTTCAGTATGCTATAATCGTATAAAGGGAGATAAAAACAGACCGTTGGCTTATAATTCCAAAAGGGAGGAATTAAAAAAGCTATATGATAAAAGAAAAAGGCTTTACATAAAAAACAGTGTAATTACCGTTAACGGCGGAGTTCCTGTTTACACGGTTGTAAAGAGCATTATAAAAGAAATTAATAAATTCAATTATAAGGAGAAAAAGAAGTATGATAAGCAACAACATAAAAGAAGGAGCAAATAACGCTCCGCACCGTGCGTTATATCACGCATTGGGACTGACAAAAGAGGAGATTTCCAGACCGTTGGTTGGCATTGTATCGTCGTATAACGAGATAGTGCCGGGTCATATGAATATTGATAAAATAGTAGACGCCGTAAAGCTTGGGGTCGCAATGGCAGGAGGAACTCCTATTGTTTTCCCTGCAATCGCCGTTTGCGACGGAATCGCTATGGGACATCAGGGAATGAAGTACAGCCTTGTTACCCGTGACCTTATTGCAGACTCGACCGAAGCTATGGCGATTGCCCACGCATTTGACGCGCTTGTTATGGTTCCAAACTGTGACAAAAACGTACCTGGACTTTTAATGGCGGCGGCAAGGGTAAATATACCTACGATATTTGTTTCGGGAGGTCCAATGCTCGCAGGACACGTTGACGGAAAGATGACCAGTTTTTCAAGCATTTCTGAAGCAGTCGGAGAATATAACGCAGGCAAGATAGGCGCTGAAAAACTTGACGAATATGAAAAACACGGCTGTCCAACCTGCGGTTCTTGTTCGGGAATGTATACGGCAAACTCGATGAACTGTCTTACAGAGGTTCTCGGAATGGGACTTAAGGGCAACGGAACTATCCCTGCTGTATATTCAGAGAGAATAGAGCTTGCAAAGCACGCGGGAATGCAGATTATGGAGCTTTTGAAAAAGGATATAAAGCCTAGAGATATAATGACTGAAAAGGCATTTATGAATGCTCTTGCCTGTGATATGGCTTTGGGCTGTTCAACAAACTCAATGCTTCACCTTCCGGCCATTGCGCACGAGTGCGGAATAGAGTTAAATTTAGATATAGCAAATGAAATAAGCGACAGAACGCCTAACCTCTGTCACCTTGCGCCTGCCGGAAATACTTATATGGAGCAGCTTAACGAAGCGGGCGGAGTATATGCGCTTATGAACGAGCTTTCAAAGAAAAACCTTCTTAACACCGACTGCATTACCTGCACAGGAAAGACAGTGGGAGAGAATATTAAAGACTGCAAAAATAAGAACACCAACGTTATCAGGGATATTGATGACCCTTATTCAAAAACGGGCGGAATTGCTGTTTTGAGAGGAAATTTAGCCCCTGCCAGCTGTGTTGTAAAGCGTTCGGCAGTTGCGCCTGAAATGCTTTCACATTCAGGTCCTGCAAGGGTGTTTGACTGTGAGGAGGACGCAATGAACGCAATTCTGGGCGGAAAGATAAATCCGGGTGACGTTGTTGTTATCCGATATGAAGGTCCAAAGGGCGGACCGGGAATGAGAGAGATGCTCAATCCTACATCTGCTATTATGGGAATGGGACTGGGCGAGAGCGTTGCGCTTATCACTGACGGCAGATTCTCAGGAGCTACAAGGGGCGCCGCAATCGGACACGTTTCTCCTGAAGCCGCAGTAGGCGGACCTATTGCGCTTGTTAAAGAAGGAGATATGATTTCTATTGATATCCCTGCTAATAAGATAAATGTTGAGGTAAGCGATGAAGAAATGCAAAGCAGAAAGGCTCAGTGGAAACCGAGAGAGCCGAAGATTACTACAGGTTATCTGGCAAGATATGCTTCTTTAGTTACTTCGGGAAACAGAGGAGCAATTTTGGAGATCAAAAAATAATTATACTTTACAACGTAATACGCAAAATAAAACCAACAGACTTTAAATTTCAGAATTTAATATTATGATTTATACTGTAAGATTTATGACACTTTACTTAAAGAGCTTTAAAGCTGTTATTAATATAGAATAAGAAATGCTCTTTATGGAGTGTTTCATAAATTGAAAGGTGGATACATTATGAAAAAGATTATTTGCGGAGTTTTGGCGCTTGCATTATGTGCCGGTGTTTTGTGTGCTTGTGACGAGGTGGAGAGCAGTTCGGTTCAGGAACCTATGACTACTACTACTACATCATCAATGCCTGATGAAACTGGTACAGTACAATTAGGCGAGCCTGCGCCGACTGATATATCGGAAGAATCTCAGACGCAAACTTCATCAAGCAGTAATACGGCTGAGGAGGCTTCATATTTGCAGATTACAATGAAAGACTGGGATCAAATGAATACAGATTCCAAGTATGTCAATATGGAGTCGATTTTGAAGTATATAACCGATTCGGGTGTTAATACATCTCTTGATGTTGTAGATTTGGTGACAGCGCTTGATAAATCGGGAAATACATCTAAGAAAAAAACAGCTTATGAGCTTGTGTTAAAGGAAATCAACAAGAATAAAGATCAATAAAATTAAGTGAGGGACACCATTGAAACTATTGCTTAAACAAGTTGTTACCGCACGCAAGGATAGTACGGAAGAAACGGTGGATATTGCTGTTGAAAACGGTATAATAAGAGATGTCGGCTCTGCTCTTGATTTTAAAGCCGACAGGATAATAGACGGCAAGGGAAAGTTAGTTGCTTTTTCAGGTCTGTTTGATATGCACGTTCATTTCCGTGACCCGGGACTTACCTATAAAGAGGATATAATAACAGGTGCCGCCGCTGCTAAAGCAGGAGGCTTTACAGGCGTTGCGTGTATGCCTAATACTGTTCCGCCTGTCGATTCTGTTGATGTCGTAAATTATGTAAAGGAAAAAGCAGTTTTAACGGGGATAGATGTTCTGCCTATAGCCTGCGTAAGCAAGGGTATGAAAGGCAAAGAGCTTACCGATTTCAGTGAGTTAAAACGTGCTGGGGCTGTTGCATTTTCTGACGACGGACGCCCTGTTGAGAATGCTGAGCTTATGCGTAAAGCTATAGAACAGGCAAAGAAAGCAGGAGTAACTATTATATCCCACTGCGAGGATTTAAACATTATAAACGGCGGTATAATTAATAAGGGAGAGGTATCCAAAGCTCTCGGCGTTAAGGGAATGGACAGAGCGAGCGAGGACTATATAACTGCGAGGGAGATCGCTCTTGCTATGAGTATGGACGCTCACATTCATATCGCTCATGTGTCGACAGTTGGCTCTTGCAATATTATTCGTGCGGCAAAGACTGACGGTGTAAAGGTAACCTGCGAGACAGCGCCCCACTATTTCACTTTTACCGATGAAAAGCTCTACTCAAAAGACGCTGATTACCGTATGAGTCCTCCGCTTAGAACTGAGGAGGACAGAAAGGCTGTTGAAAGAGCTGTCTGTGACGGAACTATCGACTGTATTATTACAGACCACGCTCCGCACAGCGAGGAGGATAAGACTGACTTCTATACTGCGCCAAACGGTGTAGTAGGTTTAGAGACTTCTCTTGCGGCAACGCTTACTCAGCTTTACCATACGAGTCTTTTACCGCTTTATAAAATTAATGAGCTTATGAGCGTAAACCCGAGAAAGATTTTAGGGCTTGAGCCTGTTTCTTTGACTAAGGGGAGCGTCGCTGATATTACGGTATTCGACCCCGATTTGGAATGGATTGTTGAAAAAGATAAACTTCATTCAAAATCAAAGAACAGTGTTTTTAAGGGCGAAAATCTAAAGGGAAAGGTTTTATATACAATTTCAAAAGGCGAAGTTGTTTTTGAATATAAATAACATCGGAGGGAGGAAATGTTCTTTATAGGAGCATTGATGTATTATGTCATTTGACAGACTTATTGAAAAAATCGTAAAGACGCAAAACCCGACTGTTGTGGGACTTGATCCGAAGCTTGATTATGTTCCCGACTACTTAAAGAAAAAGGCTTTTAAAAAGTACGGCAAAAATTTAAAAGGAGCCGCAAAGGCTGTTTTAGCCTTTAACAAGGGAATTATTGACGAAATATGCGATATAGTACCTGCAATAAAACCTCAGGCGGCTTATTATGAAATGTACGGCTGGGAGGGTGTTAAAACTCTTTATAAGACTATACAATATGCTAAGAACAAGGGTATGTTTGTTATAACCGATGGTAAAAGAAATGACATCGGCGCAACAATGCAGGCATATGCGCTTGCTCATTTAGGAGAAGTTTACGTCGACGGCGAGGCTTTTGAGCCATTCGGAGCGGACGCTCTTACTGTAAACGGATATCTGGGAACAGACGGTATTTCTCCGCTTTTGAGCGAATGCGTAAAGAGAGATAAGGGTATTTTTGTTCTTGTTAAAACTTCAAATAAATCAAGCGGAGAGCTTCAGGATAAGGAGCTTAAAGACGGAAATACCATATATGCGGAAATGGGAAAAATGTGCGAAGAGTGGGGTAAAGACAATATGGGCAAACACGGATATTCTTCTGTGGGTGCTGTTGTGGGAGCAACTTACCCCGAACAGCTTGCTGAAATGCGAAGTGCATTGCCTAACACCTTTTTCTTAGTTCCCGGTTACGGCGCTCAGGGCGGCGGAGCAGAGGGAGTTTCACACGGCTTTGACGCTAACGGACTGGGTGCTGTTGTAAATTCTTCGAGAGCGGTTATGTGCGCTTATCAGAAAGAGGAATGCGACGAAAAGGATTATGCAGGCGCCGCAAGGAGAGAGTGCATAAGAATGAAAGAGGATATAATTTCATATCTTCCGAGAATAGCTCTTTAAGAAAAAGGAAAGACATAATGAAGTTAAATATAGTAATGGTAGAGCCTCAGATCCCTCAAAATACAGGTAATGTTGCGAGAACCTGTGCGGTAACGGGAGCGGCTCTGCATCTTGTAAAGCCTTATGGTTTTACGATAACAGACAGGGCGTTAAAGCGAGCAGGTCTGGACTACTGGGATAAGCTGGAGATTTACGAATACGACAGCTTAGATGATTTTTTTCAAAAGACAAACGGCGAGTATTATTACTTCACTACAAAGGGAAAAAACGTCTACAGCGACGTTGAATATAAAGATAATGTTTATATCCTTTTCGGCAGAGAGGATAAGGGACTTCCCGAAAGGTTGCTGTATGAAAACGAAAAGCATTGTGTGAGAATTCCTATGCGGTCTGATTTGAGAAGCCTAAATCTTTCAAATGCCGTTGCAATAGCAACATACGAGATACTAAGACAATGGGATTTTCCCGACCTGACAACAGAGGGAAAACTTACTCAATATACTTGGTAATTTACTGTGATTTTATAAATTTTCATAAGGAGGAAGCTCCTAAATGGGGCAGAATGCATCTATGAACAGAATCAAATTTATAACCGATTCGGCGTCTGATATATCGGTTGAAAACGAGAGGGAGCTGGATATACTTGTAATGCCTTTTAAGGTTGCAATGGGTGACAAAAGCTATACCTCCAGAGTTGATTTCGACAACGAAAAGTTTTATAAAATGATCGATGAGTTTGACGGTATTCCTGTTACCTCTCAGATAACTGCTTTTGAATATGCAGAGGCTTTCAAAAAGTATTACGATGAGGGCTATACTGATGTTATTAACGTAACTATAAATTCACAGGGTTCGGCTACCTATAATAACGCTGTTATGGCAGCGTCAGAATTTTTTGAAGATAACCCTCAGGCAAAGGATAACTTCCATATTTACAATATTGACGGCAGAGGCTATACGGGAGGTTACGGCTATCCGATAGTTCAGGGTGCAATAAAGGCTCTTAAAGGCTCGTCTGCTGACGAGATAGCAGCGTATATTAAAGACTGGGTGGACAACTGTATCATTTTCTTTGCGCCGTACACCCTAAAGTATGCAAGAAAATCGGGAAGAATTCCCTCCGCCGCCGCTTTTGCAGGAGAGGTTATGGGACTTCGCCCGATAATGAGAATTATGGACAACCAGATAACCACCGAGAGCAAGGTTCGGGGTGATAAGGCGATAGTACCTAAAATATTGAGCCTTACCGTTAAGGAAATGATTCCGAAAACGCCTTACTGCATTGTTTACGGCAATGACGAATCAGTAAGAGACGAAATGGCAGAGGCTATGACGAAAGAGTTAGGATATCCTCCTGAGGATTTTTACCAAATAGGCGCAGCAATTACAATAAATGCAGGACCTAAAGTGGTGGGAGTTATATTCAAATCAAACCGGCAGGGCTAAGCCCTGCCAGTAGAGGCAAGAGGCTAGAAGCAAGATCAGCGAGCCAGAGTAATTGACAATAGATAATGGATAATTGAAAATAAATAATTATTTTTCGATTTTCTCAAGAAGTAATTTGCAGTAGTATTGATGATTGTATGCTTCATTCATAAGACATTCAAGTGCTTTTTGTAGAAATTCATTCTCATCTGTAAAGCTTAGATACATTGCACAAACATGGGAAAGCCCCGACAGTATTTCAGCTTGCTGATTAATTTTGTCAATTTCAATAACTTTGATTTGGTTATTCATTGATGTCACGTCCTTTGTTAATCAAATTATACTTATATCGATATAAATATAATAATATATCGATATAAGTTTTGTCAATAGATATAATAGACAAAAAACATATAAATTTATTCAGATTAATTGATTATAATGTATAAAAAGACTATTGAAGCGAGGTAGGAAATATGTCAGATAGTAAAAATATGATACAAGTTATTGCTAAATATAATAAAGAGCACTATGACAGGCTTGAAATGAAAGTTCCAAAAGGAAAAAAGGAGAAAATTGTAGCTTATGCCAAAAAGCACGACGGCTCTTTAAATAAGTTTCTTAATCGATTAGTTGATGAGGCTATGGATAAGGACGAGGAAAAGGATAATTAACCTAAAAAAGGTTAAGGAGTATAAAAAATATGTCTATTGAGTATAAAATAAATGTTTTAGCGGAGCTAAAAGAAAAAGGCTATAATACAACACGTTTGAGAAATGAAAAATTAATTTCTGAATCTGCAATTCATCGATTAAGGCATAATAAAAGTGTATCTTATGAAATTCTTTCAAAGCTGTGTAATTTGCTTGAATGTGATATAGGAGATATTTTGGAATTTAGTGATTTTGGCAAAGTAGCAAATTATGATGTTATTAGGCTTAAACTGCCAAAAGGGAAAAAGAGTGTAATAAGATACGATGCACTCAAACGTGATGAAAGTATTGATGAATTTATTAACCGTATTATTGATGAAGCTATGGAAAGAGATAAGGGAAAGGATAAATAATTATGCCGGCTAGTAAAGCCCAAATAAAAGCACATGAAAAATATAATAAAAAGCATTATGATGGAATTTATATTAGAATTCCAAAGGGTCAAAAGGAAAATATATCAGCTCATGCAATTAAATATGATGGCTCATTAAATAAATTTCTTAACCGAGCAATTATTGAAGCTATGGAAAGGGATAAGGGAAAGGATAAATAATTATGCCAGCTAGTAAAGCCCAGATAAAAGCAACTCAAAAGTATATTAAAAGTCATTATGATAGACTGGAAATGAGAATTGCTAAGGGTGAAAAGGAATATATATTAGCCCATGCAGTTAAGCATGACGGATCTTTGAATAAATTTCTTAAACGAGCAGTTGATGAGACAATAGATAGAGATAATAGAAAGGATAAATAATTATGCCAGCAAGTAAAGCAAAGATAAGAGCAAATGCAAAGTATAATAAAAATCATTATGAGAGACTTGAAATGAGAGTGCCAATAGGAAAAAAGGAGAAAATTGTAGCTTATGCTAAAAATCACGATGGCTCTTTAAATAAGTTTCTTAATAGATTAGTTGATGAAGCTATGGAAACGGACAAGGAAAAAACAGATTAGCGAGCCGATAGGTAAGATGTCGGTTTTTTTAACTAATGGTAAAATTCTGATAAAACTATTGAATTTTATTGCCTTTTGTTATACAATAATAGAAATGCTGTTATTAATTTAGCAGTGATAATATTTACAAGAGAGGATGTCGTATTAAATGGCAGGTCTAAACAAGGTAACAGTTGATGACATTAATGTAAAAGGAAAGAAGGTTTTAGTGCGCTGCGACTTTAACGTACCGCTGAAAGACGGCGTTATCACAAACGATAACAGAATCACAGCGGCATTGCCTACAATCAAGAAGCTGATTTCCGACGGTGGAAAGGTTATTCTTTGCTCACACTTGGGTAAGCCTAAGAACGGTCCTGAGGAGAAGTTTTCGCTTGCTCCGGTTGCGGTAAGACTTTCAGAGCTTTTAGGCAAAGAGGTTGTTTTTGCAAATGACGACGAGGTAGTCGGCGAAAATGCAAAAGCGGCAGTTGAGGCGATGAACGACGGAGACGTTGTACTTTTACAGAACACAAGATTCAGAAAAGAGGAAACAAAGAATCTAGAGCCGTTCAGCGAGGAGCTTGCGTCACTTGCAGATGTATTTGTAATGGACGCTTTTGGTTCGGCTCACAGAGCGCACTGCTCGACAGCAGGCGTTACAAATCATATCAAGGATACAGCAGTAGGATATCTGATGCAGAAGGAGATAAACTATCTTGGAAACGCAGTAGAAGATCCTGAAAGACCTTTCGTTGCAATTCTGGGCGGAGCAAAGGTTGCAGACAAGCTGAATGTTATATCAAATCTTCTGGAGAAATGCGATACTCTTATTATTGGCGGAGGAATGGCATATACATTCTTAAAGGCACAGGGCAAAGAGGTAGGAACCTCTCTTGTTGACGATACTAAAATAGACTACTGCAAAGAAATGATTGAAAAGGCAGAAAAGCTCGGCAAGAAGCTTTTGCTTCCTGTTGACACGACAATAGCAGCGTCATTCCCTGACCCAATCGACGCTGAAATTGATATAGAGGTCGTATCGAGCGACAGTATTCCGTCAGACAAGATGGGACTTGACATCGGTACAAAGACAGCTGAGCTTTATGCTGAGGCAGTTAAGTCGGCTAAGACGGTTGTATGGAACGGACCTATGGGAGTGTTTGAGAACCCTGTTCTTGCTAAGGGAACTATAGCGGTTGCACAATCTCTGGCAGATACAGACGCTACAACGATTATCGGCGGAGGAGATTCAGCGGCAGCAGTAATTCAGCTTGGCTTTGCAGACAAGATGTCGCATATTTCGACAGGCGGAGGAGCATCTCTTGAATATCTTGAGGGTAAGGTTCTGCCGGGCATTGACGTTATTGCTGATAAGTAATTAAAATAATGAGGATTGCCCAAATGAGGGCAGTCCTTAAATTTTGATAAAGAAAATATGACCTAAAGGAGTTATTAAAATGAGAAAAGATTTAAGACAAGCGGTTATAGCAGGTAACTGGAAAATGAACAAGACAAGACCGGAGGCAAAGGCACTGATCGAGGAATTAAAGCCTATTGCAAAGGATAAAACCTGCGGAGTTGTAATATGCGTACCTTTTACAAACCTTGAGACAGCGCTTTCACTCACAGAGGGAACAAATATCAAGGTAGGAGCAGAGAACTGTCATTTTGAAAAGAGCGGAGCATACACAGGCGAGATTTCAGCAGATATGCTTGCGGAGATGGGAGTGGAGTATGTAATTCTAGGCCACTCGGAGAGAAGGCAGTATTTTGCAGAAACAGATGAAACGGTAAACAAGAGAACAAAGGCGGCTCTCGCAGCAGGGCTTAAACCGATCGTCTGCGTAGGAGAGCTTTTGTGGGAGCGCGAGTGCAACATTACAGAGGAAGTTATAGCACGTCAGATAAAGCTTGATTTTTATGATATCAGCGCTGATGATTTAAAGAAGTGCATAATTGCTTACGAACCTGTATGGGCGATAGGTACGGGCAGGACGGCTACTGCCGAGCAGGCGCAGGAGGTCTGCAAATTTATTCGTGACACTCTGGCGAAGCTTTATGATAAAGCGACTGCCGATGCGGTTACGATTCAGTACGGCGGTTCTATGAACGAGAAAAACTGTGCTGAACTTCTTTCAAAAGAGGACGTTGACGGCGGTCTTATAGGAGGAGCGTCGCTAGTAGCTGAAAAGTTCGGAGTTTTATTGGAAGAGGCTTCAAAGTAATATAGAGATTATTTTTAAGGAGAAAATACAAATGGCAAAAAAACCTGTTATTTTAGTAGTAATGGACGGCATCGGCAACAGTGTTACAGGTCTTGGCGACGCTGTTACAGAGGCAAATACTCCTACGCTTGACAGACTTTTAAAGGAGTGTCCTAACACGTCATTAAAGGCTCACGGCGACGCAGTTGGACTTCCTACCGACGACGATATGGGAAACAGCGAGGTAGGTCACAATGCTCTCGGCTGCGGGCAGATTTATTCGCAGGGAGCAAAGCTGGTAAACGAGTCTATTGAAAGCGGTAAGATGTTCGCAAGTGAAACATGGGGCGAGGTCGTAGAGAATGTAAAATCACATTCGTCAACTCTGCATTTTATCGGGCTTCTCTCTGATGGAAATGTTCACTCTAACATTTCGCATCTCAAGACTATGATAAAAAAGGCAAAGGAGCAGGGTGTTGCAAAGGTGAGATGCCATGTTCTTTTAGACGGCAGAGATGTTCCGGCTACATCGGGGCTTCAGTATATTGATGACCTTGAAAGATGTATGAGCGAGCTTAACGACAGCACATTTGACGCTAAGATAGCTTCCGGCGGTGGAAGAATGAAGATAACAATGGACAGATATCAGGCAGACTGGGGAATGGTAGAGCTTGGCTGGAAAACCCACGTTTTAGGCGAAGGCAGACAATTCGACAACGCAACTATCGCTATTGAAACTTACAGAAAGGAAAACGAGGGAGTAATCGATCAGGACTTACCGCCTTTCGTTATTGCGGAGAACGGAGAGCCTGTAGGAAAAATTGTTGAAAACGACAGCGTTGTTCTGTTTAATTTCAGAGGCGACAGAGCGATAGAGCTTTCTATGGCGTTTGACGATGATGATTTCACTTTCTTTGACAGAGGACCAAAGCTGAATGTTGTATTTGCAGGAATGTTGCAGTACGACGGAGATTTGAATTTACCAAGCAAATATCTGGTAAGTCCTCCTGAAATCACAAATACGCTTTCTGAACTGTTGGTTAAAAACGGTTTAAGTTCCTACGCTGTTTCCGAAACCCAAAAGTATGGACACGTTACATACTTCTGGAACGGAAACAAGTCTGAGAAGTTCAGCGAAGAGCTTGAAACATGGAAAGAGATACCGTCTGACAAGGTTTCGTTTGACGAGAGACCTTGGATGAAGTCGGCGGAGATCACTGACGATTTGATTGAGGCTGTCAAGTCGGGTAAATATGATTTTCTGAGGTGTAATTATCCGAACGGCGATATGGTAGGTCATACAGGAAGTATGGCGGCAACTATTATCGGTGTTGAGTCGGTTGATTTGGGGCTTTCAAGGCTTATCAAGGCTTGTGAGGACATCGACTGTACAATTATGATAACAGCCGATCACGGAAATGCCGACGAAATGCTTGAAAAGAACAAAAAGGGAGAAATTCAGGTAAGAACGGCTCACTCGCTTAACAGAGTTCCTTTTATCATTTATGATAAAAATACCGAATACACCATAAAAGAGGGCAGCTATGGACTTTCCAATGTTGCTCCTACTGTTGCAAAGGTTTTGGGTATAGAAGCGCCTTCTTGCTGGGAAGACAGTATGATTTAGTTTAATAAAGTTAAAATACTGAAAAATGCAGATAGTTTAGCTGTCTGCATTTTTTATGGTTTGCATTATTCTTTCTTAATTGACAAAGAATAGTAAAGAATATATAATAATATTTAAAAGGATAAATACAATACTTTGAGTATTGAAAGGAATTTAAAATGAGTGAAAGCAATTACAAACCCTTTTCAAGAAAGGCATATTACTATGAAACCGACGGAATGGGAATTGTTCATCATTCAAATTATATAAGGTGGATGGAAGAGGCAAGAATATACTGGCTTGAGTATATAGGCTATCCTTATTCAAAAGTTGAGCAGTCGGGTCTGATGATACCTGTCTTGTCAGCAGAATGCGAGTATAAACACCCTATAAGATTTGACGACAAGTTTGAAATTCATACAATGTTAAAGGATTTCAACGGAGTAAGGTTTTCAGTGGAGTATAGGATCACTAATCTAACAGCGGACAAGCTGTCGGCAGTCGGTAAAACATCGCATTGCTTTGTAAATAAAGATTTTAGACCTGTGAGAACAAAAAGAGATTTTCCGGAGATATATGAAGTGTTTAATGATAATTTGAATATTGAGTTTTAGCTCTATTCAAAAGGTTTAATTGACAAGCCGCCTCTTTACTTTTAAGGCTATGTATGTTATAATTTAAAAGAATATAGATTGATAAATTTTTTCAACAAGAAAGGAAGATGGGCATAGTTATGAGAAAAGACAACATTAAAAATATGCCTAAGAATTTTAAAGGCAATACCATCAAAGGGCGTAAAAATAAAAGACGGCAAAAGCCTGCTGTTCGCATATTAAAAATAATTGGAACTATTATTCTTTCACTGTTTTTGATTGTTGTGATTACAGGCTCTATTCTTGCAACTGCCCTTACTATATATATTCTGAACTTTGCTGATTCTTCAAATGTAGTCAGTCTTGAGAATGTTCAGATGTCTTATACGACAAGACTGCTCGCTAATAATCCTGACTACGACAAAAATGATAAGGATTCTGAAAAGTATGCTTTATATTACTCTCTATCGTCTAATGGAGAAAAGAGAACATGGGTAGATTATTCAGATATTCCAAAGCATGTCTGTGACGCGTTTGTATGTTCGGAGGACGAGCGTTTTAATATGCACGACGGAGTTGATTTTAAGAGAACCTTCGCTTCGTTTGCAAATCTGCTTTTGCATTTCTATGACACAAGGCAGGGCGGTTCGACTATAACTCAGCAGACTATAAAGAACATAACAGGTGATAATGCTACAGACGGAAAAGAAGGTATGGCGAGAAAAATCCGTGAGATTTTCCGTTCAATAAATGTTGAAAAGGCTTATACAAAGCAGGAGATTTTAGAGGCATACTTAAACATAGTACCTCTGGGAAACAATGTTGCAGGCGTGCAGGCAGCCGCTAATTTCTATTTTGGCAAGGATGTTTCGGAGCTATCTATTAAAGAGGCGGCAAGTCTTGCGGCTATAACTCCAAGCCCTGGTGATTACAATCCTTATGATAACTATGATGAGAATGTAGGAAGAACTAATGACTATAACCTAAAATGTATGCTAAATAACGGCGCTATTTCTTCAAACGAGTATGAAGAAGCTCTTGCTGAGAAGCTGGTTATCACAGGTGACAAGGATTATACAAGCGATAACACGGTTAGCGTTGGAAAGTATCAGAACACAGGGGTGACGTCATATTATGTTGACGCAACATTAGATGAAGCTGTTGACAGAATTGCAGAGTATGATGATATTTCAACTGAGGAGGCTGAGGAAAAGCTTAATGCCGGAGGATATACGATAAATACTAATGTAAATCTGAATATGCAGTCTAAGGTTGAGAAAAAATATCTCGACGCTTCTAACTTTACAAATTACACCCTGAGTTCAGACAAGCTGCAGAGCGCATTTATCGCTATGGACTATAAAGGTCGGGTAAGGGCTGTTGTAGGTGGAAGAGGAAAGAAAAAGGTGTCAAGAGGCTGGAACATAGCTACAATGTCAGCACGTCAGCCTGGTTCATCTATCAAGCCTATTGCGTCTTATGCTCCGGCGCTTGATAAGGATTTGATTACCTGGTCTACAATTTTCAACGACAAGCCTATTACTATTACAAAGAAGGATAATACAACAGAAAAATGGCCTATAAACTATTCTGAGTACGGAGGTACGAGCAACTGGTCGTATAACAACTATTTCACCTTTGAAATGATATACAGGTCGCTAAATACTGCACCAGCGCAGATAGTTGAAAAGCTTACTCCTTCTTACAGCTATAATTTCCTGCAAAACACACTTCACATCTCAACTCTTGATATCAATAAAGACCCTAACTATTCGCCTATGGTAGTTGGTGCCTTGACAAACGGACTAATTTTAGAGGAACTCGTTGCAGCCTATGAGATGTTCGGAAACGGCGGTCAGTATTTTGAGCCTACGTTTATTTCAAAGATGGTAGACAGGGAAGGAAACGTAATTTACGAGAATAAGTATGAGCCTGAGCAGGCAATAGATAAATCTACAGCGTTTGTTATGAACCGTATGATGCAGACGGTTATAACAAATTCAAACGGTACAGGAAGATATGCAAGGCTAAGTAATGTTGATTTAGTCGGCAAGACAGGTACTTCTGATAAGTGGCACAACCTCACATTTGTAAGCTGTTCACCTTCATATGTAAGCGGAGTTTGGGTAGGATATGCAAAGAAGGCTAAACAAATCTCGTCAAGCGAGTATCAGAATATCGGCGCTATCTGGAGAAATGTTTTCGGAGATATTGCTAACTCATCAACAAAAACGGATTTTGATGTTCCTGATAATGTTCAGCAGCTTAAATATTGCAGAAGATCAGGCTTGATTGCCGGCTCAAATTGCTGGTCAACCGCTACGGGTTGGTATAAGGCTTCTAATATTCCAGCCGTTTGCACTTCATGTTAAATAAATAGATTAAGGAGATTGGCTATCTACGGCATTTGCAGTGGATAGCCATTATGATGAAAATGAATAAAATTCGACTTTGCTGTCCGTGCCTGTTCGGTCTGGAGAGCGTGTTATCATATGAAATAAAGAAAATCGGCGGTGAAAATCTCAAGGTCACGGACGGAAAGATTTCATTTGACGGTGACTTTTATACACTTGCTAAGGCAAATCTGTGGCTTTCAACGGCTGAGAGGGTGCTTATAGAGCTTGGTTCTTTTGAGGCTAAAAGTTTTGAGGAGCTTTTTCAAGGTGTAAAAAGTCTGCCTTTTGAGAGATTTATCGGAAAGAACGACGCTTTTCCTGTTAAGGGGTATTCTCTTAACTCGGCTTTGCACAGTATACCAGACTGTCAGTCTATTATAAAAAAAGCTATAGTTGAGCGTTTAAAGAGTGCTTACGGAATAAGCTGGTTTGATGAGGACGGACCTGTGCATCAGGTTAGATTTGCAATTCATAAGGATATAGTTACTATTTTTCTTGATACAAGTGGTGCAGGGCTTCACAAAAGAGGATATAGAAGAAATTCAAATGACGCTCCTATTAAAGAAACTTTAGCGGCGGGAATCGTCGACCTAGCAAGAGTGCGTTCAAATAGTACAGTTTTAGATCCTATGTGCGGTTCGGGAACATTCTTGATAGAGGCGGCATACAAAGCGTTAAACATTGCCCCGGGATTGAGGAGGAAATTTTCGTCACAGAACTGGATTCAGATAGATGACAAGATTTGGAATGACGCAAGGGCTGAGGCTCTTGATTTAATTGACAGGCAAGGGGAGTTTAAGGCGTTCGGGTTTGATATTGACGACATAGCTGTTGACCTTACGCAGTCAAACGCAAGAAAGGCAGGAGTGGGGTCAAAGCTGGTTATCAAGCAGGCGGATATATCAAGATTTAAACAACCTGATAATTCAATAACCTTTTGCAATCCTCCTTACGGAGAAAGAATGTTAGAAATTAAAGACGCAGAAAGGCTTTATAAAAGGCTGGGCGAGAGATTAGATCCGTCCAGAGAGCGTTCATGTTATATAATTACACCTCACGAGGAGTTTGAGAAATTCTTTGGAAAAAGAGCTGACAAGCGCAGGAAACTTTACAACGGAATGATAAAATGTCAGCTTTATATGTATTTTAAATGATTTCAGTAATTAATTTTTTTTATAGTTTGTTAATGGTGTAAATTTATCAGCAGTTAGATAGCTTATAAAACAAAATCGTTCGGAAAAATTCCGAACGCTTGTATTACTTCTTGCAATTATCAATTATCCATTGTCCATTGTCCATTATCCATTATCAATTGATAAGCCTGTCGTTGCATAAACTTTAACATTTTTCAGATTTATAATAGGTAGCAGAGCCACCGCCGGCTCTCCGGTCTTGCTTCTGTCAATTGTCCATTATCCATTATCAAATATCAATTGATAAGTCTGCCGTTGCACAAACTTGAACATTTTTCAGATTTATAATAGGCAGCACTGCGTGCAGGGGTCACCCCTGCTGGCTCGGCGGTCTATTCCCTAATCCCTTGCCTATTTAAACCAAAACTTAAAGCTTCGCTTATTTCAACTGCATGGTTGTACTTTTCTATTGCTTCAACGTGAGCGTGTAATCCGGCAGAAGTGTGAATGTAATTATTGTGTTCGTGAAGTTCAATTTGCATAATAACAGGTAGTGAGAGAAAGTATTTCCTGCTGCTTGAACTGTTATATATTAAATCCTGCAAATCATTATAATGCAATAGAATCACCCCGCAGATATTATTTGCATATGGGTTTGGTAAATTCATTTTTATGATATTTTTACCCGAAGCATTTGACGGCAAAGCGGTGCTTTTAAAAGATATTATATGCAGTTTAAAGAAAAGTGTTAAAATTTGTGCAACAACTTTTTAGTATGATGATTTAATTAATTTATAATATTTTTATAAACTTTTTTGAATTTTTTCTTGACAATTTACAGTATATGTAATATAATTGACATATGATGTAAAGTAAATGTTTTAAAAAAGCTGGTGTCGAGTTAAATTGGCGTCGGCTTTTTTATTTTTTGCTTTTAATGTAGATTTATTTGTTTTTTTGTGTTATAATAAATAAAATAATTATCAATAATAATTTAGATAAAAAAGTGATATGTTTAACTAAGATATTTTACTTGAAGATCACATAAATTTATTTTATAATGGTTGAAAGTAAAGTTAGAAAGTTATAAAATAAAAAGTTGGGAAGGAGGAGATATTTTTTGAAGGTTCTTATAACAACCGATTGGTACAAAACAGCGGCAAACGGTGTTGCGACATCGGTAAGAAATCTTGAAACGGGTTTAAGACAGCTTGGCCATGACGTTAAAATTCTCACTCTTTCTGAAACACGGTTTTCTTATGTAAACGGAAATACGACATATATCGGTTCGGTAAACGCAGAAAGGATTTACCCTTGTGCAAGAGTTAAAATTCCGTTGAAAAGCAGGCTGATTCAAAACATTATTAAGTGGAAACCTGATATAATTCACTCGCAATGCGAATTCAGCACGTTTACTCTTGCAAGAAAGATTGCGGACGTTACCCAAGCGCCGATAGTTCATACATATCATACTATTTATGAGGACTATACTCACTATTTTTCTCCTAGCATAAAGCTGGGAAGAACAGCAGTTAGAATGTTCACCAGACATATTTCAAGGCATACTGATTGTATGATTGCTCCTACCGTAAAGGTTGAAAGCATTTTAAATAAATACAACTGCAAAACGCCTGTTCAGGTCGTACCTTCGGGGTTGGATCTGGATATGATAGTTTCTGAAAATAACAATGCGGAGCGTAAAGAGTTCAAAAGACGTCTGGGTATTCCTGATGATAAAAAGGTTATATTATATACGGGTCGTCTTGCTGAGGAAAAGAATATTGACGAGCTGATAGAATTTCTTGGGAGAAATAAACCTCAAAACGCAGTGTTTTTAATTGTCGGCGACGGACCTTATAGAGAAGAAATTGAGCAGAAGATCAAGGAATCAAACCTGCAGGATATGACTATTATGACCGGAATGGTAAATTACAGTGAAATGAGAAACTATTATTGTGCCGGTGATATATTTGTCAGCGCTTCTCAGAGCGAAACTCAGGGACTTACATATATTGAGGCTCTTGCGAATGGTCTTGTGTTGCTTTGCAAAAAGGACAAATGTCTTGATAATGTTTTGGTAGATGGTGTTAACGGTTATGCGTATACAAATGAGAGTGAATTCTCAATGTATCTTGACTGTCTGCTGAATGAGGATATTTCATATATGAAAGAGAAAGCGGCAGAAATTGCAAAACAAAAATTTTCTAAGGAAACCTTTGCTGAACAGATTGAAAGTGTTTATAATGATGTATTAAGACAGCACTTAAATAATTTGATATCTGCATAATGATGCGTGTTTAACAAATCTGTTATAGTTTCATTAAATTAATTTTTAATTAATGAAAATGAATTTTCATAAAATCGACCTTTCGTTTTATTTGTAGTTTTATAAAAAATTACCTCTTATATTGATGAAAAAGAGAGTAATAATAATAAGGCAAACTCAAATTTACGAAAAGGAGTGAAATGAAATGAAAGGTATCACTACAGAACAGGGCAGACAGAATCTTGAAAAGTTCAAGATGGAAGCTGCAAACGAAGTTGGCGTAAATCTTAAGCAGGGTTACAACGGAGATTTAACATCACGTCAGGCTGGTTCAATTGGGGGCCAGATGGTAAAAAAGATGATCGACGCGTACAAAACAGCACAATAAGAATTAGTTAATAGTATAATGACTGAATAAAATAAAACCCGGTATGAAGTATCGTATCGGGTTTTATTTTGTGCAAAGCTTACAAAAGATATTGAGATTATTTGTGTAAAAAGTCTTAAATTACTGTAAGGACTTTAAAAAAGTATTTTTATGTGATATAATCTAATATGTAATGTTATATTTATATTTGGAGGATAATTATGTCACAGAATATTTGGCGTAACTTAAAATACAAAAATGTTGCTGTGTTATTGGCTGTGGTATTACTATTCATACTTATAATTGCTTCGTCTTGTTCAAAAGACGGATCAAATAATAATCACAATGTCGTTTCTACAGTATCTAAACAGGTAAAGCCTGATAACGCTCAGTCTAAAAACAGTCTTTCTGATAACTCTGAGTATGTTGAAATTGTCAACAATGATATACTTTATTCAGGCAACCTTATATTGGTGAATAAGGAACACGAGTATGCTTTTAAGGATCAAGAGCCTGAAAGTCTTACTTCAATGTATAAATACAGCACAAACAAAAATGGAAAAATGCGTTTTGCCATGACTGATTCGTCTGTTTCTGTTTCTCAGAACTTTGCCGTTGCTTTAAGCAATTTGCTTATTGATTTTTACAAAAGCTCTAAAAATAACACTGTAATGCTCACAAGCGGATACAGAACAGTTGAAGAGCAGAAAGAGCTTTACAACGCTGATACCGAATCAACAGGCGCCGAATCAGTAAAGTACAACAAGGAAGGCTTTTCAGAGAGCCATACTGGTCTTGCTATTGATTTGGGAATCAATACAGAAGGCTATCCTGAGTATAAGGGAACAGGCAAATTTCAATGGATTACAGACAATGCCGCTAAGTACGGAATTATCACCCGATATACAAAGGATAAGGAATCTATTACCGGTATTCAAGCTGAGCCGTGGCATTTAAGATATGTAGGCGTTCCTCATTCTGAAATTATGGTTGAAAAAGCATTGTGCCTTGAGGAATATCACGATTTTCTCAAAACCTACTCGTACGATAAACCGCTGATTTACACTGCGTCTAATAATATAAAGTACGGAATATATTATATCAAAGCTGCGAAGGATAAAACAAGTATTCAAATTCCTCTTGATGAAAACGGCAGCCAATATAACTATGAAATTTCAGGTAACAATGTTGACGGCTTTATTATAACAGTTAATCTGGGCGAGGACGCCGAAGCAATCGCCGATCAGAGTTCTGCGGCTGAATTGTCATCTGCTTCGGCAGCTTTGCAAACAGAAGCTCCTGTAAACAATAACACTCAGCCTACACAGGCAACCTCCGACGGCGATTCAGACTCGGTTATAACAGCCTCTACAACTACAGTTCCCTCTGATGAATTGTGATTATCAACTTTTGTAATTAAAGTAAGAAAGTATAAAAATTAAAGCTTTTGAATTGTAACATTTACAATTCAAGGGCTTTTTTGTTGGTATTCATATTTCTAATTGTTTATTTGTAAGTAATATTCTAATGACATTTGAAGGTATTTTTTCTTAATTTAAAAATTTTTTATAAAAACCCTTGACAAGATTTTGGAATTGTAATATAATAATACAATGTATCATAATGGCGTTTTGCACCTATTTACAACAAAATTCATAGGTTAAGGGAAGTGAAATTTAGGTTTTTTTTAGCTATTTTTGTATATATGTGAAGCTGAAATGGTACACCCTGAGCTAGTTTGAATAGATTAAGGAGTGATTAAGCCTATGGTAAATGTCAAGGATGTCAAGCTTGGCAAAACAACCCGTAAGAGCTTTGCTAAGATCAACGAAGTTTTGAAAATGCCGAATCTTATCGAAGTTCAGAAAAAGTCATATAAATGGTTCTTGGATGAAGGTTTGAGAGAAGTGTTCAGAGATGTGTCTTCTATCACTGATTACAACAGAACTCTTGAACTGAGCTTCATTGATTACAGAATCGACGATGAACCTAAGTATACTGTTGCCGAGTGCAAAGAAAGAGATGTAACGTATGCTGCGCCTTTAAGAGTAACTGCAAGGCTGAACAATACAGAAACAGGAGAAATCAAAGAGAGTGAAGTCTTTATGGGAGACTTTCCTTTGATGACTGACAGCGGAACATTTGTAATCAACGGTGCTGAACGTGTTATTGTATCGCAGCTTGTGCGTTCGCCTGGAGTGTACTATTCGTTTGATAAGGACAAGACAGGAAAGGACTTATTCAAGTCTACTGTTATTCCCAGCCGCGGTGCATGGCTCGAATATGAAATGGACTCCAATGACGTTGTATATGTAAGAATTGATAAAAACAGGAAAATTCCAATTACCACCTTTATAAGAGCAATAGGTATTGGAACAAATGATGATATATATAAAACCTTCGGCGAGGATGAGAGACTTATCCATACAATAGAACTGAAGGATCAGACTGCTAACAGAGAGGAAGCTTTGCTTGAGGTGTATAGAAAGCTTCGTCCGGGTGAGCCTCCGACTGTTGACAGTGCGGTTTCTCATTTATACAATTTATTCTTTGACCCTAAGAGATATGACTTGGCTAGATTTGGAAGATATAAATTTAATAATAAGCTTGGTATCGCTTCAAGACTTGCAGGACATACTTTGTCACAGCCTGTAGTAAATCCTATGACCGGTGAAATAATGGCTGACGCCGGTGAGCTTGTTGACTATAAAAAGGCTGAGGAAATTCAGAACGCCGGAGTAAAAGAAGCTTTTGTAAATGTTGAAGTAAAAGAAAGCTTGAACATCGAAGGCGAAATAATAAACAAGGTCGAGGAAAAAGAAGTTAAGATAATTTCAAACGGAATGGTCGACATTAAGAAGTATGTTGAATTTGACGTTGAAGAATTGGGAATAAACGAATTGGTTTGCTTTGATGTTTTAAAAGAAATCCTTGAGACGTCTGAAACTGAGAATGAGCTTAAAGAAAACATCAAAAACCGTGTTGACGAGCTTGTTTCAAAGAATATAACTTATGACGATATTATTGCAACAATTTCATATTTTTTGAACCTGTGCGAGGGCGTTGGAACGGTTGACGATATTGACCACCTCGGCAACAGAAGAATAAGAAGCGTCGGAGAGCTTTTGCAAAACCAGTTTAGGATTGGTTTTACAAGAATGGAAAGAGTTGTCCGTGAGAGAATGAATATTCAGTCTCAGGATTTGGATGTCGTTACTCCTGCTGCGCTTATAAATATAAGACCTGTAACGGCGGCTATAAAAGAGTTCTTTGGATCGTCACCGCTGTCTCAGTTTATGGATCAGAACAACCCGCTTGCAGAGCTTACTCATAAGAGAAGGCTTTCAGCGTTAGGACCCGGCGGTCTGTCTCGTGACAGAGCCGGATTTGAGGTTCGTGACGTTCACTATACGCACTACGGAAGAATGTGTCCTATCGAGACTCCTGAAGGACCTAATATCGGACTCATTTCTTACCTTGCTTCTTTTGCAAGAATAAACGAATACGGATTTATTGAAGCTCCGTATCGTAAGGTCGACAAGGAGACAGGCGTTGTTACTGATGAAGTAGTATATATGACAGCCGACATTGAGGATAATTATATTGTTGCACAGGCTAACGAACCGCTAACTGAGGACGGAAAATTTGCAAGAGCAAAGGTAAACGGACGTTACCGCGATCAGATCTCTGAGTTCGACAGAGAAGAGGTTGACTATATGGACGTTTCTCCTAAGATGGTCGTTTCTGTTGCTACGGCGATGATACCATTCTTGGAGAACGACGACGCTAACCGTGCGCTTATGGGTTCTAATATGCAGCGTCAGGCTGTACCTCTGCTGAAAACTGAGGCTCCTATCGTAGGAACAGGTATGGAGTATAAGGCTTGCGTTGACTCAGGCGTTGCCATTGTCGCTAAAGCAGACGGCGTTGTTAGGAGCGTATCGGCAGATGAAATAGTTGTCCGCGAAGACGGCGGAAATGTCAGAAAGTATACGCTTACTAAGTTCAAGCGTTCAAACGCAGGAACCTGCACAAACCAAAGACCTATCGTCGAAAAGGGAGAGAAGATTGAAAAGGGTCAGGTAATTGCCGACGGTCCTGCAACTTCAAACGGCGAGATTTCTTTAGGAAAGAACGCTTTGATAGGCTTTATGACATGGGAAGGTTATAACTACGAGGACGCTGTACTTCTGAATGAAAACCTTGTTAAAGACGATAAATACACTTCTATTCATATTGAAGAATACGAGATAGAAGCAAGAGATACAAAGCTGGGACCTGAGGAAATCACAAGAGATATCCCTAATGTAGGTGAGGATTCGCTTAAGGACCTGGACGAGGACGGTATTATCAGAATCGGAGCAGAGGTTAGGTCGGGAGATATTCTTGTAGGTAAAGTTACGCCTAAGGGCGAGACAGAGTTGACTGCTGAGGAAAGACTTCTCCGCGCTATTTTTGGTGAGAAGGCAAGAGAGGTTAGAGACAATTCTCTTAAAGTTCCTCACGGGGAATCGGGAGTTATCATTGACGTTAAAGTGTTTACCAGAGAAAACTGCGACGAGCTTTCACCTGGAGTTAATAAACTAGTAAGATGCTATATTGCTCAAAAGAGAAAAATAAGCGTCGGGGATAAGATGGCAGGACGTCACGGAAACAAGGGTGTTGTTTCGAGAATTCTTCCACAGGAGGATATGCCGTTCTTAGAGGACGGAACGCCTCTTGATATAGTATTGAACCCGCTTGGCGTACCTTCTCGTATGAACATCGGACAGGTGCTTGAGGTTCATCTGGGTATGGCTGCTAAGAAGCTTGGCTGGAAGATCATGACCCCTGTATTCGACGGAGCGCACGAGGAGGATATCAGAGAGTGCTTTAAGGAAGCAGGTATGGCAGAGGACGGAAAGGTAACTCTCTACGACGGAAGAACCGGCGAAAAGTTCGATAACCGTGTTACTGTTGGATATATGTATTATCTTAAATTACACCATCTGGTAGACGACAAAATTCACGCACGTTCAGTCGGTCCTTATTCGCTTGTTACGCAGCAGCCTCTCGGAGGTAAAGCGCAGTTCGGCGGACAGAGATTCGGAGAGATGGAGGTTTGGGCGCTTGAAGCTTACGGTGCGGCTTACACTCTACAGGAGATACTAACCGTTAAATCCGATGATACTGTTGGACGTGTAAAGACTTATGAGTCGATCGTTAAGGGACAGAATGTTCCTAATCCTGGAATACCTGAATCATTTAAGGTTCTTGTAAAAGAGCTACAGTCGCTTTCTCTTGACGTTAGAGTATTGGATTCTGCCGGAGAGGAAATTGACTTGAAGCAATCGTTTGAGGACGAGGATTCGGCTCCTAAAACAACTATTGATGACGACATTCAGATGTCTTTGGAGGAAGATGACCTGAGCGAAGGATTCTTCGCAGAAGATGGCGGAGGAAATATAGAGAGCATTGACATTGATGACGAAGATGACGATGAAGAAGAGTCAGATGATGATTTAGATAATTTATTAGATGATGAGTCGGATTTCTTTGATAATGAAATTGATGAAGATGCCGAAGATAATGCCGAGGACGAATTTGAGCAGAATCTTGAGCAGGAAGATGTTCCGAACGGTATTAGCGAAGAATAAACGTATATTTCCAAAATGCTTAAACTAAAGGAAGAAGGGTCGAATATTGGAATTTAATACTTTTGATTCAATAAAAATCGGTCTTGCGTCACCTGAGAAAATCAGAGAATGGTCATATGGTGTTGTTACAAGACCTGAAACGATAAATTACAGAACTCAGAAGCCTGAGAAAGACGGACTTTTCTGTGAAAAAATCTTTGGTCCTTCAAAGGACTGGGAATGTCACTGCGGAAAATATAAAAAGATTCGTTTTAAAGGCAAGGTGTGCGAGCGCTGCGGCGTTGAGGTCACACGCGCTAAGGTAAGACGTGAAAGAATGGGTCACATTGAGCTTGCTGCTCCGGTGTCTCACATATGGTATTTTAAAGGTACGCCGTCACGAATCGGTCAGATGCTTGAGATTTCTCAAAAGCGTTTGGAAGAAGTTTTGTATTTTACAAAATATATAGTAACTGATCCTGGCGATACTGATCTTGAAAGATGTCAGCTTCTCTCTGAAAAGGACTATATGGAAATGAGAGAGAAGTATGAGGACAAATTTAAAGCAGGAATGGGCGCTGAGGCTATAAAGGAGCTTTTGTGCCAGATAGATTTGGATCAGCTTTCAAACGAGCTTAAATCAGAGCTTGACGGACTTGCGGCAGGGCAGAAGAGAATCAAGCTGTTAAAGAGGCTTGAGATCGTAGAGGCTTTCAGAACCTCAGGCAATCGTCCTGAGTGGATGATCTTAGACGTAGTACCTGTAATTCCGCCGGAGCTCAGACCTATGGTTATGCTCGACGGAGGAAGATACGCAACCTCCGATTTGAACGATTTATACAGAAGGGTCATAAATCGAAACAATCGTTTGCAGAGAATGTTAGAGCTTCAGGCTCCAGACATTATTATAAGAAATGAAAAGAGAATGCTTCAGGAGGCTGTTGACGCATTGATCGACAACGGCAGACACGGCAGACCTGTTACCGGACCGAACAACAGGGCGTTCAAGTCCCTTTCGGATATGCTTAAGGGTAAGCAGGGACGTTTCCGTCAAAACCTGCTCGGTAAGCGTGTTGACTATTCGGGACGTTCGGTTATCGTTGTAGGACCTGAGCTGAAAATGTATCAGTGCGGACTTCCTAAGGAAATGGCTTTGGAGCTTTTTAAGCCGTTTGTTATGAAAAAACTTGTTGATACAAACCCGTCTATCAACATTAAATCAGCTAAGAAAATGGTTGATAAGGCAAGACCTGAGGTTTGGGACGCGCTTGAAGAGGTCATTAAAGGACATCCTGTACTTTTAAACCGTGCGCCTACGCTTCACAGACTTGGTATTCAGGCATTCGAACCTGTTTTAGTAGAGGGCAGAGCGTTAAAGCTTCACCCGCTTGTATGTACGGCGTATAACGCTGACTTCGACGGCGACCAGATGGCTGTTCACGTTCCTTTGTCGGCAGAGGCTCAGACAGAAGCACGTTTTCTGATGCTTGCCGCAAACAACTTGTTAAAGCCCTCAGACGGACGTCCTGTTGCTATTCCAACACAGGATATGCTGCTTGGTTCTTATTATCTTACTCTTTTGAAAAAGGGTGAAAAAGGAGAAGGCAAGGTATTCAGAGACGTTGAAGAAGCGCTTATGGCTTATGATGCCGGAGTTGTTTCGCTGCACGCTGCTATCAAGGTAAAGGTCACAAGGCAGATGGGTGACAATCAGGTTTCAAGAATTATCGACGCTACTGTAGGTAGACTTATCTTCAATGAAAACATTCCGCAGGATTTAGGGTATGTTGACAGAACAAACTCTGATAATCAGTTTGACTTAGAGGTTTCATTCCTTGTTAAGAAAAAACAGCTTTCTGATATTATTGAAAGATGTATAAAAATTCACGGCACGACAACGACCAGCGAGGTTTTGGATAAAATCAAGGCTACAGGATATAAGTATTCAACAAAAGCGGCAATTACCGTTGCTGTCTGCGACGCTGAAATTCCTGAGGCTAAAAAGGATATTATCGAAAAAGCCGATGAGCTTGTCAATAGAGTTGATATTCAGTATAAGAGAGGTTATATCTCAAGAGAAGAAAAGTCTAAGAAGTTTATTGAGATTTGGAATAACGCAACTGACGAGGTCACAGACGCTCTTAAAAACGGCTTAGACCCTTATAACCCAATCAATATGATGGCTGATTCGGGAGCGCGTGGTAGTATAAACCAGATAAGACAGCTTGCAGGTATGAGAGGTCTTATCGCCAACACGTCGGGTTCGACTATCGAGATGCCTATTCGTGCGAATTACCGTGAGGGACTTAATATTCTTGAATACTTCATCTCCTCTCGTGGTGCTAGAAAGGGACTTGCCGATACTGCCCTAAGAACGGCTGACTCGGGTTATCTTACAAGAAGGCTTGTCGACGTTTCGCAGGATGTTATTATTCATGAGGAGGATTGCGGTACTACTCACGGTATAGAGGTATTTGAAATAAGAAACGGAAACGAGATCATTGAACCTCTGCATGAAAGACTTGTAGGACGTTTTCTTGTTGAAGATCTGATCGATAAGAAAACAGGCGAGGTCATCATTTCTAACAATAAACTTATGAATGAAAGCGACGCTGTAAGAGTTGCCGATTATATGAAGGATAACAAAATCGAGAAGATACAAATTCGTTCGGTACTTCACTGCGAATCAGAACACGGCGTTTGCGCTAAATGCTACGGCTCTAACCTTGCTAACGGAAACCTTGCTTCTGTCGGAGAGGCTGTCGGAATTATCTCTGCACAGTCAATCGGTGAGCCGGGTACTCAGCTTACAATGAGAACCTTCCATACAGGAGGTATCGCTTCGGCTGAGGATATTACGCAGGGTCTTCCTAGAGTTGAGGAGCTGTTTGAGTCAAGAAAGCCAAAGGGAGCGGCTATTATCGCAGGTGTTGACGGAACGGTTCGTATTGAGGAAGTTAAAAATACAAAGCAAATTATCGTTACAAATGAGGATATCAATGATCCTAAGCAAGAAAGCTATACAATTCCTTACGGCTATAAGATAAAAGTTCACGAGGGCGATACAGTTAAGGCAGGAGAACCGCTGACTGAAGGTTCGATAAATCCAAATGATATTCTCACTGTCAACGGTGTTGAAGCGGTTCAGAACTATATCATTACCGAGGTTCAAAAGGTTTACCGCTTGCAGGGTGTTGATATCAACGATAAGCACATTGAGGTTATTGTTCGTCAGATGATGAGAAAGGTCAAGGTAGACGATCCGGGAAGCAGTTATCTTCTTCCTGGCGCTTTGGTTGACGCAAGTGAAATTGCGGCAATCAATAAGGAAATTCAAAGCGAAATTGACGCTGGAGATATTAATGCAAAACTTATAACCACCATTCCGGTTTTGCAGGGTATTACAAAGGCTTCGTCAAATTCAAACAGCTTCTTGTCTGCCGCTTCATTCCAGGAAACTACAAGAGCGCTTACCGACGCTGCTATTCGTGGAAAGAGCGATCACCTCATCGGTCTTAAGGAAAATGTCATTATCGGTAAGCTCATTCCGGCAGGAACGGGTATGGACATTTATAATAATGTTCAGATCGCTAGCACAGCTACAACTGAACAGTCTGCAACAATAGTTTAATAATTATTTTCAGAACAGCTCTTTTAAGGGCTGTTCTTTTGTTATTTTAATGACCATTATAAAAATTTTAATTAAGTATTCTTAGGTGCATCAGTACAATAACAAAAAATATTTATAAAAGTCCTTTAAAAACAAATTAAAATATGTTATAATAAATTTAATTATATAAAAACACTTTTGGCAAAGGGGAGATGACTGTATGAAAAGATTTTCGGCTTTGATAATTTCTTTTCTTATGATTTTCAGTTTGTCCGGCTGTTCAATAGGTCAAGGCGGAATCGACGGTCTGCTTACTGCGCCAAAGCTTACCGAGGAGCAGTCTGAGATACACGAAGCTCTTATAAGAAGCGTCGGCAGCGATATTTCTCTTAAGTATCCTAAAAGTGGGGAGAACCGTTCTGCGTTTGTTGTGGAAAATATAGATAATGAGCCTACTGATGAGGCAATAGTGTTTTATCAGTACAATGACCCTGAAAATGATACGGGTACGGTTATGGTAGAGATATTGGATCAGAATTCAAAAGGCGAATGGCAGGCAGTGTTTGAATTTCCCGGAGCCGGTCCTGTTGTCGACCAGATAGGTATAAAGAATCTTGGCTATGATGATAAGCCAAGCATCATAATCGGGTACTCTACATTGAATCTTGAGGACAAGCAGTTTCAGATATACAGCTACAGCGAAGGGCAAATGAGCAGTATATACACAGATAAGTATTCGATAATGCATATTATAGATTTAAACGGCGAGGGACATAACGACATAATTACAATATCAACTGATGATGAAACAGGAAAGTCAACAGCGTCGCTGCTGCGTTCGGTCAGCGGTAAGATCGTAGCCGTTGACAGTGTTTCTATGGCAAGCGGTACAAGCGCATATGTTTCATCGGCTATCGGAAAGACCGCCGATGGAAGTTCGGCATTGTTTGTTGATTCAACGAGGTCTACAGGAGTTATCCAGACAGAGGTTATTTCTTACAGCTATAAAAAGCTTCAAAATCCGATGGCTACATTTTCAAAAAAACTTATGCTGAAAACCGCAAGGCCGTCACAGTATTTAAGTATGGATATTGACAACGATTCTGTAATAGAAATACCTGAAACAGTAACGGCGGCAGGATATGAGAAATACGACAAATCAAATGAGGACAAGCAATATTTCACTATATGGAAGGTATATAATGACAGCTACTCGCTGGAGAAAAAATATACAGGTTACTATAAAATATCCGACGGATACGCTTTTATGTTTCCAGATAACTGGCAAGACAAGGTCACAGTTAAAATTGATAAAGAGACAGAAGAAACGGTGTTTTACAAGTTTAATAAAAGTCTTGCGGAAAGCAATGAAGAATTGTTAAGGCTCAATGTTATTGACGTTGACGATATAGGTAAATATAATGAACAGGGTTACAGAACTGTTAGTTCCAGTAACCAGATTGCATATATTGCCAAAATAAGCAATACAAACGATGAGTTAGGAGTTAATTTTGATACGATAAAAAGCAATCTGTATCTGACAGATTGATGTTAAAAGGTTTAATTTATAATTTAAGCGGCTGCATAAAATTCAGCAGTCAGAAATGGAAAGGATCAATATGAGAAAGATATTAGTTTGTGAGGATGAGGATTCTATTCGAGAGGTCATAGTTTTAAACTTAGTAAGGGTAGGATACGAAGTTGTTGATGTGGCAAGCGGAGAAGAGGCTTTGAAAGCCTTTGACGAAAACGGAGGATTCTTTGACGTTGCGCTTTTAGACATTATGATGCCTGGAATAGACGGTTTTGAGGTTTGTAAAAAGCTGAGGGCGAAGTCAAGCGTAATGGGTATAATTATGCTTTCAGCTAAAAGCCAGGAGATGGACAAGGTATCGTCTCTTATGATGGGAGCAGATGATTACATAACAAAGCCGTTTTCAATATCAGAGCTTATAGCGAGGGTAGACGCTGTTTGCCGAAGGGTTGACAACAGCAATATCAAAACAGATAGCTCGCCTACTATAAAGTCTGGACCGTTCACTATAAATCCGAAAAGCAGGACAGTTTATAAAAACGGTCAGCCGATTGATTTGACGCAGGTTGAATATCAGATAATGGAGTATTTCTTCAATAATCAGAATACTGCTCTTGACAGAACCAGTATTCTCAATCACATTTGGGGCGACAGCTATTTTGGCGACGATAAAATCGTAGATGTAAATATCAGAAGGATCAGAATGAAAATTGAGGAGGAACCGTCTAACCCAAAATATATTCAGACGATATGGGGCTTCGGGTATAAGTGGGTTTCAAATTAATTTCTTGGTAATTTGATTTTTCTTGGAAAGGAGCGATAATAGTTGAAGATAAAGTTCAAAAAAGGTATAACGCAACGCTGGCTCATTAACAGCTTCGGCGTAATGGTTATTATACTTTTGCTTGTTGAAATCGCGGCGCTTCTTATCGTTAGAAACTATTATCACTCGTCAATCAAGCAGTATCTGGCAAGCAAAATGAATATTGTCACCTCAGCGGTTACAAGGTATTCGGAAAACAGTGAGATCAACTATAACTCAGAGGTCAGGAATCTTGTTGAAACCTTTGACGACAAGGATAGAATCGAGCTTATGGCAGTAAACAATTCAGGAAAAGTCGTGGTAAGCTCTTCGGGTTTTTCTCCTGACGCTGACGAAAACCTTTCTGATTATGAGGAAGCTAAACGCACTAATGCAGACTCACTTTACAAAACCTTTAAGCTGGAAACCACAGGTGAAAAGGTAATGTCATACACTGTGATGATAGGGAAAACAGGTAGTGAATATTCTGCTTTAAGAATGGTAACTTCCCTCAGCAATGCCAACTTTCAGATGTATTTTATCTTTGCGGTCATAACTGTTGTAATAATAGGAATTGTAATGCTTATCTTTCTTTCGGGAATTTCGTTTGTACGGAGCATTGTGAACCCGATAAACGAAATTACCGAGACTGCAAAGCAGTTTGCAACTGGGGATTTTTCAAAGAGAATAAAGTTTAAAGGCGATAATGAGCTTGGTGAGCTATGCAAAAGCGTAAACTATATGGCTGACGAGCTTTCCAATTCCGAGAAGATAAAAAATGAGTTTATTTCTCAGGTTTCTCACGAGCTTAGAACTCCTCTTACTGCGATAAAAGGCTGGAGCGAAACTATGGAAACCATAGACGACCGGGAAACCTTTATAAAGGGTATGCGCGTTATAACAAGCGAGACTGAAAGGCTTTCCCAGATGGTTGAGGAGCTTCTTGACTTTTCAAGAATTCAGGACGGCAGACTTCAGCTTAGTAAGGATATAATAGATATTTTGGCGGAACTGGGCGAAACAGTTTTGATGTATAAAGAAAGGGCAAGGACTCTTAATATAACTTTAAATTACTACGAGCCAGAGATGCTGCCGTTTATTTACGGAGACAAAAACAGACTTAGACAGGTATTTATAAATATTGTAGACAACGCTATAAAGTATTCGGACTCAGGAGATACCGTATCTGTCGAGGCATATGAAGATAAGCGCGGAGTTGTTATTTCAGTTTCAGATACCGGAATAGGTATAAGCAAAGAAGATCTGCCAAAGGTCAAGACTAAATTCTTTAAATCAAATCATACAAGACGAGGTTCTGGTATCGGACTTGCTGTTGCAAATGAGATCATATCGCTTCACGGAGGGACGCTTGATATAAACAGTGAAGAGGGAGTGGGAACGACAGTTGTAATCATACTTCCTGTTGCTGCACAGGCATCTACAAAGGAAGCGAAGGATTCAAGCGTAAACGTAAACATAGTTTCATCAGAAGACGAAAGGAACGAAATACAAAATGACAAATCTATCTAACAATATTGAAAATATACAAAGTGATGTCGAGCAGGAAAAGGCTTTGAATACACCATCTGAGCAGGACAAGATAAAGTCTGAAAAATTCAAATCTAAAATCGGCGGTCAGGCCCTTATTGAGGGAATTATGATGAGGGGTATTGACAAATCTGCAATGGCTTTAAGACTGCCGACGGGTGAGATCGAAGTCGAGGAATGGGACGCTAATAACGGAAAGAGTGCGCCATGGTATAAAAAAACTCCCTTTATCAGGGGAATTTTCAATATGGTAAGCAGTCTTACAGAGGGGTATAAATGTCTTTCAAAGTCTGCCGACAGAGCTATGGAGTTTGAGGACGAGGAGCCTGAGTCGAAGTTTGAAATATGGCTCGAAGAAAAAATAGGCGACAAGCTTGTTCCTATTGTCACAACTATTGGTACTGTCTTGGGAGTTGTAGTTGCACTGCTTTTATTTATGTGGGTACCCTCTTTGATAGTAAATGGAATCGGTAAGTTCATACCTATGAATCCGTTTGTGAAGACGCTGATTGAGGGTATTATAAAAATATTTGTCTTTGTAGGCTATATGGCGCTTACTGGTCTTATGAAAGATATAAGACGAACATACGAATATCACGGTGCAGAACACAAAACAATAGCCTGCTATGAGGCAGGAGACGAGCTTACTCCCGAAAGCGTTAAGAAGTATACACGCTTTCACCCTAGATGCGGTACAAGTTTTATATTCATTGTACTGTTTATAAGCATTATAGTATTTTCAGTGTTCAGACTTCCTTGGAGCAATATATTTTTAAGGCTCTTATGCAAGCTTCCGCTTCTGCCCGTAATAGTTGGTATAGGCTATGAGATAATCAGGCTCGCAGGAAAATACAACAATATATTCACAAGAATTATATCAGCTCCCGGACTTTGGCTTCAAAGGCTTACTACCCGAGAGCCTGACCTCGACGTTATTGAGGTAGCGATCGCCGCGTTGAAGCCGTGTATACCGAAGGATTCTGAAGACGACAGATGGTAACTTTGAATGAGCTTTTTCATAGCGCAAAATCAAGACTGTCAAAAGCCGGAATAGAAAACGCTTATTTTGAGACAAAGGAGCTTTTTTGCAAAGCGTTCGGAAAAGAACCTGTGTACTTTGATATGAAAACTCATGCTGTTGAGGAAAAGAAAAGGTGTTTTGAAACGCTTGTAAAACGGCGATTGTGCGGTGAACCGCTTCAGTACATTTTAGGCGAGTGGGAGTTTTATTCTTTGCCGATAAGGGTAGGAAAGGGCGTTTTAATACCTAGACAGGATACCGAAACACTAGTCGATACGGCTGTTGAGCTGTTTAAGGATAGGCAGGAAATTACTGTTTTTGATTTGTGTTCAGGCAGCGGATGTATTGGCTTGGCGCTTGAGAAAAACTTAGATGTCGATAAGCTAATTTTGGTTGAAAATTCTAAGGACGCAATTAGATATTTAAAAGAAAATGTCGAGCTTAATAATTCGAAAGCGGTGATTGTTGAGGGCAGTGTTCTTGACAGAGATGTCATTGACCGCCTGCCGCAGGCTGATTTGATAGTATCAAATCCACCGTATCTTAATTCCTGCGATATGGAAAATCTGCAAAGAGAGGTTGAGTTCGAGCCTAAAGAAGCTCTTTTCGGAGGTGAGGACGGGCTTGATTTTTACCGCAATATAGCGAGGCTTTATAGCGGTAAGTTAAACGCAGGAGGACGTCTGATATTTGAAATAGGCATAAATCAGGGAAATGAGGTAATGCAGATTTTAACTGACGCCGGATATGAGAATGTTAAAATTATAAAGGATTTATGCGGAACAGATAGAGTAGTTTTGGGAGAGAAGTCCAAACAAACGGACTGTTAGGTTGATAAAATCAAGTATAACAAATATATTTTGGGAGGCATTATAATGGCTGGTAAAAAGAATGATGTAAAAAAGAGCGTGGTAGTTCCGAAAAACAGTGAAGAAAAAAAGAAGGCGCTTGAAACTGCTATTGCGCAGATAGAAAAGCAGTACGGTGCGGGTGCTGTTATGAAGCTGGGTCAGCATTCAACACTGAATGTTGAGGCTATTCCTACAGGCTCTATGACGCTTGATATGGCGCTTGGCATAGGCGGAGTACCGAGAGGACGAATTGTTGAGGTATACGGACCTGAAAGCTCAGGAAAAACGACAGTTGCGCTTCATATAGCCGCTGAGGCTCAAAAGCTGGGCGGAGAGGTTGCGTTTATTGATGTCGAACACGCTCTTGACCCTATATATGCCGAAAAGCTGGGCGTTGACATTGACAATATGCTTGTTTCACAGCCGGACAGCGGCGAGCAGGCGTTAGAGATCGCTGAGGCTTTGGTGCGTTCTGGGGCTATAGACTGTATAGTTCTTGACTCGGTTGCGGCTATGGTAACAAAGGCTGAAATAGACGGTGAGATGGGAGATACCCATGTCGGACAGTTAGCGCGTTTGATGTCTCAGGCTATGAGAAAGCTGACGTCTGTAATTGCAAAATCAAATTGCGTTGCAATTTTCATCAATCAGGTTCGTGAGAAGATAGGCGTTATATACGGAAACCCTGAAACAACTCCGGGAGGTAGAGCGCTTAAATTCTACTCGTCTGTAAGGATAGAGGTTCGCCGCGCTGAGCAAATAAAAAACGGTGCGGAGGTTATCGGAAATAGAACAAAGTGCAAAGTCGTTAAGAACAAGGTAGCACCTCCGTTTAAAGAGTGTGAGTTTGATATTATGTACGGTCAGGGAATTTCCCGTGTCGGCGAGATTTTAGACCTTGCCGTTGAGTTGGGAATTGTAAAGAAGGGCGGCGCATGGTTCAGCTATAACGATGTTAAGCTGGGTCAGGGCAGAGATAATTCGAAGGAATTTTTGCTTTCAAACCCTGAAATTATGAACGAGATTGAAGCAAAAATCAAAGAGAACGAAGACGCTGTCGTAATGGTTTCCAAAAAGAACAAGAAGTCTGCCAAGGTAAAGGAGGCTGCTGAAAAAGCGGCTGAAGCTGTTGAAAAGGCAAAATCAGATGAAAGCAGTGTTGTTGTTGATCCTGACGATGATTTCGAGGAGTTTGCGCCTGTTGACGTTGAGTAAGCTTTAGTGAAAGGTACATACCAATGAAGATAACAAGCCTTGAAAAATACAAGGGGAAAACTTATCAAGTTGATTTAGACAATTATGAAACATACTTCTGGCATTATGATATCATATGTGAGTATCACCTGAAAGAGGGTATGGAGATACCCCAAAGCGCTGTTGAGGAAATTGTTTTTTCCAATGATTTCAGAAAGGCAAAGGAACGTGCATTGTATCTTCTTGATTACAGAGATTATTCGTATACCGAGCTTTTTGAAAAGCTGGAGAAAAACTACGGTGAGGATATATGCTACAAGGTTATGGAGCGAATGGTCGAGCTTGGAACTATCGACGACAGGAGATATGCCGAGCGTTTGGCAAGACATTATATCGAAGTCAAGAAGTTTGGTTATTACAGGGCTGTTTCTGAAATGAGAAACAAGGGCATACCAAAAGATATTATTGAGGAAACCCTGAGCGAGTATGAGGACACGGTTTTTGACAGGCTTTTTGAGCTTATAAATAAAAAGTATTACCGTTACCTTGATGATGAAAAAGGAGTAAAGAAAGTTAAAAACGCATTGGTCAGGTACGGGTATTCATATGATGATATAAACGCTGTGTTAAACGAGATTTTAAATGATTCGGATGATTGACTTACTAAAAATGCACACAGTTTAATTAGAAAAGGTGATTTATTTGGTTAGAGTGGGAATGGTATCTCTCGGCTGTCCTAAGAATCAGGTCGACGCTGAAAGGATGCTTTACCTGTTGAGAAAAGACGGATATGAGCTTGTCTCTGACGCTGCACTTTCAGATGTTGTTATTGTAAACACCTGCGGATTTATAGAGTCTGCAAAGAGCGAGGCTATAGAGACTATATTGGAGTTCTGCACTCTGAAACAGGAGGGCAGAATAAAGGCAATTATTGTTACAGGCTGTCTTGCTGAAAGATACAAGGACGAGGTTTTAAAGGAAATACCAGAAGTTGATGCTGTTGTAGGTATAGGCTCAAATGAAAGGATATGTAAGATAATTAAGGACATCTGCAAGGGTGAGAAAGTAACGTCATACGGCGGAAAGGAGAGCCTTTGCTTTGATGATAAGAGGATAATTTCAACACCCGGCAGTTTTGCATTTATAAAAATCGCAGAGGGGTGTGACAACTGCTGTACATATTGTGCTATACCGTCAATAAGGGGAAGATTCAGAAGCAGAAAAATAGAAGATATAGTTGATGAAGCAGAAAAGATCGCAAGACAGGGATTTACCGAGCTTGTTTTGGTTGCCCAAGACACCACACGCTACGGCGAAGATATTTACGACGAGTCTAGGCTGGCTGAGCTGCTTAACAGACTTTGTGAGGTTGACGGTCTTAAATGGATAAGAACGCTTTATATGTATCCCGAACGCATTACTGATGAGCTTATTGATACTATTGCCTGTCAGGAAAAGCTGGTAAATTATATGGATATTCCTATTCAGCATTGCAATGACAAGGTTTTAAAGCGTATGAACAGAAAAGGCGATAAGCATAGTCTTGTTGATTTGATTAAAAAAATAAGAAATAAGATTCCTGATGTTGTGCTTAGAACCACGCTTATAGCAGGTTTTCCCGGAGAAACAAAGGAGCAGTTTGAGGAGCTTTGCGGGTTTGTTGAGGAAATAAAGTTTCAAAGGCTTGGCTGCTTTGCTTACTCTCAGGAGGAGGGAACTGCGGCAGCTGATTATCCTGACCAGATCGACGAAGATATTAAGAAACACAGATGCGATATCATATATGATATGCAGATGAGAATTTCCGATGAGTTCAATCAGAGCCTGTTGGGAAGTGAGCTTGAGGTGGTTGTAGAGGGTTACGACAGATATGCTGAATGCTTTTTCGGCAGAAGTTATATGGACGCACCTGATATTGACGGAAAGGTATTCTTTACAAGTAAAAATAAGCTTTCATTAGGCGAATACGTTAAAGTGAAGGTCAATGATATATTGGATTACGACTTATTAGGAGAACAGATTTAAAGAAAGGACGACTACATATGAATATTATAAGAAGCAGAAAAATAGTAATTTCAGTATTTTTTATTGTATTTATCGCATTATTGACAATAACAATTTCTCACAACAAAGCCTATGCGGATAATGAACAATTAGAGGTTCACTATCTTGATGTGGGACAGGCTGATTCTATTTTGGTGAAACTTCCGAACAGTGAAGTAATGATGATAGATGGCGGCAACTACGGAACAGGCGATACTGTAGTTGATTATTTGAAGCAACAGGGTATAACAAATATAGATTATATGGTAAACACGCATCCTCACAACGACCATGTGGGCGGGCTTATCAAGGTTATGGAAAGCGGTGCTTTCACGATAGAAAACATTTATATGACTAAGGCAGTGGATGCTGTTCCGAGGTTTGTTGAGTTTACAGAGCTTTTGGATTCAAAAAGGATCGAACCTATAGAGATTATGGCAGGCAGTGTTTTAATCGACACAACTGTGGGTGATAAAAAGCTGACTGTAAAGTGTATTGCTCCGTATCAGCTTGTTAATGACAATACTAATAATAACTCTATTGTTTTAAAGCTTGAATATGGAAGCGTTTCGTATTTATTTATGGCTGATGCCGAGGCTGAGGAAGAACAGCAGATCTTGTCAAGCGGAGAGAATATAAACTGCGATGTTTTAAAAGTAGGGCATCACGGTGCCAATACAAGTTCAACGCAGGCGTTTATAGATGCTGTAAAGCCAAAAGCAGCCGTAATAACAGCCGATACTTCGGTAAACTCTACGGGGCTTCCTGCTGAGACAATACTTACAAGACTTAATAAAGCCGGAGCTGATATTTACAGAACGGACTTACTCGGGGTGATTGTTTCAACTTCAGACGGCAACAGCTTTTCGATGAATAAAACTCCTCAGGCTGATATTTATCTCCCGTCGGGACAGGTGACATTCTTTCAGGAGGAGTATACATATACCGGCAGTGCTATCACTCCTAAAATAAAATTGACAATAGGAGGTATTGAGCTTAAAGAGGGCATTGATTACTTCTTAACTTATAAAGACAATGTAAACGTAGGAAAAGCTACACTGATCTGCGTCGGAAAGGGAAATTATTACGGCTCAAGAGAAAGAACCTTTAAAATAGTAAAAAAATCAATAGCACAGGCTACATATTTCCATGTAGATGACAAGGTTTATACCGGTTCTAAACTTTCTCCGAAAGTTGTTGTAAATGACGGTGCAAGAAAGCTTAAGCTCAATACTGATTTTACAGTTTCATACACCAAATCTACTGATATAGGCGAAGGTATTGTAACTGTAAAGGGAAAAGGGAACTATTCGGGTTCTCAGAAGGTATATTTTACAATAAAGCCAAAGAAGACAAGTATTAGTTCTAAGAAGTCGCTGACCAACGGAAAGGTAATGCTTCAATGGGGAAAAATAAGCTATGCAGACGGATATCAGATAAAGTATTCTGTTAATGACAAGAATAATTTTAAGACATTTAAGAATATCAAGGGCGGAGATGTAAACTCCTGCATGAAAAAGCTCAAAGCAGGTAAAAAGTATTATTTTTATATTCGTTCTTATAAAGTTGTCGACGGAAAAAAAGTTTATTCTGATGATAGCGCTATTATTAGTATGAAGCATAAAAAGAGTATTAAAAAATGCAAGGTAAGCAAAATTAAAAATCTCAAGTACAATGGTAAAGCCAGAACACAGAAAGCTATTGTTGTAAAGCTTGGAAAGAAAAAGCTTGTCAACGGAACAGACTATACAATAAGCTATAAGAATAATACAAATCGAGGCTATGCAACTGTTATAATTAAAGGAAAAGGCTTTTACAACTCCACAGTTAAAAAGAGCTTTAGAATAGTTTGATATTATTAAGATCAAAATATTTAAGACAGGAAATCTGTTTTAAATTTTAGAAAGGGACTTATAAATTATGAATCTTCCAAATAAATTGACTGTGTTAAGAGTTGCGCTGATACCGTTTTTTGTTGCTTCTATGCTTCTTTCGGGAAAAGTTTATGCTGCGAGGGTGGATATATTCATTATCATAGCGCTTGTCATTTTTGCAGCGGCGTCAGTAACCGACTGGTTTGACGGTAAAATTGCCAGAAAACGAGGTCTTGTCACAACATTCGGAAAATTTTTAGACCCATTAGCTGATAAGATATTAGTTGTAACAGCGCTTATCTGCTTTCTTGCGAGAAGCCCTATGTGGATCGACGCGGTTGCAGTAATACTTATCCTTGCGCGTGAGTTTATGGTTTCGGGTGTAAGACTTGTAGCAGCCAATGAGGGCGTTGTTGTTCCTGCAGGAATATGGGGAAAGCTCAAAACAGCTTTTACTATGATAGCCATTGTTGCAATTATGCTTTTAGAGGGTCTTGCAATCCATAATATATGGGTAAATGAAATTCTTATTTGGATCGCTGTGGTTTTAACCGTTGTGTCGGGAGTTCAGTATCTCGCCGCTTATTGGAAGTATATTGACGCTAGTAAATAGCGGAGAGCTTCTATGGTTGGTAATTATTTTTGATTTTTTGGTTGACAAACAGAAGACTTTGGAATATAATATCTTAAAAGGCGTAACAGTCAGAGTAACTGTAATAAAACTTTTCAGAGAGTGTGCGGTGTGGTGAAAGCACATAAGCGGTTTACAGCGAAGTGCGGCTGCCAGCTCGGACAGGGAAATTTGAGCGTCGATTCAGCTTTTTGAGTATCTGTCTGCGTATCCTGCGTTAAAGGCTTGAGTTATAAATCGGAGTGGAACCGTAGTTTGATTAAACTGCCTCCTTAGCGTTACTTGCTTTGGAGGTTTTATTTTTTACTGCAATAGAATTAAATCAGAAAAAGTATTGAAAGGTGTATATTATGTTTGAAAAAATCAAAGAGGACATAAGAATGGTAAAGGAAAAGGACCCAGCCGCCAGAACAACTCTTGAGATATTACTGGCATATTCGGGACTTCATGCGGTTATTTTTCACAGAATAGCGCATTGGTTTTATCTTAGAAAATTCTATTTAATAGCAAGATTGATCTCGCAGTTTTCAAGGTTTTTAACGGGAATAGAAATTCACCCGGGCGCAAAAATAGGAAAGGGACTTCTTATTGACCACGGCAGCGGAGTCGTTATAGGTGAGACTGCTGAAATCGGGGACAACTGCTTGATATATCAGGGCGTTACCCTCGGCGGAACAGGAAAAGAGCACGGAAAGCGCCATCCTACATTAGGCAACAATGTTATGGTAGGTTCTGGAGCAAGAGTTTTAGGGCCGTTCAAGGTCGGAGACAATGCGAAGATCGCAGCAAATGCTGTCGTTCTTGAGGAGGTTCCTGAGAACTCTACAGCAGTGGGTGTTCCTGCAAGGATAGTAAGAATAGAAGGACAGAGGGTAAGAAATCAGGATTTGGATCAGGTTCATATTCCCGACCCTGTTTCTCAGGAGCTTTGCAGACAGCTTGTGAAGATAGAGGAGCTGAGAAAGGAAATTGAGAAGCTAAAGGCAGAAAAGAAAAAGCTTAATAATCAGAATTAGAATTATATTTAGAAAAGGAAAGCGTTTATGAAAATATATAATACTTTGACAAGGCAAAAGGAAGAGTTTGAACCGATAAATGAGGGCAGGGCAGGCATTTATGTCTGCGGCCCTACAGTATATAACTATATTCATATAGGAAACGCACGTCCTATCTGCGTTTTTGATGTGTTACGGAGATTTCTTAAATACATCGGATACGATGTAAAGTTTGTTCAGAACTTCACCGACGTTGACGACAAAATTATCAAAAGGGCTAATGAAGAAGGCGTTGAAGCGAGCGATATATCAGAAAAGTATATAAAAGAATATCTTACCGACCTTCGAGGTCTTAACGCTCTTGAGGCAGACATTTCTCCTAAAGTAACCGAGAGTATGGACATTATAATTGATTTGATTAAAACACTTGTCAACAAGGGCTATGCTTATCAGGCAGGCGGAGATGTATATTTTAGAACAAGGAAATTCAAGGGTTATGGAAAGCTGATTAATCAGTCGATTGACGACCTTATGTCGGGGGCGAGAATTGACGTAAACGATATAAAGGAAGACCCGCTTGACTTTGCTTTGTGGAAAGCGGCAAAGGTGGGTGAACCGTTTTGGGAATCCCCTTGGGGAAACGGCAGACCAGGCTGGCACATTGAGTGTTCTGCAATGAGCAAGCATTATATCGGCGAGACTATTGATATTCACGGCGGAGGAGTTGACCTGATTTTCCCCCATCACGAGAATGAAATCGCTCAGTCGGAGGCGGCAACCGGAGAGCCTTTGGCACATTACTGGATGCACAACGGTCATATCAATATTGACAATAAAAAGATGTCAAAATCGGCAGGAAACTTTTTCACAACAAGAGACGTTGCCGAAAAGTACGGCTATGAGGCTATAAGATATCTTATGATTCAGGCGCATTACAGATCGCCTATCAATTACTCTATTGAATTGTTAGAGGCTTGTAAGGCGTCATTAGAGCGTTTGTATAATTGCAGAAGCAGTATTGACAGGGCGCTTGAATCTGCATCTGAAGGAGCGTTGAGTGACAATGTAAAGGCTTTTTTTGATAACAGAAAGACGCAGTTTGTTGACGCACTTTCAGATGACTTAAATACTGCCGACGCGCTTTCTGCATTATTTGAGCTCGTTCGGGAAATCAACACGTTGATCGCTGGCGGAAATGCTGTAAAGGGAGAGCTTAAAGCCTGCGCTGATATATTTGATGAGCTGACCAGTGTTTTGGGTATTTGCTATAACAGAGATAAAGAAGATGTTATTCCTGAGGAGATATTAGAGCTTGCATCTCAAAGGCAGGAGGCAAGAAAGGCAAAAGATTTTGACAAGGCTGACGCATTAAGAGACAAGATCTCAGAGCTTGGATATATTATTGAAGAAACCAGACAGGGAACTGCTATAAAGAAGAAGTAAACAGACTCTAGCTAAAAAGGATCGGTGATAAAATGTCAAATCAGGGAAGTAAAAAAGTAAATCCTATGCATAGTCCTGCGTTTGTGAAATACTTTAAGTTTTCTCTTATTGCTATAGTTTTTCTGGCTGCACTTTTCATATTTCTTACATTCAACAAAAGCGATGATAATAAGTATGAAGACGTTAAGTTCGTTCAGTATGAGGATTATGCAGACGATTTGGATGTTGTTGTTTATGAAACAACTCTTGGAACTTTCAAAGCCGTGTTGTTTGAAAACGAGGCTCCGAATTACGTTAAGTATTATAAAAAGCTGATTGAGAACAGCTATTATAATGACACTTATGTTTTCGGTGTAGTTTCGGGGAATGAAAAGGAGAACAGGGGAGACCATTTGTATTTTACAGGCGGTGCAAAATCAGCAGACGGCGAGACTACAAACAATACTAATACAGAGACTATTGATGCTGAAATAAGCCCTAATATGTGGACGTTCAAGGGAGCGCTTGGTTCGTTTGTTGGTACGAATGGCTTGCTTTTCTGGAAGAAAAATGTGGCAGGAAGCAGTGTTATGTTTTTCGGAAACTCCGTGACTTCTGATAAGAAAAAGGAGCAAGTTAAAGATACTGAAAAAGTTGATTCTTCATTGAAGAGCGTTTATAAAGAGCTTTCGGATAAGCTGTGCAGTTATGGAGGAGTTCCCGAAGCGTCGCAGCAGTATACTGTTTTCGGTCAGGTTTGCGACGGCTGGGAAACGTATAATAAAATTTTAAATGCAGAGGTCAGAGATATCGACGATGACGATTATCAGCCGCTTGACGATATAAAGTTTACTAAAGTTTACCTAACAACTTGGGGAGGAATAAAAGAG
The DNA here is from genome assembly GCA_947626165.1 of uncultured Clostridia bacterium. GTDB lineage: Bacteria > Bacillota > Clostridia > Oscillospirales > Ruminococcaceae > UMGS1601. Next base: position 82,663 of record CANQRG010000003.1, on the reverse strand, counting down.
AGTGCTGAAGGTCCTATTGATCCCAGTGTGTCTGATGATTCTAATAAGGGTCAGCAGGCGGCAAATACGTCTGAAGGTACTTCTGAGAAACAGTGATTAAAGACTGTTGATTTTTTATATAAAGCGTGTTTTAGGAGAAATCTACATAATATGTATAATTAGTAAATCCAAACACTTGACTTTATTTTTAAAATAGTTTATAATACTATCGTTGTTATATTATTGTTGGTAGATTACCGGCAAATTCCATTCAAGATTTATTGGGTCTGTCTTTGACTTTTAGAGTAGGACAACCCTTGTATTGAACGGTTAATTATTTAATACTTATTAATAAACAGGAGGCAAAGTAATGTCTAAACTAAAGAAAATCGCAGCTTTATCTGTAGCATCAATAATGGCTGTATCTATGGCAGGATGTTCAGATATGAGCAAAATTATGACTGTTGACGATTATGATGTCAACGCAGGAGTTTATATCAACTATATGCTGTCTGAATATATGGAGCAGACATATTCAGAAGCTAATTCTGGAACGGCAACAACTTATAACTATTTGGATAAGGAAGTTGAAAACGAAGACGGCAAAAAGGTTAAGCTAGGTGACTACTTACCCGATTATGCTTATGAGCATACGCTTGAGCTTGTTGCAGCAAACAAGCAGTTTGAAAAGCTGGGTCTTAAGCTTTCTTCTGAGGATGCCGAAGAGGTAAATAATGCTGTAAAAAGTTATATGGAAAATATGACTGAGGAATACTTATCAGAGCAGGGTATATCAAAGGATTCTGTAACTAAGTATTTTACTGCTGAAAAGCAAAAGGAGCTTTTATTCCATCATTATTACGGAGAGGACGGAGAAAAGGCTGTAAAGAATAATGATATCAGTAAGTATCTTAAAGATAATTATGTTAGATATAAGCTGATTTCTGTTCCGAGAACAACAGCGGCTACAACAGCGGCAAGCACATCAACTTCGGAGGAAGCAACCACAACGCAGTCGCCGGAGGAGCAGACAAAAGCCTCAAAGAAAGCGGACCAGGAAGCTAGGTCATTAGCTAATAAGTATTTTAAGATGGCTAAGCAAAATGATGATTTTGATGAAGTTATTTCAAAATACAATGCCGAAACCCAAGAGCCGACAACAGCGGCTACAACTGCTGTAACTGAGGCTACAACGGTTGTTGAAAGCAGCAATGCAGACACAACGGTATCCGGCAGCAGTTCAGCAGAAACAACTGAGGCTACGCAGACTACAACAACTACTGCAGAGGAACCAAAGGAAATTCACGTACATTTTTATGATCAAAGCGGAGAAGAGTACGGCGAGGACACTCCTCAAAAACCCCAAGTGATAAAGAGCGGAGAAAAGGCTGAAAGACCTGCGGATCCGGTTAGAGACTTCTACACTTTCGATAACTGGTATACTGATACTAACTACACAAGCGTGTTTGATTTTGAACAGGCAGTCAACGCAGAAACAGCTCTGTATGCTAAGTTTGACACAAATGAAGTTATGGTTAGCACAGCAGATGAAGAGTCTGTAAGTGATTTGGCGAAGTACATCAAGGAAAGCATAAAAAATTTCAATAAGCCGATTTTTTACGAGGATGATACTAGTTACTATGTAATAGTTAAGTACGATCCTACAGAAAGAAACGACTACTTAATTGGCGGCGATTATTATGAGAGTATTCTTCAGGAAATGAAATATGAAGAATATGAAGAGATGTTTGATAGCTGGAAGAAGGACTTAAAAATAAAGAAAAACGAAAAGGCTTTCGAAAAGTATACGCCATCAAAGATCGAGGAAATCCATAACGATTATACAAGCGGACAAAACGATCAGTAATATTTATTAAACACAAAAGACTATCTGAAGATTAATTCGGATAGTCTTTTTGTATTTTACATATTATTTGTGGTATTTTCCTCCGCTTGAGATTTGAAATGCTCTGTAAATTTGCTCGAGCAAAAGTATTCGTGCAAGCTGATGCGGAAAGGTCATTTTGGACATTGAAAGCTTGAAATCTGCCTTTGACTTGATATTTGGTGAAATTCCGAAGCTTGATCCGATAATAAAGTTGATTGTACTTTTACCAATTACGCCTGCATCGCAGATTTTTTGAGATAATTCTTCGCTTGAAAGCTGTTTGCCCTCTATGCACAAGGCGATGTTAAACATTTGCTTTTTATTTATTTTTTCTTCAATAAGTTTAGCTTCATTTGTAAGTGCATTTTGTATATCTTTTTGACTGGGGTTTTCAGAAAGTCTGCTCTCAGGAAGTTCAATTATGTTAAGCCTGCAAAAGCCCGACAGTCTTTTTGAATATTCACAGACCGCTTCACGCAGATAGTTTTCTTTTAGTTTACCTATTGCTATTATATTTATATTCATCATAGGCTTACTACCTCGCCTTCATTATAAACAGGCGCAACCTTTAGTATGTAATCTACGCCGTCTTTAAATTCGGAAAGACGGTTTGCTATGGTTTCTCTTGCCATTACGGGAGTGTTGTTCTGTTGGCTGAGATGGCCTAAAATCACTCGTGTTGTTCCAGTGCTTATAAGATTTTCAATTTCATACGCACTGTCATCGTTTGACAAATGACCAAGGTTTGAAGCAATTCTTTTTTTCAGCATATACGGATAGCTGCCGTTTTTAAGCATAAGTTCGTCGTAATTGGCTTCAAACAAAATCAAATCTGAACCGTAAAGGTATTTGTGAACATTTTCAGTGACCACGCCCAAGTCGGTGCATACAGTTATGGTTTTGAGGTCGGGTGTAATAATTTTATATCCGTTGCTTTGTCTTGTATCATGCGGAGTTGAAAATGCAGAAATCTTATACCCTGCAAATTCAAACGACTTGCCGTCAACATCAATAGTTTCTGCTCTTGAGTTGGGAGAAATATGATTTGCGGATATCAGATAGTCGAGATTTTTATCTCCTGCAAAAACGGGAGTGCAATAGTTTTTTGTAAAGATTTTAAGACCTTTAATATGATCGCTGTGCTCGTGGGTTATAAAAATTCCTTGAACTGCCGTTGGACTTATTCCGTTATCAAGAAGCGCCTGAGTAAGCATTTTGCAGCTTACGCCAGCATCAATTAATATTCCGCCCCTTTCGTTTCCGACAAAGGTTGCGTTACCCTTGCTCGATGAGAACAGGGGATAAACTCTTGCCATTTAAAAGCTCCTTTCAATGGTGGTAACATAAATAAAAGGCGACTTTTTTCTGTCGCCTTGAGTTTTCATAAGTCAGCTTGTCATTGCAATGGGTTCGGGATAATAAATCCTCTTTATATCAGCACCTAATGCTCTTAACTTCTCGTCTATTGTTTCATATCCTCTTTCGATATGATAGATATCGTCAATTTCTGTTACGCCCTCAGCAGCAAGCCCCGCGATAACAAGAGCAGCGCCTGCTCTTAGGTCGGTTGCTTTTACGGGAGCGCCTGTAAGTTTTCCTACACCCTGAATAACCGCCACCGTTCCGTCAACAGAAATATCAGCGCCCATTCTTCTCAGCTCGGCAACATATCTGAAACGATTATCAAAAATATCATCCGTTACAATGCTCGTACCATAAGCAAGTGTGAGCAGTGTTGAAAACTGAGGCTGCATATCCGTCGGAAAGCCCGGATGGGGCATTGTTTTAAGGCTCGTTTTCATTATAGGACCGTCAACCGAAACACGAATGCTTTCGTCAAATTCCTCAACGGAAACTCCGACCTTTCGCAGCTTTGCGGTAATTGATTCCAAATGCTTAGGGATTACATTTTTTATAAGAACATTACCTTTTGTTGCCGCCGCTGCGACCATATATGTTCCTGCTTCGATCTGGTCTGGGATAATAGCGTAGGTGATTCCCTTTAAATACTCGACGCCGCGAACTTTTATTACGTCTGTGCCGGCGCCTCGTATGTCGGCTCCCATTGAGTTTAAGAAGTTTGCAAGGTCAACTATGTGAGGTTCCTTTGCGGCGTTTTCAATAATTGTCAAGCCTTTGGCTTTAACGGCGGAGAAAATTGCATTTATTGTAGCTCCGACCGTTATAAAATCAAAATAAATCTGATTACCTATAAGAGCATCGGTTTTCAAGTGAACAGTTCCGCTTTCGATCGCATAATCCGCACCCAAACAGGCAAAAGCCTTAAGATGCTGGTCGATAGGTCTGTCGCCTAAATCGCATCCGCCGGGAAGCGGTACATATGCTTCGTGAAATCTGCCAAGAAGTGTTCCGAGAAAATAGCTTGAAGCTCTCATAGAACGTGCCAGTTCATATGGAACAACCGGACTTGTCATATGTGTAGTATCAAATTTAACTGTGTTTTTGCCTAATATTTTAACATCTGCACCCATTTCCTTTAAAATTTTTATGCAGATGGATATATCACTTATTTCAGGTACGTTTTCCAGTATACAAGGCTCGTCACATAGAATTGTTGCAGCAACAAGCGCAACTGCAGCATTCTTTGCACCGCTTACAACGATCTCGCCGTGAAGCGGAGTGCCGCCCCTTATAACATACTTATCCAAATTTACTCGCTCCTTATGCTCTATTTGCAAGGAGTTCTCTCTGTCTATACCCTTGCCATAACACATCTTATCAATTATACCAAATTTAAAAACAAAAATCAATCAAAAAATTGTAATTTATGCTATATGTCAAAAATGAGAAGAAATCACTTAACTTTTTTAGTGAAAATTAAGTGAAATTTCACAGCCGGTTTTTTTACCGATTATGAAAATATTTGAAGTAAAATATTAGATAAACATTATTATATTTATTGTTTATTCACAATATGTAGTAGTTGGTATAAAAATATCTACTACATTTTATCATATTTTAATGAGAAAAGCAAGTATTTTTGCAAAAAAATTGTCTAAAAAACAAAAACTTCTTATTATTCTCATTGACTGAAACTTTAGAAAAGTGTATTATATTTTCTGGAATGGTTTGGTGAATTGTGTAGAATGGGGATTTTTATGAAAAAAATTTTTACTTCAAATACTTTTTGGATAATTTTGTTTTTAGTGTTAGCTATTATATCCACAATAATTATTTTTATTATGCAGTCTGCAAATACTGTTGGAAAAACTGCTGAGATTTATTCTGATAACAAGCTTATAAAAACAGTAAGTCTTAACAAGGATGATGAGTTTACAATAAAAAACGGTGATAATTACAATATTATCCGTATAAGAAACGGAAAAATATCCGTTTGTGAATCAAACTGCAAAAATCAGATTTGCGTTAAGCAAGGGGAGATTGATAACAGTTTACTTCCAATAGTCTGCGTTCCAAACCGACTTGTTATACGAGTAGACAGCAGTAAGCAAGAGGGTATTGACGCTGAAATTTGAAACAGAAACGGTGACTGGAATGACAATTAAAAATACTGAACGAAAGAAAAATAATATAAATCTGAAAAAGTATGCTGCTATGGCAATACTGACATCAGTTTCGCTGATACTTTTTACTGTAGAAGCTGCACTTCCGCCTATACCTATTCAAGGGGTAAAAATAGGTTTTTCAAATATAGTTACGCTTGTTTCAATGGTGGTTTTAGGAAAAAGGGAAGCATTTTTAATTCTGGTTATGAGAATTATACTTGCAAGCGTTTTTGCGGGAAGTATTTTAAGCTTTTTATTTAGTATTGTTGGGGGAGTAATGGCATTTTCAATAATGGCTTTGACGATTAATGTTTTCGGACGAAAGAAGATATGGATAACCTCGGTTTTGGGAGCGATTTTTCACAACGCAGGTCAGCTTGCTGTTGCAATTTTTGCAACGGGCACACCAGCTGTTTCTATATATGCACCTATTTTACTTTTGTCTGCTATTGTAACAGGTACGATCATCGGAATGGTTACAACAGCTTTACTTGCGGGATTGAGTACCGCTGTTAAAAGCAAGACGATTAGAGACAAAAAGTAAGAATGTGTTTCAAAATGATTTGAATGCTTTTTACTTTATGCTTATGGTTCATAATGAATATTTAAAAACTACCTGCAAAAAATATTAAAAAACAAGTTAAGGAGTTAGTATGTACCCTAAAAAAATTTATTATGAGCCTAAGGCGCTTGAGTATGAGTTGGGACAAAGGCTGAAAGAAAAGTATTCTGATGTTGAATGGATTCCTATTGAAAGCCATAACAATATTGAGGAGCTGAGAAATAAAAGCAATGCTGATTTTGTTGAGATGAAAAAATACCTGATAATCGGTATTAGAAAAACCCATAAGTATGTGGAAAATCAAAAGGTTTCGGACTATCTTGTGCCCTTTTCATCTTCTGGCTGCAGCGCTATGTGTTTGTACTGTTATCTTGTTTGCAACTATAATAAATGCTCATATTTGCGTGTGTATGTAAATATTGACCAAATGATCGAAAAGTTGATTGAGAAGTCTCATAAGACGGATAAAGTTTGTACTTTTGAAATAGGAAGCAACAGTGATTTGATATTGGAAAATCAAATCACGGGAAGCCTTGTAAAGACTATTGAGAGGTTTGCAGAACACGGACGTGGGTTTATTACTTTCCCGACAAAATTCAGTATGGTTGATGACCTTTTTTCACTTGATCACAAAGGCAAGGTCATTTTCAGAATGAGCATAAACCCTGAGTTTGTTATAAAAAAGGTCGAGATAGGAACTTCTCCCCTGAACGAAAGAATCGAAGCGATAAATAAAATGTGCGAGGCAGGATACAAGGTAGGGTTGCTTATTGCACCTGTTATTTTTGTTGATAATTGGGAAAGGCTGTATATTGGGCTTTTAGATACGCTGTCTGAACGCCTTACAGAAAAAGTAAAAAATGAAATGTTTATAGAAGTTATTTTTATGACTTACAGCTATGTACAAAATGCAATTAACAGTCAGGCGTTTCCAAATGCATTAAAGATTTACAATAAAGAGCTTATGACAGGCAGGGGAAGAGGAAAGTATTGCTATAAGCAGGAGTACCGTGATAAAGCAGAAATATTTTTAAGAGAAGAAATCAAAAGGAGATTTGACGGTACTGAAATAGTATATGTAGTTTGAATCTGGATAGCAGATTTGTAAATTTTAATATTAACCAATTTATATATTGACTTATTTGAAAAAAATACTATAATTAAATTAGACAAGATTATGTCAATCTGTGAAATATTCAGAAAATATACAACAAGGAGTGTTTTATTATGGACAGTAAAGTAGCAAAACTTATTAACGAACAGGTAAACAAGGAATTTTATTCAGCTTACTTGTATTTGGATTTTGCAAATTATTATGCTGAAGCAGGTCTTGACGGTTTTGAAAATTGGTACAAGGTTCAGGCTCAGGAGGAAATGGATCACGCAATGCTCTTTTACCAGTATCTTCACAACAACGGCGAGAAGGTAACTCTTGAGGCAATTGCAAAGCCTGATATTGAGCTTAACGACAATTTAGCGCCTTTAAAAGCAGGTCTTGAGCATGAAAAGTATGTAACCTCGCTTATCAACGACATTTATGACGCGGCGTTTGCAGTTAAAGATTTCCGCACAATGCAGATGTTAGACTGGTTTGTTAAAGAGCAGGGCGAGGAGGAAAAGAACGCTGAGGATATGATTACAAAATTCGAGTTGTTCGGTTCTGATCCAAAGGGACTTTATATGCTTAACAGTGAGCTTGCTTCTAGAGTACATTCTGCACCGTCGCTTGTGCTGTAAGATTTAAGCTGTAATATGAAATAAAAAGGTTCGGCTGTGATTATGCCGGATCTTTTTTAGTGCCTTACTTATATGTAAAGCTGGTTCACATCTATTTACAACGCAGAAGTTTAAAAATGTTTTGTAATTATAAATCTTGACTTTACCGCAAATTTATTGTATAATAACTTTCGATTACATTTTTTAAAGTTAATTTCAAAAAGGTGGAATTTAGCGTGAAAATTTTTTCACGCAGGAAAGGAGGCCTTTGCAGAGCAAAGGCAATGATTAATATGAGTATTTTAGATAAAATCTTTGGAAACTACAGTAAGAAGGAGCTCGCCCGTATCAAACCGATAATGCAGAAAGTATTGGATTTGGACGAGGAGTATCAAAAGTTATCAGACGCTGATTTAAAGGCTAAAACAGAAGAGTTTAAGAAAAGACTTGCCGACGGGCAAACGCTTGACGATATTATGCCTGAGGCTTTGGCGACTGCCCGTGAGGCGGCTGACAGAGTGCTGGGTAAAAAGCCGTTCCCGGTTCAGGTTCTCGGAGCTATCGTTCTGCATCAGGGAAGAATAGCCGAGATGAAAACAGGTGAAGGTAAAACGCTTGTTGCCTGTCTGGCTTCTTATTTGAACGCTCTGAATGGAAAGGGCGTTCACGTTGTAACCGTCAACGACTATCTTGCAAAGTTCCAGTCAGAGGAAATGGGAAGAGTTTATAAGTTCTTAGGGCTTTCGATAGGCGTTATCTTAAACGGTCTTAATAATGACGAAAGACGTGAAGCATATAATTGTGACATTACATATGCCACAAATAACGAGCTTGGCTTTGACTATCTTCGTGATAATATGGTTATCTATAAAAAGGATAAGGTACAAAGAGGACATGCTTTCGCTATCGTCGACGAGGTCGACTCGATTTTAATAGACGAGGCTAGAACTCCTCTTATTATTTCGGGCAGAGGAGATAAGTCGACCGAGCTTTATACCTTAGCTGATAGGTTTGCTAAAACGCTTACCCCGACAGTCGTTGCAGAGCTTGACGACAAGGCTGATAACGACCTTGTCGAGGGAGATTATATCGTAGACGAAAAGGCTAAGACGGCTACTATCACTAAAAAGGGCGTTAAAAAGGCAGAAAAGGCTTTCAATGTTATAAACCTTATGGACGCTGAAAATATGACGCTTTTGCATCACATCAATCAGGCAATCAAGGCAAACGGCGTTATGAAAAAGGATATCGACTATGTTGTCCGTGACGGCGAGGTTATTATCGTTGATGAGTTTACAGGCCGTTTAATGATTGGACGTCGTTTTAACGACGGTCTTCATCAGGCTATTGAGGCTAAAGAGGGTGTAAAGGTCGCTCATGAGTCTAAGACTATTGCAACGATTACTTTCCAGAACTACTTCCGTCTTTATGAAAAGCTGTCAGGTATGACGGGTACTGCTTTGACCGAAGAAAGCGAGTTTAGAGAAATATACAAGCTAGACGTTGTAGAGATACCAACCAATATGCCTGTTATAAGAATTGACTATTCTGATGTTGTATATAAGACCGAGCAGGCTAAATATAACGCTGTTATCGACCAGATTATAAAGTGTCACGAAAAGGGACAGCCTTGTCTGGTGGGTACGATTTCTATTGAGAAGTCTGAGATACTTTCAAAAATGCTCAAGAACAAGGGCATAAAGCACAATGTATTGAACGCTAAACAGCACGAAAAGGAAGCAGAGATAGTTGCACAGGCAGGACAATACGGAGCTGTGACTATCGCTACTAATATGGCTGGACGTGGTACCGATATTATGCTTGGCGGTAACGCTGAGTTTCTTGCGAAGAAAGAGCTTAAAAAGCTGGGCTACGACAACGACATAATCAACGAGGCAGTCGGCTACGGCGATACTGACGACGAGGAGATAATCAAGGCTAGAAAAGAATACAGAGAGTTTTATGATAAGTATTCTAAAGAGGTTAAAGAAAAGGCTATTGCTGTTAAAGAAGCAGGCGGACTTATGATTATCGGTACTGAGCGTCACGAGTCGAGACGTATCGACAATCAGTTAAGAGGACGTGCCGGACGTCAGGGAGACGAGGGCGGTTCGATATTCTTCCTGTCTTTGGAGGACGACCTTATGAGACTGTTCGGAGGTGAGAGAATAACTCATATGATGAACACTTTAAAAGTCGACGAGGATATGCCTATTCAAAGCAAGATGCTTTCTAATGTTATTGAATCATCTCAGAAAAAGGTTGAGGGAAGAAACTTCGGTATCAGAAAGAACGTACTTAACTACGACGACGTTATGAACTCTCAGAGAGAGATAATATACAAGCAGCGTTCGCAGGTTCTTGAGGGAGACGATATTCACGCTGATATCATCAAGATGATCAAGGACTTTATAGTCAACACTGTAAACGTGTATATTGTTGAAGAAGACGTTCACGATAACTGGAATTTAGATGGGCTTCGCGACTTCCTGATGGGATTGTTCACAACAGAAGAAGATTTCAGATACGACCCGGTGGAGCTTGACAGAGTTACTAAGCAGGAGATAATCGACGAGCTTACAGAGAGAGCCTTAAAGAAATATGAACAGCGTGAAAAGGAGCTTACTCCTGAGATTTTGCGTGAGGTTGAAAGGGTCGTTCTGTTAAAGGTTGTAGACACAAAGTGGATGAATCATATTGACGATATGGAAGAGTTGAAACGAGGTATCGGTTTGCGGGCTTACGGAAACAAGAACCCTGTTGTTGAGTATCGTATCGAAGGCTTTGATATGTTCGATGAAATGATAGCTTCTATTTGTGAAGAGACTGTTCGTATGATGTATACGGTTAAGGTCAAGACCAATGACGAGCCTAAGAGAGAACAGGTTTTAAAGGCTAATCCGGTCAAGGCGGATAACTCTCTTTCGGGCGCAAGAACCGTTAAGAAAAAACCGGGAAGAAACGATCCGTGTCCATGCGGAAGCGGCAAGAAGTATAAGAAGTGCTGCGGCAGAAATGAATAATTAATAAAAACGATAAATACTAAAGCCCTGAGGAAATTCCTCAGGGCTTTAATTTTATCTTTATTTATCATTTTTCAAAAATTCTTGAAGACTGTCATTGAATTTCTTTAGTTCGCTGTCTATAATCGGTTTGTATTGTTCACGAACTTGTGTCCAAGTTATCTGCGTTTTAGAATCATCGAATTTTCTTATAGAAGTGTAGAGATATGCAATTACCGCTTCTTTTGTAATGTTTGTAGCCGCGTCGTCGTCTGAAAGAAGTGTTGAAATTCCGTAACCCGGGTCTATTACCTTGGTAAACTTATCGGATATAACATCTTCGTATGTTACCTGATATGCTTCCTCTGACCAGTTTGGATTGTCAACGTAGAATTTCTTCTTGGAAATCTCTTTATACTCGTCAGCGGTTGCTGCCAGCTTTGAACATTCATACCAGCATCTTACAGCATCCTTTTTTGTCGAGCCTTTAATCCACATATAAGCTCCTATATCCAAAGTTGTATATTGCACGTCGGAATTAGGATCTCTCGGCATAGGAACAACTCCCCATCTATCGCCCTCTTTAGGCGTATGAGATCCTGTTGACGCCCACGGTCCCATTGCAAAAAACAGTGTGTTATTTTCAAAAGTAGATGCAGCACTGCCTATCCATGCCGCGTTGTCCAGACCTTCTTTTGTAAGCTTGTATAAGAAATCTGCGGCACGTTCGAGATCAGGATTTTTAATGTTGTTTATATACTTTCCTGTTTTAGGGTCTTTTGAAATGATAGTTTGACCTGTTGACTGGAATATAAACGGGTGATACCAGCCGTTTATACCGTATCTTTCTTCGTTGCCCTTTGCATTTTCTTTGTATTGCTTCATAATATCGTAAAATGAATTCCAGTCCCATTTTCCTTCTTGATACAATTCATAAGGATCATCTAAACCTTCTTCAGCAATAACGTCAAGGTCATATGTAAGTGTTGAAAGCGTACCGAAGGATATTGGAGCAACATAGTGCTTTCCGTTTAAAGCAAATTGCTCAGCGGTATCTTTAACATCTGCCCACAGAGGTGAATCAAAGTCGACAACGCTGTCAACAGGCTGATATCTATCTTTGATAACTCCGATAGGGAAGGTCATTTTTTGCTCGTATGGGAAAATATCAGGCGGGGTATTTGCCAATATAAGCTCTGACAGCTTATTGTATTTATTGGCTGAGCCTCCGCAGCTTATGTAGTTTATTTTTCCTCCCTTGTCCTCAAACAGAGAAACATTAGTGTACTTTTCTTCACTGTTTGCCGATGGGTTTAAGTCGTAATACGAACACCAGTCAAGGGTTTTTTCGGCACTGTCGGGAATGGCCTCAATTTCATCTGCTGTTGGTACGGCAACAGCTTCATCATAAGATGAGTCTGAGTTTTTTTGACAGCCGATTAATGACACAGACATTCCGATAGCAAGTAATGCGGCTAAGAAGCGTTTAAAATTTTTCATAATCGTTCTCCTTTTAAATTTATTTGGTTAAGGTTTTACGTCTTGCTAAATATTTTATATATTATACTATATTTTTAACATCTTGTCAATTTTTTTATATAACTTAAATAAAAAATGCCGGAAGGAAAATCCCTCCGGCAAAAGTTTAACTATGTGTAATTACTTATTTTTCTTTAAAAACTCTTTGTAGCTTTTATTGAACTTTTTAAGCTCGCTGTCAATAGTAGCGCTGTATTTTTGACGAATCTGTGACCAAGTAAATTGTGCGCCGCCTGACGCATAGTCATATTTAGTTGTTGCCAAATACATATACTGATTTATAGCTTTTCCTTCAGCATTCTGAGCAGCAGAATCATCTGAAAGTTCGCTTGAGATACCTGTACCTGGGTCAAAAATCAGAGTAAATTTATCTGAGAATACCTCTTCAAATGCCATATTATACATTTCTTCTGACCAGTTTGGTGCATTCTCGAAGAACTTTTCTTTATTAGCTTTTTTATATTCCTCATTTGTGTTAGCGACCTTACAGCACTCAAGCCAGCATTTCATAGCTTCTTTCTTTGTTGAGCCTGCGATCCACATTGTGTTAGTTGGAACAGTGATGTCAAGTGCTCTGTAGTATTTGTCACTGTTAGGATCCTTTGGAATAGGAACGCACATCCAGTCATCACCTGCTTGAGGAGCATTGTTTGTTACAGCAGCCCATCTTCCCAGTGAACAGAAAAGAGTATTATGTTCAAATGTTGATTTAGGATTGCCAAGCCAACCCTCCGGGTTGATCAGACCGTCTTTTTCTATGTTGTAAAGGTAGTTAGCAGCTCTTTCAAGGTTAGGGTCATTTGAGTTATTTACATACTCATCCTTTTTCTCATCATACTTGATGATAGTTGTACCTGTTGTTGTGAAAATTGGCTCAGGGAACCAGCCCCATACACCGTATCTTTCCTCATCGCCGGTTGCATTTGAAACATACTCAGTCATGATATCTGTGCATGCGTTCCAGTCCCATTCGCCGTCTAGATATAATTCATAAGGATCTGCAAGTCCTTCATTTGCAATAACCTTTTTATCATAGAACATAAGTGGAACTGTATCACCGAATGATGTAGGTGCAACATAATGCTTGCCAGCTATTGTGAACTGGTCAGCGATTGGCTTCATATCTGACCATATGTCTGAATTGAAATCAACAATCTCATCAACTGGCTGGAAAAGACCCTTTACAATGTTGCAAGGATAAACCATTATACCAATACCATATGAAACCATATCTGGCGGTGTATCTGCCAAAATAAGTGATGATAGCTTGCTGCTTAGACCACGTTGGTCGGTTTTTATGTATTCGACCTTACCTCCTTTGTCGTTGAATAATGTCATTTCAACACTTTTTTCTTGTGCATCAGATGTAGGATTCAAATCACTAATACCGAGATATTGAAGTGTGTTTTCTGCACCTTCTGGAATTTCAGCAATTGCATCGGTTGAAGGAACCTTGACCTTATCTTGATAAGAGTCATCTTTTTTAGAATTTGAGCATCCTGTAACTGAAACAGCAGCTGCTAGAGCCAGTAATGCAGCGAGAAGTCTTTTTGTCAACTTCATAAATTAACCTCCTTATATAAAATATTTATTTGCTGTGAATACTCACACCATATGTTAAATATATCATAAAAAGCTCTTTCTGTCAATGAATTTTTGCTCAAAATTAACAAATAAAGTTTTGCATTACCTATTAAATTGCATTTTTGTAATTTTACACAAATTACAACTAACAGCTTAGGTTAAAATAAACAAAAACCATTGCTGAAATTTATAAATCGTTATATTTGATATTGAAATTTAAAGGCAAATAGGAGTTAAAATTATTTTTGATAAAAAGTCTTGACAAAGGGTCAACTAAATGATATAATAATTATGCACTAAAAAAGTGTTAATAAAATTATCGCGGAGTGGAGCAGTTCGGTAGCTCGTCGGGCTCATAACCCGAAGGTCGTTGGTTCAAATCCAGCCTCCGCAACCAAATGTGAGCTTGATTTTGCATTGTTTTGTAAAGTCAAGCTTTTGTTTTTATACTTAACAAAATTGAGAATTCTAAAACAGTTCTAAAAAGCTAGTAAACCGCTTTCAAATCGTTAGATATTTTATTAGCCATATCTTGTTTAGATTTTATGTCCACATGAGTATAAACATCAGCAGTGAAATTATAGTTGCTATGTCCTAATAGTTCTTGTATCTGTTTTAGATTATAACCATTGTCGAGCATATAACTTGCACAAGAATGTCTTAAATCATGAAATTTAATATGTCTTAAACCGTTCTTCTTTAGTAATGCATTAAAATGATGTGTTATATAATCTGGCTTTACAGGTTCTCCTAATTTGTTTTTACAAACATAATCATTGATATCATAACTATTACCACATATAAGCTGATATTTATTTTGTTGATATTTTATATGTAATAAATAGTCCTCTATAACATCTGTCATATAAAGAACTCGATTACTTGTTTCTGTTTTAGTCCGTTTTCTTGACATGCTAACTATTTTACCGTCTTGTTTTGCTCTTACAACAGTTTCACAAATCTTAATAATATGTTTTTCAAAATCTATGTTGCACCACTTAAGTCCAAGCACTTCTTCACGCCTTAAACCTAACCAAATTGTCAAGTAAATAGCTGTTTCAAGTACATCGCCTTTTGCAACACTCATTAATTCTTTTAGCTCATTAGCATTATAAAAATCATGATTAGCTTTACTTTTCTTTGGTCTTTTGACATATTCTGCAGGATTTTCTTTTAGAACTCTATTATATACGGCATATTTTAGACTTGTGTATATAATTTGATGATGTTTTAAAGCTGTATTTCCTGATAAATTACAATCATGCTGTAGATATCGATAATAAGATTCAATATCAGCTGTTCTAAGTTCTGCCAAAGTCAATCCCCTTTCATCGAAATAGTTGTACAAGTATTTATTTATCATATGGCAGTAACCGTCATAAGTAGTTATTGATTTTTCAGATTTGGTTTCTTCATTCCATTTCTTTATATAGTCACAAAACTTAATTTCAAATGATTCTATACTTAAAATATTGCTATATTCAATTCTTATTTCATCAAGTTTAGCTTTCTGCTTTCGCTTACTTTCAGTGGGCTTCATTTTCATGCTAACCCATTTTGTTTTATATCCACCTCCTGCTTTGGGTACACTCAAAACTGCGTATAAGTTACCTTTCTTTTGTTGTATACTTCCATTAATCATAGGCTTTAACCTCCGTTCACATTTTCATGTTAGAACAAAGACAACAGCCACACCTTTATAATATCCCAAGTTTAACATTGGTGTGGCTGTTTTGTCAAGTTACATTATAGATTTTTCTATATAATCTACAACAGCTTTCTTAGGTATCTTTACAGATCTACCAATTCTAAAATATTGAATTTTTCCATTATGTAAAATTGCCAATGCTTTGTTTTGCCCTATATTTAAAATTTCTTTAAGTTGTTTAATAGTTAAAATATCTGGATAATTCTCCAACATTTTGTACACCTACTCCCTTTCTTCATAATACTCTAAAACAGTCAATTAGTTTTCTACAAACAATTATCCTCGATATAATACGATTTAAACAGAACACCTGTATTAGTGAGGAACATTCCTTGGTCATTTGGAGAAATAATATTGGCACACTCTGGTGTATCTAAAATAATTTGTGATAATATTTTATCAGCACGACCACATACACGATAACTTATATTGTTCTTTATTTGCCCTTTTAAAATCTCTGAATCTGGTCTTTGTGTTGCAAAAATTAGATGAATACCAAAAGCTCTACCTTGTCTTGCAATGGTTGACATTTTACTTTCAATTTTATTAACTAATTCTTTTTCATTTTTATTAAGTCCAGTTTTATCAAGTACTTCAGCAATTTCATCACAAGCTATGATAATTCTTGGGAGATTTGAATCTGTTTTTTCGTTGTATTCCTTGATATTAGGTGTTTCAGATTCTACAAGCATGTGTCTTCGTTCTTCCATTGTTTCAAGTATTATTGATAATTGACTATCTAGTTCCTTCTGCTCAGTTATAATTTTACACTGCTTATGCCATACACTTGGATAATCAATACCACCTTTAAAGTCAGCAAGAAAAATCTTTGCTCCCTTTTTTATACTTTCAATAAGAATAAGTTTTAATAACTTACTCTTACCAGAGCCTGTACCACCGCCAATTAAAATATGTGGTGTTACTGTAATATCAATGCTTTCAATTTCAAAATAGCTTTCGCCCAAAACAAGCTCAAAATCTTTTTCACTTAAATATTTGTCGTTCCAATAAATAATATCTTCGTTTCCCGTCAAAGAATTTATAGCCTTTATTATTACATGCCTCACATCTTTTCCCCGACTAATTGATATGATTTTTAAATTAAGTGCTGTTTCAATTTTTTCTTTATGTTTTTCATATTCAGAAAGTGGAATCATTTTAGAGTAGAATTCAAGTATAGTTCCGTTTTTGCTTTTCTTTTGTGATAATAACATAGGGCTGTCACCTGAATTATCTATAAATCCAATATTTAAAAGAGCCTTTTCTATTTTTTTAGATTTTATTGGAGTACCTATTATTTTTACTATAAAACATATACCCACTAAAGCTAAGACAATAATCATAAATATGAAAGTATACTTTAAAAATAGTATTTTTAAAATTCCTAATTCTCTATGTGTAATAAACCCTAAAACTATAACGTATAGTAATGGAATTAAAAGAAAAATTGGTTTTTCATAAATACGCTTTATTCCTGCTTTTACTCGTTCTTTTGTTTTCAATGTTTATCACCGACCTTTTTATTTGTATTAATATTCTTCTTAAATGTTTGTTTTATATATTGACTTGTAAAATCACGTTCAATATCCTTTATCTCTATTGCATATTCATTCACTTTTGAAAAACCACTATCTGATAATTCTTTCAATGCTTCACCATAAGAAATAGATTTAACTTTTGGCTTTCTAATACCTCTTGAGTACCTATATATTCGCATTCCAACAGGTAAAAGTTTTAATCTTGCACCTTTAATTATTCGTTTTCTGTTATCGTCTACAGAAATTTCTTTTATGTCACCACCCATGAATTCTTGAACGATATTTGAAGAATTATCAATAGGTAAATCAGTAAGATATGAAGTAAGATATTTTCCTATATTATCAATATTTTTATCAAGTGCTTTAATAGATACAAAGCCTAATCCCCACATGTCAGAAAGCACAGTATTTTCAATAAACGGAGCTTTCTTTGAAAATATAAATATACCATGCAGATGAAATGCACCTCTTTCTTGTGCTTCAACGGTTATAATATATTCATAATGATATCCTAACTTCTCCATATATCGTTTAAACCTTTTATTAAAATTTCTAAAGTCAATATAAAGTTTGTCTGAATCTTGCATATTTTCTCGATATGTAAAAGTAATAAATTTACAGAAATCAGCATTTTCAGAATAAATATTTGCATTTATTAAATCGGAAAGACAATGCATTGTCTTTTGTAAATTTCGTAAGTTTTCTGTTCTGTCTAAAGCATGATTTTCAAACTTTTTAACCTCGCCAGTAGAATAAAGCAAATATTCATCTTTGGAAATTGGTTTAACTGTAGCCCCTGAATTATGTTTATCAGAAATTGCTATTTCTTTGATATTGCCCATAGATTTTAACAATACAACTTTTTGTAAATCAATATATTTAGGTACTTTAATTTTTCGTTTAATAGTACTCATGGAATAATATCACCTGATAATCAAGTTAATAGGGCATCGGCTGTGCCCCTTGAAAGGGGCACGCCTCGCCTTACGCCTGACTACTTTCCGACAATTTCAATATTTTCTGCGGTAATGCTCAGAGCATTGCGATATTCTCCATATACAACAGCCTCTGGATTCACAAGCCGAACTTCAACATTCATTGGAATGTTAGTCAGCTTCGCAGGTATCTTAATCGTTAGTTTTTCATAGAGGTTGGTTACCACTTCCCCTCCAGTCGTACCATAATCAGTCTTGTCAGATGTAATAACCACCTCAACTTTTGTGCCAAGAAACTTCTGTGTGTCAAAGTCCTTCCACTCCTGAATCCCAATTATCATAAGCTTCTTTTTTTCAAGAAATCCTTCTATATCAAAGTATAGAAAGCGTGATAGTTTTTTTAATGACATAATAACTTTCCTCCTAGTTTGTAATTTATTATTCGACAATGTGATGCATCTCATGTCTGAAATTAGAATAACATAACTGGAGAAATTGTGCCATACATGGTAAGTACGAAATAACGGTAAATAAAAGCCCTGTTCTATGACATGTTCTTTCAAAATAGCGTATGTTCCAAAGTTTTTCATCGTACATGACAAGTACGAGAAAATATAAAAAGAGCAGAGTTATTTACCCTGCTCATAATTGTAATAATGTGTATTTTAATTGCACTTAGTATATTTCTTTCTTGCATGCACTCCTAACCAATATTTTTCTTCAACTCCTAAACATTTGAGTATGTCATTACATTCATCAACAGTTTTACCTCTGCAATTTGTTAATAAAAATTGATATGCATAATCACGTTTGTTACTAAGGATAAATTTAAGTCCTATGCTATCAAGCAATGCAGCCGTAAGCTGATAGTCAAGATTATACCCAACTGCAACAGACATAAGTGTGTTTCTTTGCGGGGGATTCGTCTTATCAATTTGTGTTCTTATTCTCGAAAACATATTCGGACTTAGACCTGTTTTTCTTACAAAGCTTCCCTCTGTCTCACCTTGAAGAATCTCGTTTATTAATTCTCGAAATGATTTAATGTGTTTATTATATCTTTTAAAGTCCGTATTATATTGAAGCTTTATTTTTTGCCATTCTTCTTCTGTATAACAAAAAGGAAAATCACTCATAATTATTCACCTCGTTTTAAAAATTTTTAACAGTATCCCTTTTTATATAAGTTTATACATACTGATAATAAGGTCAACCAACCCAATCAGTTGAGCGAAAAAAGCCTTTATTTTTTAATATTTTCTAATGTTTTGCCGTGATAAAATTAATTCACTTTCATTTATACTTTTGATTATTAAGTTGATGAAATTGAACAATAATTTTCATAACTATTTCTATCTGTTCTTCCGTCAAATTATAATCCTTTATAGTTTTATTGTCTGAAAGACCTAATAAATAATCAGCTGATACATTGAAATAATGGCATAGCTTTACAAGAACTTCAATAGAGGGATATTTTGCACTTTTCTCATATGCTGAAATAGAGCTTTTAACTAACGACATTCTATCAGCTAGTTGTTGTTGAGTTAAATTTTTGCCTTTTCTTAATTCTTTTAGTCGAACTCCAAAATATATCATAATATCCCTCCTAAAAGTAGTATAGCCTCATATTATCCACTTTAAATTGATAAATATATTTTAAGTTGACATTTTATTTGTTATTTATTATAATAAAAAACAAATAAGGAGGAAAATTTAAATATGAAACATTTTCAAAGAATTTTATTAATTTCACTTTTTATTCTATTATCAATAGGATGTACTGCTTGTAAAGCAAATACAGGAAAAGATAATAATGCAAAAAATGATATTTTATCAACTAAGGAAATGCAAAAAGGAAGAGTTGGTAATACAAACTATAATATTGCAAACGATGGTCAAGTTGACGAAGAAAATGGATGGTTATTTTATAGTTTGGATGACGGATTGTATAAATGTAAAGAAGACGGAACAGAAAAAACAAAAATTTTTAATTCCGAATATGGGGTATATGATATCAATGTAATAGACGAATGGGTTTATTTCAGAGACCTAGGTATATATAGAATAAAAACAGATGGCACATATTATGAACAGATAGCCGCTGAGGACATAAGGGGCGGTGTGCATTTAGTTGATGGGAAAATTTATAATGGCAGTGAATACAGAATGAATTTTGATGGTTCAGGTAAAGAACGGATATATAATAACAATGTAGCAAGTGGCTATACATTAAATATTGTGGACGGCTATATTTATTTTTTTGATACAGAGTCTTATACAGAAAACGAAAAAATTTACAAAATGAAACTAGACGGATCTGACCCCCAAGCTATTTATGATGGAAGGACAGACTATATGATTGTAGATAACGGTTGGATTTATTTTGCCGATTATGACAATAAAGATCTGTATAAAATGAAGACAGATGGCACAGAAAAACAACTTGTTGCCGAAGCGCATGTTATGTGTATACTTGAAAATAATGGTTGGATTTATTATGTATCTGATGGGGGAATATATAAAATAAAGACTGATGGTACAGAAAAACGACTTTTATCAAATATAGATGGTTTGCCAGAGTTACAACTACATGGAGATTGGCTCTACTACAATTTAGGTGACAAATTGTATAGAATTAAAACAGATGGAACAGAAAATCATATATTTGCTCAATTAGGAGAAAAAGTAATAGAGAATCAAGTCTCTAATACCAACAATAATACAACTTATGCAAAAGATATTGTATTAAAGCATTCATATACAACAAAATTTAGCGAAAAGAACGCTGTCACATACCCAAACTTTACTATTTCATATCCAAGTAATTGGATGATTTCACAAAATAGCGTAACATCAGCAGGAGAAACAATAATTCTTACAAATGAACGTGGAGTTAAAATTAAATACTCACATATTTGTGATGTTGAAGAAGGAAATTTAGGTGGTGGTTCGCACGTCTTAATGAAACGTGTTGAAGTTTCACAAGTAGCTGAATCAAGTTTTATTCCCGGTTATGTACAAGCTGCCGACTACAGAGATTTGGGCGAATTTGCCGTTGCTAAATTAAAACTGACAGGTACTTTAGACATGCTAAATGATACCGATTTTACTGATATTGACGGTTCTGTATCGTTTGCTGTACTGCCTAAATCAAGATTAGGCATTGATGACAGTGTAACTACTGCATATGAAGGGGAATTTGCTTTTTGGTATAGTGGTTATATTTCTTTAATTGCAGATGCACCAGATGGGAAATTCACTAAGCAAGAAGAAAAAGAAGTAATTTTAATATTATCAAGTTTTAAAAATGAAAATGCAAATTAGGTGAATTCTAAAAGTAAAGTTTGAGGATATACTGCTTGTATAAAATAAATGGGGAGAAAAAATAATGTTTAAGAATTATGATTATGATTTAAAAAATGAATTAAAGCAATGTAAAAAAAGCAAAGTAGATAATTTATATAAGTTCTTACTATATAAATCTGATACATCTCCTTTTGATTGCGATAGATGTGATTATGCAAAATTAGTTTATAATAAGCTTTGGGGATTTGATAATAAAATTAGAGATAGCTTCCAATACATAAATGTAGGAAATCAGAATATATTAATGGGAATGGATACTATGAATTCCTTTTGGATAACATTTGCTTGGGCACTAAATAATTGGTGTCTTAACGATATAAAGAAAGTTTTAGGAATTTCGTATGTAGTAACAAGTTCTGCATCAATTTTACTTTCAAACTACAAACAGTTAAAGAAAATAATAATAAAAAATTTGTCGGAAGATATATTTAATAAATTTAATACCTTTGCAGGATTAACACATACTATAGGCAATCTTACGCTTGTACCTAAAAAGGTAAATCCTTTTACTAAAGAAAGACAAAGTTTTAATCAGGCTAGAGCCTCTGCATGGAATGATTATTTTGACTTATCAATGATATGGCTTCGTAAAAGCACAGACTGGGATCAAAACACTTTGAAATTATATACTGAAAAATTTGAACTTGAAGATTATCTTACAAGTGATTTGCAAATAAATCCTTTAGTTAGCTCTCATATACCCATTATACAAGGAAATGAAACTTTAGAAAGCCGACCTAAAACTATTGAAGAACTTTCTCAACTATTAGATAATATAAATTATAGAATTGTCAAAAGAGGTAAACTTCTTTATTCAAAATTGGTTGGTAATTATAATGATAACAGTAATAGCAATAATATTAAACATACTTCTACTACAATAAAAAATAAAACTAAAATACTTAAAAAAGATAGAAACAAAAAAGGAATTCCACTAAAAGAAAAACTATTTACAGAAGATTTTACGAACAAAATTTTAAACATAACACCTAAATTAATTATTGCGACTTCAGTAATTACTTTTGCTGTAGCATTAATTATATTTATAGTGTCAGGAGGTTTTACAAGTCAGGTTCATTATTTAAAAAAGAATGGAATGAGCTTAAATAATTTAGAAAGTCAATTAACTACAGGTAATGTACATATTTTTTACAGTGTTCCAGTTTTAATTATTCTTGGGATTTTAATAGGAATTTTCTTTATTTACTGGCTAATAATCTATTTTAAACAATCAAAAAAATATAAGAAAGTTTTAATGATTATTTCTTTAACTCTAATAGGGATTTCATGTTTAACATGCATAATCATTGAAATTTTATGTAATCTAAGAATTGTAAGAGACGAGAATGGATTTGTGTTACCTAATGATTCATATTCTTTTCTATCAAATGAAAAAATAATGCAATCTATCGTAATTGTAACTTTTATTACTTTTATTATAGGTGTAATTATGTTTTTTATATTATCCCATAGTTCGAGTTATTGGGATGAATTCTTCTTTTTCTTGGTAACAGTTATATTAGCTTTAGGTGCACTTCCTTTACTTCTACTAATTATTCAAAATGCAGTACCTCTTTTTCTAATTTTTATTTTTCTTCTAATAGTAGGAGTTATATTATCTGTTATATTACTAAGTGCGTTAGGTGGTGGCTCTGCAAATGATAATGAATATAATTCAGGAAAAAATGGCTCAAAATTTAGTGAGAAGAAAAATTATGAATACATTGATTCCGGTCTACTTGGCATAAAAGTATTTAAAGTTCACGGTTTAACTCATGATTATATTGAAAGAGATAATGGTATTACTACGGCTGAAATTTGTTCTCTAAGTGATTTAGAAAATGGTAATTACCATATTTATGATAAAAGAACTAACAGAAAAGTTACTGCAAGTCAAATCCCATGGAGAGAATTTAATTAAAAATTTATATAAAAATGTCTCCCTTATGGTACTATTATTAATTTACCATAGGGGAGATTTTCTTTTAATTTGCTTATTAAGACATCTAAATACGTTTAACACTTTGATACTTTATTATAAAATATTAATTGTTTTAATATATTCAACATCAATATAACACTTTTATCATTGAAATCTATTATAAAAGATATAACTAGCTAGACGATAAAGAAGTTATCAATTATATCTAGTTTTAAAAATAAATAAGTAAAATATATTGCCTTATAATCATAACAGGAATTATTTTTTTGTAAAAGTAATCTAAGTAAATTGCAATATCGAGATATCAGGCTTAGCTTATGGAAATAGTTCCCCTTGATTTTATTCATCAACGTCAATTTAAATAAGGCACCTTTGTTGCATTATTAAACAAGTTGACAAATTTTATATTTATGATATATTTAAATTAGAAATATAACCACTGTGCAATTTATTAGTGTAATTAATTATTATTAATTATAAGTCCATGGAGGGAAAAATGGTAAATATAAATAAACACCTATGGAATGAACTAACTTTCGAGGATATTGAAAGACAAATATCATTGGGTGACGAAGAAAATTTTTTCTTTGAATATAAGGATGATAGAGTAAGCTCAGAAAAATTGATGAAAGAAATATCAGCTTTTGCTAATACATATGGTGGATATATTTTCTTAGGAGTTAGCGATGACAAAAAAATTATCGGATGTCAGGATTGGAATGAAGAAAGAATAAATAGTGTTATTCATGATTCTATTACACCTATTCCTGTATTTGACATTAGAAAATTTGAATCACCACAGAATAAGATAGTTTTAGTAATAAAAATCGAAGAAGGAATTGACCCACCATATATAACAAATAGGGGAAAAATATTTGAAAGGGTTTCTTCTGGATCCTATGTAATTAATGATTCTTCAAAATTAACACAGCTTTTCTATAAAAAGCAAGAAAACGATAAACGAATTCTTCAAAAAATAACAATTGAAGACATTAACGATTCATTAATTCCACGAAACATATACGGATATTTGGATATGGGATTTTCTTTGAACACCTCGAATTTATCAAAAATCAATCATTATTTATTTAATACAGATTTTCAAAGGATTGCAGATTATATTAAAGGTATTAGTAATCAATTTAGCATATCAAAATTGGCAAATTCTATTTTAATAAGTATTGGAAAAGCAGAAATATCGGACGGAATATCTGCTCTTCCATCAAATTTGCACAACTTTATGGAAATAAAGGCTGATGGTAGTGTTAAATTAAGAATAATATTTAATTCAGTGGATAATAATCATAAAGTGGATATATCATTTCTTACTTCTAATATAATATATTTTAAAAATATATATCAAATCCTTTTGGGTGATGTGTTATCTGATTATTTTATAAGTGCTTCTAAATATGAAAAGCTTACAGTATTAAAACAGTTTACCCCTTGTTATAATGATGATATACCTGTATTATGCGATACTCTAAATTATCATAGAGAAAAATATGGTAATAATCTAATTATAACCGGGAATAGAATTCCTAGTAGTGGATTAGAAGTAATTGATAGATGTTGTTTCGATAATTATGATATAGAATATAATTGTGAAAATTTAATCAGTGCATTGTTTAATTTAAGACATCTCTTTCTGGGCTTTGTTGATTTTCCCGAACAACAAAATGATTGAACAACTGAATTTTATATTGGAAATGTAATACCAATATTATAACCATGTTTTATAGTTTCAGTTTAATAATAAGATAAACATTACTAAATAATTAAATAGTTATAGAAAAAAGAAATTAAAGTATTTATTTTTTTATTAAATACTTTAATTTCTTTTAAAGTTTTTATCTTTAAGTTATGTTATAGCAGAAGTTATAAAAGTGTAGCCACTGTTCTAAAAAAGTTCTAAACAACATTAAATTTGTTAACGTCTTATGAAATGTTGAAAACTGCGTAAATACATTAATATTTTGATATTATGTGTTCTCCATAAATAAACATAAAACATCAAAAACAAGGACTGAAATTTCTCATAACCCGAAGGTCGTTGGTTCAAATCCAGCCTCCGCAACCAACGTAAAATAGGCGTTTGCAGGCTTTGCAGACGTCTTTTTGTTTTGTTAAAACAGGCTAATAATTCAATAATAATTCAACTATTTTGAAAAATTCAATAAAAAGCAGGCTTTTTCACTTCCTACAGTGAAGCCTGCTTTTTTATTTATTCTGCTTTTCTCTGTTTGTATTTATCCTTCGGTCTGAGGATAACATTTGCTATACATTCGGCTGATTGCTTGTCAGCTTCTTTCATTATATGACTATATATATCTGTTGTAGTGCTTATTTTGCTATGTCCAAGTCTATGGCTTATACTTACGCTGTCAATATTATTGAAGTAAAGTATACTTGCCATTGTATGTCTGAAAGCGTGTGGATTGATATGCGGTAGATTATAACGCTTTGAAAATTCAGAAAGCCAATCATTTAAAGTATCTGGGTGCATTGGTTTTCCTGCATTACTTGCCTTCTCCTGAAAGAATAAATATCCTGTATTGTGCCATTGATCTCCATACATACGAGCTTGAAGCAAATACCACCTTCTATATTCTCGCAACAACTCCATCGTTTCTAATGGCAATGTGATAAATCTATCAGATTGTTCCGTCTTTGTAGTATCTTCATAAATGCCAATATCTGAAGAATAAAGAATACTCCTGCAAATATGGATACGATTTGCGTTCCAGTCTACACAATTCCATTTTAAACCTAAAATTTCTCCCCTTCTTGCACCTGTAATTAATAATAAATGTACCATTGTTTTAAATTTTATAGGTTCGTCCTCTAAACTGTTTCTTATGCGTTCAACGTCCTCTATTTGAAAATAATTAACACTTTCACGCTTTATTTTAGGTGGTGTTGCCTTACGAGCAGGATTGAATGGTATTAATAGCTCTTTATCAGCTTGAGCCATTATAGTTGATATTAAACGGTGATATTCCGTTATAGTCTTATTTGCAAGAGGTCTGTTATCAGTTACTACATTAAATAGCTGTTTGACAGGTACATCAAGAGCCTTGCATAGCTTTTCAGCAGTTGAAAGGTAAACGCTTTTTCCATTTATAACAGCTCGCATTGTGTTACAAGGTACGCCTGATTGCTCTGAAAGTTCTTTTTGTGTTAGCCTTTGTTCTTTCAAATATGATTTAAAATCAATTTTACAGCAGGCTTTGTCTTTAGTTCTGCGTGTACCACTCTTTGAAAGTAATTCATACAGATCATTTAAATGCTGCGGTCTTATATCTGCTAACTTCATAAAACCAATATTTTTGTTAATTACTTTCAGCAAATCTCTATATCTAACAAGCGTTGTGTGCTTTGCTCCGCTTCTTTCTTTAAGAGACAAAACATACTCGGCATACTCAGCAAACGTCTGTCGATTATCACAAGCAAGTCCGCTTTTGCATTTTGTTTCAAATTCTACAACGAATTTATTTAACGCTTTTTCATTCTGTCTAGCGGTTTTATTCTTATCCGGCTTAAATGTTGCGGTATATGGTTTAAGCTGTTCGCCGTCAGGAGCATAGCCTTTAAATACTCTAATTGAATACGAAATAACATTACCGTTCTTATCTTTACGCTCTTGAATATAAGCCATTAAAGTAGCTCCTTTCTAAGGGGTCTTTTTGTTCTGTCTGCACAATTTGAGACGATTCACCAGTCGGAGTAGAACTTTTTATTTTAAAATATTATACATTCTCGTCTTTTTCATATTCGTCAGTAATGACTGACGAGGAACCATACTTGTTTTTTCTGAACTCTGTATTATTTTCACTGCGTCTATCAAATTCATCAAGCATTCTTGTTGTTAATTCTGAAATGCGGTATCTTATTAAATTAGATTCATCATCAGCCGTTCTTATTTTCCAGTCTTCATAATTTTCTTCATCGTCTTCATAATGTATTTCACGAGCTACGGCATCATCGCTCGCTTCAGCCAGTGAAGATAAAGCAATAATTATATTATGAAAATAATTCCCCTCTAATAAATAATTTAATACATCTATAGGACCGCCAGATTTAAAAAGAGTTTTTGAAGCCATATTCATACTAAATATTTTTCTTAATGACTTTTCACTTAATCCCGTATAATCGCACATTTCTCGTTCAAAAACATCTGTTGTTTTTGCTTCAGTTCGACCTAGTAAATAATCAGTTGAAACTTTATAAAGCTTTGATAAATATACAAAAGCACGATAACCAAAATCTTTATCTTCATCGCTTTCCATTTCATTGAGTTTACCTACTGAAAGCTTAAAGTTATACTTTTCTTTTAATTTGTCACATACTTGTTGAATAGTTAGGTTATTATTTACACGCTCATCTTTTAAACGCTCTCCTATTGTCAGCTTTATCATAAAGTCCTCCTGTAATAATGAATTTAAAATATTATATTTCATTATTATAAAATTATAATGAATATACGGATTGTTTGTCACTTTTATGTTATAATGCGATTATGAAAATCATCATCATAAATTCATTATAACTGATTAGATGATGATTGTCAAGTATTTTTTAAGGAGTGTTGTTATGACTAACAAAAGTATTAGAGAGTATGCAAAAAAGAAAGGGGTATATCTTTGGCAGATAGCAAAAGAAATGGGAATTTCAGAACCTACTATGACACGCCGAATGCGTTCTGAGCTTTCGGAGCAAGAACAGGAAAACATAATGAGCATTATTAAAAAACTATCAGAGCAAGAAAAAACCGCCTGAGTACTGCGAATACTCAGACGGTTAAAGCAGGATTGTTCAATCCTGCTAACAGAAACATACGGACATCAACCGAGTTTCCGCCTTTATTGTAGCACGATTTAGACGGAAACGCAATAGTAAAGGAGTTTAAATTGGCAAACATTAATATTAGCAGACCGCTCCCGAGAATGAGGACAATAAAACAGGGAGCTATAGAAGCAGGAATACCAGAGCACTTTCTTAGACAACTTGTAAAGCAAAATAAAGTCGTATACGTTAAAGCAGGCAATAAAAGCCTTGTCAATCTTGATAGCCTTATAGATTTTCTCTATAAGGGCGAACAGGGGGCAATATAATGACGGATAAGATATTACAATTAATATGCGACAATATAGCAACTGGGCGTGAAAATGCAACAAGCTCTAAATATCTGCAAAAGATCTCAGGACTATGTGAACGAGATTTAAGAAAGGCTATAGAACAGCTTAGACGGTCTAAGGTCGTTATTTTATCAAATTCAAATGGCTATTTCTACCCCGAAACTCAAGCAGAGCTGAGAAGCTTTGTAAAGCAAGAAAAATCAAGAGCTTTATCAATATTGCGTACCCTAATGCCTGCTAAGAAGCGTTTAGAAGAATGGGAGCTTGCAAGTGAGTTTGAGGGCAATATAAGCAATGACAGTTAGGGGGTAATACTTTTTGTCACGCAAAAATGGAATTACACCTATACCGCCTTACTTTACAAATACTAAAGACGGACACGAGCCATATATAAGAATTACATCGAGCCTATATTTGAGCCCTCTTTTTAAAAAAATAACATATAGTGCAAGATGTTTATTTATTGATATGTATCTTTATGTAGGTGCGGATTTTGATGAGCCCTTTACATATCCTGAAACACAAGCTAGAAATCGTTTAGATATGTCAAGGCAAACCTTTTTAAATTCAAGAGATTTGCTTGTAGAAAACGGATTTATAGAAGTTATTGAGTTTAATCGTAACCTAAGAAAGTCTAATCTTTATAAACTCAGTATGAAATGGCGTTTTATATTACAGGAACAGGGTTATAATTATGATATTCGAAAGCGTAGT
This sequence comes from uncultured Clostridia bacterium, assembly GCA_947626165.1. Lineage (GTDB taxonomy): Bacteria > Bacillota > Clostridia > Oscillospirales > Ruminococcaceae > UMGS1601. The sequence continues at coordinate 53,525 of CANQRG010000003.1, read as the reverse complement.
TATAATCAAAATGTCGTTCCAACCCCTTTAATAAAAAATAAAGACAGATAAAAATAAAAAAGTATATGGTATATATAGAAAGGTGTCTAATTTTTAGACAAGCCAAAATTAAAAAAATCGGTGACGGTTGTCTAATTTTTAGACAAGTGAAAAGCTCAAAAATAGAAATCTTGTCTAATTTTTAGACTAGACTTGTCTATTTTTTAGACAGCCAAATAAATAAAGTCTATATGATACTTATAACATATATGAAACAATTTGATTGTATACATAATTTTAAGAAATGTATACATTTTATTGATAAATGTACACATTTTTCAAAGAATTGTATACATTTTTCTCAGATTAACTATGGTTATTCTCGGAATAACTATGATTTTTCTCAGAAAAACTCTAGTTAATCAAAGAAAAATGGCAAACAAAGGACAAATAAAAGCAAAAAATGACTAAGATATTAAAAGAAATTCAATGTACTGTACCTAGTGAAAATAAATTCACTACCTAGTGAAAATAGTTTCACGACATTTCAATAACACTTGAAGCGAGAACGAAGCGAGAGAAAACAACGAACAGAGAGCGAACAGAGAGAAACAAAAACGAGCAAACAACTAGATGATAACGAACGAAACCCGAGCAAACCTCGAGAATTTGAAAAATCCCGACATTCCCGACTCCCTAAAAAAGAAGTATTCGGACAAATCGGACGCCCTAAAAAACTAGCCATTTTTTTAACCCTAAAAGGACAAAGCCTGCTAAATATATGATTTGATAACAATAATGTTTCAAACATCATAAAAGCGAGGGTAAAATAAATTGACAAACGAACAGCTTGCTAAATTCATTAAAGAGGGAGACAGTGACGATTTAAAACCCGTACTTTGGGAGCGTGTGAAAAAACTGCTATATAAAAAAGCAACTCAGGAATATAACCGCCGTAAACAGTATTGTGATAAATGCGGTGTGGAGCTTTGGGATATTAAGCAAGCCTGCTATGAGGTTTACATAAAAGCAATAGAGGGATATAAACCTGACAAACCTGCTTTGTTTAACACTTATCTATCATATCCGCTTTTAAATGCAATTAATGATATGTTGGGTGTAAGGAACGGAAAAGAGAATAATAAACCTCTTGATAATTGTTCCAGTCTTGATAAACCTGTTGATTTGTCTGATGATAACATAACTTTAGGAGATACTCTTGCAGATGAATATGCAGAAATAGCCTTTGATGACATAGAGCTTGATTATGATAGGCGTATAGTCCGTGAAGCAGTAGCAGGGCTTGATGAACCATATAGGAGCGTTATAATACGGTATTTCTTTGAAAATATGACCTTAGAGCAAATTGGCAAGCAAATGAATGTTAGCCGTGATCGTGTAAAACAGATAGAAGCTAAAGCTATAAGAAAGCTAAGAAAAAATGACAAGTTGCTTCTTATATATAGAGAAAGCAAGGAGAATACGCACATAAAGCAATTATCCGCAAGCTATTGGGCTTCTCCTGAGTATTACGATATAATTAATTATATTGCAAGAGCTGAGCAAAGAGGAGAGTTTTTAACTTATGGAAAAAAGCAGGCTTTAATATATCAACATCATATTAACTATGATTTAGAACATTCAAGCAAGTATAGGATCATCTAAAATCAACAAAGAATATAACAAGCGAGCAACAAGGCAAATTTACCGTATTTACCGTAGTAAATTACGATACATATTAATTCAATCAACAAGATAATCAACAAACAACTAATTAAGTGTTAAGTTAATGGGAAACATTTAAGTAGGATTGCATAAATATGTGAGAAAATGTTAGAGCAATAAATAATCAATAAAAATGTGGAGAAATGTTGATATACGTGCGTGAAAACAAAATAGGAACAAGCCTGCTAACTTGTTCCTTACCCTTAGTCAATTAATTTATTGATTTATGTTTTCTTCTAGCTCTTTCTGCTCTTTTACCCTCAATAAATCCATAGTTAAAAAAATTTATTAAGACAAATACTCTTGATTGATCTATTGACCTAATTTCATTTATAAGTTTTTCAAATACTTTAAACTGCGTAGGATATGCAGTTTGATAACCCAATATACGTACAAGCTCGGGGATATTAATTTCTGAATTTTTCCCTGTTGTCTTTTCACTTATGTCTTTTTTCATAAATATGTAAATCCTTTCAAATAAAGTCTTGACAAATAGCCCTGTATGTGATATATTATATTCAAGGGCTATTTGTCCTTAGGGTGTGCCTTACGTAACGCTTGTGGTTTAGTTGTTATGTAAGGCGTTTTCTTTATGCAACGGTAAATCGTTTTGCTTCCGTTTGCGTTGTGTACTGTTTATAAAGTTCCTCGTGGGTGGACTTAAATGCTTTACTATCAAAACGATTTGATATAATAGTCTTATATCTGACTTTGTATATATCAATCTGCATTTCGTCTACGCCCCTTGTAAGCATTTCTGCTTTGATAATGTCCTCAATAGAGGTTATCTCATCTTGAAGCATTTCAGCTTGAGCTTTTAGCTCTTTAAGTTCCCTAACCTTGTGTGTTAATTCGATAGTACTCATTGTTTTTCTTCCTTTACTTTTTATTTTAACCTTGATAGGTAGGCTTGACACCTGCAGGGCTTTTCGATTGTTCCCTGCGGACGGTGCAGTTGTTCACGTCTGCAAACGCTAGCGGTCTGGTCGCTATCCTGCTCGTTTCGTGTAGCAATCCGTTAAGTATCGGAACTGTTCGCTCCTTTACTGTAATTATATTGTATCACTATTCACGTGAATAGTCAATATGTAATATTCAACAAATTTACGTGAATAGATTTGTGCATATCGTCTATTGACGTAAATAGATAAATATGATATGCTTATAATGGAAGAATAGGAGCAACCATATAAATGTCGCTCCCCCTTCAATAAAAATAGAAAGGCAGTATAAATATGGCTGAAAACAGGAAGATAAGTAAGGCTCAACAAAAAGCGGTGCATAAATATATTAAGAATAATTATGACAGAATAGAATTGACGGTAAAGCCAAAAGGCAAAAAAGAAAAAATTAAGGTTCACGCTTCAATCAGGGGCGAAACCTTGAACGGATTTATTAATCGAGCTATTGACGAAACAATGGAAAGGGATAACGATAATGGAGATAATTAAATACCCGTCAGAAGCGGACGTAAACAACGCTATAAGCAACAAAGAGCCATTACTAGTACTTATATCCTTTGACGGTAAAACGGTAATTGCAAGCCATATTGACGAAGCTATGGAACATCATATTTTACTTTTAAAAGCAGGCTTTTCGGATAAGGATATAGACAAGTATTTTCGTATAATACTTGATGATGAAGGAGCGGACTGGACATTTGTATGTCCTCCTGATTATAAAAATATATCAGATAAGAGCAGAAGAATAAAAGCATTTTATAAAGACGGTTTTTCAATAATATCTGATGTTCTCCAAGAGCTTGGATTTATGGTAGGCATAAACATTCCTAGAAGATACCGAAGGCACTTTGATATGTTAGGCGAATAAAAAATAGCAGGATTGCCTTTGTGCAGTCCTGCTTTAATTCTTATATAATGCATCTCTATTTTGCACGAAAATGCGCTGTATGACGTTTTATTGATTTTATAGTAAACTTTCACTATTAAAATAAATATCAATTAGAAAGCGTTTTTGTGCGTTTATATGCAAAATGATACTTTTGCTTTGATTTAATTAGCTAGATTGAAATCAATCTGTAACCCTTTAATTATAGTTCAATAATAATTCAACTATAATTCAATAATTCAATAAAATTCAACTAAAAACTATTAAACGATACAAAATTAAAATGCTTGTTAAACAGCGTAAAATTGGCTTTTATTAAACATTATGAAAAGTTATAAAATGAGAAAATCACAACTCATAACCCGAAGGTCGTTGGTTCAAATCCAGCCTCCGCAACCAAATGAACAGAGGTCGTCATCTGAACCATAAGTGTTCAAACACGACCTCTGTTTTTATGTTAATTTTTTATTTAAGCACCTCTACGGGTGCTTTTTTATTATACTGATTTGTAAAGTAAATTATTTATGAGCGTAACCGTATTGCAATTATTAAAAAGCAAGAAGATTTTGATAAATTTTATATTCTATTAATTAATTATTTATAGCATAATTAAATAATTAATATAAACGAGAGATTTCACAAATAAGTAAGCGCATATTTCAGATTTCTGCAAATAGATGAGGGACATAGGTATTTTTTTCGTCTTAATTAGTAATGGGATATCTTCTAATGCTTGAGAAAGAAGGGAATCTTTATGTATACGGACAATGCAATTGTAGCGTTGTTTTGGGAGAGAAATGAGGATGGCATAGATTTATTGCATAAAAAATACGGTCAGAATTTAACTCATATATCATATCGTATTTTAAACAATATTTCAGATGCAGAGGAATGTGTTAATGAAACATATTTACGTACATGGAATTCAATTCCCCCAGCACGGCCTAATTCGTTACTTGCGTATACTGGAAAAATCATACGAAATTTATCCATTGATTATTTGAAGAAGAAATTGAGTAAAAAAAGAGAATGCGATAATTTTTCGTTACTTTTGTCAGAACTTGAAGACTGTATTATTTCAGATAATAACGTAGAAACAGAAGTAGAGTATAAAGAACTGTCTCATGCAATATCTGTGTTTCTTAAAGAACAAAATAGAGAATATAGATATTATTTTATCGAGCGATATTGGTATGCTAAATCCATAAAAGAGATAGCTGAAAAATATCATGCAACAGAAAAAAGAGTTGAATCCGTATTGTATCGCTGCAGAAAAAAATTGAGATTGTTTTTAGTAGAAAGGGGATATTCTTTATGACAAGTTTTCAATTGTTTGAGGCTATAGGAAATATTGATGATGCTCTTATTGCAGAAGTAAGTAATTCATCGTATAAGAAAACAAAAAAATTTTATACTATATCAGTGGTAGCTGTATGTACGGTATTAGCTATCTGTGTCTTTGCAAATTATGAGAAAATACATCAGAGTAATAACCAAGTGCATGAAATAGTATATCAAACACCTACAGAAACTACAAACAAAAGAGAAAAAGAAGCTGTTGATAATGTTGTAATAAACAAGATTGATTCATTGTATTCAAATGCGAAGTTTGGTGGGAAACTGAAAGAAGTGTCAGAAAGACAATGGCAAAAACAATATGGCACAGAGGACTTTTTAAAGGCACACAAGAAAAAGTATAAATTTAGTTTTTCAGATGCTCAAAAAATTTTATATGGAGTTGTGGAACTTGAATTGCCAAATAATCAAGTTGTAGAAATTATGACTTCTAACGGAGAAATGTTAGACAGTTCATACAATGAATTAAAAAAATCTTTAATAGGTAACAGCGAGGTTGCTATATGTAAAATAAATAACGGCAATTTTTGTGCCATAGTTTATGGTGATAATGCTGTCTATACTATTGAAGGAGACGATAAAATTGCCAAAACTGAAAGTCAGTTTGTTTCGTTGCTGAAGAAAATTTTTGTTATATGTTAAAGAAATGTAATGATATGTATGACAACAAAAGAATTACTCACAAGTGTACTGTCAGTTGTTATTTTATCTGCATTATAATAAGCAATCCCGTTTCCATACACAGAAAATTATTAAATACTATTCTCTGCCTCTTTTAGCACAGCCGGTAATGATGATTTTATCGTTAAGGACAGATACTCGATTAATTTTTTTCTGTCGTAAGGATGCTTGTTTTTTAACAGCCTTACAATCATTCCGACAATAGCTTCAGTATAGAAATCACATATGAATATTCTGAAGTTATTATCGACTTTAATACCCATAATTTCTTCATAGCGATTAATTATAGTCATTACAATGCTGTTGAAATCATTGTGGAAAAACCTATTTAGTTCGTTTGAACCTATAGAGTCATAAGCGCAATTAAGTATATGCTTGTTTTCCTCTACATAATCAAGAACAAAATTAATGGCGTCCTCGTAGTCTAAAAGCAGGTCGAAGTTCTTTACTACCTCTATTGCCTCCTGCTCCAGCATCCATTTGAGTAAATCCTGAATATTCTCAAAGTGATAGTAAAACGTCTTGCGGTTAATTTTGCAGTCGGCAACAATTTCACTTACAGTTATTTTTGAAAGCGGCTTTTTCTCCATAAATTTTTTGAGAGAAGCCGCTATTGTTTTCTTTGTATTAAAAGTTGTAATTTCATGCTTCATTTTCTGTCCCTCCATATTTATTATACACTTGTCCTATAAATTTTTCAATAGACGATTTGTTCATTTTGACCATCAAATGTGTTCATTTGTCCGAATTTTCAACATTTGAACCAATTTAACCATTGAAGTTATAGGTTTAATGTTTATAATTATACACCAAAGGCAGGTGTGTTAAATGAATGAACAAAAGCATTTGAAATACAATATAGTCCTTAATACTACCATTGGAAATAAAATAGGAACGATGTCTGCAAAAATCGTAGACGATACTTTAGAGTGCGTTATAACAGTTATGAAAAGTGAAAATTACTTCAGCGGAACTATTGATTTCGATGGTAAATTTAAAATTCACGGACACTTGAAAACTCTTACGAATAATATAGACTGTAACGGTGAGGGGTATCTGGACGACAGTTCAATTACCTTTAAGCTAAATGCCGAAGGGCGAAATCTTATTGTCACAGGAACATCTGTTGTGAAAGTAGGCGATAATATTTGAGAAAGTTATATAAGGGAATAACCGCAAAGCCTAAGTTAGTAATGATTGTATTTATAATTCTTGCGGTTTTTTGTGCTTTGATAAGAGGTTTTGTTGAGGTCAATTATGATATAAACGACTACCTTCCAAGTGACAGCAAATCGACAGTTTCAATAGATGTAATGAACAAGGAATTTGACGGCGGAATCCCTAATGCAAGGGTAATGATCAAAGATGTAACTGTTGCTGAAGCGTTGGAATATAAGGATAAGATTGCAGATATAAATGGCGTTTCCGGCGTGACTTGGCTTGATGACAGCGTTGATATTACTCAGCCGCTTGAAGTTATGGAATCCGATGTAGTTGAAACCTATTATAAGGACAATACCGCTTTATTTTCTGTTACGATAGAGGAAGCGCATATCCTTGACGCAGTTTCAAATATCCGAGAGATAATCGGCAATGATAACGCTATGGAGGGTTCGGCGGTATCTACTGCGGTAGCTACAGAAAGCACAGTCAGCGAAATATACAAGATTGCAATAATTGCGGTTATTTTTGTGCTTGCAGTTTTGATTCTCAACACTCTATCGTGGGCTGAGCCGATTATTATTCTTATCGGTTTGGGAATTGCCATTCTTATAAATATGGGAAGCAATGTTATTTTCGGTGAAATTTCATTTGTTTCAAATGCGGCGGGAGCGATTTTACAGCTTGCTGTATCGCTCGATTACTACGTCTTTTTACTGCACCGCTTTGAAGAAAGCAGAAAGGATTTTTCAAACTCAAGAGACGCTATGATCGACGCTCTTTGCAAATCCACAAGCTCAATACTTTCCAGCGGTCTTACTACTGTTATAGGTTTTGCCGCTCTTTGTCTGATGAGGTTCAGAATCGGTCCTGATTTGGGAATGGTTCTCGCAAAAGGCGTGGCAATAAGTCTTATAAGCGTGTTTGTATTTATGCCAAATTTTATTCTGTTGATATACAGAGTTATCGACAAAACACGTCATAGACCTTTTGTACCAAAGTTTGAAAGGTTCGGCAGATTTGTAAGTAAGGTTATGATACCTTTTGTTTGCGTATTTGTTGTTGTAATTGTTCCTTCTTTTCTTGCTTCTAACTCAAATGATTACTACTACGGCTCAGCACATATTTTTAATGAGAAAACTAAGCTGGGTTCAGATACCGCATTGATCGAGCAGGTTTTCGGTAAAAGCGATACATATGTACTTATGGTTCCAAACGGTGATAATTCAAAGATAAAAGAGCTTTCAGATGAACTTAAAAAGCTGCCGCAGGTGACTGATATTCTTTCATATGTAGATACGGTAGGCGAGGAAATCCCTGAAGAATATATAGATGATGATACGCTGTCAAAGCTTGTTTCAGATAATTACAGCCGTATGGTCATAAATCTTGATACCGATTATGAAGGCGAAGATACATTTAAACTAGTTGAGAAAATTAGAAACACTGCTGAGAGCTTTTACAAAGAAAAATATTATCTGGCTGGAAACGGTGTGAGCACGTTTGATTTGATGAATACAGTTACAAGTGATATGATGAAGGTCAATTTGATTGCAATAGCGGCGGTTTTCATAGTTCTTGTGTTTACTTTAAAATCAATTACTCTGCCGGTAATTCTTGTAACTGCTATTGAAACAGCTATATGGCTTAATCTATCAATTCCTTATTTTAACGGAAATACAATTTTCTATATTGCCTACCTGATAATCAGTTCTATTCAGTTGGGCGCAACGGTAGACTATGCAATTCTTTTTACAGACAGGTATATGGAGTTTCGTCAACAGATGCCGAAAAAGCAAGCCATTGTCAGTGTTATTTCTTCGTGCACTGTTTCAGTTCTCACATCGGGAAGCGCACTTACAGTCGTAGGATTTCTTCTGGGGCATTTTTCAACTCACGGACTGCTCGCTCAGCTTGGATTTTTTATCGGCAGAGGAACGCTGTTCTCATTGGCAATAGTAATGTTTGTACTGCCCGGACTGCTTTTCCTGTTGGACGGAGTCATTAAAAGAACAACTAAAAATATTGAATTTTATACTAATTGATGAGGTGATCGTGATGAGGCTTTTTAATAAAATAATTTCTTTAACGCTGTCAGCATTGATTGTGATGTCTGCTGCACTGCCAGTGTCGGCGGAGTCTTCTAAAAAAGAAGAAGTAATTTATATTATGACAAACGCTAACGGTTCGGTCGACGGGGTTTACGCAGTTAACATTTTTAATAGGGGAGATATCACCGACTACGGAGATTATGACAATGTAAAAATGCTTAACACAAGTGATGAAATAACCGTAGACGGCGATAAAATAACATTCTCGACAGATTCCGAAAAGGCATATATGCAGGGTACTTTGACAAATGCTGAGATTCCTTGGATAATATCAATTAAGTATTTTCTCAATGGAGTGGAGATGACTGCTAATGAAATCGCAGGGAAAAGCGGAGATCTGGAAATTAAATTTACAATTGAGAAAAATAAAAACTGCAAAACAGATTTTTTTGAAAGCTATGCTTTGCAGGCGACATTTACACTTGATACCAAACTATGTTCAAAAATAACCGCTGATGAAGCAACGATTGCAAATGTGGGGAGCAACAAACAGCTTACATACACAATTCTTCCAAACAAGGGCATTGACACGAAGATAACTGCAAAGGTCAAAAATTTTGAAATGTCTGCGGTTTCAATCAACGGTATAAAAATGAATCTTGACTTAGATGTCGACAGCAGTGAAATTACAGACAAGGTAGGCGACCTAAGCAACGGAATTGATAAGCTTGACGATGGTGCAAAGCAGGTTTACAATGGTTCAAATGAGTTGAAGGACGGCGGAAATACCTTAAAAGGCAATTCATCAAATCTAAGCAGCGGAGCTAAAAGTCTTGACAGTGGAGTTGATGAACTATCATCGGGTATAGATACGCTTCAAAGAGGTCTTGACGAGCTTGATTCTCAGTCGGAAAACCTCACGAGCGGTTCTACTCAGGTGAAAAACGCATTAGAGAAAATCCAAACTTCTCTTGACTCTGTTTCCGCTGACGCTGAAATGCTAAAGGAACTGACTTCTGCTTCTGGACAAATTAAAACAGCTATTACTAATTTGAAAAACGGTGCGTCAAAGCTGAAAGATAATCTTGAATATGCACAATTTAAAGCTGCAATGTCGGCAAACGGACTTGATATCGACAAACTCTCTTTAGGAAACTCAGAGGCAATTAAAAGCCTTACAGAACAAATTTCTCAGTTAAAAGAAACGCTTAAAAAAATTCAGGGAAATGAAAAGTATAAGGAACAGGCAGAAGAATTACAAGCGCAGATATCACAGCTTACCGATATTGTAACCTTGCTCACAGGAAGCAACGGTATGATTTCGGGTACTGAACAATATTTTAACGGTTTATCCGGCGGCGCTTCTGAGCTTTATTCAGGATTAGAACAGCTTGAAACGAACTATGCTGAATTTGATAAATCTATAAGCACACTGGCAAACAATCTAAGCGAAATGATTGTTAACATTTCAAAGTTGTCAGATGGAATTGATACTCTGGTGAACCAATACATAACGCTGGACGATGGAATCAAATCATACACCGGAGGCGTTAAAAAAATTGTAAAGGGATATTCCAAAATCAAAGGCGGAGCGTCCGAACTTGCAGACGGAAGCGATTCATTAGTTGAGGGAACGCAGGCTTTTGACGGAGGGATTGCAAGCCTATACAGCGGTATAACGAAGTTATCAGACGGAGCAGGAGATCTTTATGAAGGTACAGATAAAATAAAAAGCGAAACTTCAGGAATGGACGAAAAAATCAATGATAAAATAGACGGTATAATCTCATCGATCAGCGGTTCTGACAGTGAAACCAGTTCGTTTATATCAAAGAAAAACACAGATGTAACATCTGTGCAGTTTGTAATTAAGACAGATAAAATTGAAGTTAAAGAAAAGAAAACAGAAATAGCTAATACTGAAGAAAAACTTAATTTCTGGCAAAAGCTTCTTAGATTATTTGGGATTTATTAATTGTGTAAATCCTGTAATAGATAAATAGGTAGGAATTAGGGATGAAATATCTAAAAACTTCGCAATATATGCAATTTACAAAATTAGTTACAAATTTAATAATCACTCCAAAACTATATGTCTAGTATTCAAAACTTTATTTAACTTACAGATTGCAAAGCACGATAAATATGCATATTTATCGTGCTTTGCATATTTTAAGACGAAATGTTTCATTCTGATATGTCTTTTCTTAACTTCACTGTAACACAGAGTTTTCCTTTCGTCACTCCATTAAAAATATCGATTGTAAACCTACTCTGCCGGCTCGGCGGTCTTGCATCTTGCCTATAAATTACTTGACAGAATTATCTAATAATAATATAATATATTTATCCTATTCAAAAATTAAATCTACTAAGGAGAGCAGGCTATGAAACCTTACATTGAAGGTATTGATAAAAACTTCGGTTTTGGCTGTATGCGTCTGCCTATGAAGGGCAGTGAGGTTGATTATGATGAATTTAATAAGATGATCGACGCATATATGGACGCTGGCTTTAACTATTTCGACACAGCGCATATGTATGTAGACGGTAAGAGCGAGACTGCATTAAGAGACTGTCTTGTGAGCCGTTACCCGCGAGAAAGCTATGTGCTGACAAATAAGCTATCTTCCAGTTATTTTGAAAAGCAGGAAGAAGTAAGACCCTTTTTTGAAAACCAGTTAAAGATATGCGGTGTTGATTATTTCGACTTTTACCTTATGCATTCTCAGAATGCGGATAATTTTGAAAAATACAAGAGGTGCAAAGCCTATGAAACAAGTCTGGAATTTCTACGTGAAGGTAAGATAAAGCACTTCGGTATATCGTTCCACGACAAGGCTTCGGTTTTAGAGCAGATTTTGACCGAATATCCTCAGATAGAGATAGTGCAGATACAGTTTAATTATATAGATTATGACGACGCTGCAGTTCAAGCTCGTGAATGTTATGAGGTATGCTGTAAGTTCAATAAGCCGGTTATTGTAATGGAGCCTGTTAAGGGCGGAAGTCTTGTAAATCTTCCCGATGAGGCAAAAAAGGTGTTTGATGATTTAAACGGCGGAAGCTATGCGAGTTATGCTATACGTTTTGCGGCAAGCTTTGAAAATGTGGTACTTGTGCTGTCTGGTATGAGCAATATGGCTCAGATGGAGGATAATCTCAGCTTTATGACAGACTTTAAGCCAATAAATGATGAAGAAATGTCAGCAATTATAAAGGTAAGCGGTATTTTAAAAGAGCAGGATATTATTCCGTGTACCGCCTGCCGTTATTGCATAGAGGGCTGTCCGGCTAAAATATTGATACCTGATTTGTTCGCATGTCTGAACGCTAAAAAGCAGTATAAGGATTGGAACAGTTCTTTTTACTACAATGAGGTGCATACCGTAAATAACGGTAAAGCGTCTGCTTGTATAAAATGCGGAAGGTGCGAAAAGATATGTCCTCAGCAATTAAAAATCCGTGATCTGCTTGAACAGGTAGCCTTAGAATTTGAGCAGAATTGATTTTTTATATATTTTTAACAAAGGAGATTTTATTATGACAAACACAAAAGCACTAAAAACTTTAGGTAAACCTCGTTTATCTGTAAAGGTTCAGGTTCTGGCAACTATTACAGCTATTGTAGCGGCAGTAGCTGTTCCGCAGGTGTTCCACCTTTTAGGCGCTGTTTCAGGACTTGGAACGGCACTCGGCGAAACATTTCTGCCTATGCATTTGCCGATTATTTTGGTCGGCCTTTTAGCAGGACCTTACGCAGGAGCAATTTCAGGTCTGCTGGGACCTCTTGTAAGTTTTGCACTTTCGGGAATGCCCACAGCTGTTATGCTTCCGTTTATGATGATCGAGCTTTGTGCATACGGTCTTTTTGCAGGATTACTCAGAAATGTAAGAATACCTACTATAGCAAAAGTTGTTATTGCTCAAGTTGCAGGACGTGCGGTTCGTGCCGGAGCTATTTTGATTTCAGTATTTGCATTTGGAAATGAGAGCATAAATGTTTCAGTAATTTGGATGAGCATAGGTGTCGGAATTTTCGGTATTGTTTTACAGTGGGCATTGATTCCACTTATCGTTTACCGTGTGGAGAACTCAAAGAATGAAGGCTGATTTAAAAAAGGCTGTAGATTTGCTGTCAAAGAGCGAATATACCTGCGTTCTTTGCAGGGAGAGTACAGTTTTTACTAGTATGGAATGCGGCGTAAAGCCACTGGTTGAATGGTTAAATTCCAAGACGGATTTTAGAGGCTTCTGCGCCGCTGATAAGGTGGTAGGAAAAGCCGCAGCATTTCTTTATGTGCTACTAGGTGTAAATGCAGTTTATGCGCCAGTTATGAGTAAATCAGCATATAAAACTTTATCCAAGAATGGCATTGAGCCGTTATGTGATTTATCAGTTGAGGCTATAAGAAACCGTTCAAACACAGGTCTTTGTCCAATGGAGAAAACGGTGATGGACATTGATGATCCTGAGACTGCATTTTGCATGATAAAGAATAAGGTTGAATCTATGGCGGTGTTATCAGGTAATAATAAGTAAAAGTTATTATAATAAATAAGCCGGAGGGTCAATGCCTTCCGGTTTTAATTTTTATTTTTATTGTTCTTTTTTATTTGGCGCTTCTCTGCAATAATACTCCACATATTCCAGTTTTTCAAAGCCGAGATGCTTATAAAAACCAGGAGCAGGTGTTTTATTGCTAGTTAGCAGGGTAATACACTCAATGTCATTTTCCTCAATATGCTTTTCCAGAGCCGAGATAAGACTCTTTCCGATACCTTCTTTATGACGCTTATTTGAAACAAAAAGCTCATAAATATAAAGCTCGTCTCCTGACCACCATACCTGTTCGTTTGCAAATACAGCGCCGATAATTTCACCTGATTCATTGTCTTCATAAACATAACCTACAAAGCGTTTGAGGTCGGATATTTCATCTAAATATCTTGTTCCTGTCTTTTCAGTCCACTTGTTATTCCACGGGTCATTGTAGTAAACATCTATAAGAAGCTTAACACAGTTTTTTAAATCTGATTTTTTAAAGGGTCTTACCATAACAGTCTCCTTTGATTTTCGTATTGTATTATTGTTTTGAGTATAGTATAATTACATTATAGAAAATAAAATAAATTCTGTCAATATTTATCCGTGACTATCTTTTTCCTTTTTGTCACTGGATTTACACAATCAAATGATAGTGTTATTATGGAAAACATAAGCCTGTAAAGGAGTAGATTTTTATGTCAAAAATACTTATAGTGGACGATGAAAAGAAAATAAGAGATGTTGTGCGTGAGTATGCCGAATTTGAGGGCTTTGAAATTATTGAGGCAGAGGACGGTATGGACGCTGTAAAAAAGGTGTCTGATAATGAGGACATTGATATAATCGTTATGGATATTATGATGCCTAAGCTTGACGGATATTCGGCTGTTCGTGAGATAAGAAAGACAAGCAGTGTGCCGGTTATTATGCTTTCTGCACGAGGCGAGGAGTATGATAAGCTGTTTGGATTTGAGTTGGGAATTGACGACTATGTAGTAAAGCCGTTCTCGCCTAAAGAGCTTATGGCAAGAATACGCGCAGTAATCAACAGAGTAAGTCCTGTGAACAGTAAAGAGGAAATCGTGAGGTATAAGGGACTTACTATTAACTTTACTGCCCGTGAGGTTATGATAGACGGCGAAAAAATTTCAATGACGCCAAAGGAATACGATCTCTTGTTTTATCTTGTGAAAAATATGAACATAGCTCTTTCCAGAGATAAACTCTTAGAAGAAGTCTGGGGTTATGACTTTTACGGCGATGACAGAACGGTCGATACGCACATTAAAATGCTGAGAAACAGTCTTGGCGAATACAGAAATCTTATTGTAACCTTGAGAGGAATGGGATATAAATTTGAAAAAATTGTTTAGCAGAAAAAGCGCTGATAATAAAACTTATCCCGCAAAAAAACAGAAGAGCCTAGTAACATATATTTGGATATGCTTTATGCTGTTTACTATAATTATTTTGTTTTTACTTTGGTTTTTTCAGTATTTTTTCATAGAGATGTATTATCAGTCAATGAAAGTTAGGGATTTAAAATCGTGTGCTGAGCAGATTTCTGAAAATATTGACTCATATAATTTGGACGGTCTTATCAACAGTCTGGCTTTTCAAAACAGCGCGACTATTCTCATTACTGACACACTGGGAAATGTTGAGCACAATGCAAATTATTTAGGAAGGTTTTCATATTTTAATGCAGACGTTGAAAAGTTCGGACAGTATATATATAAATTCAGAAATAAACTTTTAAACAGCGGTAAGAAAAGCGTTTCAGAGATATATGAGAATAAAGAAACAGAAAGCAAAGAGCTTTTTTATGCCACAAAGATTGAAATTAACGGTTCGCCTAAGCTTTTATTTTTAGAAAGCTCCATTGAACCGGTTGACTCAACAACTAAGATAATTAAAGAGCAGTTGATTTTTATTACTTCCATTTTATTTGAACTGGCTTTCATTATTGCCTTGTTTATATCTAAGAAGATTGCAAGACCAATCGTGAAGATAACCGAATCTGCGGAGGAATTTGCAGAGGGTAATTATGACGTTAAGTTTGACGGAAAAGGCTATGAGGAGGTTCAGGAGCTTTCAAATGTTCTTAACCACGCAGGACGCGAGGTAAAAAAGGTAACCGATTTAAGGCGTGACCTTATTGCAAATGTATCGCACGACCTGAGAACTCCGCTTACGATGATAAAGGCTTACGCTGAGATGATTAGGGATCTGTCGGGAGATAACCCCGAAAAGCGTGCCGAGCATATTCAGGTCATAATAGATGAGTCTGACAGGCTGGCTTTTCTGGTAAACGACATTCTTGAGCTTTCCAAGCTTGAGAGCTCTAATGCAGAGCTTGCGCTTTCTGAGTTTTCAATTTCAGACAAGATGCAGGATGTGCTTTCTAGGTATCAGATTTTAATTGAGCGTGACGATTATAATATTAAGTATTATAAAGACGAGGACAGAATTTGTCTTGCAGATGAAGCTAAAATCGAGCAGGTTTTGTATAACCTGATAAACAATGCTGTCAACTACTGCGGAGATGATAAGACCGTTATAATACGTCAGATAAATAAAAAAGACAGTGTGAGAATCGAGGTCATAGACCACGGTGAGGGAATATCCAAAGAGCTTATGCCGCTTGTCTTTGACAGGTATTACCGCGATAAGAAGGTAGCGCGTGATAAAGTTGGAACGGGTATCGGACTTTCTATTGTCAAGGGTATTCTTAACTCGCACGAGTTTCCGTTTGGAGTTTCAAGCGAAGAAGGCAAAGGCTCAATGTTCTGGTTTGAAATGACTGATACAAAGTCTGTTTTTAGTAACACATCTGATAAAAATAGCGACAATGAAAATAATAAGGATAGTAAATAATTTGAGTAATCTTTTTACAGATAGGTGGAGCTTATGAGGTTAATGTTTATAGGTGATGTTGTGGCAAAGCAGGGGTGTGATTTTTTAGCAAAACACATTTATGATTTAAAAAAGGAATACCAGATAGATATACTAGCTATAAACGGTGAAAATTCAGCAACCGGAAACGGTATCACACAATCATCGCTGGATATGCTGTTAAACTGCGGCGCAGACGTTATAACAACAGGCAATCACGCTTTTAAGAGAAGGGAATCTGCTCATTTGTACGATGAGTATGACTACCTTCTAAGACCTATCAACTATCCAGAAGGAGTTATAGGAAAGGGAATGTATATTCTTGATACAGGCAGAACACAGATCGCTTTTATAAATGCAATGGGTGTAATTTATCTTGAACCTATTGACAACCCTTTTACTGCTATTGATAAGGCATTGTCAGAAGTTTCCACTCCGAACATTTTTATTGATTTTCATGCAGAGGCAACGTCAGAGAAGAAATGTATAGGGCATTATTTTACAGGACGTGTAACAGGTGTTATAGGAACGCACACTCATGTTCAGACGGCTGATGAAATGATTTTAGGCGGTCATACAGCATATATTACTGACGTTGGAATGACAGGTCCTGAAAGGTCTGTGCTGGGTGTCGACAGTGATATTGCTACCTCTAAAATGAGACTTCACTATCCTGTTATGTTCAAAGAGAGCAAAGAACCTTGTTTTATAAATTGCGTAGTGGTTGATTTTGATGAACAGACCGGAAAGGCAAGGGATATACAAAGGATTATAAAGAGATAGATGCTTTGGTAACGATGACGAAGTTGTTAGAATCAATAAATCGTTCGGTTAATCCGAACGGTTTATTTATCTCAAACTTCTAGTTATTATGGGTAACAAATGTATAATTTAATGACTAAAAAACAAAATATTCATTATAAATACAGTAAAATACTTAAAACAACTATATATTACAATTTATTTGACTTAATAAAAATATTCTTGTATACTTGAAAATAAAGAGTATAAGTAAACAACTATTACTGTGAAAAATTGAAAAAAGGTGATTAAAATTAATTTCAAATATGCACTAATAGCTTTTTTGATTTTGGTTATATCGTCTTGCGCAATTGTTCTTTTGACCATAGATAGTAATGATGAATCTTCCTCTATAAAGTTAATAACCAGCGTATCGGAGGATTCAGAAACTGGTGAAAGTACAGAGACATCACAGGAAAGTAAAAATAATACAGCAGATACAAAAGAATCTAAAAAGAAGACAGAGAATCGCACTAGAAAAAGATCCACATCGACATCTTCGCCGAAGAAAACTACAACTACTGCAACCTCAATAAAATTTCCACTGGATATTAATAAAGCTACTAAAGATGAGTTGATGCAGATAGATGGAGTCGGGGAGGTTACGGCAAAGAAGATTTTATCTCACAGAAAGAAGATAAAATACTATTCAAACTTACTTCAGCTAAAGGATATTAACGGAATAGGCGATGCTACATATGAGAAGCTAAGAGATTATTTATACGTATCCGGTGACAAGTTTAAAGATTTTGAGGAGACTTCAAAAACTGCTAATAATCAAATCACGTTAAAAATATCTAAAACAAAAACCACAAAGCGCAAAACATCAAAAGCTTCCGGTAAAACAACAACAGAAGTAAAGCAGATGAAAGTGGTTAATATAAACACCGCAAGTAAAGAAGAACTTAGAGAATGTTTACTGCTTGATGAAGAGCAAGTTGAAAAGATAATAGATTTGCGAAATAGAATTGGAGGGCAATTCACCAGTTCACTTGAGTTGATGTATACAATAGGGAAAAGCGAGTATAATCGGGTAAAGGATTACATTATTTTTTAGTATTTACAATAATTTTCTCTGCGGTATTGATGCGGTAGGGTGTTTTGTATAAAATTTTAATAAACTTTTTTAGCATTCTCATTATATTACATTTTGAAACTACTTTTATGTGTCATATTATACATTTATAACAATAAATATAATGTACTGCAAAATTATATAGATGAAAAAGACCTGACAAAAATTTGTCAGGTCTTTACATTTTATTTATGCGACTAAGCCGATAAGCCGAGTTTTGTCGTGTACGGTAATCTATCTAGACCTTATGTCACCATAAGGCTCAAGCCCCCTATAAGCCAAAGCCTGACGAGCAGCCATTGACTTTGTACTTACCATTGGAGTTGCATCGGATAGGGTTTACATGGCAATGCGGTCTCCCGCATTCCGGTGAGCTCTTACCTCACCATTCCAACCTTACCTCATAAAAGGCGGTATATTTCTGTTGCACTAGCCCTAAGGTCGCCCTCGGCTGCCGTTAGCAGCTATCCTGCTCTGTGATGCTCGGACTTTCCTCTGAACGTAACGCCGTCCAGCTACCGCATAGCTTACTCGCAAGGGAAGTATAGCATACTTTTTTAACATTGTCAAACAAGATTTATTTTATAAAAATTGATAATTGAAAATTGACAATGGACACCACCGACTCGGTGGTCTTGCCTCTTGCTTCTTGTTTTTTGTTTTTTGATACTAGCCTGCCGTTGTATAAAGTGAACACATACTGCAAACTGCCCAAAGGCAGCAGGGCAGCCAGCGTCACGCTGGTCTTGCTTCTTGCCTCTTGCTTCTTGTTTCTAGGTACTAGTCTGCCGTTGCACAAAGTGAACACATTTTGCAAACTGTCCAAAGGCAGCAGGGCAACCAGCGTCACGCTGGTCTTGCTTCTAAAAGTAAAAGGACCTCTTTCGAGATCCTTTTTATTTCTTATGCGTATTATGCAATTTTATTACTTTCTCTTCTTTGTGAGAACGATTGCACCGCCTGCAAGAGCAAGACCTATAAGAGCAAGACCTGTCTCTGCACCGGTATTTGTATTTGATGTTGTATTAGAAGCAGTAGTATCTGCTCCGCCGCCTACTGCAGCAGCCTGTGTGGTTGCAGCAGAATCATTTGTCTTAGCAGCTTTTTCTGTGCCGTCGCCCTTAAGACCTGAAATCTCAAAAGTAACGTCTAAGCTCTTTGACCAAACGATTTGAGATGTGTCAATAGGAGGATTATCCTTTGTTTTACCGTATGTGTTATAAATCTCAATTCTGTAGTTGGAGTTCTGATCCTCAATGTTTCCATAAATAATTTTGCTTGCATCAAATTTTAACTCTTTACCGTCTTGTTTGATGCTCTTTAATTTACACTTGATATCATCTTCTGAGTATGGACCTGGTTTTGTAACACCATTTTTCAACTCATCTTTAGCATTGAAGTCTTTACATTTTAAAATACCTGTGATATCAACACAGAATACAACTGCACCTGTAGCCGCATCAGTTCCGCCTTTTCCTTGTGGGTTGTCGCCTTCAGCGTTCTTGTCAACAGAATCGCTTGTGATGGAAACTGTATATGTACCATCCTTTGTAACCTGTGCGTCAACACCGTAAGCAGCAACTTCTGAAGCTCCTGTTCCAACACCTGCTTGAGCATTCATACTTTTCCATAACCAGTTATGATCTCCAAACATCAAAAAAGCGTTGTAACTTTCAGCTGCAGAAGCTGAAAAGCTTGCACAAGTTGAAGCTGCCAATGCAGCAGCAGCTACTCCTGCAAAAATTCTTTTAAGTTTCATATTCGAAAACTCCTTTTCATATTATTTTACACTATACATTTTACTACAATCGCACCTATTATTCAATGTACTAAATAGCCAAAAAAAGTAATAGAATATTATCTATTTTTCACAATTAAATGTTGATTTCATCGCTTTCTTTTTTGAATTCGCTTTGTTATTTCAAGAAGCGGACGAGTTGGCACAAATTTAGAAGCGCATACCGAAAGTTTAATACCGGCGGTTGGAACAATTATCATTTTACGGTTTTCAAACATATTGTAAAGAGCATATTTGGCACAGTATTTTTTATCTATTCCTTTCATCTCAAATTTAACGTCGGCAACCTTGCTGAATTCAGTATCGACAGGTCCGGGGCATAATGCGCCTATATATACGTTGCTTCCCATATCGGCAAGCTCTGTGTTTATTGCACGCGTCAGATCCACTACATATCCTTTTGTCGCGTAGTAGGTTGCCATAAGAGGACCGCCTGCCATCAGTCCTGCCGATGAGGCGACATTAAGAATATAACCGTCGTCTTTCTTGACAAAATCTTTTAGAAACAGCTTTGTAAGAATATGAACAGCCTTAATATTTACGTTTATCATTGAAAGCTCTTTATCTAAGTCTGTTTCTGTAAAGTTACCGCAAAGACCAAAGCCTGCGTTATTAATAAGTACAGAGATATCCTTTTCCTTGACCTTTTTATATAGTTCCTTGCAATCTTCCTCTTTAGATAAGTCGCAGGTAATGATTTCAGAGTGTGTTTTGAGAAGCTTTTGAAGTTTCAAAAGTCTGCTTTCACGGCGGGCAACCAGAATAAGCTCGTATCCTAAGTGGCTTAAAACTCGTGCCATTTCATATCCAATTCCAGAACTGGCTCCTGTTACAAGTGCGGTTTTCATAGAAAGTCCTTCTTTCAAATTGTTTGTAATTATTATAACCAGAAAAGTTGTTTTTTACAAGTAATAATGAAATTTTTATAATTTAAAGTAAAAATTATGAAATTTAACAAATTTAGTATTGACAATAAATATCAAATTACATTATAATAATTTTAAGTTTTACAATATTTTTAATAAATTAGTATTTAAAGTAAGGTAGTTTTTTGAAAATCATAATTTGTAGGGGGTAAAACAAATGAAGAGAAAAATATTCAGTATAATTTTAACATTGATTATGCTTGTGGGATTGCTTGGTGTTGTGCCGGCAGGTGCAGATGATATTAGAAATGACTACTCGGCGCTTGCGACTAATGGTGTTTGGAGAGATGGCTATGTAGGATATTATGAAGATATAAATGAATATGACTATCATCCTATATATACTACAGCAACAGGAAAATTAACTATTGATATGCAATCTTTCGGGGATTTATATTTTGAAATATTAGATAGTGATTACAATACTATAGATGATTACGGCTTATATGGCAGCGGCGGCGATCCTAAAAATGGTACGTTTACAAGCTGGTTGGAAAAAGGTACTTATTATGTTAGAGTATCAGAAGATTATTGGTCGGACACGCAAGCAAGCTACAGAGTAAAAGCCAGCTTTGCATCTGCAGGTTCAAATGAAATAGAGCCTAACGATACATATTTACAAGCTCAATCTGTAAGCAACGGTTCAACAATTACCGGTACGATAACAAAACTAAAATATGATGAGTATGATTACTATAAAATTAATGTAAGCAAAATGACTGTATACAGTTTCTACCTAACGTCTTATGATAGCAGTACAGATTTTACATTGTATGACAACAACTTAAATAAAATAGATATTGGCTGGGACGATACAAGCTATTCAAATGAGACATTAAAAGTTACAAGCGTCTTAAATAAGGGTACATATTATGTAAGAATAAGCAGGGATTACAGCGACTGCAAATACGTACTAAAATTCAATCCGCAGAGTACATCTAAGAAGTCGTCATCGTCAAGCAAATCAAAAAAGTCGACTTCAAAGAAGAAGTCTTCCGTTAAAAAGCCTGCAAAAGTCAAGGGATTGAAAATAACAAAAATTGGAAGAAGGACAGCACGTATTTCGTGGAAGAAGGTCAAAGGCGCTAAGGGCTATCAAGTAAAAGTAGCTACAAATAAAAGCTTTTTCTATTCAATCAAAAAATTTACCAAGAAGAAGCGGGTCGCATTAAAAAATCTTTACAGCAATAAGTATTACATTAAAGTAAGGGCTTATAAAAAGAAAAAAGGTAAAAAGATATTCGGAAAGTACAGTAAGATATTGAGTCTTTCAATATAATTAATTAAATTTAGAGGTTTATATGAAGATATGTAAAATTTGTGAAACTGAAGTAGAAGATAATGTAAGTGTTTGTCCGGTATGTGATAATGCATTTGATGGAGATGAAGCTATTATTGAAACCGATACAGCTGATATAAAAAGCGAATCTGTAAAAAGTACGAGACCTTTAATAATCGTAATAATTATTTTGGTAACAGCACTAATTACCGGAGCTATTTGTTTAGCGACAGTTTTTACTTACAGACACACAGAAACACCCAAACCGGACAGCACAACTGGTAATGCAGTTAGCACAAACACAACAACAACGACGCAAAATACAACAATTGAAATTATTTTGAACGAACCGTATTACATAAAATATAATTCAGAAAAAGAATATGTTGCAATGTATAGAGAACCCAATACAGACAGTGAAGTTATAACACGGTTTAGTCCTAACGGTAAAAAGGCAATAAAAGTAACATTGATAAGCAAAGATGATAATAGTTTATGGAAGGTTAAATACAAAGGCAAGACAGGCTATGTTCATAAGGACAATTTGGTTAAAGACAAGCAGAAAGCGACTAAAGCAACAACTACAACCACAAAACAGCCTGAAACAACTGTGCAAAACACAAGAGCCTATCAAACGTATACTAATACATATGTAAAACCGCAAACAAAGAAGAAAACAGAAATGGTGATTATTGAGGAATATTAATAAGCAGAGTTTAATTAAAGTTAATAAAAGTAGAATTAGGAGGAATTCAAAATGAAGTTAAAAAGACTTCTATCAGGTGTGACAGCAGCAATTATGGCATTGTCATCTGTTGCTATTGCATCATTTACATACGCATCAGCTTCTGAATTGGCGGATAATGCATTTATTCAATGGTCTGGTAAATGGGTAAGAGTTGATGGCAAAGATCCAGCCGGTTCAGACCAGACTGGTCTAATTGATAAGGGAACATCTAAAGGTGGTATGCTAGTCGAAAATTGGGGTAGTGGTTGGCAACTTAAAATCTCAGAAATTGATTTGACCGGTATGAAAAACCCATCTATTGAAGTTGAGATCAGTGACGGCGGTACATTCCAAGTTTACACAGAGAAAGATGATGGAAAAGGTGGAACTGTTCCTGATGTTAACTTTGGCATAGGTAAGTCTGGAGAACCTGTTCTTATTCCTGAGGATTACAGAGGAGAGTCTGCATCATTCTTATTATCTGCTCTTGATGCTTCAGGCGCTATTACAAAGATTTCAGTTTATGATCATCCAAATCCGCCTGCTCAGCCTGGGGCATTTGAGTCTATTGATTATAACTGTACAATAGTATCAGGTGGTGATACAATAGTTACTTTTGGCGATCCTGAAGGAACAAATAGGTCTATTGGTTTAGAAGTTGGAACAAGCGGTGATTTTAAGCTTGAAAGACAATTCTCTACTCCTCTAATTTCTCTATCTGGTCTTGGAGTAATTGAGGCATCTCCAAATCCTATAACAATTAAAGTTAATTCAATCGTAGTAAATGATACATACACTTTTGATGTTGGTTTAGAAATTGCATCAGACAGTGATTATGGAAACACACTTCCTCATATTTATGATGGTATTACAATAAATACTGCAGTAATTTATAAATGTGCTGATGCTTATATTGCTGGTGGTTCAAATATCAAGTTAATGCTTGGAGCACCTCCTGAGGCTGGTAAGCCAGGTCAATCACAATCATCTTCAAAGACCTATTCCGGAACAACATACAATGCACAGCTTAGCTATTGTGACTCTGCAATATCATTTGACGCTCGTGGTAACGATAAAACATACGGCGGTCCTATAGCTGAGATAGGCGGAACATATACATTGGGTATTAATGTTAGTGATTTCAAAAACTGGGTAGATCAAGTTCCTAGCGGAATTACTTGTCTTTATATAGATATGCTTGGAATGGCAAAGGCATTTGGTGCTAATACAACTGTAGGCGTAGAGAAAGGCAAAAAAGAAGATTTTGATGCTACAAGAGCATTAGCAGTTAGTAAGGGATTAAGCGTTACAAATCTTTCAATTATAACAGATGGAAAAGAATTTTATAAGTATAAAGATTCTGATATTTATTTTGGCGATTTTGAAGCAAATGGAAACTTAAGAATAAATTTGATAAACTTGTACTCATTACCACCATGTCCTAATGCTCTGGATGGCATATCTCCATACTTTAGTGCTACAGATAAGATAGAAGTTAAGTTTACAATAAAAACTCCGTTAACTAAGTCATCTAATACAGTTTCAAAGAATCCTACAATCCCAACAAACACACCTATAACAATACCAAACATAATTAAGGTCAATACAATAACAAAACCTGTTAATATAGTAAATACTAAAAAGGTTACAAAGCCGGGAAAGCCCAAAATTACATATACATTTAATCCTAAAACTAACAAAATAAAGGTTAAATGGAAAAAGGTAAAAGGCGCAACAGGGTATCAGTATAAAATTGCCCTGACGAAAAAATTTAAAAAGGCAAAGAAAAAATTAATAAATAAAAAGTCTTTTACTTATAAGCTTAAATTTAATCAAAAATATACCATCGGTGTAAGGGCTTATAAAATAGTTGGCAATATAATGTACTACGGAAAGTGGACAACAAAAAAAATTAGGTTAAAAAAAGTTTAAAAATCAATCATTTATTTATGATTAAAAATAGAAAGGAAGCGTATTCATATGTGGAAATGCAATCATTGTGAAACCAAAAATAGAGAGGAGGAGGTGAGATGCAGAGTGTGCGGTTTTGAAAGGCCTAAAAGTTTTATATCGGAAGGTGACGGAAGTGCTCGTAAGAGTGTTAAACATTCGCCTTTAATTGACACTATAAATAATTGTGCAAGATCGAAT
This sequence comes from uncultured Clostridia bacterium, assembly GCA_947626165.1. Classification (GTDB taxonomy): domain Bacteria; phylum Bacillota; class Clostridia; order Oscillospirales; family Ruminococcaceae; genus UMGS1601. Next base: position 28,523 of record CANQRG010000003.1, on the reverse strand, counting down.
GTTTCAATAGCAGCTGTGATATTTTATGCAGCAAATATTTTATTACAGCTTCTTGGCGTAATGTTTATGGTTAATTCAGCTACGAGCATTTTTCAAAATGAATTGGCAAATGAGATTTTTGGTTTATCCGACCTATCAGAAGCAATTTTATCAAGTATCGTAAATTACTCAATTTCAGCGATTCTTATTTCAAATCTGCCTGCAATTATAATTTGCGTATTTGGAATGATATATTGCTTTTATGCAAGGTTCTCAAAATCGGAATTAAAAATCAATGCTTTAATTGGTATAAGAGTTGTTGAAATAATAAAAACAGTTCTTGACGGGCTGTTAGTCTTAGTGGTATTAATTTACGCTATTATGTTTATACCGAATATCCCGAGTGCATTTCAGGGACCGACGATATTATTAACATTATTCGTGCTTGGATATCTGGTGCTTCATTTAATATTCGGAATCTTTGTTATTAATACTTTGATGTCTCTTATAAACTCCATCAAATATAATAACAATCTTGTAGAAATCCCGACCTTTGTCGGAGTTATGCTGTATATATACGGTTGTTTGTCCGGACTGTCTGCTTTATTTATGTTAGTTCCTTCACCGGCGTTGGCATTAGCGGCAGGCTGTGAGTGCACAGCGTATATTCTATTTGCAATTTCTTTGTTCAAGCTAAGACAGGAAGCAATGAAAACACCTGTTGGTGCTGTTTCAGATTCAAAGTCCGGGGAGTGGAAACGTCCTGTGGAAGTTGGTTATAGTTCGAGAACAACAACGACAGTTTCGGGAAGCGGAGTTATAAAGGATACTACCAGATCTCACAGGTATACTCCAACTGGAAAAGCTACGGCAGCTCCACACAGAAGTTATCCGGCTGGAACAACTTCACGCAGCACCGGAAGCTTTAAAAAAGCAAAGGATTTGGATTAATAAAGGCTTTACGATTTATACAGCTTTTATCAAAGAATTATTAGATTTATCTTAGTCTAAAAATATCTAGGAGGATTATTATGGCAGAGAACTATCAAATTACATATAATATTGATTTAGTATTGTGCATTGATTCAACGGCAAGTATGGTACCTGTTATAGACATGGTAAAGGACAATGCTCTGCACTTTTTTGAAGATGTTATGGCTGCAATGGCAGCAGAGACAAAAATAATAAATAAACTTAGAGTGAGAGTTGTTTCGTTCAGAGATTATCTGGCCGACGGCGATGATGCAATGATGGAAACAGATTTTTTCGTATTGCCTGACCAAATTGAAGAATTCAGCAATACCATAAATTCAATAGTACCAGAGGGAGGAGGAGACGAGCCGGAAGATGGTCTTGAAGCGCTCGGCTATGCAATCCGTTCGCCATGGGATACTGAGGGAATAAAGAAAAGGCAGGTTATTGTAGTTTGGACGGATGCGTCAACTCATAATCTTGGTTATGGCGCTGAAGCCCCGAACTATCCTAAAAATATGGCAAAGGATTTCAATGAGCTTACCTCCTGGTGGGGAAACGCACAGCTTAATGGATATGTAGGCTTTTCAGAAAAGAGATTGCTGCTTTTTGCTCCGGACGCGCCTTATTGGAACACAATATCAGATAACTGGGAGAATGTAATACATTTTCCATCTCTGGCAGGAGAGGGATTAGATGATTACGACTATTCTACAATCATTGACGCAATAGCAAACAGCATATAATTTTAAATTGAATTATTTATCATTAGTTGAATTACTTATATCAAAACATACTTAATAACAGTTATATAACGGTAAATAAATTCGGAGGTATTTATTGTGTACGAATTAAGTGAATATTTTAACATAGTAGATGTTTACAGTGAGGAAAAAAAAGAAGGTATGGGAGAAGATTATTTTTCTTACTCATATCCTAGAGAATGTCAAAACAATAATGCGTTTATAGCCGTTTTTGACGGCTGCGGAGGAATTGGTGCAAAAAGATATAAAATCGACGCTGAAACCACTGAAACATATACAGGCGCTTATCTTGCATCAAGGGTCTGCGCCTATAAAACATTGGAATACTATGAAAACAGCGGTTCGTTTGATTTTGATATAAGCGATTGTAAAAAATTAAAATATGAATATTGCAAAGCACTTGATGAAATAAACAATAAATGTCTTAATAGAGGTTCAGAGCTCAGGGGAAGCTTGGCAAGTAAAAGCTTCCCCACGACTGCCTCAATAATATCAGTAAGTTGTCAAAACGGTCATATCAACAGCGAATTTTTGTGGGTCGGAGATTCAAGAGGCTACATATTGGATTCAAGCGGGTTGAGACAGGTTACAGAGGATGATTTAAACGGAGAACAGGACGCAATGAGTAACATCTCAAGCGATGCCTCGCTGAGCAATGTAATTAATTTAGGTGTGGACTTTGATATTCATTTTAAATTGGTAAAAGTTAATAAACCGTCGTTGTTCATTTCTGCAACAGACGGTTGTTTTGGGTATTTTCCTACACCTATGCATTTTGAATATGTTATTTTGGATTCAATATGTTCATCGGAAAACATAATGGAATTTGAAGAAAAGATAAGAGATTATATAAATACATTTACAGCAGACGACTTTACATTCGGAATTATAGCTACAGGATTTGGTTCGTTCAAATCTATGAAATCGTATTTTATGGATAGAGAAAAGTATATTTATGATCATTATATAAGCGTTATGGAAGATGCATACACAGATGATATTAAATACGAGCTGTGGGAGAAATATAAGACAAATTATTATAGTAACTAATGAAAATCAGGTGAATTGAAAAATGCCAGTATATATACCGTCTACTTCTGAAAAGAAGGTGACAGAAACTAAAATTAAAAACAAAAAGGTAAAGAAAAACGACAGCATATTCAGCGGAAAAAGAGAAGTAATAAACGGATATGTAGTAGAGCAGGGATTTACTACAAAGAATTCAGGCTTTTCCCGATGGGGATTTGCCAATAAAAATGGTAAAGAATATTTTATAAAGGAATTTTTATATCCGGTATTTCCGAGCAGTTCGGAGATATCGGAAAGCATAAAAAACAAGCAAAAAGAGATATGTAAACAGTGGTATGATGATAGACAAAGACTATTTAAGGCTATAACAAGCGTATCAAACGGAAACATAGTTGTAGTAAAACATTTTTTTAAATTCGGAAACAAATTTTACCAAGTAACAGAAAAGATAGAAGAGGGAATAAGTTTAGATATAATTTCAGGCTTGCCGATAGAAAATAAAATCATACTATTAAAGGTTCTTGCACATTGTTTGATAAGGTTAAACAATGTGTCAGTAGTTCACGCAGATTTAAAATTGAACAACATAATAGTAAAAAAGACGGCTAGCGGTACATATACAGCTAAGATAATAGATATAAGCGATAGCTATTTTGAAAGTGAACCGCCTAAAAGCTCTGAGGATATAAAAGGCGATTTTGTATATTTAGCTCCAGAAACATTTTTGAGAATGATAGGTAAAGACGCAAAGCTTACAACAAAAATAGATGTGTTTGCATTGGGAATAATTTTTCATCAGTATATGTGCGGGAAGACTCCGGAAATATCATCGGACTATCATTATGTTTATGAATCGGTATTGAATGATGAACCTCCGATTTTAGATAATAGTATCCCGTATGATATAAGATCAATTATAGAAAGAATGCTTGTTAAAGATCCTGATCAAAGAATTTCAATTAAAGAAGTATTTGAAGATTTGACCAAAGTAAAAATAAATTCTCATTCTCCGACACCTAGATTTGTGCCTATAAAAAAATCGCCTGAAAAAGAAATTAAGGACAAGCCTGTTAGCAGCGGTTTAAAAATCAATATGGGAATGCATAAGTGATAATTCATAAAATAAAGGAGTAAAAATATGCTTTGCAAAAATTGCGGAAGAAGTATTGAATTTAATAAAAAGTTTTGTAAATGCGGAGAAGATCCGATTGGTGAAAATAAAAATGATTTTGAATTTATAGAAAAACTTCTTTATACGGAATTAGACAGAATTCCTAACATACCGCCGCTGTCAAAGAAGAGGAAAGGTTCTTTAATTGCGGTAATACTGCCTATATGTTTCGTTTTGGTAGTGGTTGTAGTCGGAGCAATAGCTTTTCCAAGACTTTTAACTAATTTACCAACTGGTAAAAATATAAGCGATTCAATTCAAAGAGGAGATGAAATGATCGTTAAGTTACCAAAAGGCGAAGAGCTGTGGGTATATACTAAGAAAAACGAAAAGTTTAAACAATTGAAAGACGGTGATAAATTAATTATAAGCAAAACTCCTGAACTTAGTAATGGTAACAAATATTTCCGTATAATTGATGGGCAATTCAAAGATAAATATGTAAGAAAACGAGATGTGAAAAAATATTTGCCAGAAGTCTCTGAAACTACAACAAAAAAGATGCAAACAACATATTCAACAACAACTACAACAACAGAAACTACTCTAAACGAACCGTATTACATAAAGTTAAAGTATGATTTGGAGAACAATCATATTCTATCAATTCAAATGTATAGAGAAGCCAATAATGATAGCAAAGTTAAATATCGGCTTACTCCTAATGGGAAAACCGCAATAAAGGTAACTGTACTCAACAAAGATGATGCTAATTTGTGGGAGGTTAAATACAAAGGCAAGACAGGCTATATTCACAAAGACAATTTAGTTAGGGATAAGCAAAAGGCAACTACAATGACAACGACAACTACCACTACTACTGAAACAACTGTGCAAAACACAAGAGCCTATCAAACGTATACTAATACATATGTAAAACCGCAAACGGGGCAAAATATTGATAAACAAACAAATAATGATAATTCAAAAGATAATGGTTACGGTTTGGAGTAAAGGAGTGAATTAAATGAAAAGATTAGCAAGTGTAACAATGATAGTTTGTATTGCAATACTTACAGGATGTAAAAGCGGATTAGAAACAACTTTAAGCATAGCTGATAAAATTGATGAAAAATATAACAGTTATGTAGAAAGTGAGTCATCTACGATCACAACTACTATTGTTAATAATGTTACTACGACTCGTCAAACGACAGTGGAGATAACTTTAAATGAACCTTATTACATAAAATATAATCCGGAAAAAGAGTATGTCGCAATGTATGAAAAGGCAGATACTAACAGTAGGGTTTTAGAAGAGTTTACTCCAAATGGCAAAAAACCTATAAAGGTAATCGTGCTTAACAAAAATAACAAAAAAATTTGGAAAGTAAAATACAAGGGTAAAATAGGATATATTCATAAAAGCAATTTGAATGAGAAAAAGCAGAGAGCAACAACTGCAAAATCTACAACAAAGCCTATTGCAACTGAGCCAAAAGCAGTAACTGAAATACCCATAACAACACAAACTAGAAGTCAATTTACACAAGCACCAACTGCGAATTATAGCAGAAAAAATACTTCTCGTAAATCAAGCGATGACAAATCGAAAGATAATGGTTGGGAGTAAAGGAGTGGACATTATGAAAAAGGTCGTAAGTTTATTAATAATATTATGCATTTCATTATTTTCGGGGTGTGATTACAGTGTATTACCCGATGCCCCTGAGGGAGTGGCAGGTATTGACTGCTCAAAACAGGGAGCTGCTGACGGTCAGATAACGGGAGTAAACAGTTCAATGGAGTACAAGCCAGAAGGCTCTGAATCGTATATTGAAATAACAACCGACATAATAACAGGACTTAAAGCAGGAAAGTATTATGTCAGATACAAAAAGACCGATAGCAATTTCATGAGCGAAGATACGGAAATATTGATTTCCGAACCTGCAGTTCAAAACAGCGGTCCTGTAGTTAAAGGTGTAAACTGTACTTATAACGGCGCTGACGACGGGAAAATTCAAAACGTGGATAACACAATGGAGTACAGCGCTGACGGAGGAAATTCATATTTGCAGATTACTTCAAATGAGATAACGGGACTGTCTCCGAATACATATTTTGTACGGTACAAATCCCCTCAGTCTCAGGCAACCAAAGTTATAATAATGCAGCCTGCAAATCCTCCGGCAGAGCCTGTTGACGTTAGCAGAACAAAAACTTCGATAACCCTTCAGAATGTAGATGGGTGTGAGTATTCGATCAACGGGAATAGCTGGCAGGCAAGCACAAACTTTACTAATCTAAAGCCCGGAAGAGAATATACCTTCTATCAACGAGTTAAAGCAACAGATACGACTTTAGCGAGCAGTCCGTCATCAGCTTCCATAAGCACGCTTGAGAAATATAATATGGAGTACATAACACCGAGCTATTCTAACGATTCCAGCGACTATTTGGTATATATGACGGGAGAAACAGAAATTAACGTAAGGCGGGGACCGGGTACAAGCTATTATGCCGAAACCGCTGTATCTGTGGGCGACAGCTATACAGCGTCGGCTTATAAAAGTGTTAAAGGTACTAAATGGATGTATTTTCCGACTCTTAACGGATGGATATCATCTAGATGTCTAATTAAATTGAAGTACAGTTCATATTCGGGATATGTGGTTGATGTAGACAGCGATTCATATTTGATACTTAGGGATTCTCCGTCATATTCTTCAAAAGAACTTGATCAGATTCCATATGACGAGTATGGACTTCCGATATATAACACAAGCGGACAATTTTATTTAACATACTACAATGGTCAATACGGATGGATATCAAAAAAATTTATTGAATTAGAGAGGTATTAAGAATGGTAAAAGGTGGTGTTCATTTTACTGTTACTTAATAAAGCAAGCGGACAGAATATTGTTACTTGTGAAGCCGTAAGCTTAATATTTAATAAAAATTGAAAAGAGGTAAACAACATTGAAGATTAAAAGAAAGGCTTTAAGCATTTTAAGCTGTTTTGCGCTGTTGGTAAGTTCAATACCATCGACAACGGTCTTTGTTTCTGCAGAAGATTATACTTCGGCAACAGAGCCAGTATTTGAGGAAGTTGGCTCTTCTAAATCACCATGTGTATTCGCAAATGGTACGCCTATTACGGTTAAAACCGAAGATGGCAAGGTTGTTGTAGAATACAGCTTCGGGGGACAAACTAAAAAGCTTGGTGAAGACGGAAACGACATTCCTGAGAATGTAACTATATTCGGAGGAAGTCATAAGACGGAAGGAACTTTACAATCAAGTGAAGTTATAATTGATGGAGTTAAAGTACATGGTGTCTTTGGCGGAGGACTTCATAAGTCACATGTTGAAACTGCAACAGTAACAGTTAAAGGCAATGCAGATCTCGACTTTGTACAAGGAGGCGGTGCATCTTCTTATAAAGGACTTGTAGATCAATGCCAATGGTATTCAGGTGATACGGCTAATGCTACAACCAAAGTTGATAATGCAACTGTAAAAATTGAAGGTAATGAATGTAACATTGACACTGTTTTCGGCGGCGGTGAGGGTATTAGCTATACCGGAACAACAAATGTAACCGTTGAAGGCGGAAATATTACATTTGTAGGAGCAGGCGGCTCTAACGGTTATACGGGTGCAGCTACTGTAGAAATCAACGGCGGAACAATTGGAAAAGTTCAGTCTGTTAACAGAGGTACAATGGATTCTGCTGCATTTGATGTAAGCGGCGGTACAATTGAAAAATTCTACATAGGCGGAGAAAAAGAAGATAGTACTGTTACTGGAACAATTACCAAAGCAACTGTAAATATAAAAGGTGGTAAAGTCAATAATATGTACCCAGGTACAAGCGGCGGTTCAAGTAGTCCAGTTGATACAAATAATACTCAAAATTTCTCAGTAGAAGTATCAAGCGAAGCTGAAGTTGGTTTAGATGAAACACTTCAGAAGAGTGATATACTCACATGCAAGCATAATCTTGAACGTGTTGAAGGTACACCTGCAGAATGTGAAAAAACAGGAACAGCAGTTTCATGGAAGTGCAAAAACTGCAAAAAACTTTTCCGTGATGCAGAGGGACAAGATGAAATCGATAAGGCTGACGTTATTAAGGCATTAGGTCATAAGTGGAGTGATTGGAAAGCAATTGACAAAAACTCTAACAAGAGCGGAGAATATACTCCTGTAACATGTACCAAAGATGGATGGCAATATATAGAGTGTTCTCAGTGCGGTGCAGAGGAGTACAGAGAAGTAGAAGCTCTAGGACATAATTGGGCTGATGATATAGAAGCTAACAGAAAGAACTGGACAAAGAAAACTTGTACAACTGACGGAACCTATCAGCTTGAGTGTACTGTTTGTCACGAACTTTCAAAACCAATTACTGAAAAGCATGAAGGTCATAAAGAAACTACTTCATATGAGGCAATTGCACCTACATGTAAGGCAACAGGTAGAAATGCATATGTATATTGTAAGGTTTGCGACAAAGTAATTTCAATTAACGGCGTAGAACTTGAAACTCCTGCTACATATGAAGAGGTTAAGGATCAGATTATCGTTGCATTAGATGAGAATGCACACCGATGGGGCGATTGGGAAGTAACAAAAAAACCAACATGCAATGAAAAAGGAGAAGAAAAAAGAATTTGTGAGTTATGTCATAAAGAAGAAACTAAAGAAATTGATAACAATTCTATTGCACACCAGTGGGACGATTGGGAGGTAACAAAAAAACCAACATGCAATGAAAAAGGAGAAGAAAAAAGAACTTGTGAGTTATGTCATAAAGAAGAAACTAAAGAAATTGATAACAATTTTATTGCACACCAGTGGGACGATTGGGAGGTAATAAAAGAACCAACATGCAATGAAAAAGGAGAAGAAAAAAGAACTTGTGAGTTATGTCATAAAGAAGAAACTAAAGAAATTGATAAGAATCCTTCTGCACACAAATATAAAAATGATGGCATCTGCCAATTATGCGGTCAAAAAGTATTAACACAAAGCGGTTCAAATGTTACAACATCAAAAGACACTAGTAAAAATAATAAAAAAAATGAAAAGATAGTAAAAATTATAAATTCTCGCAATAAAACTAAAGTTAAAATTAAAAAGAAAAAAATTATTATTAAATTTTCCAGAAGAGGCGGATGTAAGTATAGAATTAAAATATACAACAAAAAGAATAAAGAAATAAGTCTAAAAGTAAAGCAAGATTATATGAAGGGTAATGGAAAAAAGAAATTTAAAAAGTTTTATCAAATAAAGAAAAAGGGTGATTATCGTATTGAAATATATGAACTTAAAGGTATGAAAGAAAAGAACTTTAAGGATGTAAAATGTATTTATTTGAATTACAAAACTATAAAATAGGATAGGAGAAAAAACAAAATGAGATATGTAGATCAAAAAACAGTTAAGTCTTGTCAATATTGCAGAAGACCGTTGGATAAAGACTATGATGTATGTCCGTATTGCGGCGGCGAACTAAAATCCTCTGTTGAAAATCAGTTTAATGATAGCTATGAAGATTCTCATATGGATGATGATGAATTCGTATTCGGCGAAAGCGGTGAACCAAACCCAAAGGGAAAAAAGGTGGGAATGATTTGCGGTATTTGTGGGGGAGTTATAGCAGTTGTACTTATAGTATGCTTTGTTATAACGAGCAGTAATATAAATAAAACAAAAAACTTTGAGGCAAAAAATGCTGTTATGACAAGTCAGACAACCACTACACAGGTTTCAGCTGCACCGCCCTCAACAACCTCGGCAAAACCAGTGGTAGTTTCTATGACTAAGCCATCAAGGGTAAAAATTACAAAGGTAAATGCTCTGAAAAAAGGCTTTAAAATTACTTGGAAGAAGATTCCCGGTGCAACTAAATACAGGGTAAAGGTTTCTGCTAATAAAAAGGGTAATAATAATGTAAGTTACGAAACTGTTTCGAGTGATAAAAATTCAGTTACAGTAAAGGGCTTGAAAAAGAAATCTAATTATTATGTGAGAGTAAAAGCTATTACAATCAATTACGGAGTAAAGGTCGAAGGCGATTATTCAAAATATGTATCGAAAAAAACTAAGTAGATTTTCTAATTATATTAATCTCTTAAATAAGCGTATTGGTTACAGTTATAATTGTTAGCAAAAAACAAAGTTTACTTTTCCGCTTTCAAAGTATATAATATATTGTAATACATAATATCAAAATTTTTTGAAAGGGGATAACTTATGGATCACTCGAAAAAAGCTGTAGAGCTTTTTAAAAGGGGATATAATTGTTCTCAGGCGGTTTTTGGCGCTTATGCCGAGGAGCTTGGACTCAATTTAGATACAGCACTTAAAATTTCTTCGTCATTTGGCGGAGGAATGGGTAGAATGAGAGAGGTTTGTGGTGCATTGACAGGTTCATTTATGGTGCTTGGAATGTTAGAGGGCGGTTATGATGCAAAGGATAACAAAGCTAAAGCAGAGCACTATAAAAATATTCAGGAAATTGCTGAGAAGTTCAGACAGCAGAACGGTTCAATAATATGCAGGGAGCTTTTGGGGCTGTCTAAAAAGGGAGTAGATAATCCTGTTCCTGAGCTGAGAACAGATAGTTATTATAAAAAAAGACCTTGTGTTGAGCTAGTAGAGCTCGCCGCAAGGAATTTAGATGAAAAGTATTTTAGAGAATAGAGGTAAGACCAGCGAAGGCAACGGTGACGTTGCATCCAGTGCCGCCTTTGGGTAGTTTGATAAATGTTATAACTTGATAAACGGCGGGCTAAACAATTGATAATGGATAATTGCAAGAAGTAATACAAGCGTTCGGAATTTTTCCGAACGCTTGTATAATATAAAAATTAATCTACTGATTTTTTTTCAAATATGCGTCTATAAACGGTTCTATATTTCCATTCATTACAGATTCTACGTTCTTGACCTCGCAGTTTGTTCTGTGATCCTTAACAAGAGTATACGGCATAAACACATAAGAGCGTATCTGCGCTCCCCAGGCGATTTCCTTATGCTCGCCCTTTATGTCCTCTATCTTTTCTAAATGCTCGCGCTCTTTGATTTCAATAAGTTTAGCTTTCAACATTTTCATAGCGTAATCTCTGTTCTGGTGCTGTGATCTCTGTGTTTGACACGAGCATACAATGCCTGTAGGTATATGGGTTATCCTGACGGCTGAATCGGTTTTGTTTATGTGCTGACCTCCTGCTCCGCTTGCACGGTATGTGTCCATTTTTATATCCTCAGGTCTTATTTCAACAGAAGTGCTGTCGTCAATTTCCGGCATTATGTCAACTGCCGCAAAGGAGGTATGCCGGCTTCCTGAGCTGTCAAAAGGTGAAATCCTTACAAGACGATGAATGCCAGCTTCGCTTTTTAAAAAACCGTAGGCGTTTCTGCCCTCGATCAGAATAGTTGCGCTTTTTATTCCTGCTTCTCCGCCTTCAAGATAGTCAAGCATTGTAACTTTAAAAGCGTGCTTTTCAGCGTATCTTGTGTACATTCTAAGGAGCATCTCTGCCCAGTCCTGAGCCTCTGTTCCGCCTGCTCCTGGGTGAAAGGAGACAATCGCATTGTTTTGGTCATATTCGCCAGTAAGCAGGGTGGTAATTGTTAATTCGTCTAGTTTTTTTGCAAACTTTTTAAGCTCTGTTTTGGCTTCAAGGGCAAGACTTTCATCTTCGTCCTCTTCAGCAAGCTCAAGCATAAGAGAAATTTCATCATACTTTTCCTTAGAATTTGTGTATGACTTTATAATTTCATCAAGTGATTTGATTTTTTTTAATACATTTTGTGAGTTGTCAGCATCGTTCCAGAAATTGCTTTCAAGTGTTTTTTCTTGAAGCTTTTTCAGTTTGATTTTGTTGTCGTCTATTTGCAAGACATCATAAAGCTCTGACAGTTTAGGCTTATAGCTTTCAAGCTCTTGTTTTATTTCATCTAAAATAATCATATTTTTCTCCGAACAATAAAATTAATAATATTTATTATACTTAATTTTGGTCAAAAAGTAAAGAATTTTAAGAAATACTTTATTTTTAAAAATTTTTGTGCTATACTAGAGGCAAGAGGCAAGAAACAAGAAGCAAGAAATATTTTTGTTTCATAAAGAATATTTAACAGGAGGATTGCTCTTTTGAGCAAGTTAAAGATATGGCAAATTACATTGGCTCAAAATGTATTGTATGTGGCACAAATTTTGAAGAAAAAGATGATATAGTTGTATGTCCTGAATGCGGAACTCCCTACCATAGGGATTGCTATAAGCAGGCAGGAGAGTGTATAAATAAAGAACTTCACGATAAGGGAATGTCGTGGAGCCAGAAAAACAATGCTGATGGAAAGACATCTGAGAAAGCTGAACAGACTGAAAATAAAGTATGTCCAAGATGCGGATTTTACAATACTCAAGAGCAGAATTTCTGCTCACAGTGTGGTCTGCCGCTAAACAGTGATAATGAAAATCAGCATTTTAACGAGGAAAATAAAAATCCGTATTCCAACGTAGGTTCTATGGGTCAAGGCTTTGGCGGACAGACAGGTCAGTTTCAGGGCGGACAGCCTTTTAATCCGTTTTTTGGAGGCTTTGTTGAAATTGAAGACGATACCGATATTGACGGTGTTAGAGCAGGGGATATTGCTGATTATGTAGGAAGCAATAAGTTTTATTTTTTGGCACATTTTATGAGATTTGCCAAACTGAAAATGAAAAGGTCTTTTAACTTCTGTGCTTTTCTTTTTCCAGAGTATTATTATTTCTACAGAAAAATGATAGGACATGGATTTTTCTTTATGACATTTAAAATAGTTATGTCAGTTTTTATGCAAAGTATGCTTTTGAATTTCAATGTGTCATCAGAGACTACAACAACTGAGATTATGGATAAGCTTTCTTCGTCTCCGTTATGGTCGGGAATGTTTTTGGGACTTTCGCTGCTGTCATTAATTATTTATATTGTCAGCGGAATGTTTTCAAATTTTTGGTATTTTAAAAAGGCTAAGCACGATATAGACGAAATAGATCAGGTTGCACAGTCACAGATCCAAAGACGTGATACTATAGCTAAAAGGGGCGGAACGTCTTTTGGAATTGCGATTGCAGCTATTGCGGCTTACTATTTAATAATAAGAATTATAGCTATGCTCATTCTTTAGAGTCAATAGAATAGAAGAATGAAGCAAGAAACTTTCGATTTTAATTGTTCATTTTAAATATTCTAATAGGAGGACGCTCCCTGCGGAGCATAACCATAAATATGAAGGTAAAAAAGGCTATAATCCCTGCCGGAGGGTGGGGAACTCGTGATTTGCCAGCGACAAAGGCTATGCCCAAGGAGCTTTTGCCTATTGTTGACAAGCCTGCGATTCAGTACAATGTTGAGGAGGCTGTAAAAAGCGGCATAACGGATATATGTATTATTTTAAGCCCTGATAAGGATATTGTTAAAAAACATTTTGACACTAACGAGAGACTTGAAAAGCATTTAGAAAACGGCGGAAAAAGGTATGAGCAAAAATTAAAGGAAGTTCAGAAAATTTCTCGTATGGCTGATATCACTTATGTTGTTCAGGACGCTGCTTTGGGACTTGGTCATGCTGTTTCTTTAGCAAAGGATTTTGTAAACGGTGAATCGTTTGCCGTTTTGTATGGCGATGACGTAATAATTGGTGATATCCCGTGCTGTAGGCAGGTATGCGACGCATATGAAAAATACGGCTTAGGCGCTGTCGCAATAAAAGAAGTTTCAGATGAAGATATAGTAAAGTATTCTTCTATGAAGTGTAAAAATATTAAGGACAATGTCTACTCGATATCTGATATGATAGAAAAACCTGCCATTGCGGACAAGTTCTCAAACTTCTCTATTTTAGGCAGATGTGTTTTGCCGTTTGAGATTTTTGATATACTGGAGACTACTCCAAAAGGCAGGGGAGGAGAGTATCAGCTCACCGACGCTATGGCTGTTCTTGCCCGTGAAAAGGGAATGATAGGCATAGATTTTATCGGAGACAGATTTGATGTCGGAAGCAAATACGGAATGTTAGAGGCTTCAATAAAAGTAGGTCTTAAACACCCCGAAGTAAAGAAAGATTTGGAAAAATTAATAGCAAAATTAGCGCAGAAAATTAAATGTTGACAAATATAATATTTTATGTTATAATTCATTAGTTATCCTTGCTTGTGTCAAAACGCAGGCGAAATCTAAAAGGAGGTGCATTTATTATGGCTAAGGTTACAGAAAAATACGAAGCTATGGTTGTACTCAGCACTAAGCTAAGCGAAGAAGAAACTCAGGCTCTTACGCAAAAGTTCGGTGACCTGATTTCAGCTAATGCCGAGGAGGTTTCTATTGATGAGTGGGGCAAGAGAAGACTTGCTTATCCTATCAATTTCGAAAATGAAGGCTACTACATTCTTTGGAACTTTGTTTCTAAGCCAAGCTTTCCGGCAGAGCTGGAACGTGTACTCAAGATTACTGACGGCGTTCTGAGATTTTTAATTACAGTTTGCTAATGTTAGCAGAAAGGAAGATACGTTATGTTAAACAGAGTCATTTTGATGGGAAGAATAACCCATGATTTAGAGCTCAAACAGACCCCAAGCGGAGTAAGCGTTTTGTCATTCAGTATAGCTGTTGACAGAGGCTATGCAAGGCAGGGCGAAGAAAGACAGACAGATTTTATAAATTGTGTGGCATGGCGTCAGAGGGCTGAGTTTATCAACAATTATTTTGCAAAAGGCAGAATGATTGCTATAGAGGGAACTCTTCAAACAAGAACCTATGATGACAAAAACGGCGTTAAGCATTATGTTACTGAGGTTGTTGTAGATAACGTATCATTCACAGGCGAGCCTAAACAGCAGGGCGGAACAACTAACGCTACGTTCAGCACACCGGCTCAGAATACGCCTGTTAATAATGATTCTGCGAATGAGTCTATTGCTATTGGCGATATAGATGATTTTGAGGTCGTTATTTCAGACGACGGAGTACCGTTCTAATCAGAAAATCAGATTGTATTTAATATCAGGTAAAGGAGGAAAATACCATGGAGAAAGTCAGCAGACCTATTAAGAGAGGTCGTAAAAAGGTTTGTATGTTCTGTGTTGAAAGATCAGAAAAGATTGATTATAAAGATGTAGCCAAGTTAAAAAAGTTTACGACAGATAGAGCTAAGATTCTCCCACGACGTGTTACAGGAACTTGTGCATACCATCAAAGAGAACTCACTTCAGCTATCAAGAGGGCACGCCACGTTGCATTGCTTCCTTATACGGCTGAATAAGGCTGAATAATAAGAACTAAACTTAAACACAAAGCGTTCGGAAAAATTCCGGACGCTTTTGTCTTGCTTCTGTTCATTATCCATTGTCCATTGTCCATTGTCAATTATCAATTAATAAGCCTGCCGTTGCACTAACTTTAACATTTTTCAAATTTATAATAGGCAGCAGAGCCACCGCCGGCTCGCTGGTCTTGCTTCTGTCAATTGTTCATTATCCATTATCAATTGATAAGCCTACCGTTGAACTAACTTGAACATTTTTCAAATATATAATAGGCAGCACTGGATGCAACGTCACCGTTGCCGTCACGCCGGTTGATTATAATTAGCTTGTATAAATTCATTTAAGCCGCTGAAGATTGTCAGTGCAACCTGTTTTTGATAACCCTTTGAAAGAAGCAAGTCAGCTTCTTGCTTGTTTGACAGAAATCCGCATTCAACCATAACAGACGGGCATTTGGAGTAATAGAGCAGGAACAGATCCTTACCGGCATTTTTAATTTCTCTGTCGTTGTTATTTTGCAGTTTGCTTTTAAAGGTGTTTTGAAGCGTTTGAGCAAGCGTTTGGCTTAAAGGATTTGTCTCGGTATAGAACATTTGCGCACCATTGAACTGAGGGTCTGTGAACTGATTTTGGTGAATAGAGACAGCAACTGCGTTTTCGTATTTATTAAAGAGGTTAAGTCGATTGTTCATATCAGATTTTTTCTGTTTTCCAATGCCAACTATTCCCGGATCGAAAATTGAAGTATCAGTTGAGCGTGTAACCTCTACAGTGTAGCCGAAGGTTTCAAGTATAGCTTTGAGAGAAAGCTCTATACTGAGGTTGATATCCTTTTCCAAAGCGCCGTTATAAGCTGAGCAGCCGCCGTCAACGCCGCCGTGACCAGCGTCTAAAATTATAATAGGTTTTGAATCGTCAGTTTGTGATGAAACAGTTACAATTTCGTCTTCGTGCGTATTATAGCTGTTTGGAACGTCGGTGTTTATACCGTGCAAGAAGGTGTAAATTACTATGTAGGAAAAAATAATGCCTAAAGCGGCATAAATTTTTTTTGAGCTTTTAACCAAAATAAATCGCTCCTTTTCGTAAAATGAAATTAATACATTTTATGAAAAAGAGCGTTGCTTTATGAATGATAAGGTAAAGTTAAATATTCTTTTTATTTTTATAAAACAGCTTTGCCTTTACGTCAATATTATTGTAGCCAATACTGTATCCGATTTGACAGCCAAGAGGCATAACAAGCGGTAAAATAACAAGAACAATAAATGAGTACAAGGGTATAGATGATAAAATCAATACATTATGTTCATTAATAGTTTGGTATTCAGCGTTTGTTAAAAATAGATCAAATACGGGATAAAAGTATACATTGAAAACTGCATACAGCCAGAGCGGTGCTTTTACAAGCTGAAGCTTTGCCAAAAATAAAGCAATAACGCCTATGTAGCTTGGAATTGCGCCGGTAAATCCAATTTTTATTCCGAGATTTTTGCAGTCGTTTTCGCCGTGAAACTTAACCTGATTTTTCATAGTTTCGCTTACCTTCAGACCATAATCACCAAAAACCAGACCAAGTATCAGTAAAAAACAAAGACCAAAAACAAGGTCGTTTAAAATTCTCGCCTTATCGTGAAACACGACCCAGAATATCATTAAAACAAGACAGAAAAATGTTGCCAGCAAAAACCTCAGAAGACCTTTTAGAACCATTTTGTTTTGAAGATTTTTCATATGCTCTCAGTCCTTTATGTAAATATTATTTTAATAAAAATTGCTTTTTATATTTCAAAAATTTATAAGCATAAGAATATTATACACGCTTTTGAAGTTAAAAACAATAATATTTCAAAAATATTTATAACATATCTATAACTCAAATACAGATAATATTATTAAGAAAGGATTTGATAATATGTTTGAAAAATTAAAAAAAGACACTATGTTGATAAATTCAGTTGACGGAACAAAAATATATCGCCCGAAGGTTTTAAACCCAATGTTTGAAACTTATGTTGTTACTGATAATTACACTGATGAACAGGGAAATGTTTATAATAAAAGCGAGGATAACGTTATTCTTTCAAAAAACTTTGTCGACCAAAATCACAAATAGCTTTTAAGTTAAAGTATTTGCAGCCGCTTGCAGGCTTCACATCGGCTTGAATTTATGATATAATTTTATTGACAAATTATTATAGGGAAGTGAAGTCTGTGAGTAAGGTTGCACTTGTTACCGGTGCTTCAAGGGGAATTGGACGAAGTATAGCCTTAGAGCTTGCACGTTCGAGGATAAGCGTTGCTATAAACTATAATTCATCTGAGGAAATGGCAAAAGAATTACTTTGTGAGATAAAGAAGTTCAATGAAAATGTAAATATATACAAGGCAGATGTTTCAAACGAGCGCGAAGTATCAGAAATGGTACATAAAATAAATTTGGATTTAGGGGAAATAGACATACTAGTCAACAATGCGGGAATCTCCCAAATCGGACTTTTTACAGATATGACATCACTTGAGCGTGACAGAATGATTGGTGTAAACTTAATTGGCGCAATGAAGGTTACTAAGGCGATATTGCCTAGTATGATTCATTATAAAAGAGGAAGTATCATTAATATATCTTCAATGTGGGGAGAGGTTGGTGCTTCCTGCGAGGTTGTATATTCAGCTTCCAAAGCAGGGCTTATTGGCTTTACAAAAGCGTTAGCAAAAGAGCTCGCACCAAGCGGAATAAGAGTAAACTGCATCTCTCCCGGCGTTATTGAGACTGATATGAACTCTGAGCTTTCAAGCACTGATATTAAGGAACTTATAGATGAAATACCTCTAAACAGAATCGGTACGCCTGACGACATTGCAAAAGCGGTTAAATTTTTAATATCTGACAATGCGAAATATATAACAGGTCAGGTAATAGGCATAAACGGGGGAATGGTAATATAAGCAAAACCGCCTGAACAAAATGTTCAGGCGGTTTGCCGTTTTGGGATATATATAAATTTAGAAGGATGATGTCAGCTATTTAACCTTGACCTTTCTGAGCTTTTTATTCCACTTGCTGTAAACCTTTTGTGGCTTTCCGAAGGCATCCTTATAGGTTGCATAAGCACGAACTCTTACAAAATAGGTCTTTCCGCTTTTTATCTTTTTGTTTATGGTCAATTTTTTCTTTGTAGTAAATTTATTGAGTATTCTCTTTTTAAAGTTACTTTTCTTAGAAACCTGAACTTGATAACCAACTGCCGTTTTAACCTTTTTCCAAGTTACATTTATCTTTTTCTTTGTTTTGCTCTTGACCGTAAGTTTAGTTATTTTAGCCTGTTTCATAAGATTTTCGGCAGTAGTTTTATCCTTCTTAACTACTTCAGCGCTTCTGGTTGTTGTAACGATTGGAGCATTACCAGTTGGAATTGTTGGAGAAACTTTTGACTTAAGATTTTTAATTGCGTTTTCAATAGCAGTCAAAGCACTGTCAACTTGCTCCTGTGTAGCATTTTCATTATTTAAAACAGTTTTACCACTCTCTATTGCTGATTTCAAAGCAGTTACAGAAGCATCTGTATACTTGCTTGTATCTAAATTATCAGCCTCTTTAATTTTTGCATCCAGTGCAGTAAAATTAGTTAAATATTCTGTATTTTCATCATTCAGATAGCCTGCATTTCTCAGCGTTTCTTCAGTTTGGCTGCCTTTTACTACATGGAAGGTTGGGTTGTTGCCGGTCCAAAATGAGTCTCTCCAATCACCAGGTCTATTTATACTTGCATTATCTAAATAAGGACTTGTGCCTTTAGCTGTAATTGTAGTCAAACCTGTATTATATAAATAAATATCAGTAAGTGAAGTGCATGATCCGAATGCTGATTCTCCTATATAATCAACATCACCTTTAATGACCACCGTCTTTAACGAGTCGCATTCAAGACAAAAATGATCAGCAATTCCATTCTTAGTAAATTCATTGTCCCATGAATCACCTAACCAGCATCCATCTTCTATGATAATTTTTTCAAGCCCTGTACAATTTGCAAAAGTTTCAGGCGCTCGCGACATCCCTTGTACGCCAATTTTTTTCCTTTCAAAAAGAGTGTTTTTAGGAATGTTTAATTCTTTAAGTGATTCACATCTAGAAAATGCAGCTCCGCCAATTGTCATTCCTTCGTGCAATGTTATTGAATTAATTTTTGTACCTGAAAAAGCGTTTTCACCTATTGTATTTATATCATCTGGAAATGATATATCTTCTTTAAGATTTGTATCACCAAAAGCTAATGTTCCTATTTTTTCAAGGCTCTCAGGAAAATTAATATTAGTCAATGAAGATCCATAAAATGAAAGTTCTCCTATTTCTGTTAAGGTTGTAGGTAAATTTACATCTTCAAGTGCTGTAAAATTGTAGAATGCACCGCTTATAGATTCTTTAATTAGCACACCAGTGGATGCAAATATGCTTGTAATCCCAGAATTTATAACTATATGCTCTGCAGTGTTCCTATATTTTACAAAATAGTCAGCTATTGATATAGTACCTTTTCCGTTGAATGTAAGAGTTTTGCTTGTTTCATCCCACTCATATTTTGAAGTTAATCCGCTAGGTCCTGATGTTTCTGTTACTGGTTCAAGCTCAGCCGCAGTTTTATTATTTACAGTTGGCATTTGTTCATTATCTGGAATATATTCAATTTGATTATCGTTAAGTAATAAATTTTCTCTTAAAGAAGCTTCAGTTGTACTACCCCTATACACATGCCAAACAGTATCTACCTTAGACCAGTAATTATAAGAAGTATTGTTAATTGTTGAAGCATCGGATATATTTTTTGAATAAATATAAATATCTTTTAAATTGAGATATTGACCTGCATCCCGACTTATACAACCATTTAACCGTGTCAAACTAGGAGGTAATATAATCTTTGAAACATATTTACATATAGTTGGTTGAAAAGCCATTGAACCGCCAACAGTAATATCATTTTCAACAACAATCTCATTAATGTTGTGGCCGTATTTTCTCCAACCCCAATCTGTTGACTGACCATCTGCATAAGCACTCATCTCACCTGTGCCGCTTATAACAAGCACACTGTCTGAGTTCATAAACCATTCAGCAGATTCGCCACATTCGCCTTTTAGTTCATTTGAAATTGAGTTAACTGCTGTAACATTTATGTAACTTGAATATGTATTTAAACCAACTGCATTAGTAGCTATTATTGCTAAACTAATGGCTGATGCTATTATACGTTTCATAAATAATTGCCTCCTGTAATATGTTACTTTATTTTGTTTTATTTTGTTAAAACCTATGATAATGATTATAACACAATATGGTAATTTGTCAACACCTTGAAACAAGAAATTGTTGGAAATAATTTGTAAATAAGTTATTAATGTAAAATAATTTGTGTCTATTTAATTATTGTTATTTGTTATTATAAGATTTTATGTCGGCTGGATTTGAATATTTTTACTAAAATAAAACATAATAGTTTGGTTATATTTATTTTTAAAATCTTTTTTGCTTTACTTTAATGATTGATATTATTGCAGAAACTGTAAAATGTATATGAAATGTGAACAATATATAAATATTTCGCGTGTTTTGGGAATTTGTTTGACATTACAAGTTTTCTGTGATAAAATAAATAAGCCGCATATTTTCGGTTGTTTAAGTAAAAGCGTGGCTTTTCACCGAACATAGCGAGTTCTATTATAAAGGTAGGTGCATTTGAGAATGTACGCAGTTATTGAAACAGGCGGAAAGCAATATCAGGTCCACGAGGGCGATGTTGTTTTCGTAGAAAAGCTGGACGTTAACGCTGATGATACGTTTACCTTTGACAAGGTCGTTGCAGTTAATGCAGATAACGGTATTACAGTGGGCGCTCCTTATGTTGAGGGCGCAGCGGTCGAAGCTAAGGTTCTAAAGAACGGAAAGGCTAAGAAGATCACAGTTTTCACCTATAAGCCAAAGAAAGGCGAAAGCAGAAAAATGGGTCACAGACAGCCGTACACACAGGTTAGAATCGAATCTATCAAGGCATAATGATTATTGCAAATTTTTTCAAAAACACAAATAACAAGCTGCTTGGTTTTCAGATAAGCGGTCATGCTATGCAAGACGTTTACGGAAAGGATATAGCTTGTGCGAGCGTGTCTTCGGCGGTTATGCTGACCTGTAATACGATTACTGAGGCGTTTAAGTCGAATGCCAAGGTGAGCGTTGAGGAAAACGAAGTTATGCTGAAGCTTGTTGGTTCAGATGATAATGCGGAAAAGGTTTTATTGGGTCTTTTGACGCATATGTACTTTTTATCAGATGAATTTTCAGGCAGGATTTTAGTTAAGGTTATTGAGAAATAGCTTTTTAGTTAGCTTGCTTATGCGGGCGGAAAGGAAAGGTTACCTATTATGATTAGAATTTCAATGCAGTTTTTTGCACATAAAAAAGGAATGGGTTCTACAAAGAACGGACGTGATTCAGAGTCTAAGAGGCTCGGCGCTAAAAGAGCAGACGGTCAATTTGTTCTTTCGGGAAACATTTTGGTTCGCCAGAGGGGAACTCACATTCATGCAGGTATGAATGTAGGACGTGGTAAGGATGACACATTGTTTGCAAAAGCAGACGGCGTTGTAAAGTTTGAAAGACTTGGAAGAGACAAGAAAAAGGTTTCTGTTTATCCTCAAGCGTAAAAAGATTATTTGATCCCTGAGCAGGTTTGCTTGGGGATTTTTTGTTTTTATAAATATTTTGTGTTATACTATATATAAGTTTTTAATAGTTATTACAATTTCAAGGAGTGAAATAGATGTTCGTAGATAAGGCTAAAATTTTTATAAAAGCAGGCGACGGCGGAGACGGTGCAGTATCCTTTCATCGTGAGAAATATGTAGCCGCAGGAGGTCCCGATGGCGGAGATGGCGGCAAGGGTGGAGATATTGTATTTGTTGCCGATAAAAGCCTGTCTAATTTGATTGACTTTAAATATAAGAAAAAGTATGAGGCAGGCAAGGGCGAGAACGGAAGCAAGAAAAACCGTTCAGGAAAGAACGCTCAGGATTTGATTATCAAAGTTCCTGTCGGTACGGTTGTAAAGGATTTAGACAGCGGTCGAATTCTTGCTGATATTTCAGACAGTGAACCTGTAGTTATCGCCAAGGGCGGCAAGGGCGGCAGGGGAAACGCACATTTTGCGACCGCCACAAGGCAGATACCTAAGTTCTCAAAGCCGGGCTTTAAGGGCGATTCTTATAACGTTC
The DNA here is from genome assembly GCA_947626165.1 of uncultured Clostridia bacterium. Lineage (GTDB taxonomy): Bacteria > Bacillota > Clostridia > Oscillospirales > Ruminococcaceae > UMGS1601. Next base: position 6,070 of record CANQRG010000003.1, on the reverse strand, counting down.
AGCTTGAGCTTAAATTAATTGCCGATGTCGGTCTGGTCGGTTTCCCAAATGTCGGTAAATCAACTCTTATTTCTGTTGTTTCGGCGGCAAAGCCTAAAATCGCAAACTATCACTTTACTACTCTTACCCCTGTGCTCGGAGTGGTTTCAATGGGCGATTCGGAGAGCTTTGTTATGGCGGATATTCCCGGACTTATCGAGGGTGCAAGCGAGGGAGTAGGTCTAGGGCATGAGTTTTTGAGACACGTTGAAAGGTGCAGGCTTATTGTTCATATGGTTGACGTTTCAGGCGTTGAGGGACGAGATCCGAAAGAGGATTTTATGTCTATAAACAAAGAGCTTTTCAATTTCAGCGAGGAGCTGAGCCGTGTACCTCAAATAGTTGCGGGAAATAAATGCGATATGGCTAGTGATGAGCAGATTGATGAGTTTAAGTCTTTTGTTGAGGATAAGGGTTATGTGTTTGTACCAATTTCAGCGGTTACAACAAAAGGTACAAAAGAACTTTGCAACGCAATTTGGGAGAAGCTTAAAGAATTACCTCCTGTTAAGCGTTATGAGGCAGAGCCTTTAACGCAGGCTGAGCTTGAGGAAAAGCTAACTGTAAACCGAGATTTCAAAGTCACCAAAGAGGACGGTATATACTTTGTAGAGGCAGAGTGGCTTTGGGATATACTTCGTGTTGCGAATATGGATGACTATTCATCACTTCAGTATTTTCAGAGGGTGCTGAAATCTTCTGGTGTAATAGACAAGCTGATTGAAATGGGTATACAAGAGGGAGATACGGTTTCGATCTTTGACTTTGAATTTGACTATATGGAATAAATGACGGTGATTTTATGACTGAAAAAGAGGCAAAACAATACAGTCCTTTGGCTCTTGCGTTTTTAGGTGATGCAGTCTATGAAAGGCTAGTACGGAAAAAACTATTGCTTTCGGCTAATATGCCTGTGGGCAAGCTGCACGATCTTACTATTCAAAAGGTATGTGCAGAGTATCAAGCAAAAGCGATAGATAGGATTTTAGATATATTGACCGAGACTGAGGCTGAAATCGTAAAGCGTGGTCGAAATGCAAGTGGAATGACAGTTCCCAAGCACGCAAGCGTTGCTGAGTATAGAAAGGCAACAAGTCTTGAGTGCTTGTTCGGGTTTTTGGAGCTGATAGGCGATAAGGAGAGAATAGGGGAGTTATTTGAATTGATTATTGAGGTTGATTAGGGTTTTACGAGGAAAAACTAATATGGAATTTACTGATTATATCATAAAGGATTATGATGGGAATATTTTTATTTCAATGAATAAGACTGATGAAAATGTTTTAAATGACTTCCCTCAACTTACTCACTGCCTTGAAGTTGTGAAGATAGGAAACGATTATCTTCTCGGTTGGAATTAAGTGGAGAAACCGTTATGAGATTTTTGGGGGTTGTATTGAGAACGGTGAAACTGCTAGAGAATGTATTGTTCGTGAATGCTTTGAGGAGCTTGGTATTGAAAACGGTGAGTATACATATCTTGGTGCAATGAAATTTCTGATGATGCCCGATTATTTTTCTGACAATGAGCGTGTTGAATACGGAGGACTTTTTGGAATTACTCTTAATAATATGACCGTTAAAGATATTTACAATCGTATTAATGATCGTGATGAAATAATAAAGCTAGAATTATATAGTAATATCAAATATAAAGAACCGATTGCCCCCATTGATGAAAAGCTGCTTGAGTATTATTTGTAGCCTGAATTGGAGGGTTAATAGAATTAATTATGAATATATTTAAAACAGAGCTTTGGGATCTATATGACAGGAATAAAAATCCGCTAGGAAAAACTCATATAAGGGGAAACAAGCTAAAAGATGGCGAGTTTCACATTGTTGTAAATATTGTTTCGGTAAACAACAGCGGAAAAATTCTTATCACAAAGCGTCACAATGATAAGCACTTCGGCGGAAAGTGGGAAATAACAGGTGGTTCCGTTTTTGCAGGAGAAACCTCTAAGCAGGGAGCGATAAGAGAGCTTTTTGAGGAAACAGGTCTTAAAGCAAACAGTAATGAGATTTCTTACTATGGAACTATAGTGAGAGAAAATACAAACAGCATTCATGATTTTTATTTATATAATGGTGATTTTTCGGACAGTGATATAGTTTTACAAGAGGGCGAAACTATTGACTTTAGGATAGTATAGACAGATGAAATTTTACATATGACTAGGAACGGAGAATTTCTTGATTTTATTTATAATCGATTGAGAGGAATTTTTTCTGAAATTATTATAGAAAAATAAGGGAGCAAATATGAAACTATTATACCCCGACTACGATAACTGCATTGCTAATCTTGCCTGTTCGGTACTAAAATATTTCTGTGCGAAAGCCCCGAATAAAACGCTTGCAATGGCAGACGAGATTTTGAAAAAGCAGTATAAAAATGTAGTTGTTCTTCTGCTAGACGGAATGGGCAGAAACATAATTGAGAAAAACCTTGATTCAGACGGCTTTTTCAGGAGTAATTTAAGGGGAATATATACATCTGTGTAATTCAGTTAAGGATATAAATGCCTATAATCAGTCGATTTTGCCGATGAAGCGGTAGTAAATCTCGATTTCCTGTTCTTTGCAGCCGTCTGCGTCTTCCGTCGCTTCATGCACCAGAATCTTGTCAATCAGGGCGTTCAGCAGCTCGGCGGTCAACTCCGTGGGATGTGCGTACTGCCGGATCAGCGCCAGCCACTTCTCGGCATCGCTCTCTGTCTGGCGCACCGCCTCGACCTCTGCGGTCAACGCTTCTATCTTCTCCGTCAGCTCGGCCTGCTCCGTCTGGTATTTTGCGGTCAGCATATTGAAATTATATTCGGTGATACGCCCCGCCGCCCAGTCCTCATAGAGCCTCGCGAACAATCCGTCAACCTCGGCCTTCCGCTTCTCGGCCTTTTTCAAGTCCGAAAGCTGCTTCTTCCTCGCCGCATTCCGCTCTTTACTGCCGGAACTTAGCAGACGCTCCAACAGCTTGCCCTCGTCCTGCTCCGCCTGTGCCGCCCAATACTGTATCCGGGTCAGCACATAATTATATAGCATTTCGTAGCGGATATAGTGAGGGGTGCATCTTCTGTTTTCGTTTCGGTATTCCCGGTATTTCCCGCAGTTGTAATAGCGGTACATCCCCTTGGGTCTGGGATTGCAGGAATACCGCATCTTCCAGCCACAGTCCGGGCATACCAGAAGCCCGGCGAAAATCTGTGTCGTTTTGTCCTTACATTCCCTGCGCTTGCGTTTCCTCTGCTCCTGCACCGTATCAAAGACATCCTTGGAAATGATAGCTTCATGGGTGCCTTCGACCCGCAGCCATTCCTCCTGCGGCTTCTTCACCGTCTTTTTGTTCTTGTATGAGATTGTCCCCATACGATAGTGGACGGTATTGCCGATATAGGTTTCATCTTTCAGGATATTCTTTACCTGCGAGTTTGACCAGAAGTAGCGTTTTTCCTCCGGCTGCCCTTCAAAGTACCGTCCCTTTACTCCATACCGGGTGTACTGTATCCATGCGGGGCACGGAATCTTTTCATCCGTCAGAAGCGCAGCGATCTTTGCGGCTCCCGTTCCATGCAGGGATAGATCAAAAATCTTCTCAATGATCCAGCTTGTCTCCGGGTCTACCTTCAGCTTGTTCTTGATCTCCGGGTGTTTGATATATCCCAAAGGCGGCACACAGTTGACCCTCTCGCCATTGAGAAACTTCGCGCGGAAAGCAGCTTTTTCTTTGCGGCTGGTGTCCTTTGCCGTGAACTCGTTGATCAGGTTTTTGAAGGGTACAAAGTCCGACAGTCCCCTGTCCGTATCCTCATTGTCGTTGACAGCGATATAACGGACTTTCAACCGTGGGAACACAAATTCAAGATAATAGCCCATCATGATGTGTTCGCGGCCAAAACGCGATAGGTCTTTCGTAATCAGGCAGTTGATGTTCCCCGCCTCGATCTCGTCCATCATCCGCTTGAACTGGGGACGTTCAAAATTTGTCCCACTCCAGCCGTCGTCCACAAACTCAGAAACCACATGGAATTCCGGGTGTTCGGCCACATACTGATGCAAGGTGGTACGCTGTGTCTCGATGGAAACGCTGTCGCCGTAATTCTCGTCGTCACGGCTAAGTCTCATATAAAGTGCTGTATTGTACGGTTGTTTCACTGTAATTTAACCTCCTTCTGTTTGGAAACAACCCACGCTTACAATACGCCTATAATTATACCGTAAGCGCGGGCCCGAATCAATATGAATCCCGTTTATTTGCCGGGATCGTTTTTCGCGGCGTACCTGATAACGCCCTCAATGAGCTTGTCCATCGGTTTCCCGCCCGGGGCGAAATGCTCGGAAACCTTTATGCGAATGTTGCCGTAATAGTAGTACAGTGAACCGTCCGGCTCGATAAGATAAAACGCCCTGTTCGCCGGCGTGTCCTCCGGTCCTTCCCAATAGAGCCGTTCCCATTCTTTTATGAGGTCAGCGGGGATTTCTTCTTCCGGCTCGTAACAGGAGCAGAGATCAATGGGTTCATAGATAAATTTCTCGCTCATTCGATTCCTCCTTCGATGTGATTGATACTGTATATTCCCGGTATCATTTTTCGGGAAAAATATGCTTCATTTGCTCCATCCGAAGACGGTGCAGTATTGCGGGTAAGGCATAATGCTTACCTGTGCTTTTTTATGGTTACAGTGACGTTTTGGAGCGGAAATCAACGCTCATGTTCGTGCTTTTTCTGATGGCTCGTCGCTCCGTGAAGCATCTGCTCGATATTGTCCCGGATGATTTTCAGCTCTTTCTCCCGCGCAGATTTCTCTCGGTACTCGTTATAGAGAGCGTTGGCCTCCACGGTCAGAGCTTCAATCTCCGTTCGCAGAGCGTCCTTGTTCGGCAGCTTGGCAAAGCCTCGGTCACGGAAATAACGGTTGGCGGCTTCGGCTATGATAAAATCGCCTTCATGCTGCTCCCGATAGGCGCGGCGGGCTTTCTCCGATTTCTGCGCTTTCAATCCGTCGCGGACTGACTTTGTTTTGATATAGCTCAGAAGATTCTTTTGGATCTCTTTCTTATCGTTCAAAGCAACCTCTTTCTGTTTCAGCTTCACATAGGTCTGCTGCGTATCCTTGTGAGCAGCTTCGATGGCGGCATTCAATTCTTCGCCGGACTTAAAACCGTATTCCTGATAGAGAGCAAGAGCCCTTGCCTCGTTCTTCAGATTGTGAATACTTGCCCAGTGTTCGTAGCCTTTGCCTTTGCCCTCGGCACGTTTGGCTTCGATGTCGATCACGCGCTCGACATTGGGAGCCTTTGCCCCTTTCAGACGCGCCATAATACTGGCTGGCTGCTGTGGCTTTGCTGCGGATTGTGCGGCTGCTCTGGTGGCGTTTTGCTCCAGCGTGGAGAGGACTGCATCGCGGTCAAAAGCGTCTCCCAGTCTCCGGGCGGTGATGGGCTTCGCCCTGTCCGGCGTGAGGTAGGAAAGTCTGCCCCGACTCTCTTTGACCGTCACGCCCTGTTGCAGAAGTTTCCCGGCGAAGTCCTCAAAGCTGACAGCAGAGGACAGCGCGGAGCGGATGGTCTGCCGCAGCTTTTCCTTGTCCGTCTCAAACTTGGTGGGGCTGGTCGGCTTGCCCTCGGCGGCAAGGGCGGCGGCTTGCTTGTCCAGAGCGGCCTGCCCCTTTTTCTGCGCCCAATACTCGCGCTCCGTCACCCGGTTTGCGCTGCCGTTCAAGAGGTCAATCTGGTAAAGCCCCTCCCGGTGGCACATCTCCATGACCTCGGCGCGGAAGTGCCTCATGGCCGCGTCGGTGCAGCGGTGCTTACACCCGGCGCGGGTGTCGGCTGGCCTGTCCATGTAGGGCAGGAGCGGCACTTCCTCTATCCGCAGGCTGTTGATGACGATGTGGACGTGGATGTTGCCGCTGTGGTTGTGGCCGTCCGGGTGGGTGCAGACAAGCGCCTGATGTCCGGGGAAATGCTCACGGCAAAACCGCTCGCCCAGCTCCTGCGCCCGGTCTACGGTCAGCCCATTGTCCGGGCC
>CANQRG010000002.1 GCA_947626165.1 uncultured Clostridia bacterium | reverse complement strand
CAGCAAAATGCATCTATAAAACACTCTTTATAAAAAGTTGCTCGAAAACGCTTGAAAGCCCCGAAAAATCGGGGCTTTCTCGCTAAAAATCTTTTTTACTAACTTATCCTGGTGCCGCTGGCCGGACTTGAACCGGCACGGATGTTACTCCGAGGGATTTTAAGTCCCTTGTGTCTGCCTATTCCACCACAGCGGCAAATTTAAACATAAATCAAACTTGCAAAATTATTATACAATAATATAGTCAAAATGTCAACACAAAAAATAACATTTTGGAAAAATTAAAAAGCACCAGCAATCGCCGATGCTCACTTTGGAGGCGCCACCCGGATTTGAACCGGGGATCAAGGTGTTGCAGACCTACGCCTTACCACTTGGCTATAGCGCCTAAAATGGAGCGGGCAACGAGGCTCGAACTCGCTACCTCCACCTTGGCAAGGTGGCGCTCTACCAGATGAGCTATGCCCGCATTTGATTCCATAATATGCGGAATCAAATAAATTGGTGCCTCCGGACGGAATCGAACCATCGACACGAGGATTTTCAGTCCTCTGCTCTACCGACTGAGCTACAGAGGCAAATTAAATTTTATACTATACAAAATTTGTATTATGCCCAAAATTTCAAATAAACTAAAAACAAAATGGCGACCTGGATGGGAGTCGAACCCACGACCTCTAGCGTGACAGGCTAGCGTTCTAACCAACTGAACTACCAGGCCACAAGCCCTCGCTCTTGCAAGGACCCAAGAAGGAAATAATGAAAAAATACTGCAGCAGATATGCTACTGCACAAAAAAATTGTTGTCATCAGCCAGCCTGTATCAGGCAATGTGATGCATGCAACATCAGCTGCTGGTGGGAACAACAGGGCTCGAACCTGTGACCCTCTGCTTGTAAGGCAGATGCTCTCCCAGCTGAGCTATGCTCCCAAAAATCGCCTTTAAAATCAGCGACTTATATATTATATATCATCATTTTTTATTTGTCAAGGGTTTTTAAAAGATTTTTTATCTGTTCTGAAGAAAAATTATATTTTTTATCGCAGAAATGACAGCAAACCTCGGTGTTATCGTCATTTGACATACTTTCTAGCTCCGATTTTCCTAAACTTATCAGCGCCCTCTCAACTCTCTGCCTGCTACAATCGCATTTGTACGAAACCTCAAAATCATCTAAAACATTAGGATTAAGCCCTTCAAGTGCCATTAGTGATATATCTTCTGCGGTTTTTCCATCACTAATCAACTGAGTCACCGAACTCATACCCTTAATATTATTTTCAATAATATCAATAGTATCATCTGATGCAAACGGCAAAATCTGAATAAGAAATCCTCCTGCACATTTTACAGATAAATCAGTGTCGACCAAAACGCCCAAAGCACAAACGCTAGGCGTCTGCTCGCTAACCGCAAGATAGTTTGTTATGTCCTCGGCTATCTCGCCCGAAATTATCGGCACTTGCCCTGAATATGGCTCTTTAAGCCCCAAATCTTTTACTACGCTTATGAAACCATCTTTTCCTACTGCTCCTGCAACATCAAGCTTCCCCTTGCTGTTTAACGGTATCTCAACGACAGGATTGGCAACATAGGATTTTACATTTCCAAAACTGTCAGAAACAGCAATTAAATTCCCTGCTGGTCCCTTGCCGTTTATTCTTATTGTAAGCGTGTCGTTCTGCCCCTTTAACCCAAAACCAAGCAACGACGCTCCCATCGAAAGCCTTCCCAAAGCCGCTGTTATTACAGCAGAAGTCTTATGGATCCTCTCAATCTCTGAAACTATATCCTTACCGTCAATAGCACTGCATACAACTGATGCGTCGGCAGTTATCGACCTAACTATTCTACTCATTCTATCCCTCAATTATATTCGTATACTAGTAATTTATTTTTTGAATACATATAAAACACGTTCACTTTTTTCGTTGGCTTTATTGTCAGAAAAATCGTCAAAGCTCTCTAGGTATTCAAACCCTGTACCTCTGGCAAATTCCTTAACCGCATAGCTCTCACAAGAGATCTCCGAAAACTCCTCGTGATACCTTTTATAATTATTATCATCAGTTTTTTCAAAGAAATCCAGAAAAATATCTACCTTGTTATCTTCACTGTTATACTCGTTTTGCCATACACAGTATACACTATCCTCATCAAAAACAAATGCATTGTCAGACAAAATGTGCTTGTGCTTATACGGAGTGTTCATATCAAATATAAATAATCCTCCGTGTGTAAGATTATCATAAACACTCGAAAACGCTTTTTTTATTTCGTCAAAGCTTTCTAAGTGATTAATACTGTCCATCATACAAACAATTACGTCAGCTTTACTTTCCCCAAGCGACAAGTCTGTCATATCGCCGAAAATATATCTCATACCCAGTCCTGAATTTATCTTTTTATCCTCGGCCATTGAAAGCATTTCCTGAGAAATGTCCACTCCCAAAACATTGAATCCCAACTTTGTAAGCTCCTCGCTCAAAGAACCTGTTCCGCACGCCAAATCTACCAGAAAATCAGCTTCAGGAAAATACTCGTTTACTATATTGTTTATCTTTTGCGCTATCTCCTGATAATTAACGTCGGACATTAACATATCATAATATTTTGCAAACACCGTATAATTATTTGTCGCCATTTTTCTTTTCCAGTCTTTCAAATACAACCTTATAACCGTCGCTGCCGTAATTTATCGAACGGTTTACACGGCTTATCGTCGCCGTTGAAGCTCCTGTTTCATTTACTATATCGCTGTATACATAATGCTCGTTAAGCATCTTTGCAACCTGAAAACGCTGCGATAAGGATTTAAGCTCAAGAATAGTACACAAATCCTCAAAAAAAGCAAAACATTCGTCCTCTGTTTCAAGACACAGAATTGCTTTAAACAAATCGTTCATATTCTTATCTCTTATGCTTTCCTTCATTGTGATCCCCCGTTCTGCGCAAGACTTTACGCTTTATACATCTGTTTACACAGTTTCACGCTTTACAACGTGATAAGTCTATATTCATATATTAACACATTAAAACACAAAAGTAAAGACCAAAGTAAAAGTTATAATCAAGACCAGCGTGACGCTGGTTGCCCTGCTACCCTATTAGAGACTAGAAGCAAGACCGGCGTGACGCCGGTTGCCCTGCTGCCTTTGGGCAGTTTGTAAAATGTATTTACTTTGATAAACGGCAGGCTAGTACCTAGATGCAAGAAGCCAGAAGCAAGACCGCCGAGCCAGCAGGGGTTACCCCTGCACGCAGTGCTGCCTATTAACTAGAAGCAAGATGCCAGAGGCAAGAGGCAAGACCAGCGTGACGCTGGTTACCCTGCTGCCTTTGGGCAGTTTGTAAAATGTGTTCACTTTGTGAAACGGCAGGCTTACCAATTGATAATGGACAATGGACAATGGATAATGTATAATTGTCAAAAGTCAGAAGCTTGAGGCAATCGAAAAGAACGCTCTTGAAAATTAAAATAAAAATATGGTATACTATTTATTAATTATTCAAAACTTAATTCATAAAATTATCTCAAAAAGGAGTCCGATAAATGAACGAATACACATATGCTGAGCTTGAACAAGCGCAGTTCAATGAAAAACGTGCTTTGAGAAGTAATGTTACGAAACTGGGAGTTCTTTTCATACTCTACGATTTAGTATTTATGTATATCGCAAGACAGATGTTTATTTATCTATATTACGCTATAAGTGCAAAAACTCTCAATTTCAATCCAACTGCTCTAAAAGAATTTCTGCAAAGAAATATGGACTTTATAAAATCATCTGTGTTTTCCATGTCATTTTCCTGTTTTGTGATAGCAATTTCACTTATTTTTGTTCTGATAACCGCCCGATTAATGGGAATCAAGGTTTTAAGTTCTATAAAGGTAAGCAAGCAAAATTTACGTCTGGGGTTGATGGTATACCCTATCGGACTTTTAGTAAATACCATCCTTACATCTGTTACGTCTATTATAACAAAACTTTTTAAAGAGGGCGGAACTACTATCCCGACTGCTGATTTTTCTGTTGACAAAGCAAGCGCCGCCGCCGTAATAATGACGCTGCTGTATCTTGTAGTTATTGCACCAATATCTGAAGAAATAGTTTTCCGTGGTCTTATATTAAAGGTGCTATCTCCTTTCAGCAAAAAAAATGCGATAATCTTATCGGCACTTTTATTCGCTCTTATGCACAAGAATATTCCTCAGGCAGTCGGCGCCTTTGCAATAGGTATAATCTTTGCCACCGTTGACACAAAGGCAAATTCCATAGTACCTTCGATTATTATGCACTCGCTTAACAATATGCTTCCCTGTCTTGTTAACATAAACGCAAATTTAAATTCAACAATAATAACTATAATATACAATTTCCTCGTATACGCCATTGTTCTAGTCGGAATCACTATTTTTATAATAAAAGGCAGACAGCTTTTAAGTCTAAAAGCAGAAACAGAGACCGAGATTTCAGCGCTTCCACAGCGAAAAATACGAACTGAGATATTTTTAAATCCAATAATACTAATATACATTTTCGTATTAGTTTACTCGCTCATTGCCAGTATAATTGCAGCCAACTAGAATATAACAGCGTTCGGAAAAATTCCGAACGCTTTGTTTTTTACATCTATGTACTACCCGCCGTTTATCAAATTATGTTTTATAGATAATTTCCCAAAGGCGGCAGTGCCTGCGGCGGCTCGCCGCTATTTCACTTTTTTCTTAGCAACCTTGCTCCACTTACCGTAACTTGTATTGCCGTTTACGGTCTTGTATGCCCTTACCTTAACAAAATACTTTTTCTTAGATTTCAGCCTCTTTAATGTTACCTTATTCTTTTTAACTGTAACCGTTTTCTTGCCTTTGAATTTATTATTTTTAGCATACATTACTTCATAGCCTTTCGCTCCGCTTACCTTTTTCCATGAAACATTCAGCTTCTTTTTCTTGGCGGTCAGCTTAACTGATTTTACTTTGGCAGGTTTGGTTACAGACATTTTGTTTGTGCTTGGGGTTGTAGTTTTTGTGTTATTTATTGGAGTGGCGGTTGGTGTGGTTGTTTGATTTGGTTTATTTGAGTTGTTGTTTGGTCTATTGCTTGAGTTTTGTGATGGTTGATTTGTTGACTGTTTATAATTTGGATCCTTTTCACCACAAGCTGTGCAAACTCCATTTATAAAATTATGTCCTGTTGCATCTATATAATCGTCTTTATATTCATCTCCGCAATTTACGCAAGTATAAGTTGAATATCCGCTTTTTTTACAAGTTGGTTCAACAACTGTTACTTTATAATCGTGTCCTTTTACACTTACTATTTCAGTATAAGAATCTCCGCATGATTCACATGTAAATGTTTCAATTCCACTATTTGTGCAGCTTGGCTGTGCTGTTATTTTTCCTTTATATGAATGATTATGATATTCATAATTCAATCCATTATCTATTGCATATCTCTCACCTTCTGTTCCCTTAATACAATAAATTTTAAATCCAACAACTTTACCGGAAGATGCATATCCAATTGCTTTATCGCCAATGTATTTAACGCTCTTTGGAATGGTTACACTTTTTACATTTTCTGTATAAAATGCCTGATCCGCAATTAATTTTACATCGTTAGGTATTATAACATCGCCAATGCAAGTTTGACCGTCAACCAAATATCCATTATTAATCACAAGTGAATTTTTTTTGCGGGAATCATTAAGATAATGGGTAGACCAAAAAATATTTATTCCAATGCTTGATACACTATCAGGTATCTTCATATTATCTGGTATGTGTGAACAAGAAAAAGCATAATCCCCTATACTTGTGACACCATTTGGTATTAGTAAGTTTTTCAAACTACCACAAGCCACAAATACCTCATTCCCAATACTCTTTAAACTACTTGGCAATGATACATCAGTTAAATTTGTACAGAAAGCAAATGCTCCAGTTTTAAGACTGGTTATCCCTTCTGGTATTATCAAACTTTTTAAAGTATCTTTTTTTCCCGAACAAGCAAGAGTTCCTATGCTTGTTACTTTTTTGCTATAAATTGAACTTGGAATTTCAAGTACCTCTTCAGAAATATCACAATTTATTATTTCTATTGTCCCATCACTTAAAATAATATATCGAAAGTTTTTATAGTAATAATAATTGTCTAAACGATATGTATATCCACATCTTATACATCTATTTCGATCATATCCGGGTTGTGTTTCTGTTGATGGTACATTTTCCTTAACATAATTGTGTCCCAAAGCGGAAATGGTTTCTGTTCTTGTAACTTTTCCACAAACTGAACAAGTATATGTCCTTGTTCCAGTAGCTGTACACGTTGCATTTTTAGTTATTTTAGAATTATTACTGTTACAGTTATGTGTACCGTCAACTGTATTGTAATTATTTGCACGCCAAATTTGCCACGAATACGAAGTGTGCTTCCAACTGCTCCATGTACTAGAAGTAAAATAGTCTACAGTTGATCCACCTTGAGAACTTCTATATTCAATCAAAGTCATTGAAGTTGAACTTACACTGGTTATCATTGCAGTATGTCCATTATCACTTCTATTAATTATATCGCCCACTTTAGCATTACTGCATAAAGTAGAAAATGAACTAGATGTAATAATTTTTGTAAAGGCGTTGTTTTGATTGTTTCTGTAATATGTTACTCCAAAAACATATTCAGAGGCAATTTTCGCAAAACCCAAACATCCTGAAGCACCGCCATGATTAAAACTACTTTTATATCCATTATATGTAGATACTAATGAATTTACCTTAGTTTGTACTCCCCCTGCCGCTGCTACATCAACCGCAGGCAACACACCTGCCAAGCTAACTGTCATTATTAATACAGTTAATAAATTTAAAATCCTTTTCATTTTAATATCTCTCCTATCTATTTAACCTTTTTCTTAGCAACCTTGCTCCATTTACCGTAACTTGTATTGCCGTTTACGGTCTTATAAGCCCTTACCTTTACAAAATACTTTTTCTTAGATTTCAACCTCTTTAAAGTTACCTTGTTTTTCTTGACCTTAACCGTTTTCTTGCCCTTTGTAAATTTATTATTTTTAGCATACATAACCTCATAGCCTGTCGCTCCGTTGACCTTTTTCCACTTTACATTCAGTTTCTTTTTCTTAGCAGTCAACTTAACTGCTTTTACTTTGGCGGGCTTAGTGATTGCAACCTTATCTAAAAGTATGTAGTTAATCTTATTACCTACAGCATATTTTTGTGCATAACTGCCGTTGTAGCACTTAATTGTTAATTTATTACATCCATAAAATGCTAAATCATTAATGCTAATTACATTTTTAGGTATTATTATGCTTGTTAAACTTTCACAATTAAAAAACGCACCAAATCCAATACTTGCCACATTGCTGCCTATTATTACATTTGTTAAACTTTCACAATTAGAAAAAGTACTGTTCTCAATACTTTCTACACTATCGGGTATTGATATGTCTATTAAACTCGTACAATAATCAAACGCACTACTTCCAATGCTTATTACGTTGTTTCCTATTGTTACGCTTGTTAAATTACTACAATATTTAAATGCAGTTTCTCCAATGCTTTTTACACTATTTGGTATAATTGCGCTTGTTAATTGTTTTCTATAAAACGCAAGATATCCAATGCTTGTTACAGGTTTTCCGTCAATGGTGCTTGGTATTTCAATCGAAGTTGCAGTACCATTATAGTTTGTTATCTCAACTGTTCCATCATCCAATATGTCATAGTTATAATCGCCATAGGTTAATGCTCCAGCCGTCACCGCCGGCAAAACTCCTGCCAAACTAACTGTCATTATTAATGCAGTTAATAAATTTAAAATTCTTTTTGTCATAATAGACCTCCTTTTAATTATTTTCAACATTATACCACACTGCATTTCAAAATACAAGTAATTTTTAAATATTTTTTATAATATATTTTTGCAATTAAATAAATAATATATTAATAAATTTGAATAAAAGCTATAATTATTGTGTAAATTTGAATTGTTAGAATATTTGAATTTAACACTATGAAAAGGAGGTTTTGTTCCCAATCGGAGCATAAGATAATTATGTTTGAAATAAGAAAAGTACAGTCCTTTAACAAGACGATAAGAATGCCGGAAGACCTTATCGCAAGGCTGGAAAACCTCGCAAACAAAAACGACATAAGCTTTAATCAGCTAGTCGTGCAATGCTGCGAGTATGCTTTGGAAAACTTAGGCGATAAAAGCAAAAAATAAGAAGCCATATAAATATGCTCGAACATAAAGAATTATAATTTCAAAAAAAGTTCAGGTAAAATTTATTTTAAATACAAGTAATTTTCTTCTAAAACACTTGCAATATCAATTATAATAGTGTAAGATATATATATGAATTTTTATTAGGAGGTATATTAATTATGGCAGTAAAAGTCGCAATTAATGGTTTTGGCCGTATAGGCCGTTTAGCATTCAGACAAATGTTTGGTGCAGAAGGTTATGAGGTCGTTGCAATCAACGATTTGACAAAGCCTTCAATGCTCGCTAATTTATTAAAGTATGATACCGCTCAGGGCGGATATTGCGGAACGATCGGCGAGGGACTTCACACAGTTGAGGCTGATGATGAAGCAAATACAATTACTGTTGACGGTAAGACTCTTACAATCTATAAAGAGACAAACGCCGCTGATCTTCCATGGGGAGAGTTAGGCGTTGATGTTGTTCTTGAGTGTACAGGTTTCTACTGTTCAAAGGAAAAGAGTCAGGCACACCTTGACGCAGGCGCTAAGAAGGTAGTTATTTCAGCTCCTGCAGGAAATGACCTCAAAACAATCGTTTTCTCAGTAAACGAAGGCACTCTTACTAAGGAAGACAAAATCATTTCAGCCGCATCTTGCACAACTAACTGCTTAGCTCCTATGGCTGACACTCTTAACAAGTACGCTGAAATCCAAAGCGGTATTATGTCAACTATCCACGCTTACACAGGCGACCAGATGATTCTTGACGGTCCTCACAGAAAGGGCGATTTAAGAAGAGCAAGAGCAGGTGCTGCTAACATTGTTCCTAACTCAACAGGCGCAGCTAAGGCTATCGGTCTTGTAATTCCTGAGCTAAACGGCAAACTTATTGGTTCTGCACAGAGAGTTCCCGTTCCAACAGGTTCGACAACAATTCTTACTGCTGTTGTTAAGGGCGATAATGTTACTAAAGAAGGCATCAATGCTGCTATGAAGGCTGCTGCAAGCGAGTCATTCGGCTACAACGAAGATCCAATTGTATCTTCAGACGTTATCGGAATGAGATACGGCTCACTCTTCGACGCAACACAGACTATGGTTGCACCTATCGGCGACGGTCTGTATGAGGTTCAGGTTGTTTCATGGTATGACAACGAAAACTCATACACAAGCCAGATGGTAAGAACTATCAAATACTTTGCAGAGCTTGACTAATTATTTGACTTAAATATTTAAAGCCTACTCTTTTGGGTAGGCTTTTTTGCTACCCTATTAGAGACTAGAGGCAAGAGGCAAGAGACAAGAGGCAAGAAAAGCGTTCGGAAAAATTCCGAACGCCGTTATCACTTCTTGTAATTATCAATTATCAATTATCAGACTGAAAATGTTGATAATCCTTTTCATTTATCCAGTCGCCGCCCCACTCAAAACCAAACCTTTTGAATACCTTGTAGCAGTAATCTTTCTTGTCAATCTTGTAGCTGAAACTACGGCTCCTGTCAGCGTATGGCTCGCTTGCGGCTGGCATAATTCTGCCGTTCGCAATATACGGATTGTATAAGGGATTTATGTCAATTGCTAAACCGTATGAGTGATTAGACAGAATATCAGTATGTGCAATATTTCTGTAGCAAAAGCAGGATGAGTTATTGTCTGTCATTGATTTCTCATCGTCAGCACCATAGTTGTCGATAAGCCTAATCTTTTCAATCATATACCTGTGGTCGTACAGCTTTTTAAATATCCTGCAAAGGTCTTTTGCTATCTTTCTGTTGCATATTATCTCTCCAACTTTTGTTTCGTTATCAAAACCAAAATACAACACGTTCAGATAAAAAAGCTCATTTCTTGAAATTTTACAGCCCTTGCTCTTGATGGTTTCACTGTCAGGATAAGACTTACCCTGCATATTGTTCCATATCTTATCAGGTATAGGCTCGTATGTGAACCCATGTGAAACAGTAATCTTTTTATTTACTTTTAAAAGTCTGCTTTTTCTGATTTTATTGTAAATTCTCTCAAAAGCAAATGAAATAATCAGCGCAAGCAGAACTCCCTCAACTGCTCCTGCAATTACATCGCTCGGATAGTGTACGCAAAAATAGATTCGCGAAAATGCGATAAGTATTGCCGCTGCTAAGCCAAACAAGCCATTTTTTCTAAAGTATTTAAGTAATACTGCCGCAGCAGCAAATGAAGATGAAGCGTGTCCCGACGGAAAAGACGCTCCCGAAGGCTTTGAAATAATAGTTTTTAGCGCATCATTAGTAATAAATGGTCTTGCCCTATCCACAATTACTTTTATAACAAGATTATTAATAAGTGCGGTTATTCCTAAAGAAATCAGAAGAATAAAACCGACCTTTCTTGTTTTTCTGAAAAGCAATAGAATTATCGCCGTAACGATCCAAATAATCCCTCCGATTCCTATATAACTGAAAAAAGCAAAAAAGTCATTTAAAAACTCAGTCCTGATAGAAATCAGAAAATCCAGAACACTATTATCAATATTAAGAATTGCCTCCATCATATATTCCCCATTCAAAATTTATTTGTAAATCACCCAAAACTAATAAATAAAAAATTACTGATAATTATTATAGCATAAACTTCTGTATTTAACAAGTATTGATTGAAAAAATAAATAGTGGTATAATAACCTTACAAAATTGCATATACAGCAATCTTTTTGGAGATTATTATGTTTAAATTAGCTAGATTTTTAAAAAATTATAAAATACAAAGTATTCTTGGTCCTATTTTCAAAATGACCGAGGCATCTTTTGAGCTTCTTGTACCTATCGTTATGGCGAAAATAATAGATGTAGGGATATATAACTCAGATAGAGTTTATATTTTCAAGATTGGTGCTGTTTTGATTCTTCTTGGACTTTTGGGATTGATAAGCTCTCTAACTGCGCAATACTTTGCCGCAAGAGCCTCAATGGGCTTTGGTACTAAATTAAGGACAAGCCTTTTTTCTCATATAAATGCATTTTCTCATAAAGAACTGGACGAGGTAGGGATCGGCGCTTTAATAACAAGGCTTACCTCAGATATAAACCAGGTACAGACAGGAGTTAATATGATACTCAGATTGTTTTTGCGTTCGCCGTTTATAGTGCTCGGAGCAATCGTTATGGCTTTTACAATTAATGTTAAGCTCACTTTGATATTTTTGCTTTTCACTCCTATTATTTCATTAGTTATATACATTATTATGTCAAAAACAATACCTATATATAAAACCGTTCAAAAAAATCAAGATGAAATTTCAACAATAACCCGTGAAAACCTGTCGGGTATCAGGGTCATAAGAGCGTTTTCAAAAGAAAAATTTGAACAAAAACGCTTTGCCGATACAAGCGACAGCCTTCGAAGAGAACAACTTCTGGCAGGAAAAATTTCAGCACTTTTAAACCCTGCGACCTATGTTTTAGTGAACATAGCAACTATACTTATTATATGGTTCGGAGGTGTTTTCACCTTTAAAGGAGCAATAACTCAAGGAGAAGTAATTGCCCTTGTAAGCTATATGTCGCAGATACTTCTTGCGCTTGTTGCACTTGCAAATCTTATTGTAATAATCACAAAAGCACAGGCATCGGCAGTTAGAATAAACGATATATTCAATATCCAGCCGAGCCTTACTGATGATAACGCTGTTATTGATAATATAGCACAATATGATAACAGCGTTCCTATAATTGAATACAAAAACGTCTGCTATTCGTATTATGAAACCGCAGAAAAATACGCATTAAAAAATATAAGCTTTAAAGTATCAAGAGGAGAGACTGTTGGTATTATAGGCGGTACAGGAGCAGGAAAATCAACTCTTATAAACCTTATGCCGAGATTTTTTGACGTTAGCGATGGTGAGATACTTCTAAACGGACATAATATAAAAGACTATACTTTTGAGGCTCTAAGAAAAAACATTTGCGTTGTTGCACAAAGGTCTATGCTGTTCAAAGGCACTATCCGTGACAATATAAAGTGGGGAAAGAAAGACGCGTCTGATGAGGAAATATGGCAAGCTATCAATGACGCTCAGGCTTATGATTTTGTCAAAGAAAAAGGACTGGATTTTGAAATAACACAAAGCGGACAAAATCTTTCAGGAGGTCAAAAGCAAAGACTTTCTATCGCGCGCGCATTAGTTGCAAGACCAAAGATCCTTATCTTAGACGACAGCTCAAGCGCTCTTGATTTTGCAACCGACGCAAATCTAAGACGCGCCTTAAGGCAAAACAATTACAAACGTACTACCTTTATCGTTTCTCAACGGGCAACGGCAATAAAGGATGCAGATTTTATAATCGTACTCGATAACGGAGAGATTGCAGGTATTGGAAAGCACAGCGAACTTTTGAAAAATTGTGAAACATATAAGGAAATCTGCCGTTCTCAGCTTTCAAAAACAGAGCTTGAAGAAGAGTAATTTTATTGTAGCAGGTGGTGAAAAGAGTGAAAGCCAAAATAGAAAATTCTCAAAACACTAAAGAAATAGTAAAAAAGCTGTTTAAATATATTCGTCCTTACAGACTTTATCTGATTACGGCACTTATTCTATCGGTCATAACTGTGGCATTTACCCTTTTAGCACCGATACTTATGGGAAACGGCATTGACCTTATAATCTCAAAAGGAAATGTAAACTTTCAAAAGCTAAAAAGGATCATTGTATTGATAATTTTAGTTATAGCTATAACGGCTATTGCCCAGTGGCTTATGAACTTATGCACAAACAAGCTGACCTACAACACTGTTCGTGATATAAGGCTCGACGCTTTTGCAAAGCTTGAAAAGGTTCCTGTAAGCTATGTTGACAACTCGTCTCAGGGCGACTTGATAAGCAGAATAGTTACGGATATTGACCTTGTTTCAGACGGTCTGCTTATGGGGTTTACTCAGCTATTTTCAGGAGTTATAACTATTCTTGCGACAATAGGCTTTATGATTTCCATTAATTATAAAATAGCGCTTATTGTTATTGTTATCACTCCTCTGTCATTTTTTGTGGCTTCTTTTGTTGCAAAAAGAACATTCAATATGTTTCAGGCACAGTCAATAAAAAGAGGTGAGATGACAAGCCATATTAACGAAATGATAACAGGGCAAAAAATAGTCAAGGCATACAACTACGAAAACGAATCAATGAAAAGGTTTGAAAAAATAAACGGCGAGCTTGAAACTGTCGGAGTAAAAGCGCTTTTCTTCTCTGCAATAACAAACCCTGCGACCCGTTTTATAAACGGTCTTGTTTATTCAGGCGTTGGAATTTTCGGTGCAATTTCCGCAATAGGCGGTTACATCAGCGTAGGACAGCTTTCTGCATTTTTGACCTATGCAAACCAGTACACAAAACCGTTTAATGAAATTTCAAGCGTTATAACGGAACTTCAATCTGCCTTTGCGTCTGCAAAAAGGGTTTTTGAGATTATAGAAGCAGATGAAGAGCAAAGCGACAATGGACTTTATACCTTAGAAAAAATCGACGGAACACTGAGTCTTAAAGATGTTTCTTTCAGCTACACACCCGACAGACCGCTGATCAAAAACTTAAATCTTGACGTTCGCAAGGGCGAGAGAATAGCCATTGTAGGACCTACTGGCTGCGGAAAAACCACTCTTATAAATCTTCTTATGAGATTTTATGATGTCACAGGCGGCGATATTGAAATAAGCGGGAAAAACATTAAAGAAATCACACGTCACAGCCTGCGTCAGAGCTTTGGTATGGTGCTTCAGGAGACATGGCTTTCAAAGGGTACAATAAAAGAAAACATAGCGTTCGGCAAACCAAATGCCAGTGATGAAGAAATTATCACCGCCGCTAAGAACGCTCACGCTCACAGCTTTATTCAAAGACTTCCCAAAGGCTATGATACCGTAGTTTCTGACGACAGCGAAAATCTTTCAAGCGGTCAAAAACAGCTTTTGTGTATTGCGAGAGTAATGCTTACGCTTCCGCCTATGCTTATACTCGATGAGGCGACCTCTAACATAGATACACGAACAGAAAAGCAAATTCAATCAGCCTTTGAAAAAATGCTTAAGGGCAGGACCAGCTTTATTGTTGCTCACAGGCTTTCAACAATAAAAAATGCAGACTGTATTTTAGTTATGAATAACGGAAATATTGTCGAGCAAGGAAACCATAATGAACTTTTATCAAAAAACGGATTTTATTCAAAGCTCTACAACAGCCAGTTTGAGAAAAGTTAAATTACGTAATTCTAAAAACAAAAAGACCGCTTTAAATTTACACTTGTAAAGATAAACGGTCTTTTAATTATTTCT
Organism: uncultured Clostridia bacterium; assembly: GCA_947626165.1. Classification (GTDB taxonomy): domain Bacteria; phylum Bacillota; class Clostridia; order Oscillospirales; family Ruminococcaceae; genus UMGS1601. The sequence goes on along the minus strand of CANQRG010000002.1, from coordinate 184,178 downwards.
TTTAACTTTTATTATATCCAACCTAACCGGATTAAAAATTATTTTCTATAAATCTCCAGCCGTCGGCTGTCATTTCATCAAGAGAATACTTAGCCTCCCAGCCGAACAGCCTTTTCGCCTTGTCCGTGTTCGCATAACAAGTTGCAATATCCCCTGCACGTCTCGGCTTTATCTCATAAGGCAACTCTTTTCCGCAAGCCTTTTCAAAGCTGTGAAGAACATCAAGTACACTCGAGCCTTTTCCCGTGCCCAAGTTAACAGCCTCAACGCCCGTATTCTCAAGAACATACTTTAACGCGCACAGATGACCCGAAGCCAAGTCGCAGACGTGGATATAATCACGCACGCCCGTACCGTCAGGGGTATCATAATCGTCTCCGAACACATTAAGCTGAGGAAGCTGACCTACCGCTACCTTACCGATATAAGGAAGAAGATTATTAGGTATTCCGTTCGGGTCTTCACCGATAAGACCGCTCTTGTGAGCGCCTATTGGGTTGAAATATCTGAGCAAAGAAACGCTCCACTCATTGTCTGAAACATAAACATCACGCAAGATTTGCTCTATCATAACCTTTGTGTATCCGTATGGGTTTGTAGCAGAAGTAGGCATATCCTCAACAAATGGCACACGATTATTAACGCCGTATACTGTAGCCGACGACGAGAATACTATCTTTTTACAGCCGTGATTTTTCATAGCCATGATAAGCATAAGACTTCCTGTTATATTATTGTGATAATACTCAACAGGCTTCTCGACCGATTCGCCTACCGCTTTTAGCCCTGCAAAATGAATTACAGCGTCTATCTTGTTTTCATCAAATATCTTTGAAACGCCGTCTAGATTTAGCAAGTCCTCTTCATAGAATTTAAAATCCTTGCCTGTTATCTGCCTTATCTTATCCAGAACCTCAGGCTTTGAGTTGCTGAAGTTATCTACTATAACAACACTGTAGCCGCTTTCCAAAAGCTCAACGACCGTATGACTGCCTATAAAGCCTGCTCCGCCTGTTACCAATATTGTTTCTTTCATAAAAATACCCGTCCTTTTTCCTGTTTGATAAAATTTTGGTATTATTGTTTTATGATATTTTACCATAAACCGTGTTATTTTGCAACAAGTATTTAATAAGGCTAAAAACACAAAACCGAAGCAGTTTATCTGCTCCGGTTCTTATCTATTGATCATATCACGATTCTATGTCGTCGTAATCTTGCCAGACCCAATACGGATATAAAGATATATCGTCAACAATGCACTGATTTTTTATCTCTTCAAAATTGTGCTTATCATTTTCTACATCAAGTACACTTGATAAATAATAACACTCAAAACCATAAGACCCACGTAAAACATCATTTACACTATAATATGTATAATCATAATTGTTATCTAAAAAGCACAAATATTTGTCACCCAGTTTATATATAACATGATTTATATCTTTTTTAGGTCCTATATTCGTAAAATTTAATTTTTCTGTATCTAAATTGAATGAGTATAACTTTGAATTATCATATTTAACTAAGACGTTATTGTCTGTTAGGCATATATAATTTATTTCTCTGTTACCAGTGTTGGAAATAATAGTTTTTGGTTTCTGATTGATTCTTGCAAGAAAAACATTGTTATATGCGCTCTCACAAATAAGAATATCATTATATACAGCATATATATAGCTATAATTAGAATTACCAAAGTCATATTTCAACATACTGCGTTCTTTAGTATCATTATTTATTCTATAAACTCTGGGTTTAACAATTTCACCATCATCATTATAGCTAAAATAGTTTAAATACAGATAAGTAAAGTCGCTGTCACATTTTACTGCTGCAAGTCGAACATCATTTCCATTAAGGATACTTTCAAAAATGCCTGTTTTTAAATCTATTTTATATATTTTATTAATTTCAGAATCATAAGATGAATCGTAAGTGTAATATCCAACATTAAATATCAAAGTATTATTCTGAACATATACATTTTTGATTGCAAAATCTACCACTTCCCAATGACTGCCATTAACATTAGATTTAATTGTTGATATTTTTGTAATATCATCACCATTCAAATCAGTTCTGTAAAGCTCAAGGTTTAAATTTGTTTTTTCTTTATCATAAGACTGCTTTAAGAAATATATCATATTCTTATATTCAAATGCAAAATCTATGAGGGTTTGGAAATCATAATTTTCAAACATTTCACTTTTTAAACCTTTAAAATAAATCGTATTGCTTTTATTCTTGCCATACTCCCAGAAATCTACCAGTTCTATATGATCTTGAAACCTGACTGAACCCTTTTCAGAAAATGCCATACCTGTATCAATATCTATTTTAACGCTTTCCTCTCCGTAGTCATCAATGTTATAAGAGCTGTTTGCACTTAGAGATTTTGCATCATCTGTATTTGCCGTTGAAACACAGCCCGATATGCTCAAAAGCGTTGTACAAGTGCAAAATACAGCTATTAATCTTTTAAAAATCCTTTTCATTATACTGCCTCCTTATTCAAGATTAAGCTTTGACTTGATTATCTTGTTTGTCACAAAGAAACAAACCAAACCGATAACAACAATTACCGCTAAAATAATCGCCAGCGTTATATTTATAACATTCATCCTTAATACATTATCCCAGCTCAGCCAATCTACAAACACTGCAACGCCTGCGCTTATAAAAGACAGCACATTGATAATAGCAATGTAAATTATGATAGATAGCAGAACTTTTTTTCTGTTTGCCATATTGCCGATTGCAAATGCAACATAAAACACCAGAATGTTAAAAAACAACACAGCTATGATTAATACTGCAAGAATTGTAAGAGTCAGCCTTAAGTTAACAATACTGCTAATTGCAAAATCCATCAAACTTATCTGAGTATTCTCAATACCATATGAGATCTTTAAGCCGTTCAATGCGTTTATAAGCAAATCACCGGCTACCATTATAAATCCTGAAACAAATAAAACGATATAACTGAAAACCGTATACAATACGCCTACCAACAGCTTTGAAATTATTATCGAGCTTGACTTCACAGGCAGGGTGTTTGTAAGATAACCTTCGTCTGTAAACACGCTCTTATAAAACCGATAAATTGAAATAAACTGTCCCGAAACGCACACACTTATTATAATAAGCACAAAAATCACGGTAATAACGCCGAATACTATATTGAGCACAAGAGAATCGTCTGTGTTTTCCAAAATCTCTAGCATAATGCGCTCAACTATCGCAAAGAATATGACACCTATAAACAAAGGAAGATAAAGCCTTCCCGACGCCTTGAATTCTGTTTTAAATAACTTTCCTAACATCTGAATACCTCCCTGAACAGTTCGTCGACTGATTTTCCGCTTTCTTCACGTATCTCGTCGACTGTCTTGTGAATTTTTAAATTACCGTTCTGAATCATAATTACATCGTCCAAAACCGTTTCAATATCCTGTATCAGGTGGGTGGAAATTATTACAGCCGCCTCAGGATTGTAGTTTGTTATAATAGTGCGGAGGATATAGTCTCTCGCCGCAGGATCGACTCCCGCTATAGGCTCGTCAAGCAGATAAAGCTGAGCCTCTCTGCTCATAACAAGAATAAGCTGTAGCTTTTCTTTAGTACCCTTCGACATCGCCTTTATTCTCTGATTAAACTTGATACCCAGATTGTCAAGCATAGTTTTTACCTTTTCAAGATTGAAGTCCTCATAAAAGTTCTCGAACATCTTTATTATGTCGATAACTCTCATCCAGTCGGGAATATATGTACGCTCCGGCAAATAGGATACCATCTTTTTTGTGTTTATTCCTATCTTTTCTCCGTTTACCGTAAGCTCTCCCGAGTTTTGCTTTAGCAGACCTGCTATCAGCTTTATAAGAGTTGTCTTTCCGCTTCCGTTAGGTCCGAGCAGACCTATTATCTGCCCCTTGTTTACAGATAAATCAAGATTGTTAAGCGCAACAAGACTTCCGTATTTCTTTGTAAGCCCTGTGCATTTTAAAATTTCACTCATTTTAGAAGTCCTCCTTATTGATAAGTTCTATTGTTTCTTTTTTGGTTATCCCCAGCTTTTTTATCTTTCCGCAGAAAGTTCCTACTTCAAAAGACGCAAGCTCCGTTCTTAAATCGCTAATCAACTTTTCGTCGTCTGTTATATAGTTTCCCGACGTTCGCCTGGACGAAATAAGTCCTTTTTTCTCAAGCTCGCTTAGAGCCTTCTGCATAGTGTTAGGATTGACCTGGGCTTCGCTTGCTAAATCTCTTACTGACAAGAGCTTTGTTCCCATTGTGTATGTCCCGTTGAGAATCCGCATCTCAAGCTCTTCCACAAGCTGAATGTAAACCGGTCTGTCGTTTTTAATTTCCCAAGCCATAATTAAACCTCCGTTTCTATTTAATGAACTTTGTGTTATAAATACTTTGCATAATATACAGTTCAAAGCTGACCTACGATAAAACTGTATTATTGATATAATACAATAATACACTATTATTTTTCCTTTGTCAACCCCTTTTTGAAAAAATATTGAAATTTTTTAATACGAATTATGCAAATAACTGTTTTCTGTTTAAATAATAACAAAATATTTGCAATTTTTTATTTTTCACTTGCAAAAAGGAAAATTTTATGATAGAATAACTATATCGTGCTAAAGCGTCAAATGGTTGGTGTAATCACAGGCATTTGAGCAAGCGGTATAAAATTAATAAATGGGAGGGCTTAAACAATGGAGTTTAAGAATGCGTACCTTAAAAAGGTATACGAAAAGGTAGAAGCAAGAAATCCCGGTGAAAAGGAATTTCTTCAAGCAGTAAAAGAGGTTCTTGAGAGCTTAGAGCCTGTTGTCGAGAAGGACAAATCTTACGAGACAAACGGTATTATCGACCGTATCGTTGAGCCTGAAAGATTAATTCAGTTCAGAGTATCTTGGGTCGACGACAACGGAAACGTACAGGTAAACAGAGGCTTTAGATGCCAGTTTAATTCAGCTATCGGACCATACAAGGGCGGTTTAAGACTTCACCCTACAGTATGTGCATCAGTTATCAAATTCTTGGGCTTTGAGCAGATATTCAAAAACAGCCTGACAGGTCTTCCGATCGGAGGCGGTAAGGGCGGTTCTGACTTCGACCCTAAGGGCAAGTCTGACGGAGAGGTTATGAGATTCTGCCAGAGCTTTATGACAGAGCTTTCAAAACACATCGGCGCTGACACCGACGTACCTGCCGGCGATATCGGAACAGGCGCTAGAGAAATAGGTTATATGTTCGGTCAGTATAAGAGACTTAGAAACGAGTTCACAGGCGTTCTGACAGGTAAGGGATTAAGCTATGGCGGTTCTCTTGCAAGAACAGAGGCTACAGGATACGGCTGCTGCTACTTCACAGACGAAATGTTAAAGTGTATGAAGAACGAGAGCTTCAAGGGCAAGACAGTTGTTATCTCAGGTTCAGGAAATGTTGCTATCTACGCTACAGAAAAGGCTACACAGCTTGGCGGAAAGGTAGTTGCGCTGTCTGACTCAAACGGATACATCTATGACGCTAACGGAATCAATCTTGACGTTGTTAAGCAAATCAAAGAGGTTGAAAGAGGAAGAATCAAAGAATACTGCAACAGAGTTGAGGGTGCAGAGTACCACGAGGGCTGCTCGGGAATCTGGAACATTCCTTGCGATATTGCACTTCCCTGTGCTACACAGAACGAGCTTGACGGTTCTGCTGCTGACACGCTTATCAAGAACGGCGTAATAGCTGTTGCTGAGGGCGCTAATATGCCATGTACCCCTGACGCTGCTGAGAAGTTTGTTGAGGCAGGCGTTCTGTTCGGACCTGCTAAGGCTGCAAACGCAGGCGGTGTTGCTACATCAGCTTTGGAAATGAGCCAGAACTCAGAGAGACTTTCTTGGACATTTGAGGAAGTTGACGCTAAACTAAAAGACATTATGGTTAACATCTTCCACAACTCATACAATGCATCTAAGGAGTACGGTCACGAGGGTAACCTTATCTTCGGCGCTAATATTGCAGGCTTCTTAAAGGTTGCAGATGCTATGAAGTGGCAGGGCGTTGCTTACTAATCGGTCAGTTTATTAATATTTCAAAATATTTGACACAGTGGATTTTACAGTCCTCTGTGTCTTTTTATTTAAAACATTTCTGCATCATATCATACTTTTTAACTTTTCAAGAATTTGATTGAGAACTTCTATTTCATTTTTTCTAAAACTAACTTCACCCTTAGGCTTTTTATCTTCTATACCAAGAAGATAATCGGTACTTGTATAAAAAATGTATGATAATCTTATTAATACTTCAGATGAAGGGCAACGCTCTTGACATTCATAATAAGAAATTACAGATGTTGTAACTCGTAATTTTTGTGCCAATTGTTTTTGTGTCATTCCGGATTGTAAACGTAATTCTTTTAATCTAACTCCAAAGTTAACCATAATATTACCTCTTATTTTTAAATTTAAGTATATTTCAAAGTTTTATATACTTAAATTAAGTATACTTTTAACATTATATCATAAAAACATTGTAAAATAAATATAAATTATTAATTTTTTTGAGGTGTATTATGAGAAATAAGAAAAATAAGCATTTAGGTATTGAAATTAGTCCCGAATTGCATTATAAAATTCGTTATATAGCAGATTATAATGCACGTTCCATTAACAAACAAATGATATATTTAGCACAACAGTGTGTAAAGGAATTTGAGACTTCCGAAGGTAAGATTGAAGTTAAAATTGAGGACAAATAATAAAAGAGAGTATGCCATTTCAGTATGCTCTCTGGGTGTAGATAAAGTCTATTTTTAGGGGCAGCCCTCTCTTACAGGGCATGCCCCTCTTTAAAAACAGTCCACCGGACTGTTTTTAAATTCACCCTATGCGGAGCGTACTCCGTAAAGAATTTCGCCGACGGCTCGTCGGCGACAGGGCTCCGCCCTTGACCCGCAAGCCTTTTGAAAAAGGCTTGAGCGAAAACTTTTGGTTGATTTAATTAAACAGAAACTTTTTAACAGACTTAGAGCGCACCCTACCAGTACGCTCTTATTTTTACAAACTTCTCCTTGACTTTTTTCATAAAATATGCTATATTTGTAGTTACTCAAAAAACAAATGTGCTCAGGAGGTGGACTTGTTGAATTATAATAATGACGGGAAATTGGTCGTTGTTAATTCATCGGTTTTGCCTGAGATAATATTAAAGGTTCTTGAAGCAAAGCGGATAAAAGCCAGAGGTGAGGTTAAGTCCTCCGCTGACGCTTGCAGAAAAATCGGAATTTCAAGAAGCGCATATTATAAGTATAAGGACTCTGTTTTCGCCTATGAGGAAAAGCTGACAAATAAAATAGTTTCGCTTTACCTCGTTCTAAAAGACGAAAAAGGTGCTTTGTCGTCAATACTGACAAACCTTTACGAAATGGGCGCAAATATACTTACCGTCAATCAGAACATTCCCATTGATTCTGTTGCAACAGTAACGGTTTCTGTAAAACTTGAAAGCGATACGCTTAATGCAGTAAATATAAAAAACGAACTCTCAAAACTGAGCAGCGTTGTTGATATTAAAATTATAAGCGGCGAGTAGCGAAGTTTAATTTATTCACGCTAATGAGGTAATAAGTCACCGTAATAACTAAATAGCAAATCTGAAAGGAAAATCAAAATGAGTAAAATAGCAGTAATTGGATATGGTGTTGTTGGTTCGGGAACAGTCGAACTGTTTGAAACTAACAAAAAGTCAATATGCGAAAAAGTAGGAAGGGATATTGAACTTGGATATATACTAGATTTAAAGGACTTCCCTGACTCGCCTTTCGCAGATAAAATGACAAAGGACTTCACCGATATTCTTAACGACAATGAAGTCGAGGTCGTTGCCGAGCTTATAGGAGGACTCCACCCTGCGTATGAATTTACCAAACAGCTTTTAGAAAAGGGCAAAAGCGTTGTAACCTCTAATAAAGAGCTTGTTGCCGCAAAGGGTGCGGAGCTTCTTAAAATTGCAAACGACAACAATGCCAATTATCTTTTCGAAGCGTCGGTCGGCGGAGGAATTCCTATCATACGTCCTCTTCACAAATGCCTTGCAGGAAACGAAATTGAGCAGATTTCCGGTATACTAAACGGAACGACTAACTTTATTCTTACAAAGATGATAAAGGAGCAAATGAGCTTTGACGATGCGCTCAAACTTGCTCAGGATAACGGCTATGCAGAAGCCGACCCTACTGCTGATATTGAAGGTCACGACGCTTGCCGAAAAATTTGCATACTGGGTTCGCTTGCATACGGAAAGCACATTTATCCTGAAAATGTTCACTGCTCAGGAATAAAGAACATATCTCTTGTAGACGTTGAATATGCCTCAAACGCTGGATATTCTATAAAACTAATCGGTTCAGTAAAGCCCAATGACGAAGGAAAGCTCGTGGCGATAGTTTGCCCTATGCTTGTTCCTAAGAACGACATTCTTTCAAATGTCAACGGAGTATATAACGCTATCTGCGTTACCGGAAACGGCGTTGGAGACGTAGTATTCTACGGTCAGGGGGCAGGAAAGCTGCCTACCGCTTCGGCAGTTGTGGGAGATATTATTGACGCGCTTAAACATCAGCAGCGAGTTTTGGCTCTTTCTTGGGACGAATCAAAAGGCGATAACAGCTTTATGACTTCTTATAAGGAATCTAAAACTGCTATGTATATTCGCATCGAGTGTGACGACGCTGATAACTTTAAGCGTTCGCTTTCAACGGTATTCGGCAAGGTAATATTTATAGAGCGTGAAAACCGCCCTGATAACGAGCTTGCGTTTATCACCAAGACAATGGTTGAAAAGGACATAGACACTGAGCTTACGATTCTTTCTCACTCGGCTAAAATACTTAGCAAAATAAGATTATATTGATTTTAATAAGGAAAATAAGATGATAAAAATAAAGATCCCTGCAACAAGCGCTAATCTTGGTGCAGGTTATGATTCACTGGGTCTTGCGCTTGATTTTTACAATCAGGTCAATATGGAGGAATCAGACTCTATAGATATTACATCTCTTGACGGGGTCAGTATTCCAACAGATAAAACAAACCTGGTTTATAAGTCAGCAAGCGATTTGTTCAAGGTCTGCGGAAAGAATCTCAAAGGTTTAAAACTTGAACAGACAAACAACATTCCAATGGCAAGAGGCTTAGGCTCGTCATCGGCTTGCATTGTCGCAGGTCTGGTTGGAGCGAACACGCTACTAAACAATCTCCTTTCCACCGACGATTTAGTAGATATCGCCGCTCAAATCGAGGGGCATCCCGACAACACCGCTCCTGCTCTTTTAGGCGGAATTGTCACCGCAGTTTTTGACGGAAAGAAAGTTCACTGGGTAAAGCAAGAGGTTTATACAAAACTTAAATTTGTTGCGATCATACCAGACTTTGAGCTTAAAACCGACAAAGCAAGAGCCTGTATCCCGAAAGAGATTTCCCACAAAGACGCAGTTTATAATCTCTCCCGTGCGGCGCTGTTTTCCGCTTCTCTGCTTACAGGTAAGTTTGAAAATCTCCGAACGGCGGTTCACGACAGGCTTCATCAGCCCTACAGAATGGAGCTTATCCCCAATTGCCGTGAGGTCTTTGATATAGCCTATAATCACGGTGCATACGGCGTCTACATCAGCGGAGCCGGTCCTGCCGTTATGGCTATAGTAGACGACAATAACGATTATTTCCGAGGAAAGGTTGAGTTTTCTCTCAATACCGCAGGTTTGGGCAACTGGACAGTTCACGAATTTCACATTCACAATTCGGGTGTTATGGTGTTATGATAAAACGAAAACTCCCTTAGCTTATCTTTATGATAAGTTAAGGGAGTTTTTTAGAAACAAGAAATCAGATGCAAGATGCAAGAACTGCTACCGCTAATGTCTTTTTTCTTGACTCTTGTCTACTTATTAGAGTACATTTTCTCATAGTAATCCTGATACTCTCCGCTGATGATTTTCTCCCACCAGCCCTTGTTGTCGAGATACCAGCGAATGGTCTTTTTAATTCCGTCCTCAAACTTTGTTTCGGGAAGCCAGCCAAGCTCGTTGTGGATTTTTGTAGGGTCTATAGCATATCTGAGATCGTGTCCCTTTCTGTCAGCAACATATGTGATAAGCTCCTCGCCTTTTCCCAACTCCTTGAGAATGATTTTTACAATATCAATATTAGCCTTTTCATTGTGTCCGCCGATATTGTATACCTCTCCTACAGTTCCCTTATGGATAATCAAATCAATAGCCTTACAGTGATCCTCCACATAAAGCCAGTCACGGACATTTTCGCCCTTTCCGTATACAGGTAGAGGCTTGTTGTTAAGAGTGTTTATTATCATCAAAGGAATAAGTTTTTCAGGAAAATGATAAGGACCATAGTTGTTTGAGCATCTGCTTATCGTAACAGGAAGTCCGTAGGTTCTGTAATAAGCGCCTACAAGCAAATCCGCCGAAGCCTTTGACGCAGAATAAGGCGAGCTTGTGTGTATAGGCGTTTCCTCAGTAAAGAACAAATCAGGCCTGTCAAGAGGCAGATCGCCGTAAACCTCATCGGTAGAAACCTGATGATAACGCTCAATTCCATACTTTCTGCAAGCGTCCATAAGAGTTTGTGTTCCCAAAATATTAGTGTTTAGAAAAATACTTGGGTTTTCAATGCTTCTGTCAACGTGGCTCTCCGCTGCAAAATTGACAACAATATCGGGGTGTTCCTCCTCGAACAGCTTAAATACTGCCTCTCTGTCAGTTATATCAGCCTTTACAAATCTGAAATTTGGGTTGTCCGCAACACTTTCTAACGTCTCCAGATTTCCGGCATAGGTCAAACAGTCAAGGCAGATGATCTTATAATCAGGATACTTTTTCAACATATAATGAACAAAGTTTCCTCCAATAAATCCCGCTCCGCCTGTTACAATTATTTTTTTCATAATAAATTTTGCTCCTTTTAAGCTTTCTTAAATTATATATTCTCCTCAGCCAGCGAAATCAGATACTGACCGTAATCTGTTTTTTCAAGCTCTTTGCCGAGTTCTCTAAGCTTCTCACTTGAGATAAACCCTTTTCTCCATGCGATCTCCTCAATACAGCTTATATAAAAGCCCTGCCTTGACTGAACAGCCTCAACATACTCAGCCGCCTTCAAAAGCCCCTGAGGAGTTCCCGTATCAAGCCAAGCCATACCTCTGCCTAGTGTTATGACAGAAAGCCTGCCATCTTCAAGGTAGGCATTATTTACAGAGGTTATTTCAAGTTCTCCCCTCGCCGACGGTTTAACATTCTTGGCAATCTCAACGACCTTATTATCATAGAAATACAGACCAGGAACAGCAAAATTTGATTTTGGATTTTCCGGCTTTTCCTCTATTGAAACTACCTTGTTGTTCTCATCAAACTCTACAACTCCGAATGCCTTTGGATTTTTAACAGGATATCCAAAAACCGTCGCACCTTCGTTTTTGCTAACTGCTTGTGCAAGAAGCCTTGAAAAATCCTGACCGAAGAAAACATTGTCGCCTAAAATTAAGCAAACGCTGTCATCACCGATAAACTCCTCGCCTATGATAAAAGCCTGTGCCAAGCCCTTAGGCTCAGGCTGTACTTTATACTCTATTGAAACGCCTAACCTTGAGCCGTCCCCTAAAAGCTCCTTGTACTGAGAAATAGCCTCAGGCGTTGAAATTATAAGTATCTCCTTTATCTTTGCCAGCAAAAGAACCGACAAAGGATAGTAAATAAGCGGTTTATCGTAAACGGGAAGAAGCTGTTTTGAAACGACTTTAGTCATTGGATAAAGCCTTGTTCCGCTTCCTCCTGCAAGAATTATTCCTTTCATTTTACGTCCTCCTTGCTATATTGCATAAATAATAATACCTGCTAAAATAAGCGTCAGAGCTATTATTTTTTTTGCATTTATTTTTTCGTGAAATATCAAAACTCCGAATATGGTTACATAAACATAGCCTGTAGTTTCAAGCATTGCGCCGATGCTTAACGGCACACCCTTATATGCAATCATTGTTAGCATAGTACATACCAAAAACAAGCCATATCCTAAGATAACATACTTGTCAGTATACTCTGCAATAGTATTCTTATGAGTTCTTAAAGCGGCCTTTTTTAAAAACACCTGTGAAACCGAAGCAAGAAATACACTGACTAAATATAGTATCAAATATCCTATTTGTATATTATTCAATTTCGCCCTCCTCATCCGATCTCACATAAAGCAATACTCCGGAAATTATTATAACCGCACCAATTATATCTTTGATTCCTATTGTCTCGTGGAAAAAGAGTATTCCGAAAACGATTCCCCAAACAACAGTAATTGCTTTATTGGCATAAGCCGTAGTCAAAGGAAGATATTTAATAACCTTCTGCCAACCAAACGCATAAACCATCAGCATAAAAAGTACCAAAGCATAAAAAACAAAGAAGTAAATGCTCATAAACGGCTTTGCGCCTGCAAGCTTGCTGAAAACACCGCTGACAGAATAAATCAAAATAATTATATGAAGTAATAAATAGTATTTTGATTTACTTTTCATCCTTATTCTCACTTTCATTTTTCACTATTTCACGAATTACATATTGAGGTGCAGAATTTGAACACATAAAAATACGTCCGACATACTCGCCTATTATGCCCAGAACCACCAGTATCACTCCGCCTAACAGAAGCATTATCGCCATAGTAGAGCTCCAGCCGACAGGCGCAGAGTTTTTAAGAAAATATGCTATAACAATATATATCAAAAACAGAAAACCGCAGATTGATGAAAAAACGCCAAAATAAGTTGCCATACGAAGCGGCTTGACCGAAAATGATGTAAAACCGTTCATCCAAAGATTAATCAGCTTTCCTATTGTATAACCCGAGCTTCCCTCTTTCCGCTGTCTGTGATTCACCAAAACATTACATATATTTCTGGTTGTACGCAGAACCAAACCAATCACATACGGATAACAGTTTTCATAACGTATCATTTCATCAATAACAAAACGCCTTGCGGCAAAATAACTTGTTATCATAAGCTTCTTAGGTTTTCCCAACAAAACCTCAGTCATCTTACTGTTTGCCTTGCTGCCTAAGTTGCGAAACAGTGAGTGCTGTTTATGCTCATACGATGCGTAAACAACATCATAGCCATCTTCTATCTTTTCCAAAAGCTTTCCAACTTCATTAGCAGGAGTTTGTCCGTCATCATCTAAGCAGACGATTATGTCGCCGCTTACATGGCGAAACCCTGCCATAAGAGCCGCATGCTGTCCAAAATTCTTAGCTAGATTTATTCCTGTTATGCGTGAATTTTCTTTAACCAATTTCCTTATTATTTTGAATGTACCGTCAGGAGAGCAGTCGTTAACCAAAATAATCTCATAATCGTATTGAGTAAGATCGCACATTGTGCTTGTGATTTCCTCAATTACTGACGTTATAGTGTTTTTTGACTTATAACATGGAATAACAAACGATATTTTTTCCATTATACTTCCTCCGCATCACTTACATCGCTTGATAGTATGGACATAAAAATAACATTTCTGTATTCTCCGTCTAAATATACCATATCTCTAAACACGCCTTCTTTTTTAAATCCCGACTTCTCATAAGCTCTGTATGCCCCATCGTTTCCGTCTAGAACACGCAGACTTATCCGATGAAGCCCCATATCTTTCAACCCATATCTTGTAAAAAGCCTGGTCGTTTCAGTACCTATTCCCTTGCCTCTTGCAGAATCTTCTCCGATAAAAATACCAAACTCCGCGCTTTTATTTAGACTGTCAATATCACGATAATAAACCGAACCAATCGGAGTTTTATCATCTGACGATATGATGATATATTGCACGACCTCACCGTTTTTCACCTTAGTCTCCATCCAGTGCTTATGCATTTCATTGGTAAACTTTTCTCTGAAAATAAAGTTTTTCTGCACAGACGGATTGTTGCGCCATTTTACAATATAATCAGTATCTTCCATAGTAATAGGACGAAGTATTACCTTTTCCCCTTGTATTACTTTGTTATTATATATTCCCATACTTATGATTTACCTTTCTGATTTACCGTAAAAATCCAATACGCATTTTATAACTCGATCCTGATCCTCATTAGTTAGCTCGTAATACATTGGCAGTCTCACAAGACGTTCGCTTTCTTTTGTAGTATACTCGTCCATACCATCAAAACGACCGAATTTCTTACCTGCCGGCGCCGAATGGAGAGGTATATAATGAAATACTGCCGCAACACCATTTTCCTTTAAAAAACTAATTAGCTTTGTGCGTTCGTCAATATCTTTACATTTAAGATAATACATATGTGCATTATGTTCACACCCATCGGGAATCACTGGCAACTGAACAAGTCCCGCCTTCTCAAGCGGAACAAAAGCTTCATTATATCTGTTCCACGAAGCTAAACGGTCTTGATTTATCTCGTCTGCACAGAGCAACTGCGCCCACAAGTATGCAGCATTCATATCGCTCGGCAAATAGCTGTCTCCAAAATCCACCCAAGTGTATTTATCAACCTGACCAAGTAAAAATTCAGCTCTGTTAGTTCCCTTTTCGCGAAGAATTTCAGCACGCATATTATATTTAGGATCATTTATTACAATTGCTCCGCCTTCACCCATTGAATAATTTTTAGTCTCATGGAATGAATAACAGCCGAAGTCTCCGATAGTACCCAATGCCTTTCCCTTATAAGTGCTCATAACGCCCTGAGCCGCATCCTCGATAACTTTTAAATCATAACGCTTGGCAATATCCATAATTGTATCCATCTCACAGGATACTCCGGCATAGTGAACTGCAACAATAGCTTTTGTTTTTTCAGTAATTGCCGCTTCTATCTTAGTTTCATCTATATTCATAGTATCCGGTCTTATATCGGTAAATACCAGCTTAGCGCCGCCCAGTACAGCAGAAGTTGCCGTGCTGGAAAAAGTATAGCTAGGCAATATGACCTCGTCTCCGGGTTGAAATTCACAAAGCAGCATCGCCATATCCAAAGCGGTCGTTCCGCTAGTTGTCAGCAATACCTTTTGTGCTTTGAAGCGTTCTTCCATCCACTTATTGCACTTCTTTGTAAACTGTCCGTCGCCGCATATTTTATGTGCGTCTATAGCCTGCTTTATGAAATCCAGCCCCTCCTCAACATAAGGCGGCTGATTAAAACTGATCATTGAAAAACCTCCTGAATTTTATTAATTCCTATTTACAAGCTGTCTTTTCGTCTTTTATGCCTTTGATATAGTAATATCAAAACGAAAATAACAATTCCTGACCCACACATAATCAACCCTGCATAAAAACCTACAGGCTTGTATTTAAGCTCAACAGTGTGAGTACCTCTTTTTATATCAACTCCGGTAAATGCAATATCTGCAATATAAGTTTCCTGCTCCTTGCCGTCAACATAAACCTTCCAACCTTTATTGTAAGGAATGCTTAAATAGAGCAGACCGTCATTTTCAGCGTTTACCGTTCCTTTGATGTAATTATCATGAAGAGTTGAAACCTTTAATCTGTTATTTTCAAGTTTATTAGCTTGAATATCAAAGTTTTCCTGCGGAACAGCAACTACTTCAATAGTATCATAGGTATAATCCCCTATTGACTTAAAATTAATCGTGATTTTTCCTTCTGTTGCCTTATAATAACCAAGATTTGCAATATAATCTACAACATCAACAAAGCCTTGACTTTCACCATCAGCATTAATTAATCTTTTGGTCGTCTTCGACTTCTTGACATCAATAACAAAATTTCCATATGGAGAATATGAAATATTGCTAGCGTCAAACTGGAAAGATTGCAATTTTGAGTCTATATTATCTTTTAACGTATAATTTTTATATTCTTGATAAGGCATAGGTTTTTTCTTTAAATTTTTAAATACAACATAAACCTCACTATTTTTAATTTCATCCGGCCTAATCGTTAGATAAGCATTTCCAGACGTCACTTTAATCTTTCCATCACTTAATTCTAAACCTTTTTCAGATTCAATTTTATAATTTACATTATGAGTATCCAAAGCTATTTCATTTTCGTTTATATTTGAAACGTCTGTTTTACTGTCATCAGAAACCACACAAGCCTGCATCATTATTTGTTCACGGTCGAGATAACCATATTTCATAAAATTATTTTCGCTTATAGTATTATCAAATACATAGCCAAGTGACGCTTTATACTTGTTTTTCAATATCTCAACGCCGTCAGATGTTTTATACTTCTTAAATTTATAGCTCGCATATTGTGAAGTCTCAGAATTCTTGACCTTATCATCACCTATAAAATATCTAACTCCCTGTAAAAAATTCATACGGCTTCTGTTATCATTTGAGTAAAAGCAAATTCTTCTGAAATAGCCGGCGCTGTTACACAAATCCTTATGATATTCAAAAATCTTATTATCTATGGTTGAAATATAACTGTATATAGAGCGAGTACCGAAAAACGTATTTTCATTAGCAGGTATCCTTATGGCTGTATCATATCCCCAGCACGTTGAATTTTCAACTTGGTCTATCCTGTAAAAATCATTATCATCAATTGTCTTTCCGGCTCTCTGAGCAGAACTTGAATATTGTTTAAACGACTGTCCTATATCAAGGTACTTAGACATATAATTTGATAAGTTAGGGGACAAGTTAATAAGATTAACAAGAGCTAAATTTACAACCATAAAAGTAATTACAGCCGTACTCTTAGATAATCTTAGAGTTTTCTCACTGCTGCAAACTATATTTCCGAACACAAGCAAAAACAACATATTTACCAGAGCGATACTTAATTTTACAATTGATAACCACAGCACATTAAATATTAACTTTGCTGCAACAAAGGATGCCGCAATAACAATTATCATTACTGTAAGTATTGTTTTGTATGACTTTATATATTCTGCGTCTTTAAACTTTTCTAGATCAAGCACGCTCACACTTGCCCAAACAAAGAAAAACGCAAGCATATAACACCATCTGCCTACAGAGTAGCTCATAGCGTTAAAAATACTTCCGAATATCGGAAAAGCGGTCATAACTACACAAATCAAAGCCATTAACGTAGGAAAACGGTTAATACCCTTTTTATAATCAATTATTGCCGCCGGAAGCATAGCTAGGCAAATCATAGAGAAAGAAGTATAAGAATAATTTTTATTTAACTCAATATTCGCTAAAAAGCTTGGTATATAATTCAGAGATTCTTTCAAAGAAAGAAAAACATTAATTTCTACGCCAGTTGACTTATTTGCATTAAACAGCGCATACAACACCGGAATTAAAATAGGAGCTGCTATAAGTATTGCAAGAATTGCATAAAAAATAAATTTTAAAAATCTCTTTATAAAATCTGTAGCACTCTTTTTATTTTCGTTCTCAAAAAAGTATTTGATAATTATATAAACAATAGTCAGCAATGCGGACATATACGAAAAATAAAAGCTTGTTATCAAGGATATAAATACAGACGCAACAAAAACAAAAGGCTTATTCTCTCTATCGATTTTATCAACTCCCAAAATTATGAGAGGAAAAAACACCAGCGGATTAAGAAAAAAATCATGTGCTAAGCCACTTCCTATAGCCCATGAAGAAAACGCATAAGCAACTCCACCCACAATACATTGAAGGAAGTTTTTATTTCTATAACGCAAAAAAGCTATCATTGCAAGACCCGCTGCATATAAACGGATAACTACTGATATTGTATAACCAACATCTATAAACTCAGGCTTAAATGCCGCTGCTATATATGCAAACGGATCACAAATCACAAAGGCAAAATTACTTATAGTATCAGAACCTAAAGCTGTATCCCAAGACCATAAAGAAACACCGTTTCCGTGAACTATATCAGATACAAATCTTCTTAGCTTTACCAAAAAACTATAATGCTGTAAATAACCGTCTCCATTATATATTAAAGTTTTGCCAAATACTATCAACCAAAAAAAAGTGAAAAAAGCTAAAATAACAAAAAGAAACGTATATACACAATATGTGTTCTTTCTTAGTCTATTAAATGTATTCAAAATATCTCTCCTTATACTTTTACATAACTCTACACATTAAATTAAATAAATTATACCATTACTATTTATTTTTGTCAACGAATAATATCCTATAAGATTGACTGCAGCAGAGCTGAAAATAATATTTTATAAAAAACTATGGTAATTTATTTGAATTTGTGTTATTATAAAATAAGTATAACTATTTTAAGTTTGAAATTAAATTGCGATTGGGGAAAATGTCAGTATTATGAACAATTACGACGTAATTATTGCAGGCTGCGGCGTCGCAGGTCTGTATACGGCAATAAATTTATCAGATGATTTGAATATCCTGATAACCTCTAAAATGGAGCTTACTCTCTGCAACACCGCTCTTGCTCAGGGAGGAATTGCCGGCGTTTATAATTCCCCTGACGATTCTCCCGAACTTCACAAACAGGATACCTTAGTAGCAGGCGGTTTTGAAAACAACATCGAAACCACTTCTATTCTCTGCGAGGAAGCTAAAATTGATATAGAAAAAATAATAAGTCTCGGCGTTGAGTTTGATAAAACTCAAAACGGAGACTTCCACCGTACTCTTGAGGGCGGTCACGGCAAGCACAGAATCTTTCACCATAAGGATACCACAGGTTTTGAAATTGAAACTAAACTACTCGAATATGTGAAAAATCTCCCCAATGTCGATATTTTGGAAAACGCTCTTATTTGCGATATCAAAAAAACTCAAACAGGCTTTTCTTTCGATATTTTAAAAGACGATATTCACAGCACATATAACTCACGATATGCAGTTATTGCAACAGGCGGTATCGGCAGGGTCTATGAGCGCACTACAAACTCTGCTATCGCAACCGGCGACGGCATCGCCTTTGCTTACAATTTGGGCGCGGAAATAAAAAATATTAGCTATATACAATTCCACCCCACCGCTTTTAATGACAAGTACAACAGAGAATGCTTTTTGATTTCAGAAGCCGTAAGGGGCGAGGGCGCTTACTTAAAAAACTTTCGGGGCGAAAGGTTTATGCAAAACTACGATAAGCGTCTTGAGCTTGCCCCGAGAGACGTTGTTTCTCACTCTATTATGTTCGAGACGGCAAAAACTCAAAGCAGTACCTTTTATATTGACATAACCCATAAAGAACCTGAGTTTATTAAAAACCGCTTTCCTATGATCTACGAAAAGCTTCTAGACTTAGGCTACGACATGACCAAAGATATGATTCCGGTGTACCCCTGCCAGCACTACCTTATGGGAGGAATAAAGGTTGACAAAAACGCCGAGACAACCGTCGGCAACTTATTCGCCTGCGGTGAATGCTCCTGCACAGGCGTTCACGGAAACAACAGACTTGCTTCAAACTCACTGCTCGAAGCTCTTGTTTTTCCAAGACGTGCGGCGGCAGTTATAAATGAAAGGCGCAAAGCTGATTCAAATGCTCCCCTTGTCTCTGCTGAATTTGCAAGCAACGGCAATGCGCCTCATATACCAAAAGGTATAAGAACAGAGATACGGAAAATTATGCAGACAGCATACTTTGTAATGCCCGATATTGACGCTCTGTTTGAGGGTTATGACAGGCTGAATCAGATAAAAGAAATTCTATACACGGGGCGATTTAAAATCGACAGGGATTTTGTCGAGGCGAAAAGCCTTGCCACTGTAGCCTACCTCATTTTGCAGGAGGCTAACAAAACTGCTACCGAAAACGCAGAAATAGACGCCGCTAAGTGGGCGGAGTACGAGCTTAACAATTACTAGGTTATAAGTTAGAGGTTAGAGATTAGAGATTAGAAGTATTACATCTGATTGAGTATTTATTCTTCCGCTTCTTGCATAAGTTTATTACAGTGTTCACTCAATTTTGAGGCTTGATTTGCTAAACATTCAAGCGCTCCTCTTAAAATGTCATCACCATATACGTGTATAAAGTACATTACACATACTTCAGACAGCCCTTCTAGCTTTTCAGCTTCTTTCATTATTTCTTCAAAATCCACTAAATGGATTGCTCCGATTTTTTCTTTCATTGATGTCACTTCCTTTAATTGTGAGTCCTAGAATTATTATGCGAACCTATGTTATTATACAATGCTCTGCATTCGTCACGAAGTTTGAATACTTCATCTGAAAGGCATTCAAGCGTCCTTTTGAAAATATCATTTTCAAAGTAATTGGTGAAGAATATAACACAGAAATCTGAAAGTCCTGCTATCATTTCAGTTTTTCTATGTATTTCTTCAATGTCTTGTATGCTTATGTTTTTATTATCCATTGATGTCACTTCCTTTCGTTGTTAAGTATATAATACATTGTCGACAATACATTTTCAATGGGCAAAATAACCAAATATTCACTAATTTTATTTATGGATATTGGTTACAATGAATAATTATAATATTTTAAAGTTTAACTATTAAAGTAAAGGTGGTTTAGAATATGCCAATTAGTAAAGCAAGGCAGAGAGCAACAGCTAAGTACGTTAAAAATCATTATGATAGACTTGAATTGAAAGTTCCTAAAGGAAAAAAAGAAATAATTTCTGAACACGCAAAGGAATATGACGGTTCTCTAAACAAGTTTCTTAATCGTGCGGTTGATGAAGCTATAGAGAGAGATAAAAATAAATGACAGTGTTTTAGACAGAAAAAGGTGGTAAAAATATGCCAGTTAGTAAAGCTCAGCAAAGAGCAACACATAAATATGCTAAAAATCATTATGATAGGCTTGAAATGCAAGTACCAAAGGGTAAAAAGAAAATAATTTCAACTCATGCAATAGAGCATGACGGTTCAATAAACAAGTTTCTTAATCGTGCAGTTGATGAAGCTATGGAGAGAGATAAAAATAAATGACAGTGGTTTAGACAGAAAAAGGTGGTAAAAATTATGCCAGCTAGTAAAGCTAAAATAAAAGCAAATAATAAATATGATAAAAACCACTATGATGGTATTCATATGCGAGTTCCAAAGGGCAAAAGGGAAATAATTTCTGAACACGCAAAGGAATATGACGGTTCTTTAAACAAGTTTCTTAATCGTGCGGTTGATGAAGCTATAGAGAGAGATAAAAATAAATGACAGTGGTTTAGACAGAAAAAGGTGGTAAAAATATGCCAGTTAGTAAAGCTCAAAAAAAGCTACAAAGAAGTATGTTAAAAATCACTATGATAGGATTGATATGCGAGTTCCGAAAGGCAAAAGGGAAATAATTTCTGAACACGCAAAGGATTATGACGGTTCTTTAAACAAGTTTCTTAATCGTGCGGTTGATGAAGCTATGGAGAGAGATAAAAATAAATGACAGTGGTTTAGACAGAGAAAGGTGGTAAAAATATGCCAGTTAGTAAAGCAAGGCAGAGAGCAACAGCTAAGTACGTTAAAAATCATTATGATAGACTTGAATTGAAAGTTCCTAAAGGAAAAAAAGAAATAATTTCAGAACACGCAAAGAATTATGACGGCTCTTTAAACAAGTTTCTTAATCGTGCGGTTGATGAAGCTATGGAGAGAGATGAAAATAATGGATAATTGACAAAGGAAAATTGATAATTAATTGTTAATTATCAATTTATAATCCGCCGTTGTGCAAAGTTAAACATTAAAATAACTAATGATAGGCGGCAGAGGATGCAACGCCACCGTGCTTGACAAAATTATAGAAATACTGTATACTAACTTTGGGATACTGCAATAACACGGTGGGCGGTTTCTCCCTTTATAAGGGAGGTGATGACCATGATAAGTTATTCCGAATTATTTTTATTTGCGAATTTTGTTATCAGTGTTGTCACACTATGTTTTAATATCTTTTATCGTAAAAAGTAAATTCTTTTACATAAAAAATAAGAAACACCGCCAAATTCCAGAGTAACGGTGTTTCTTAACATCTAAACTGGGAGAAACCGCTTATTGCAGTATTCCTTTTATAAGTATATTATAGCACATATTTTAAATATGTCAAGAATTTTTTTGCCAGCTCGCCGGTCTTATTTTGAAAGTTGGGGTATTAAGTGTTATTAAACAAAAAGAACAAAAAAACTATACTGCTTATAGCCGCACTGGTGCTTGCCTGTTTGGTAATAAAGTATTCAACAGCGGCTGTGCGATTTTTTGTTCACGCTATAGACGCCTGCTTTGCTCTAATTCTTGGCAGTGCTATTGCGTACATTCTCAACATAGTTATGAAAAAGTATGAAAGCATTTACTTTCCCAAATCACAGCGAAAAATCGTTAAGAAAACCAAAAGAGCAGTTTGCATTATTTTGTCGTTACTTTCCGTTCTGGCAATTATAGCAGGCATAGTAATAATAGTAATACCTGAGTTATACAAGTGCATTGAGCTGTTAAGCGATGCTATTCCCCGTTCGGTTGATACTGTAAAGTCGTGGGTAAATGAAAACATATCCGCTGACTATATCAGAAACAAAGTAAACAGCTTTGAATTTAGTTGGAAAAGCTTAGAGCCTGCTCTGTTGGGGTTCTGGCAGGTGAACTCATCTGAAATTCTCAACTCTGTGATATCAGTCACAAGCTCTATTGCAGGAACTATTACAGACATTGTAATAGCAGTCATTTTTTCAATATATATTCTCTTTAACAAAGAGAAACTTTTAAAGCAATTTAACAAAATCATCAAGGCATACGGCAAACCTGAAAGGAACAAAAGGCTTATAAGCTATCTTAAAATTGCAAACAAGACATTTTCAAACTTTATTATCGGACAATGCACCGACGCTGCGATTCTGGGGTGTCTTTGCTTTGCGGGAATGGTGATACTTCGTTTTCCATATGCGGGCGTAACCGCCGCTGTTGTGGGTCTTACGGCGCTTATACCGATAGTAGGTGCGTTTATCGGAGCGTTTATCGGAGCATTTTTGATATTTACCATAAGTCCAATAAAAGCTGTTATGTTTATTATATTCCTTATTATACTTCAGCAATGCGAACAGGCGTTTATCTACCCGAAAATCGTAGGCAAATCAACAGGACTTCCGGGAATGTGGGTTTTAGCAGGCATAACGGTCGGCGGAGGACTTTTCGGGATAGTCGGAATGCTTATCGGAGTTCCGATAACGGCGACTTTTTACAAGATACTTCAGCAGTCAGTAAACGCACGCATTAAGGAGAAGAAGATAATTAAAGCTCTTGAGACAAATAAAGAGCTTGGGGATACGATTATAATTAAGAAAGATTAATTAAAAGTTTACGGTCAAGGGCATGATCCTCAGCGAAAAGAGAGGGCTGCCCCTTGAAGTTAATTTAGAAAGGACGTAAATTATGCAACCTTTACAAATGGAGATCGACAGCATTATAATAAACGCAATTAAAGAGGACATAAACTACATAGATGTCACGACCGACTATCTTATATCAGACGACAGCGTCAGCACTGCTAAATTTATCGCTAAGGACAGCGGTATACTTTGCGGAATTGACATCGCGCTCAGAGTGTTTACGCTTCTCGGTGATAAGACCGAGTTTGACATTAAGCGTCGTGACGGAGACAAGGTAGAAAAAGGCGATATAATTGCGACCATCACAGGAAAAACAAAGGTACTTTTAAAGGGCGAGAGAACGGCTCTCAACCTGCTCCAACACCTTTCAGGAATAGCCACTATGACAAACAGACTGGTTAAGCTAGCAGAGGGTACGAATGCGTCTATAGCAGACACGAGAAAGACACTTCCCGGCTTGAGGTCTTTGCAGAAATACGCAGTTACCGTCGGCGGAGGAAAGAACCATCGCTACAACCTTTCCGACTGTGCAATGCTCAAGGATACCCACTTAGACGCTTACGGCAGTATTACAAACGCCGTTAGCGCTCTTAGGGAGAAACTCGGACACACAGTTATGATAGAGGTCGAAACTAGGAAACTTAATGAAGTTAGAGAGGCTCTAAATGCAGGCTCTGACATTATTATGCTTGACAATATGGATTGCGAAACTATGAGAGAAGCAGTCAAGATAGCATTAGGTAAGGCAAAGCTTGAAGCAAGCGGAAATGTCACCGAAGAAACGATAGTCAGCATTGCCAAAACGGGTGTCGACATAATCTCAGTAGGTGCTATTACTCACTCGGTCAAGGCGTTTGATATTTCCATGCGGATAGATAAGCAATAGTCAAGATACTAACAATTATACTTTGATGAAATATGCTTCTTACCTATAGTCTCTATTTTCTAATAAAAGGTGATTTATTATGAAAACCAATAAAATAATATGCTTTGGTCTATGTCTTGTAATTATGCTTACACTTTCAGGCTGTAAATTCCCTGAGTTGTTTTACAAAACGCCCTCTTTAAAAGAAATTCAGCAGGAGGAGATAAAAACAAAAGTTGTTATGCCTGATTTAAGCGGTCTGACCTACTCACAGGCTGTTGAAAAAACAGACAGCATTCCGCTTATCGTAACAAAGCAGTACAACGACAAGGTTAAGAAAAACATAATCTTCTGGCAGAGCGTAACCTCCGGTGAGGAGATTTCCATAGGTACTCCTGTTGATATTGTAATCAGCAAGGGCGTTCAGATGATTGAAATACCTAAAGTCTCTGATATGGATTATCTCGCCGCACAGACGGTTTTGAAATCATTGGGGTTCAAGGTAAAGATCAATTATCAGCACAAGTGGGGTATCGAGAGCGGCGACATTATTTCAATGAGACCTGCGGAGGGTAAGAAAAAACCTTACGGCTCGACTATTAAGATGACAGTAGATGCAGTCAGTCCAAAAGAGAGAACTTCTGAGGAGCAAACTTAGACACAACATCAGAAGCAAGACAAAAGCGTTCGGAATTTTTCCGAACGCCTTGTTTTTTACATCTATGTACTACCCGCCGTTTATCAAATTATGTTTTATAGATAATTTCCCAAAGGCGGAAGTGCCTGCGGCGGCTTACCGCTACTTAGTCTTCTTCTTAACAACCTTTGACCACTTACCAAAATACTTCCTGCCGTTTGCCAGCTTGTATGCTCGCACCTTTACAAAGTATTTCTGCTTTGGTTTAAGATTCTTGATTATTACTTTGTTCTTTTTAACTGTGACTGTCTTTTTACCTTTAGTAAACTTGCTGTTCGTTGCCGCTTTGACCTCGTAACCTGTAGCTCCGCTCACCTTTTTCCAGGAAACATTCAGCTTCTTCTTTGCCTTTAGCTTAATGCTCTTAACCTTTGCAGGCTTTGGAACCGTTGTTGCGGTCGGTGGTGTTACCTTTGGTGCTGCCGTTGCAGATGTGTTTGTAACAGGTGCTGCTGATGTAGGCTGAGTACCTGACGGCTGTGTGAATACATAGCCTTGATTGTTATCCGATACCCAAATCACACCAGTCACAGCTGGAAATATTGCCATTCTCGTCCACAGAGAGTTCGTTCGTCATTACGGTACTACCAATACCGCCTTCTAATGTAGCCGACACATTGACCGTTGCAGAAGCTCCGCCCTCGTCATGGATAGAAAAACTCTGGTAGGACGTAACCCTTGAATTATGTTCGTTTTGCATATGTTGAGAAATGGCCGATTTATACTCTGCTTCGCTTTTTCCGTTTTTACACCCACTAAGACAAAACACTAAGCTTAGGGACAAAATCGACAATAAAAATTTTGTTATACTTTTCATGTTGTTGCACACCTCATTTTTTGATAATATTAATATAGCAATAACTATATGTTTTCACTTTTGCTCTTGCCAATAATTTGTACGACCTTTATTGCCAAGAACAAACTGAGCCGCAGCATTTTTGCTTTGAAAAACAATTTCCCTCGTTGTTTTTCGATCTTTTCCTATGTATGGTTTATATTTATTTTCGGTTGAAGAAGAATAACTGCCTCTGAGTAACACAAATATTCCCGTATCGGGATAGCTTATGACGGAAGTGCCATTGTCATCAAATGATATTAATGCTTCCGGAATATCTATACCCGTTGCTATAACAATATCATCCTCAAAAATATGCAAAACTCGAAAATTCCTTTGTTCTATGCACATAAATACGCCTCCTAAATAATGTAATTAATGGAAATGATACGTATTATAAATATCATCACGATTTGTATATACAGGTCGATATCCATACTTAGGCTCAGACGATATTATTGTTTGACCGTTCAAAGGACGATTTGGATCTGCATAGCCAATAAACATACAATTGTCGTGAGAAAAATATGTGTTATCGTTGTTATCATTTTTGCTTTCATTTCCATTATGCATGACAATTCCAACTGCTATGACAATCAAAGCAACAGTCCCCAGTATCGCCCAAAGAATTTTCGCCTTATGATCCTGAACGGTAACTTGACCAGAGAGAGATGAATTGTAGTTGGGATCGTCCAAATTGATTTGGTTCTTCATTTTAATAACTCCTTAATTCAGCAATTATACTTCCTGTTGTCCTGTCAAATTCGGTGTAAATCTCGTTGTGTTTATCAGGAAACAATCTTACTGCCGTTGAGCGGATGCCGCACTTGATTTCCACATTTGTCGGCTCGGTGATGGGAATTTCCTTTGTTTTTGCCTTGTGGGAAACACTGCCGATATATTCCCCGTTCAAATAAATCTTTAATTTTGGTTTGACCAAAAACCACCCGGTATATCCATAAACTACCAATGTCCCGCCTGTTTTTTCGGGAGCACCGACAGCTCCACCCAACGTATATCCGCAGTGAATACATTTCTCCGCCTTATCGGATACATCCCGCCCGCATTCTGGGCACTGAATTAATGCCATGAAATCATTCCTCCAAAAAATTATTTTTTTCCTCAAAAATATTCCTTTTGCAGACTTGGGATTTTACTTGTAAAGAAGTCCGCAGTTCTTTACTGTATTAATATTTCCAATCACCTCCAAAAATGCAAAAAGACGCAGTACGCCTATGCATACTACGTCCTATTTACAATATTTAACTTTTTAAAAATGGCGATACTTAGCGCATTACATTTAATTGAGAGCCGAACGCCCCCCCCCCCTGTTAATAATTGGGAGAATGCCCTGCGCATAAATATACCTCCTTTAGTAAAGTAACTACATTATAGCATTTTTCGACAGGGGTGTCAAGGGGTTGGTGAAAAAATTGCAATATATTTTTTCGTATATAATTATATCTTTTTAAAAAATTATAAAAAACCCTTGACAAATATAATTTTT
This sequence comes from uncultured Clostridia bacterium, assembly GCA_947626165.1. Taxonomy (GTDB): domain Bacteria; phylum Bacillota; class Clostridia; order Oscillospirales; family Ruminococcaceae; genus UMGS1601. The sequence goes on along the minus strand of CANQRG010000002.1, from coordinate 156,948 downwards.
TGGAATATAATATACAGTAATCAAATATTTTAAATCCTGTGAGCAAAAGTAAGTAGCTGATTTTACGGTGTTTCAGAGAGCCTTTGGCGGTGGAATAAAGGCACATACGACTTTCAGTGAATGGGTTTGTGAGGAGCTCGGTGAAAGGCTTGTTCTGCTTTTCAGATTAAGTTTAAGTATCCGACGCCGCTGGTTTTCGGCGTTAATGAAAAGAAGTATTGATGCGATTTATTTATATAAAAAGCTGCGTACTTTGCTGAGTTGATAAATGTGAGTTTATCATAAATTTGGGTGGCACCGCGATGTCTATCGTCCCATTAGATTTCTAATGTGAAACGATGGGCTTTTTTTATGCAACGAAAAGATTGGCTACTCGCCGATATTTCTTCTTGCATCTTGTAGAGGAGGTAAATTTTATGCTTTATCCAACCAAAGAGGAAATCAAAGACATTTTGAAAAATTACAAGACGGTTCCTGTATTTTATGAGCTGCTTGTAGATTCTTACACGCCGATTCAGCTTTTTAATGCGCTCCACGAGGCGTATGACAACTGCTTTATACTCGAATCGGTAGACAACAGCGACCAGTGGGGACGTTATTCCTTTGTTGGAATAAACCCAAAAGCTGAAATTACGCTTAAAGATAAGGTAGCAGTCGTCTCAAAAAACGGAACTGATGAAAAATTTGAGGTCTCAGACCCTATTGGCTTTTTGTCGAATATTTTAAAAGAGTATAAGTCTCCCCGCTTTCCTAACCGACCTAAACTTACGGGAGGTCTTATCGGTTACTTCGCCTACGATATGGTGAGATACTTTGAGAAAACTCTATGCGATCCTCCGACTGACGACCTAGATATGCCCGACGCTAATCTGTTTCTGTTTGATGAAATAGTAGCTTACGACCACCTTAGCAACAAGGCAGTTATAATCTTGAACATTCACTCAAGCGGAGATATCGACAAGCAGTATGATGATTGCATAAAGAGAAAAGACGAAATCATAAGCGTTTTGAAAAATTACGTATCAAAGGTTAATGTATCGGTTAAAAAAGCGCATAAGGATATAGAAATCAGGTCAAATATAACTAAAGAAAAATACCTTGCAAACGTCGAAAAGGCTAAGAAGTACATAAAAAACGGAGACATTTTTCAGGTCGTTCCATCGCAGAGATTTGAGGTGGATAATCCGCCCGATAGCTTTGATGTATACAGAATGCTCCGCTCTACCAACCCCTCACCTTATCTCTATTACTTCAAGCACAAGGACTACGCCTTTGCAGGAGCTTCACCTGAAAAGCTTGTATCTGTAAACGGCAAAACGGTTATCACAAAGCCAATTGCGGGTACTATTAAGAGAGGCTCCACCGATGAGGAGGACTACAGAAACGAACAACAGCTTCTTAACGACCCTAAGGAGCGTGCTGAACATACAATGCTAGTAGATCTGGGCAGAAACGACATAGGAAAGGTATCAAAGTTCGGCAGTGTGAACGTAACCGATTATATGATAGTTGAACGCTACTCAAAGGTTATGCATCTAGTTTCAAACGTAGAGGGAGAGCTCGACAACGGCAAGGAACCTTTAGATGCTCTAATGGCTGTTCTGCCTGCAGGAACGCTCTCAGGTGCGCCTAAGGTAAGGGCTATGGAAATTATAGATGAGCTTGAACCTACACGCAGAGGTCTTTACGGAGGAACTGTAGGCTATCTTGCCTTTGACGGAAGTTTGGACACCTGCATTGCGATAAGAACGGTACTTTTCAAAAATAACAAGGCTTATGTTCAGGCAGGCGGAGGAGTAGTCCTCGACAGTGTTCCTGAAAACGAGTATCAGGAATCCTGCAACAAAGCGCTGGCGGTTATTAATGCAATCAAAGAGGCGGCAGATTTGACAGTTGACAACGGATAGTGGATAGTGGAAAATTAAATGCACATTATCAATCAAAACGGAGGGTTTTTATGATATTAATAATAGATAATTATGATAGCTTTACCTATAATCTTTATCAGTATATAGGTGAGCTTTACAGCGATATCAAGGTCGCAAGAAATGACGAGATAACAATAGCTGAAATTGAGGCTCTTTGCCCTGATGCATTAATTATCTCACCAGGTCCCTGCTACCCGAAAGACGCAGGTATTTCAGTTGAGACAATAAAACATTTCAGCGTAAAGATTCCTATTCTCGGCGTTTGTTTAGGACATCAGTCTATTGCAGAGGCTTTCGGCGGAAAGGTGGTTATCGCAAAAGAACAGCTTCATGGAAAGGCTACAGACATAACACTCAGCACTGACAATCCCCTGTTTACGGGACTTCCTAAAAAAATCAAGGTGGCAAGGTACCACTCTTTGATAGTTGACAGTGAAACCTTGCCTGAGTGCTTAGAAATTACGGCGTATGACAGCAAAAATCAAATTATGGCTATCAGACACAAAGAGCATCCAACCTACGGTGTTCAATTCCATCCCGAATCTGTTATGACAGACACAGGACGGAAAATTATAGAAAACTTCCTCAATAATATTGCAGGAATTAAAACGAAAGCGAGTGATAACATTATGGTTCCGGAAAGTGAAAGAACAGAGCTTAAAAAGTACATTGCAAAGGTGGTAAGAGGTGAAAGCCTAACCGAGGACGAGGCTTATTCGGCTATGGACATTATAACCTGCGACAGAGCAACTCTTGCTCAGACTTCTTCCCTGCTGACGGCAATGTCAATTAAAGGTGAGACAATTGACGAGATAACAGGCTTTGCCAAGGTTATGAGGGAAAAAGCAGCTAAGCTCAAAAACTGCTCCGATTCTGTCGATATCGTTGGTACAGGCGGAGATATGTCAAACAGCTTTAACATATCCACTACCTCCTCGTTTGTAATAGCAGGGGCAGGTCAAAAAGTTGCAAAACACGGCAACAGAAGCGCATCTTCAAAAAGCGGCGCCGCAGACTGCTTAGAGGCTTTGGGAGTTAAGATAGCATCAGTTCCTGAGCAGGCTGAAAAATGTATTAAAAAGGTAGGTATTTCATTCCTGTTCGCTCAAAGCTACCACCCGGCAATGCGCTTTGTAGGTCCTGTCAGAAAGCAAATAGGCACAAAAACCGTATTCAACATTATGGGACCCCTTTTAAACCCTGCGTTTGCCGAATATATGGTGCTTGGCGTTTACTCTCCTGACATTATGGAGAATATGGCAAATGTTCTTATAAAGCTTGGAATTAAGCGCGCAATGCTTGTTTACGGAAACGACAAACTTGACGAGATATCAATTTCCGATTCAACAACAGTATGCGAGATAAACAACGGTAAAATCGAGAAATACGAAATATCCCCTGAAGACTTCGGATTCAAGCGTGCGACAAAAGAAGATGTCAAGGGCGGTACTCCTGAGGAAAACGCACAAATCACCCGTAACATTCTCAGCGGAAAAGAGCAAGGAGCTAAAAAAGATATTGTTTTGCTAAACGCTGGCTGTGCTTTGTATGTAACAGGAAATGCAGAAACAATAGCCGACGGAATAAAGCTGGCTGAGGAGTCCATTGACAGCGGTAAGGCTTTAAGAAAGCTGGAGGAGCTAATAGAGTTCACAAACTCAGAATTAAAAAGCTAAGCGGCGAGCCTCCGCTGGCTCTCTACAAAATATAAAATTCTTGCATCTTGTACTCTGCCTAAATCCTATAAAAAACTTTGGTGATAAAATATGATTTTAGATGAAATAATCGAAAAAAGAAAACTTCAGCTTGAAAAAGAAATGGCAAAAGTGCCCTTTGGTGAAATGAAAGAGAAAGCTCATAATACTGATTTTATGACAAGGGATTTCAAGTCTGCCATTTCAAGTGATAGTCTAAGTGTTATCTGCGAAGTTAAAAAAGCCTCGCCTTCTAAAGGGCTTATAAGACCTGACTTTCACCCTGTTGAAATCGCTAAGGAGTACGAATCGGCAGGTGCAGACGCTATCTCCTGTCTAACTGAAGAGCATTATTTTCATGGCTCATCTGAGTATTTAAAGAGCATTGCAGAGTGCGTTGATATTCCAATTCTCCGCAAAGACTTCATCATTGACGAGTATCAGATCTATGAAGCAAGAGCAATAGGTGCATCGGCAATTTTGCTTATAGCCGCAGTTCTCGATGAAGAAACTCTTAGCAGATTTTACAAGCTTGCGTCTTCCCTGTCGCTCGACTGCCTTGTTGAAGTTCATAACGAGAGCGAACTTGAAAAGGCACTGAATATTGGTGCAGATATAATCGGCATCAACAACAGAAACCTCAAGACGTTTGAGGTCGATTTAAATACTACCGGCAAACTGGCTTCTCTTATTCCAAAAGACAAGGTCATTGTCTCCGAAAGCGGGATTAAAGATAATACAGATATGAGAGCTGTGCGAAGTCTGGGTGCATCAGCGGTTCTTATTGGAGAAACGCTTATGAGAAGTGATAACATATCAACTACTCTTAAGGAGCTGAGAGTATATGACTAAACTTAAAATCTGCGGCTTGCGCAGAAGTGAAGATATAGCTTATGTAAATGAGTTTCAGCCCGACTACGCTGGGTTTATACTTTCAGAGCCTTTTTGGCGGCATATAAGCCTTGATGAGCTTGCTAAGTTTACAAGCGAGCTTTCTAACAAGATAACTCCTGTAGGTGTTTTTGTAAACGAGACATTAGACACAATTATACCGTTTTCAAAATATCTCGGTGTAATTCAGCTTCACGGCGATGAGGACGACGCTTTTATAAAGTCTCTCAAAGAAAATACCGACTGCGAGATATGGAAAGCTATAAGACCCCAGACGTCAGATGATATTAGTAAGGCGTGTAAAGGTAGTGCCGACAAACTTCTTATAGACAGCTTTTCAAAGGGTTCTGTCGGAGGCACAGGAATAGTCGGAAACTGGGAAATAATAAAAAATGCTGAAATTAATAAGCCGTTTTTCCTAGCAGGAGGAATATCGGCTGACAACATTAAAGAAGCTATAGAAACAGTCAAGCCTTACGGCATAGACGTTTCAAGCTCGGTTGAAACAGACAAAAAAAAGGACAGAGAAAAAATTAAAAAGCTAACGCTTTTAATAATGGATAATTGACAATGGACAATGGACAATGGACAATTTTCCAATATACTAATTGTTCACTTATCAAAAGGAGGTAAATTTATGACTAATTCCAGTAAGGGCCGCTATGGCGAATACGGCGGTCAGTACGTTCCTGAGACGGTTATGAATGCCGTTTTAGAGCTTGAGGAGGCTTACAGCAAGTATAAGAACGACAAAGACTTCAAACGTGAACTGACGGCTCTATATAAGGAGTATGCAGGCAGACCGTCGCTTTTATACTTCGCCGAGAAAATGACAAACGATTTAGGCGGAGCTAAAATATACATCAAACGTGAGGACCTAAACCACACAGGTTCGCATAAGATAAACAATGTACTCGGACAGATTCTGCTTGCAAAGAAAATGGGCAAGAAAAGAATTATCGCCGAGACAGGAGCAGGTCAGCACGGAGTTGCAACCGCTACAGCTTGCGCTCTGTTCGGGTTGGAGTGCGAGGTGTATATGGGCGCTGAGGATATGAAACGGCAGTCACTGAATGTGTATAGAATGAACCTGCTGGGGGCAAAGGTAACAGGCGTTTCAAGCGGAACTTCTACCCTAAAGGACGCTATCAACGAGGCTATGCGCGACTGGTGTACTAATATCGAAACAACCTTCTACTGCATAGGCTCGGTTATGGGACCTCACCCATACCCTGAAATGGTGAGAGATTTTCAAAAAATTATCGGCGAGGAGATAAAGTCTCAGCTTAAAGAAAAAGAAGGCAAGCTCCCCGACTGCGTTGTCGCCTGCGTTGGCGGCGGCTCAAACGCTATGGGTGCTTTCTACGACTTCATAGATGACAAGAGCGTTCGCCTAGTCGGCGCAGAAGCTGCGGGTAGAGGTATTGACACCCCTGAACACGCAGCTACCATAACAAAAGGCTCTCTCGGAATTTTTCACGGTATGAAGTCGCTTTTTCTGCAAAACGAATATGGTCAGATTGACCCTGTATACTCTATCTCGGCAGGGCTTGACTATCCGGGAATAGGACCTGAACACGCATATCTCAACTCAATTGGCAGAGCAGAATATGTGGACATTACCGACGAGGAGGCTGTCTGCGCCTTTGAGTACCTGTCAAAAACAGAGGGAATAATTCCTGCTATTGAATCTGCCCATGCTGTTGCGGCGGCTCTGAAAATTGCCCCAACAATGCCAAAAGACAGTATACTTGTTATAAATCTGTCGGGACGAGGCGATAAGGACGTTTATTCAATCGCACGATACAGAGGAGTTGATTTAGTTGAAGAATAAAAATCGTATAGATGCTTGCTTTGAAAAACTGAAAGCCGACGGCAAAAAGGCTCTTATAACCTTTGTTACAGCAGGCGATCCAGACCTTGAAACCACAAAAAAGCTGGTACTTAAAAAACTGGAATGCGGAGCAGATATAATTGAGCTTGGCGTTCCATTCTCTGACCCTATCGCCGAAGGCCCTACCATTCAGAAAGCGTCCCTGCGCTCTTTGAACAACGGAACTAACCTTGATCAGATTTTCAGTTTAGTTAGTGAACTAAGAAAAGAAACAGATGCACCTTTGCTCTTGATGATGTACATAAACACTGTGTTTAAATACGGCACTGAGAAATTCTTTACAAACTGCAAAAAAAGCGGTATAGACGGGGTTATTATCCCCGATCTCCCCTTTGAGGAGCGAAATGAAGTAGAGGCTCTTTCTAACGAGTACGAAGTTTATAATATAAACCTTGTTGCGCCTACCTCTCACGACAGGGTAAAGACTATTGCGTCACAGAGCAAGGGTTTTCTCTACTGTGTTTCGTCTGTAGGCGTTACAGGAACACGTTCTACCTTTACCACAAACTTTGATGAGTTTTTCTCGCTTATTAATTCATCTTCCTCCTGCCCTGCCTGCGTAGGCTTTGGTATCTCAAATCCCGAACAGGCAAAAAAGATGTCTCAATACTGCGACGGAGTTATCGTAGGAAGTGCTATTGTGAATATTATCGCTGAATATGGCAGAGAAAGTGTTGATAAAGTAGGAGAATTTGTGAAAAATTTAAAAAATGCACTATGATTGAAAAAATTTACAAATGACTCTTGACAAATCAATAAATTGTGTTATAATAATATGTGTTACTTAAAATTTTTTTTGTTTCATTTAAACATCCTTTTGTTCACCGCAGACTTTTTAGTCTGCGGTGTTTTTTTGCTTTTAAAGTTTTTTATTGTAGCTCCCAAAACTTCGCCTTTCATCTGTTAATCCAATTAAATAATCAAGACATACGTCATAGTATTTTGCAAGCGCTATTGCTCTGCTTGTCGGCATGAAGCTTTTACCGCTTTCATATTTTGACATACAACTCTGCGATATGTATATCTTTTTAGCCAATTCTTCTTGCGACAACCCTGCTTCTTTTCTTAATTCTTTTAATCTTTCTGTGTACGAACACATTTTAACACATCCTTTTATTTTTAATTAATAGCATTATAACATAAATTTCGCTTAATGGCACAAAATGGTACATATTTGTACCACCAAAAATTATATTGGTACTTATATGTACCTTTTTATTAATGTAATGCGGTTTTTTGCTTCTTGTTTATTGCTTCTATTAAAATTAAGTCTTTACTTTTCTCAATTTTTTGATTATAATATAATTAGAAATATAAAGAATACTTGAGATCTAAAGAAAATTATGAAAGGGTGTTTTTATGAATTTAGCAAAAATTTCTGCCAATGGGCAAATTACTGTTCCTGCTGAAATCCGCCGGCTGCTTGGTCTGAAATCAGGAGATAAAATATTGTTCTACCAAAAGCCTGACGGTGAGGTTGTTATCAATAACGCCTCTGCACAAGCATTATATAAAGCTCAGAAAGCATTTGAGGGGGTTGCTGAACAGTTAGGAGTTTATAATGATGATGACGTACAGTCATTAGTTGACGAAGTACGTTACGGAAAGGAATAAATGTTTGACAGCAGTACAATTCCTAGAAGCTGAAGGAGTGGAGCTATAATGTTCTGCTCCTTTTATTTTTCCCTGCCATTACTCATTTTCGATTTATTGACAATGCTTTTTATAAATAGTATAATATTATTAATTTCTAACAGGAGGCACACAATATGGATTCTTTGCTTAAACTTCTTAAAAAGAATGCGCGGCTTTCAAATTCAGAGCTAGGCGTTATGCTCGGTATATCTGAACAGGAGGTCGCAGATAAAATAGAAAAGCTCGAAAACGACGGCATTATCAAAGGCTATAACACCGTCATCAACGAACAGGCGGCTGCCGACTGCGGGGATCTGGTTACTGCTTATATTGAACTCAAGGTTTCTCCGAGAGCGCAAAGCGGTTTCGACGAAATTGCAAGAACAGTCAGCCAGTATGACGAGGTAGAGAACGTCTGGCTTATGTCGGGCGGATATGATTTGGGCATTACCATAAAGGGTACAAACCTTATGGAAATTTCCCTGTTTGTGGCTCAAAGGCTTGCTCCGCTAGAGGGCGTTTTATCGACCGCAACACACTTTGTTCTTAAAAAGTACAAGGATAACGGAATCGACCTTTCCGACAAAATTATTGATGAAAGAGGATTAGTTTCCCCATGATAGACTACAGCAGGATAATAAATAAAAAAACAAAAGAGATGAAACCCTCAGGTATAAGAAAGTTTTTCGACCTTGCTCAGACTATGGAAAATGTAATTGCACTCGGCGTAGGAGAGCCTAACTTTCAGACGCCTTGGTCTATCAGACGTGCGGCAATTACCTCTTTAGAGCGCGGAAGAACATTCTACACCGCAAATTCAGGGCTTATTGATCTTAGAAGATCTATTTCCGAATATGTTGCAGACTATGCAAAAACAGAGTATTCACCTGAAAACGAAATAATCGTTACTGTCGGCGGTTCAGAGGGTATAGACCTTTCTATCCGTGCTATCGTTGAGCCTGGAGATGAGGTTTTAATTGTCGAGCCTTGCTTTGTATGCTACAGACCTATCGTTGAGCTTTCAGGCGGCAAACCCATTATTGTTGAAACCAAAGCTGAGGACAGCTTCAAGCTGACAGCAAAGGCTCTTAAAGAAAAGATAACCGACAAGACAAAGGCTCTTGTTCTTCCATTTCCGAACAACCCGACCGGCGCTATTATGACTAAGGAGGAACTAGAGCCAATAGCCGAAGTTTTAAGAGATACAAATATCATAGTTATTTCTGACGAGATCTACTCAGAGCTTACCTATGGCAGAAAGCACTGCTCTATTGTTGAGTGCGAAGGAATGAGAGAGAGAACAATACTTATCAACGGCTTTTCAAAGGCATTTGCTATGACAGGCTGGCGTCTCGGCTTCTTATGCGCTCCTAGAGAGCTTGTAAGTCAGATACTTAAAATACACCAATATGCAATAATGTCGTCGCCGACTGTTAGTCAGTATGCCGCTATTGAGGCGCTAAAAAATTGCAGAAGCGACATTGATATGATGGTAGATGAATACAATATGAGACGGCGTTTCTGTGTACACGGTTTTAACGAGATAGGTCTTGATTGCTTCGAGCCGGAGGGAGCGTTCTATGTATTCCCCTGCATAAAATCAACAGGGCTTTCCAGTCAAGAGTTCTGCGAACGGCTTCTCTACACAAAGAATGTAGCTGTAGTTCCGGGAGATGCTTTCGGCGAATGCGGTGAAGGCTTTATCAGGGTTTCCTATGCATACTCTCTTGAACACCTAAAAAAAGCTATCAAAAAGATTGGCGAGTTTGTTCGTGAGATCAAGGAGAACGGTTAAATGCAAAGTATTAAACTTAAAGCTCCTGCAAAGATAAATCTCATACTTGATATTGTCGGCAAAAGGAAGGACGGCTATCATAACCTCCGCTCTGTTATGCAGACAATATCAATTTTTGATTATATCACTTTGACTGTAAGCGGAGAAAAGTCTGAGTTTCCCGACATATCAATAACCTGCAATGATCCTGATGTTCCTACTGACAAAAGAAATATTGCATACAAGGCTTGTCGTGCCTTTATTAACACTGTTGGTGAAGTACCATTTAACAGCATTGAAATATACATTGACAAGCACATACCAAGCGGAGCAGGTCTTGCAGGCGGCAGCGCAGACGGAGCAGCAGTTATATTAGGTTTAAATAGACTATGTGGAGATTTGTTGTCAACTGATGAGCTTTGCAAAATCGGAGCTTTGGTTGGAGCAGATGTTCCCTTTTGCATTGTCGGCGGAACTGCCCTTTGCGAGGGCATTGGAGATAAAATAACTCCTCTGAAACCCTTGCCAGACTGCGAAATACTTGTTGTAAAGCCGGAGATTTCAATTTCAACTCCCCTTTCCTACAAAAGATTTGACGAGCTTGAAAATCCTAGACTTTCAGACTTCGACTCATTTATGAACGCTTTAAATTCCGGCGATCTAAAATCAATATCAAAGACTTTATCAAACTCTCTTGAGGACGTTACTGATGTTAGCATTATACAAGATATAAAAAATGAAATGCTGATGTCAGGCGCACTGGGTTGTGTTATGACAGGAAGCGGTTCGGCGGTATTAGGAATATTCGGCAGTAAGGAAAAGGCAAGAAAGTGCGCTGACAAATTTAGCGGACGAATGTTCTGTGAGATATGCCTGCCAGAAGAAAGATAATTAGATACAAAAAAGCCAACAGAAATTTCTGTTGGCTTAAATTTTATATAAATTTATCTATGCTTTTACCTCTTCCGAATACTTACCATAAAATTTATATCCGGAATTTAGCTTGTACGCTCTGATCTTAAAAGTGCTCTTGCCGTTCGTTGAAAGGTTCTTTACTGTTGCCTTAGCCTTTGATACCGTTTTAACCCGAACATAATAGCCTCCCGAGAGCATAAAAATCTGATACTTTGTTGCTCCGTTTACCGGCTTCCACGATAAGGCAACGCTACCGTCAGAGTTTTTTACAGCTGTTACTCCCTTGACTTTACCCGGATTCGTTGTCACATACGCCGCTTTTGAACCTCCGCTGCAAACCCTTACACCCGAAACCTTCTTTACAGCTTTTACCTTAAATGTGTAAGCCGTACCTGATGTAAGCTTTTTGAGCTTGGCGGAATGTTTTTTTCCTGATACCGTTTTCATCTTGACTAAATTTCCGCCGTCCGCACTTGCATAAACATCATAGCTGCTCGCACCCTTAGTGCTTGTCCATGACAATTTTACCGTCGACGAAGATTTAATATCAGCCGTAAGGTTCTTAGGCTTATCAGGTCTTGTATAAGCGCTTAATGCAGGCGAATACTTGCCGACATAGTTCTTACTCTTCAGCTTTTTGTAAGCCCTTACCTTAAATTTGTATGGTGAAGCCTTATTCAAACCTGATAACTTGTATGAATTAGCTTTTAAGTCTGCAATTTTAACAAACTTTTTCTTTGCTTTGTCATATTTGAATACTCTGTAACCCGTTACGTTGGAAACTGAATCCCATTTAAGCGCTATAGAGTTTTTACTGTAGCTTGATGTCCTCAAATTGGTAACTGCACCCGGTTTTACTGTTACTATACAAGTATCTTTAACTCCGCTGACAGCTTTGGAAGTTATTGTAGCAACTCCTGCTTTAATTCCTGTAACTACTCCCTTGTTAGAAACAGTCGCCACAGAGTTATCACTCGATGTCCAAGTAAGTACGTCATTTGTGTTTATAGGAAACATCTTGCTTGATACCGTTTTTGACTTTCCTGCAACCACTGTAAGAGAATCTGCTCCCAGCTCTACGCTTGATGCAAGCGGTTCTCCGGCAATGCGAAACTCCGTAAAGTCGCTTGTATAACTATTGCCTGACGGCGAATAGTTTATAACTTGCGCCATGTAATGTCCCATTGGAAATGTCAATGACGTTGACGTTCCCATAATATCGGTTGTTGATGATACTAAATTACTGGTGTTATATGTACCTTTAGAATTGTACTTATATATATTTAAAGTGGATGTTGAATCGTCTGATCCCTTAGTCCACGAAAACGTCTTTTCAATGTTTTCTAATGTAGCATATTCAGTATTAATAACCGGCTTGACGATTATATTTGCTCCGCTGTATCTGAAAAAGCTTACATCCGACTCAAGATTGTTTAAATTAACCGTTCTGTTGTATTTTGCATAACAGCCGTTATTGTCATACCACGTCCAGTTCTGCTCAAATAAAACTACTTCGCTGCCGTTTATCTGCTTGACAATAGCCCAGTGCGATGAGTTACCGTATATATCGCCTACCTGCGGAGTCTTTACCTTTGTAAAATATCCATCATCGCATAGCGGTGTACTTCCCGGCCAGAGATTGTATACAGTACAGCCGTAAACAGCTTTGTAAAATTTCGTCACAAGCGCAGCACAGCAATATACAGGATCGTCCCACATCTCACTTGCATTACTATCGTTTCTTGGTATGTAAATAGCTTGTACAGTCACTCCATTAAAAGTCATCGTATCAACTACCTGCCCAGCCTTTGATACCGTAACGGTAACAGGAACAGTAGCCGCATTCGTGCCTACCGGCACGGCAAACATCGTTACCATCATTACAAGCGTAATGCATACCGACGCAATACGCCTGTACAAACTTATTCCTTTCATCGTTTCTCTCCTTACATAACACATAAAATCTCAGCACGTTTATCTATTTTTATGCCAAAATTCATCTTTATTCTACATCATAACACATAATTCAGTAAATTGCAAGCGCCGCTAGAAACAAGAGACTAAATGCAACAGCGACTAACTTTACTGCTCTTGCCTCTGGCTCTAAATATTAGCATATAAATCATGATAGCTCACTGCTGACTTTCTCCAGCTGAAATCCTCCTTCATTGCGTGAACCACTAGCCTTCCCCATATCATCTTATTGTCATAGAATGCCCTTGCCCTTGCACAGGCATTAAGCATATCGTGTGCGTTATATGTCTTAAAGGTAAAACCGTTTCCATTAATATTTCCTAAGTGAGCCTCACCTGCGTCTGTTATACTGTCGCGAAGCCCCCCTGTTTCTCTTACTATAGGTATAGTTCCGTATCTGAGCGCGATCATCTGCGCCAGACCGCAAGGCTCGCTCTGTGAAGGCATAAGGAACATATCCGCCCCTGCGTAGATCCTCTTTGAAAGCTCAGGGATAAAGCCTATCTTTACCCCTACTCTGTCAGGATAACGATACGACATCTCATTAAAGAAGTCCTCGTATATTTTTTCTCCCGAGCCGAGTATAGCAAATTTGTACCCCAAATTTACAATATCCTCAAATACATATTTTATCAGGTCAAGCCCCTTGTGTGAGACAAATCTTGTAACTATTCCGATTATCGGCTCTTTGCCCGGCTTGATCCCCATTTCGTCGCATAGTCTCTTTTTGCATACCTTCTTGCCGAACATATCGTTTAAACTGAAATTCGCAGGAATATCTCCGTCCGTTTCAGGATCGTATATGTCACGGTCTATTCCGTTTAGTATTCCGCTTATCTTATACTGCTTGTTGACAAGCTCCCTGTCCATTCCGTGTGCAAACCAAGGGTCTAATATCTCCCACGCATAGCTGGGCGAAACTGTAGTAACTCTGTCTGCTGCCTCTATAGCCGCCTTCATAAAGTTTACGTCGCCGTCATATTCAAGCAAATCAGTGTGGTATAAAGGAATACCCATCAAATCATTTATAAGCTCTAATCCATAGCGTCCCTGATACTGAATATTGTGTATTGTGAAAACTGTCTTTATATCTTCGTAACCCGACTGATAACGGTAGAAAATATCGTAATATACAGGAACTAACGCTGTCTGCCAGTCGTTTGCGTTGATCACATCAGGCTTGAAGTCAATGTGATGCAAAAGCTCTAATACTGCCCGAGAGAAAAATATATACCTCTCTGCATCATCGTAAAAGCCGTACAAGCCGTTTCTTGCAAAATAATACTCATTGTCAAGAAGATAATATGTTACGCCGTTTACCTCCGCTGTGAATACTCCGCAATACTGGTTTCTCCACGCAACTGGTACTGAAAAGTTTGTAACAAAATTAAGCTTTTCCAAAAGCTCCGGCTTTATAGTTCCGTATTTGGGCATAACTACCCTGCAATCGTCTCCGGCTTGGTTAAGCGCCCTCGGCAATGACCCTGCTACGTCTGCAAGACCGCCCGACGCCGCAAATGGAAGCGCTTCGCTGGCTGTATACAGTATTTTCATTTCATTATCCTCCGTTCCATACTTGATGTCTTTGACAGTGCCTTGTCATTGTAACACCGCCGTTAAATTAAATCAACCGTTAATTATTGCTAATAGAAGCATTATCCATTGTCCACTTTCTATTGTCAATTATTTTAGCCCGCCGTTGTGCAAACTATAACATTTAACAATCTATCCAAAGGCGGCAGTGCCACCGGCGGCTCGCCGGTTATTTATTTTTATCTCTTTCCATAGCCTCTCTAACTGCCCTGTTAAGAAACTTGTTTAAAGTGCCGTCATATTCTTTTGCGTGTTTCGTAATGCTTTCCTTTTCACCCTTTGGAACTTGCATCTCTAACCTATCATAATGACTTTTATTATATTTATTATGAGCTTTTATCTGTGCTTTGGTAGCAGGCATAATTTATACCACCTTTATGTCGTTCTCAAACACTATTTATTTTTATCTCTTTCCATAGCCTCTTTAACCGCCCTGTTAAGAAACTTGTTTAAAGTACCGTCGTACTCTTTTGCGTGCTCTGTGATAATTTCCTTTTCACCTTTTGGTACTTGCATTTCAAGTCTGTCATAATGACTTTTTTTGTACTTACTAGTTGCTCTTTGCTGAGCTTTACTAACAGGCATAATTTATACCACCTTTATGTCTTTCTCAAACACTATTTATTTTTATCTCTTTCCATAGCCTCTCTAACTGCCCTGTTAAGAAATTTGTTTAAAGTACCGTCATATTCTTTTGCGTGTTCTGTGATAATTTCCTTTTCACCCTTTGGTACTTTCATTTCCAATCTATCATAGTGATTTTTATTATACTTAGTATGTGCCCTTATCTGTGCTTTGGTAGCAGGCATATATTATACCACCTTTATGTCGTTCTCAAACACTATTTATTTTTATCTCTTTCCATAGTCTCTTTAACAGCCCTGTTAAGAAATTTATTTAAAGTACCGTCATATTCTGTTGCGTGTTCTGTGATAATTTCCTTTTCACCTTTAGGTACTTTCATTTCCAATCTATCATAGTGATTTTTATTATACTTATTTGTTGCTCTTTGCTGGGCTTTACTAACAGGCATTTTTATACCACCTTTATGTCTTTCTCAAACACTATTTACTTTTATCTCTTTCCATAGTCTCTTTAACCGCCCTATTAAGAAACTTATTTAAAGTGCCGTCATATTCTTTTGCGTGCTCTGTAATGCTTTCCTTTTCACCCTTTGGTACTTGCATTTCCAGCCTGTCATAATGATTTTTTTTGTATTTATTATTTGCTCTAATTTGAGCTTTAGTAGCAGGCATAATTTATACCACCTTCTATATAGTGTTTTAATTATAACATATTTGTATATTATATTCAATGTGCATAAAACCATTAGTTTAACTTTGTTTAATTTGCCCATTGATTATCCAATTACGGAATTGTATAATATAAGCATATTAAACTAAAGGAAGTGACAAAATGAATACTGCAAACAGTAAAATTGATATATTTGATATTGAAGACATCATGCATAAATCGGAAAACATATCAAGGCTGTCATCAGTTTTAGAGTCATATTTGGATTACAACCATCAAGATGAACTAAGAGGGGCTTTTGCTTGCCTTAAAAATGAGATGTATATCTTACGTGAAGAATGCAAGAAACTTTACAACACCGCTTTTGACAAACAAACATCCGATGATTAAACTACAGAAAGGAAGTGACTTTAATGAGTAAACCAATCAGAGGGATTAGTTTATATGACTTTGAAAAAATACAACTAAAAGCAAAAATGTTGGCAGGGCTATCAGATATATTTGTAATATTCTACGATTATATATTTGAAAATGATGTTTTCAGATGTGCGCTTGAATGTTTATCGGATGAAACGTCAAGGCTAAGTGAGCAATGTGATAAGCTTATGAAAGATGCAGAAGAATAATTGTCCATTATCCATTTTCAATTATCAATTGTCAATTAATCAGACTGAAGCTCCCTTACCAATAAACATAGGATAATCGTCAGATGAAATCAATGTTCTGTCGTTTCCGATAGACACGTTTTTGTCGGTTATTACGTTCTCTACCTTACTGCCGTCGCCTATTATTGTATCCTGCATTAAGATAGCGTTTTTAACGGTAACGCCCTTGCCGACGTTTACTCCCCTGAACAGTACCGAGTTCTCAACTGTTCCGTCTATAACGCAGCCGTCGGCGACAAGAGAATTTGAAACATAGCTGTTAAGTCCGTACTTAGACGGCGCATTGTCTCTTACCTTAGTATAGATAGGTCTTCTCTGAGTGAAAAGCTCTTTGCAGTTATCTAAATTGAGAAGGTCCATATTAGCTTCAAAGTAGCTTTTCTCGCTGTATATTTTCTTAAAGTATCCCGAATACTCATATGTTACAATTTTAAGGTCATTCAGTTTACTTTGGAGAATATCCCTCTCAAAGCTGTATCTTCCCTGTGCAATAGCGGTCTGAACCAAATCAACAAGAAAGTTCTTTTTAATAACGACCATATTAAGGCTAAGGGTGCATACTCCCGAAAGATTTGAACCTATAAGCACGTCCTTAACAATGTTATTGGAATCGACGGAGAAAACCGTACTTGATTTTATCAAATCGGCATTGTACTGTCCGGTGTGAGCAATACAAGTTATGTCAGCACCGCTGTCAATATGCGCCGACAGAACAGGTCTGTAGTCAATATTCGCAACCACGTCGCAGTCGGACATCAAAACGTATTCAGCGTGAACGCTCTTTATAAAATTAAGAACACCGTAAAGAGCCTCAAGCCTGCCTCGATAGAGCTTGCTTTCTACGTTGCTGAACGGAGGGAGCAGATAAAGACCTCCCTTTTTTCTTGACAGATCCCACTCTCTGCCTGTTCCCAGATGGTCGATAAGCGACTGGTAATTATATTTAGTTATAACTCCAACAGTCGAAATACCGCTGTTTACAAAGTTAGAAAGCGGAAAGTCGATCATTCTGTATCTTCCGCCGAAAAGGACTGAGCCCATTGTTCTCGCCTTTGTTAGGTCCTTGACTGTGCTGTCGTGCATATTTGCAAAAACCAGTCCCAAGACCTTTCCCATATTATAAGTTCCCATAAAAGCTCATCCTCTCTACATATTCTCCGAAATAATCTGCTTAGGCGCAACCACAGAGCCGGCAGAAATTTTTATGTCCTGACCAACTACCGCAACTCCCCACTCGTCTCTGTTCGGCATATCCTCAGGACGTCTGCCTACATGAACGCCCTCGCAAATCTCTGAATTTTCACCGATTATAGCATATTCTACTCTCGCTCCTGAACGTATAACCGCTCCTGGCATAATTATTGAATCGGTAACGACCGCGTCCTTTTCAATAGTTACGCCGTCAGAAAGCATTGAAAAGTCAACCGTTCCGTCTATAACGCAGCCCTCTGTTACCATCGAGTTCTGAATTTTAGCGTCCTTTCCGATAACCTGCGGAGGAAGCCCCGGATTTCTCGAATATATCTTCCAAGCAGGGTCGTACAAGTCTATAGGAATATTCGGATTTATCAAATCCATATTAGCCTCCCATAGACTGTCGATAGTACCAACGTCTTTCCAGTAGCCGTCAAAGCGGTAAGCGTAAAGCTTCTGGTTATCACGCAAAAGCGCAGGAATTATATCCTTGCCGAAGTCTTTTGAGTTGTTCTCCGACTTGTCGTTCTCATTCTCAGTGAGATACTTTTTCAAAACGTCAAAGGTGAAAATATATATTCCCATTGAAGCAAGGGTACTCTTAGGCTCTGGCGGCTTTTCTACGAAATCGTAAATCTGCCCGTCCTCGTGGGCAAACATAATTCCGAAACGCGAAGCCTCGTCGATAGGCACATTGATAACCGCAATGGTAGCCGCCGCACCCTTTTCCTTGTGGTAGCTGAGCATCTTATCGTAATCCATTTTATAAATATGGTCGCCCGATAGAATTATAACGTATTCGGGGTCATACCTCTCAATAAACGAAAGGTTCTGATAAATTGCATTGGCAGTACCCTGATACCACTTTGCCCCCGACTTTGACTGATACGGCGCAAGAATATGAACGCCTCCGTGCAGTCTGTCCAAATCCCAAGGCTGACCGTTTCCGATATAGTCGTTCATAACCAGCGGCTGATACTGCGTTAAAACACCGACCGTGTCAATTCCCGAGTTTACGCAGTTAGACAGCGGAAAATCTATTATCCTGTACTTTCCGCCGAACGGCACCGCAGGCTTCGCAACTTTCTGCGTCAGGGCATAAAGCCTGCTTCCCTGACCGCCTGCCAGAAGCATTGCGACGCATTCTTTTTTGTTAAACATAAACATTCACCTACTTGACTGTTTTAAATAATTTATATAAATCGATTTTTATTTTTTACTTTGTCTGCTTACTGTCAGCAGACTTTTTCTTTGCTGTTTTTTCAGACGTCTTTGACGCCGCCGATTTTTTATTGGCTTTATTGCCGTCAGCTTTCTTCGATGGTTTTCTCTGTGTTTTTCTGCGTTTAAAATACATAACCGAAAACGGCGGTATTTTTATAGTTATCGACCTGTCAAAGCCATGCATTGCCACAGCGGAAGTCCTCACAGGCTTATTTGTGACAGGACTGCCGTCAGGAGAAGTAGAGTTGAATACCTCCTCATACACACCTGCTCTAGGCACGCCGAACGAATACACCTCACGTCCAACGGGGACAAAGTTGCAGACAGTGATTATTTCATCACCGCTTTTGTCTATTCTCCTGAATATTATTATGCTTTGCTTGTAGTCATCATTCGATATCCACGAGAATCCCTCCCACGAATAATCAATTTCCCACATAGGCTTGTTGTCTTTATAAAAATGGTTGAGGTTTTTGACAAACTTCTGAAAATTTCTGTGGTTTTCAAACTTGTCTATCATAAACCACTCAAGACCGTTTTCATAGTCCCACTCTCTGAACTGTGCAAATTCGCTACCCATAAACAGAAGCTTCTTTCCTGGGTGAGCGGTCATATAAGCCAAAAACGCCCTCGCCTGTGCAAACTTTTGGTCGGCATCTCCGAACATCTTATTAACAAGCGAACCCTTGCCGTGTACGACCTCGTCGTGAGAGATAGGCAGAATAAAATTCTCCGAGAACGCATAGAAGAAAGAAAACGTCAGCGCATTATGATGAAAAGCTCTGTTTATAGGGTCTTGAGACATATACATAAGCATATCGTTCATCCAGCCCATATTCCACTTGAAGTTAAATCCCAGTCCCCCGTCGCTGACAGGCTTTGAAACCATAGGCCACGCTGTCGATTCCTCAGCTATCATCATAGCCTTCGGGAACTTTCTGAACACCTCAGTATTAAGCTCCTGCAAAAACTCTATAGCCTCCAGATTTTCGTTTCCGCCGTTTTTATTAGGTATCCACTCGCCGTCCCGCCTGTCGTAATCAAGATAAAGCATAGACGCAACTGCGTCAACTCTAAGACCGTCAATATGGTACTTCTCAAGCCAGTAAACAGCATTTGATATAAGAAACGACCTTACCTCAGGCTTACCATAATCAAACACCTTTGTACCCCATGAGTAATGCTCGCCCTTTCTAGGATCGCTATACTCATAGCAAGGCTCGCCGTCCCATTCAAACAGCCCTGCCTCGTCCTTCGGAAAATGCGCAGGTACCCAGTCGAGTATCACACCTATATCCGCATTGTGGAACATGTCGACCATTTTCATAAAGTCTTCTGGCGTTCCAAAACGTGACGTAGGCGCGTAATAGCCTATACACTGATAACCCCACGAGCCGTCGAAGGGAAACTCCGCCAGCGGCATAAACTCAACGTGTGTATAACCCATATCTGTTATATAAGGAATTATTTCCTCGGCAAACTTAGTATATGACAGGAAATTGCCGTCCTCATACTTTCGCCACGAGCCTAAGTTGACCTCATAGATATTTACAGGAGAATTTAATATATCAATCTCACTCATTTTTTTCTGCCAAACGCTGTCAGACCACTCAAAACCGCTAATTTCATAAATCTTTGTTGCAGTAGCAGGAGCCGTCTCCATATGAGTTCCATAAGGGTCTGCTTTCATGATTTTTTTCCCCGAGCGCGTTGTAACGCAGTATTTATATGTCTCATATCTTTCAAGTCCAGCAACGAACGTTTCCCATACCTCTGTGTCTGCAATTTTCTCCATTGGATTTTTCATATCGTTCCAAGAATTAAAATTTCCAACGACCGAAACAGCCTGTGCATGAGTAGCCCATACCCTGAAATAATATCCGGTCTGTCCGTCCTTTTCACCCCTTACAGAGCCGAAAAATTTATATGCTTCAAAATTTTTACCCTCGTGAAAAAGGTGTAATGGCGCTTTATAGCTTTCAGGAATTATGTCCATATTATTTTCCATACCTTTGAATTGCAAAGGTCTCCTTTCAATAGTTAGAAGTAAGAATTCAGAATTCAAAAGTTAGAAGTAAAAGTTTAGACATTATAGATTTTAATTAAAAATCAATTAAACTAACCGTTCCTGCTGTTCATTCGCTATTCTAACTTATATACCTGACTTCTGATTTTTATTTTACACCTTTTTGGCTTTTTTTACAATACTTTTTGTATTATTTTTAGAATTCTCACAGAAAACGCATTACAAATTTGTGCAAAATAACCAAAGAAAAAGTGATAAAAATAAACATCAGATGTTATTTGATTATTTTTTTCCTACTTTACTGCAAATCACAGTTATATCATCAGGCTTGAGCGTCATGCTTTTTTCAGCGGCAAGTTCTCCTATTTCTCTTGAGATATCTTCGGGAGACATCTTTAAAACCTCCCTTTTATTTCTCAAAACGGCTCTAACAGCACTCTCGTTTACACCATCGCTGCATATTATCACAATATCATTTTTAAACAGCTTATTTCTTATCTGACTTGCACTGGTTTCTGACAAAATACCAAGCGGAAACGCATACCCCTCTATCTTTTTTAGCTGTCCGTCTCTGTAAATATAGCTTGGTCCTGCTCCTGCCTTTAGAATATTAAGATACCCTCCGCACAAGTCGAATTTTACTAAATCAAGCGTTGCAAATGACTCCTCCCAACACTTTACCTGAAGTACAGAATTCAAAAGCTTGACAGCAGTTTCGTCAGAAACACCCGCTGTTAAAAGACGTGCAGTGAGATTAACAGTAAACATTGAATCGAGCCTTGCTCTGTTTCCTGTTCCCATTCCGTCAGAAAGTATTATATAGCTCTCAGTGTTGTTTATGGTTAGCTTTTCATAGTAGTCGCCTGAATGTTGATTAGGCACTCCTGCAGTCTGATAATAGCCCTGTGATAATGTGTATACAGGACGCTCTGAATATTCAAGCCTGGTTGTATCACCAATAGTTACCTTTCTCGGCATTTCAAGCTCACAGCCTATCATATCGCCTAACTCAACTGTAAGTTTTACCGCGTCAATATGCGACTGTGAACTGTAGAAAATCTCTCCCCTGAGCATTTTACGCTCGTCAACATAAATGCAGGCGCGCTGGTTTTCTCCTCCAAGACGCCTTACAAGCTCGCTTGCCCTTGATGACATCCCAACATCTACATTAGACAGCTTTGAAACATCATTTGAAATGTCATCCAAAACATTACCCATAGTTTCAAGCTGAGTTGAGAGAAACTCTCTCATTTCTCTTAACTTTCTTGATGAACTCTGCTCAAACAGCATATTCGTATACATCATATTATATGTATTCGCCAAAAGCTCCTTTCTTATACATTCTGGGAGCTTCTTTGATATGTCCTCCTCACCCAGTTTTTCAAGACATGCTATTTTTCTCTGAAGCTGTGTGAAAACGCTTTTTGTCTCACACTCTTTTCTCTGCCAGCATATAGGATTCATTGGGCAATCTCTGCAAACGCTGTTCTTTACAAGTCTGCCAAGCTGCGTAGGAGTTACCTTTTTCTCCATTGCTTCTGTAACGGTCGATATCTGATTTTTAACATCTGTCAGGGCGTTTGACGCAAATGTCAGCTTTGATGAAACAGTTTTATTAGATATCTCGGTCGCCTTGTTTGTTCCGCTGACGAGTTTAAGCGCACCTGTCACCTTCCCCTCAGGAATAGCGAGATATATCACTGCTCCGGCAATCAAGTCGGCAAACAGCTTAAAAGTATCTGGGTTCATTCCTATTGTTACAAGCGATACCAGCGACACGCCGATAAACACAATGATAATAGCCGCAATCCCGAAAGATGCAAAAGCACCGCAAATCAATCCAGAAGTCGCAAGAAGCAGGGTATTCTTTGCAAGCTCGGGGGCGCACAAAATAACTCCGCAGGTTGCCAGAGCACCGCAGACCGCTCCGCCGATATGCTTATATCTGTTTACAGCGAAAAGCATTACCACAACTCCGAAAGCCCGTCCCAGATTTATACCCAAAATTGACACAGAAGTCAGGGTTGCAACAAGAATTACATATAGTATGCTCAATCCGACTCCGTTTAATCCTTTTATACTTATTGTGCCTGTTTTCTTGTAATTTTCGTAACAATACTTTGAAAAATAAACAAGAAAAAAACACAGTATTGCTGAAAACGACCTATAAATAGTGACTTCAACTCTTGAGGGCATAACTAAACTTAGCAGCGCCCCGAAAAACAGTGTTACCGCTCCTGACATTACAGCAAGTGAAAAAGGAGAATTATTATATGTATGGGGAAAAACAAAAGTCTTTAAAACAACTATCGTTGTCATTGCACATATACTCGGTATACCCTCTGCAATATTTCCATTTATGACGTAAGACAGCACAGACGCAATAAACGCCGGTATTGAGCTAAAGCCCGATATCGAAACGATCACAATATTGACCGGCGAGTTAAAGCCAAGTATATTGCCTTTGCTAGATATATACCCTAAAACCATTGCAAGTCCCATCAGCGAAAAGCTTTTTATCTTTTCCTCGTTCTTTTCTAAAATCTGAAAATTCAACATCCTATCACCATTGTCTCCAAAATTTCTACACATATATATCTCTCTGTAGATATTAAAATATTACAATGTGCTTGACAGAAAAATTGTCGCAAACAGCGTATTACAATAGATTTTAATTTGTGACATTATCTAACAGGTGCAACAGGTTAGATGCAAGAAAAGCGTTCGGAATTTTTCCGAACGCTTTTGTCTTACTTCTGACAATTATCCATTATCCATTATCCATTGTCAATTATCAATTGATAAGCCTGCCGTTGCACTAACTTGAACATTTTTCAAAATTATAATAGGCAGTAGAGCCTCCGCCGGCTCGGCGGTTTTGCTTCTTGCCTCTTGCTTCTTGCTTCTAGCCTCTAGCAGCTATAGATCCTGCAAATCAGCGTCAGGAATATCATTCTCAAGATTATCCCTTGCCAAATCGGTGTCGATAACAGGATAGACATCAGCAATTGGCTTGTCACCGCTGTGCTTATGCGGAGTAGAGTGGTAAACCTTTTGCGCAGGCGCACTTGTACCCGGTATAATCGGTCTTGCTTTCTCCTTACCGCTTTTAGCCTTTCCCTGAATTTCAGGAACAGCAGCCTGTTCATTAAGCGGACGTGTATGCGTCCTGTCAGGACGCTTCATACCTTGCTTTGCCATAATATAATTACCCCACTTAGGGGTTCCTCCCTTCTTGGTTTTGAAAAAATAAAATTTCACCTATCGGTTTTAGTTTGCCCTACAGGTGAAATTTATATCCGTACCTCACGAAAAGAAGAATAATATAATCTTAATCACACCCTTCACCAGGCAAATTAAAACTTTTGAAAAAAATTTTGTAATTAGTATTGACAAATCTATCAACTTAGGTTATAATACATATTTGTAAAGGCAGTCTGCTTTACATTGATGCGCTCAATGGCTGTCTCAGCAAGATATTATCACACTGCAAAGAAGGTTAGAATTAATGGCAAAAAATCTTGATATAACCATATTGATCGATATTTACGGTTATATGCTGACCGACAAGCAGAAAGATGTTCTTGAGCTTTATTACTTTGATGACTTATCGCTTGCTGAAATTGCCGAAAACCTTGGGATAACAAGGCAGGGTGTGAGAGATAGTATAAAGCGCGGTGAGGAAACTCTTATCGACCTTGAAGAAAAGCTCGGATATCTGAAAAAAATCAGAAAATACGACGATTTTATTAGAAATTTAAAAGAGCAGACTAAGCTTATTATTGAGGAATGTAAGACAATTAGCTTTACAAGAGGTATCGTCGCACGGAGTGAAGCTATTATCGCTTATATAGACCAAAACAGCAACCTTTTTGAGATTGAGGAGAATATAGACGCTCCTCAGGAAAGCGGATTTAAAATAATACGGTGAAATAGCGGCTACCTTACTTTTAAAGTAGGAAAGTTTTATAATTTGCGAACATAACAATTAAAAATCAATCTAAACTGTCAATGATTAAAGGAGAACACTATGGCGTTTGAGGGACTTTCTGAAAAATTAAACGGCGTTTTCAAGCGTCTTAAAAATAAAGGAAAACTTAACGAATCTGATGTTAAAACCGCAATGCGCGAAGTCAAGATGGCACTGCTCGAAGCCGACGTAAGCTACAAGGTAGTTAAAGACTTTGTATCAAAGGTGTCAGAACGTGCAGTCGGCGAAGAGGTTTTAAACAGCCTTACTCCTGCTCAGCAGGTTATAAAAATCGTAAACGACGAGCTTATAGCTTTGATGGGTGAATCCAACGCTAAAATCAACTTTCCAAACAAGCCTCCGTGTATCGTTATGATGTGCGGACTTCAGGGAAGCGGTAAGACTACCCACTCGGCTAAACTTGCAAAATACTTTAAAGAAAAGCAGAGCAAGCGTCCGCTGCTTGTTGCCTGCGACGTTTACCGTCCAGCCGCTATAGACCAGTTGAAAATCGTCGGTGAAAAAGCAGGAGTTCCGGTTTATGAAATGGGACAAATAAACCCCAGAAAAATCGTAAAAGAAGCCTTAAAGCACGCAGGCGACCACGGAAACGATTTGGTTATACTCGATACCGCAGGACGGCTTCACATTGACGAAGAGCTTATGAAAGAGCTTTCTGATATAAAGAAAATCGCAGAGCCTAATGAGATCGTTCTAGTTGTCGATGCGATGACAGGACAGGACGCGGTTAATGTTGCAGAGAGCTTTGACAAAACGCTTGGCATAGACAGCGTTATACTTACAAAGCTTGATTCCGATACAAGAGGCGGCGCTGCGCTGTCTGTACTGGCTGTTACCGGAAAGCCTATAAAGTTTGTCGGTATAGGAGAAAAGCTGGACGAGTTTGAGGTGTTCCACCCTGAGCGTATGGCTTCGAGAATTCTCGGAATGGGCGATATGCTTACTCTTATAGAAAAGGCGTCTGAAAACGTCGATGAAGAGGACGCAAAAAGGCTTGCAAAAAAGGTTACGGAAAAAGGATTTGACCTTAACGACCTATTGAGCCAACTTAAGCAAATTCAGAAAATGGGTTCTATAAAATCATTAATCGGAATGATTCCGGGATTGGGAAATCAGATAAAAGACGCTGATATTGATGAGAGACAGTTTACACGTCTTGAAGCGATAATACAGTCTATGACGCCTAATGAGCGTGAAAAGCCTAATATTATAAATCCCAACAGAAAACGCAGGATTGCATCGGGCAGCGGAACAAAGATTGAAGATGTAAACCGACTTTTGAAACAATACGACCAGATGAATAAAATGATGAAGCAGATGAAGAATTTTTCAAAAGGTAAAATGGGCAGAAAAAAAATGCGCAATATGCTCGGAGGATTGGGCGGCGGTATGTCAGGTATTCCCGGAAACGGCGGATATCACGGAAGCGGAATGCCGTTTTAGTATTAGTTAATTATTGCAATAGCATAATTTTATATTCTGATATGGAGGTGAAATTAAAATGGCAGTTAAAATCAGACTGAGAAGAATGGGCGCTAAAAAAGCACCTTTCTATCGTATTGTTGTTGCTGATTCAAGATATCCGAGAGACGGAAGATTTATCGAGGAAATCGGATATTACGATCCAACAAAGGAACCGTCAGTTGTTAGTGTTGACGGCGAAAAGGCTAAGTCATGGATAGCAAACGGCGCACAGCCTACAGACACTGTAAAGACAATTTTGAAGAAAAACGGTATTATTTAATACCAGACCAAAGCAGGAGTTTTACACAAACCCCACAACATCTACTACAATTATCAGATCCTGCTTTTAAGCCTGCCGCTTGATGCGGAGGCTTCCTCTCAGTGGGGGTGCTAAGGAGAAATATATTATGAAAGAGTTACTAAAAACATTGGTTACTGAGCTTGTCGAAGATAAAGGCTCTGTAGAGATTATTGAAGATGAACCAAATGATGAAGGCATTATCACATTCCACCTTCATGTTGCCCCTGACGATATGGGCAGAGTTATCGGAAAGCAAGGAAGAATAGCTAAGGCTATTCGTATAGTAATGCGTGCAAAAGCATCTAAAGAAGGTAAGAAAATTATGGTCGATATTGAGGATTAAGACCGATACTGTGCTAAACTTATATTGAAAATCTAGCATCAACTCTGTTGTAATAATAGTTTTGATGCTTTTTTATTGATAATACAACAAACACTGTTATTTAGGAGATTATATGAACAGACAGGCTTTTTTAGACGCTTGCGACAGGATAGTCGGAAACAAGCGTGACAGAAAAGGTATAGGCACACTTAGTGAAAAGACTATGCACGCAGTTTTAAAAGAATACTATCAGCCATTTTCCGACAGTCAAGAGGTAAAGATAGGAAACTTTGTAGCCGACATAGTAAGCGAAACAGGAATTATAGAGATCCAGACCCGTTCTTTTTACAAGCTTATTAAAAAGCTAGACTGCTTTTTAGAGTTTTGCGATGTAACTGTCGTAACTGCCCTACCCGCCGTAAAATATATTTCGTGGCTCGACCCAAAAACAGGAGAATACACCAGCAGACGTAAATCACCTCACAAAGCAACCATTTACGACGCAATACATGAGCTTTACTCAATAAAGTATACTCTTGACAACCCGAGAATGCACCTAAGACTTCTTCTTTTGGAAATGGAGGACATAAGGTATTTAAACGGCTGGTCAAAAAACAGAAAACGAGGCTCATCAAGATGCGATAGAATACCTATTGATATTATCGACGAGGTTGAGTTCAACTGCGTAGACGATTACAGACAGTTTATTCCAGAAAACCTGCCCAAAGGGTTTACATCAAAGGATTTTGCCGACTGTGCAGGTATTCATCTCAATACGGCGCAGACTACGCTTAATATTTTATCTTATCTTGAGCTTGTAGAAAAAGTTGGCAAAACAGGAAATTCGTTTATATATGCGGTAAGAAAAAATGATTTTTAATACAAGCTCAACTTGCATTTGCCAATTTCATTAAATTTTTATAAACTCCTTTTCAAACGACATATTATTTGCTATAATGTACTTAGTCTTATAATGATTTATTTAACATATAATATTTTAGTAATTTATTTGTTGAGGGATACATAATGAATAACTTTTTTAAAAATAAAAATGCTCTTAATAGAAGGGCTTTTAATAAAATATCTTTAGTAACAACTATAACCGTCATCATTTCATTGATTTCCAGTATCTTTTCAATTTCGGCAGGGGCTTATAATTTTACTCCGGAAGCCGAAGGGATAAGGCTTACATCTGAAGCTGTATACATGGAAAATCTGGACGCTGAGGACGTTATTCTTGATAAAAACGCAGACGTACAATATGCTCCTGCGTCGCTTACTAAAATTATGACCTGCGTTCTGGTGCTTGACGAATTCAAGGACGACGTTGAAAGCCTGAAAAAGACAAAAGTCTCCGCAGGAAACGAGGCTTTCAAAGAGCTTGAAAACACTTTTGCATCGACTGCCGGCATTGAGAAAAATGAAAAACTAAGCTATTATGACCTGCTATGTGCGCTGATGATTCCGTCAGCCTGCGAAGCTGCTAACATAATCGCAGTAAACATAGGCGGTTCTATAGACGGCTTTGTTGAAATGATGAACGCTAAAGCAGGGTCGCTCGGAATGAAAAATACTGTCTACTATAATGCACACGGTCTTGACCTTAACGGAAACGTAAATATGACGACCTGCCGTGATCAGGCAATTCTCTGTAAATACGCTATTAATAACTACCCTATTTTTACCGAGATCACCTCAAAGTACAGCTACACTCTCTCAAACGGCACGACTGTTGTAAATACTAATTCACTGCTTGACGAAACCTCCGACTTCTACTATGGATATGTAAACGGAATCAAAACAGGATTTTACGACGAAGCAGGAAGGTGTTTGGCATCTGTTGCAACTAAAAACGGATATACTTATCTGATAGTTTCAATGAAGGCTCCTGCACAGGACAAGAACGGCAACGATGTAATGTACAACTGTGAGGACCACAAGAAGCTATATATGTGGGCTTACGAAAATCTTGGTTACAACGTCTTTGTTGAAGAAAACGAGGAGATAACTGAGGCAAATGTTTTATATGGAAAGGGCGCAGATTTTGTCACACTGAAGCCTGCTAATGAGGTTTCAAAAATCTGGCTTAATTCGATAGATATGAGCAAGGTTGAAAGAAAAATAACAGTCGACAAAAACATTGTTGCGCCTGTTTACAAAAACGACACTCTGGGAAATCTTGAACTTATTTACGAGGGTGAAACAATAGGGTCGGTAAAGCTGGTAGCAACAAGCGATTTACCACGCGCATCAGTTAAGGCTGAAGCAGCTGTTGCGAGCAGGTTTTTCTCCTCAAAGCAGTTCAAAATTGCTCTTGTTATAATTATTTTGGCGGTTGTTATTTATATAATTGTTTTTAAAGCAATAACAAATAAAAACAAACGTAAAGAACAAGAATATATCGATAATAAATAAATCATAAGAAAAACAGCATTCCAAAAGGAGTGCTGTTTTTTCCTAGTCATTTAATAATTTATTCCTACTCGTCCTTCGACGCATACTCTGCATTCGGGTTCTTAACTCTCCAGTCAAGTACCGGATGCTTTTTCATATATACTGCATGGGCAATCATATATCCAACAAGGCACAGGATAAGCGTTACGCCAATACTGATAAGCGCTGAAACCTCGTAGATTAGAGAAAACCGTTCGCTTATCCATTTGCATGGAAAATAAAATCCCTTAAAACCTGTTTCTGTGTTTCCCGAAGTTTTGTTCATAAACAAAATCGGTACATAGTAAACCGCAAACATCAATATAAGAACAATAGATGTAGATGTGCTGTCATAGCTTTCATATGCAGAATGCTTTACACCGTCGTCGATAAACAAGATCAACAGAATAATCAGCACAAGAAGCCACGCAACAAAAGAATAAACCCCGCCCTCAAAGAAAGCCTCCTTGATTTTGATTTTACCTCCGCTGCCTGTTACAAACAGATTAGACACCCACGATACCAAAGTTATAGAAAGTACAGAGCAAATGACGTTCGCCATCAACAGAATTCCTACTCTTGCGATCGTATAAAGTATTTTTTCTTTCATTAAAATCACCACATCTTTTCTTGATTATTATACCATATTTATAAACTAATAGCAACATAATGATCCCCTAATTAGACACCTTGCCTATTTTGTGATATACTGATACTACAAAAACGGAGAAAAATACTATTCAAGAAGATATACAGTCTAGACTTTCTAATTGATATTCTAAAAAATTTATAAAAGTCTATAATTTGACTTTTATATGTAAAGAATATATAATAAAATCGGCTCCTAAGGAGGGGTAAATGATGAAATACGACGAAAACGATTCTGTGAATAGCGACGGAACATATCACTTTAAGGGTAAAAAAAGCAAGGAAAGCTTCGCTGATTATTATGATAGAGCATTTAGTGCAGAGCCTAAGGAAGAAGAACTAGGTGCAGAGTTTGCCAAGGGCTTTCACGAGGAAATAAACATAGATATGGATCCTTACAGAGACTACAAAAAGGAAAACCCTTTTCAGAATCCTAATTACAGGCGCTCAAATAACGACAGAAACTACAATAACCAAAACGGTTATAATGAATATAAACAAAATCCGTACGATGATTATTATAGAGGTTACGGACAAAATCAAAACAAAGGAAACGGACAAGCTAATATGAATAATAATGATTTCGGATATGAAGACCGATATACAAGACGCAGCCAGAATCAAGGCAGAGGAAATCAAAACAGAAACTACCCAAACAGAAATCAAAACCCTCCGCCGAGACGAAATGGTAATTACAGAGAAAATCAAAATTATCAAAACACAAGGCGCCCTCAGTCTAATGGTCGTCAGCAAGAATATTATAATAACAGAGATTATAACAGAGATTATGACAGAGGTTATGAAAGAGGTTATGAAAGAAACAAACCTCGTGAAAGTGACGATTTTGACAGGCACGATAAGAGAAATAAAAAGGGTAAGAAGAAAAGAAGATTTACTTTCAAGAAGTTTTTGCTTATCCTTATTCTGTTGATTCTTATTATATTCGGTTTGCTTTCAGCACTTATCCTTCATTATATCGGTCTTATGAATCTTGTAGATACGGGAGACAGAGTTGCAAACTCGGCAAGCGTTATTTCATCAGACAAAGTCGAAAACATACTGATTATCGGCAGTGATTCAAGAACAGAAGATGAAAGAGCACGTTCTGATTCTATGATACTTTTGTCTATTAACAAAGACAGCAAACAGCTTGTACAGACCTCATTTATGAGAGATATGTATGTTGAAATTCCCGGCTTTGGTGAAAATAAAATAAATGCCGCCTTTAACAACGGCGGTCCTGAGCTTGTTATGGACACCATTGAGCAAAACTTCAACATTCAGATAGACCACTATATACAGATAGATTTCTTCTCGTTTATTGATATTATCGACGCGCTAGGAGGTCTGGATATAGAAATCTCAGACGCTGAAGCTCAGGCTATGACTGATCCTTTAGGCGAGCAGAATAAGTATCTTAAAAATGAAAGAGGTACTGATTATCTTAAAAAGGGCGGAAAAATCCATATGAATGGAAATCAAGCTCTTGCATATGCAAGGATAAGGCATATTGATGGAACTACAGGTACCGACTTTGGCAGAACGGACCGGCAAAGGAAGGTTCTTAATATGGTTATTGACAAAATCAAAAGCGCCGGTATTTTCGATATAAATAAAATGCTTGAAAATGTTTTTCCGCAAATTACCACCAATATGACTAAGAACCAGCTTTACTTCCTGTCTCTTAGGGCGCCGTTTATTCTCGGTTATGAACGCATTGAGTTGAGAATACCTTTCGGAGATGAAGATAGTACGTCAGATAAGAGGTATTGGGAATATGGAACAGGCGCAGGCGGTTCTTCAATAATGGTTGTTGATTTTGAAAAGAATTCAGCATTGCTTAGAAAAACTATTTACGGTTATTAATAGTCGAGTATATAGTCAATAAAATTCAAAGTGGGTGTACCGAAGAAGCACACCCACATTTATTTTACAGTGAGAATAAAAGCTCCATGCTGAAAGCTCCCCTATGGACATAAATGAACACACACGCAATATTATCCGCTTATGCCACTCTCTGCATTTATGAAGCTTTTAAATTCACTGATAAAATATATTATTCCAAAAGTCATTGAAATGTGACAAATTAAGACATATCTACTCAGCAAAAAATCCCCCGGCTTAGCCGAGGGATTTTAATTTCGTTAATTATATTTAATTTGTATTCTAAATCACATCTAATTCTGATTTAGTAATCGGCTGCACTCTTCCGATATACTTCACAGACTTAAATCACTTAGTCTTAACACTGCATCCGTTAAGCTCCAAACCAATTTTGAATGTTATTACTTTATTTGTAATCTTACTTTCTGTATCAACGTATACCTAAATGTCTGCGGCTTTTGTTATAGCTTCGTTAGTTTAAATCTTTTTCAGTTAATTCAGATTCTGAACTTAGATTTCATTTATATAACAGCCGAGCCTACCTTCAAGCTAACTAACATTGATGCATCTTCTGTTGCCATTGGACTCGCCTCTTTCTTTTCAAATTTTGATCAATCGGTCTTGATAGGCTTTAAGTCTTCTTTTTAACATTCCTATCACGCCCTTTCCTTAAATTCCAATCTCGGCTTTAACAGTAACTCTTTGATGTATAACACCTCAAAGCTACTCAGTCTTAACTGTTCATCGGACTATTCTCCTATTCAAAAATTTGATTTGCTTTAGTATTTCTCAATACACTACATTAGCACATCGGACTGATCTCCTTTTCAAATAATTGTTTTAGGATTTAATCTTAACCGTTCATCGGACCTTTCTCCTTAATTAGAATTTTGAAGTTAGGAAAACTCAATAAACTTTTGTTAATTTTAATCTTTTTCCTTTCTTCAATTATAATATAACACATCTCTTAGCTGTTGTCAATAGTTTTTTTCAACTTTTTTATAATTTTTTTATTTAATTTTACTTTTACAAAATCTGCTTGACTTTTAATTTCTTTTATATTATAATATGAGTGTTGTGGTGATAATATACTTTTTAAACACCATAACTTTTTTATTAACCGAAAAATTGCATAAATATGTTTAGAATTTTTTAGGAGGTTTTTAGTTATGAACGAAGAAATGGATATGCAGCCTGATTTGTATACTCTTGTAGATGAGGAAGGTCAGGAGCAAATGTTTGAGCTTTTGGATTCTCTTGAATATGAAGGTGAAACATATTACGCTCTTACACCCTATTTAGAGGACGCTGAAGCTATTCTTGCCGACGACGGCGAAGTAGTTATTTTAAAATCAACATATGAGGGAGACGAGGAGGTTCTTGTTTCTGTTGACGACGACGAACTTTTCGACAAGCTTGGAGACTTGTTTATGGATCGCTTTGCTGAGTTGTTTGAAGATGACGACGATGACGCTATTGAAATTGAAGGAAGCGACAGAGTTGATCTTGATAACGGAGAGGTAGACTTAACAGATTTAGATGACTAATTTTGATTTCTTTTAAATATTAATTTGTCGAATATTACCGCTTGTATACTAATCTTACAAGTGGTATAATACTTACAGTAAGAAACATAAGTGACTTACAAAACTTTCTGCCTTGTGCGAACAAGCACAGTTTTTATAATCCAACACAAAGAATAAGGGAACTAAGCTCTGACTGAGGATTGCAGACCTCCCGGCTTTTGCCGGACGAAGGGAGCGTGAGGCTGTCAGGCCGTTACCCACCTGCATGAGTGCGGGTTTTATTCACTGTGCGACGGCAAGGCGGATATATTAGAATTTAAAACTGCTCATTTGCTTTTGGCAAGTGGGCAGTTTCTATTTTTAGAAATTTCAAAAAACCGCCCAACCGCTGAGCCAGCGGAGGCTCTGCTGCCCTATTAGAGACTAGATGCCAGAGGCAAGAGGCAAGACAAAAGCGTTCGGAATTTTTCCGAACGCCTTGTTTTTTACATCTATGTACGACCCGCCGTTTATCAAATTATGTTTTATATCTAATTTCCCAAAGGCGGTAGCGCCTGCGGCGGCTCGCCGGTCTTGCTTCTTGCTTCTAATTTTCTTGCTTCTACCTGCAACATCACCGTTGCTGCCAATACTTCCTGTCCAGACTTCTGTACTGAACAGCCTGTGCAATGTGCGCCTTGTCTATAACCTCGCTTTTATCCATATCCGCTATAGTTCTTGCGACCTTAACTATTTTATCGTATGCACGTGCAGATAGCCCCAGCTTTTCAAATACGTTTTTCAGTATTGTGTTTGCACCGTCAGTCATTGGACAAACCTCGTGAAGTAAATCAGAGGTAATGTTAGCGTTGCAGGTGATTTTCGTGTTTCTAAATCTTCTGTTCTGTATCTCCCTAGCCTTGAAAACACGTTCTCTTATCTGAGCCGATGTCTCAGACTTTACATTTGACGATATACTTTCATACTCAACAGGAGCAACATCTAAATGTATATCAAATCTGTCCATCAACGGTCCTGAAATTTTTGAGAGATACCTCGCTGTCTGACTTGGAGTGCATATGCACTTTCTGGTAGGATGTCCGTAATATCCGCATGGACAAGGGTTCATAGCGGCAACAAGCATAACCGAACAAGGATATGTAATGTTTCCCCATGCCCTTGAAATGGTTACCACACCGTCCTCTAAGGGCTGGCGCAGAGCTTCTAATGTTTTTCTGTCAAATTCGGCAAGCTCATCTAAAAACAAAAGACCGTTGTGAGAAAGAGATATTTCTCCAGGCTTGGGAATAGTTCCCCCACCGGTCAGTCCTGCTTGTGAGATCGTATGATGCGGACTTCTGAACGGACGCTTTGTAATCAGCGGAGTATCAGGGTTTAGAATGCCGGCAACCGAATACAGATTAGTAGCTTCTATTGATTCCTCAAAGGTCATCTTAGGAAGAATAGTTGGAAGCCTTTTGGCAAGCATACTCTTTCCGCTTCCCGGCGAACCTATCATAATTACATTATGTCCTCCGCAAGCCGCTATCTCAAGAGCCTTTTTAGCTCCTTCCTGACCCTTTACATCTGAAAAATCAAGCGAATCGAAATAATCTACATCCTTGGGTATATATTTTCGCTCAGGTGTGATAGGTACTGATAAGAAGTGAGACAAAAGCTCTTTAAGCGTGCTTACTCCATATACGGTTATTCCCTCGACTACCGACGCTTCATACGCATTTTTCTTGGGTACAAATATCTCTTTTACTCCATGCTTTTTTGCATACAAAACCATAGGGAGAACGCCGTTTACATCTCTTATTTCCCCACCCAGCGATACCTCGCCTATAAAAGCCTTGCCTTGTGTCACCGACTCCTCAATAACCCCTGATACAACAAGCACCGCAACCGAAATCGCCATATCAAACGACGACTGTGTTTTTCTTATATCAGCAGGCGCAAGATTTACCGTAACAGACCGCTCGGGAAAATGTATATTGCTTGAACGAAACGCACTTTTAATTCTGTCTCGGCTTTCTCTTACTACAGTGTCCGCCTGCCCAACAATATCAAATTTAGGCAATCCGTTTGAAGCTTCTATCTCGACCGTGACGCCAAATGAGTTCATACCCAAAAGACCTATGCTGTCAATTTTAGCAAACATTATGTCAATCTCCTTTATCAGTATGAAATTTTATTGTTAATTATCCGCTGTTTAATTTTCAATGATTTGCACAGCGGCTTTAATTCCATCAACTGCAGCGCTCATAATTCCGCCTGCATAACCTGCTCCCTCTCCACAGGGATACAGATTTTCGCAGCTTAGCGAATGAAAACTTTCCGTTCTTGTTATACGAACAGGCGACGAAGTTCTAGTTTCAGGTGCGGTGAGAATCGCATTACCGTTACCAAAGCACTTCATCTTTTTTGAAAAATCATCAAGCCCGACCTCCAGCATATCCGTTACAAACGACGGAAACAAATCACGAAGCTCGAGTGCTCTTAACCCTCTTGAGTATGTTCCCTTGATATCCGACTTTACACTTGGTTCACAGCTCAAAAAGCCCTCAACTGTCGTTGCAGGAGCCGAATAATCCTCACCTGCCAATTTATATGCACGAGTTTCTATTTCTCTCTGAAAATACATTCCATCAAGAGACTTATCACCGTAATCTCTTGATGATACAGATACAACCAAAGCAGAGTTTGCATTCTCGCCGTTTCTCGAAAACTCACTCATTCCGTTAGTCACAACAGTTTTTTCCTCGCTTGACGCCGGAACAACATAACCTCCCGGACACATACAAAACGTGTAGACAGCCCTACCATCCTTGTTTCTTTTTGAAAGCTGATACTCTCCCTTAGGCAAAAGAGGGTTCTCGGCGTTTTCTCCATAAAGACTGAAATCTACGTCTTTTTGTTTGTGTTCTATTCTAACTCCGACTGAAAACGGCTTGGGAGAAAGGATTATATTTTTTCTCAACAGCATCTCAAAGGTATCCCTAGCTGAGTGACCAATCGCCAAAATAACATCGTCGACCTGCATAGAAAATCTGTTTGTTTTTATCTCCGTAACCAGACCGTTTTTAAAGGTGAAATCCTCAAGCTTTGTTTCAAAATATATCTCTCCGCCAAGCGATAGAATACGCTCTCTTATAGCTTTAACAATACTTCTCAGATTGTCAGTTCCAATATGAGCCTTAGCTTTAGTAAGTATTTCCTCTGGCGCTCCGAACTCAACAAACCGCTCAAGAACATACCTGCAAAGCCTGTCCTTTATTCGCGATGTAAGCTTTCCGTCAGAAAAGGTTCCTGCCCCTCCCTCTCCAAACTGTATGTTAGATATTTCATTAAAAGCTCCGCCGTTAATAAATGTATCAACCGACGAAATACGCTTTTCAATCGGCTCTCCGCGCTCAATAACTATTGGCTTTATCCCGCTTTCAGCAAGCACTAACGCTGAAAACATTCCTGCCGGACCAAAGCCTATTACAGCAGTCCTTTTGTTCTCATTGCCCTTTTTAAGAAGCAGTGAGAATACAAAATTCTCACAATAGCTTGCATTTTTATTTTTATTACACAGTTCTTTTTCACGCTCAGAATCACAAAGCTCTAAAAAAACGGAATGTACAAGCCTTATATTGCTTCTGTCTCTTGCATCTATGGACGTCTTGTGTATTTGAATTTTTCTTATATCGCTCCTTCTAAGCGACGCTGCTTTTAACGCCTTAGAATAGATACTATCCTTGTTTGCATCTAGCGGAGTTTTTATTCCCGATATAATTACAGGCACTGCCTTCAACCTCCATTGAGCTAAGCCTTTCAAATAAATTTACAAAAATGGGTGACATTAAAAATGCCACCCAAAAATTCAGTAAGGACAAAACCCTATGTTATTAAATCCTTCGGCTGTAACCAACCGCTTTGCTTAAAAATTCGGCTGACTTTATAGATAAAGTTTACCTTTCTGCGACCTCAAAAGTTATGTCATACAAACCGTAAGCCCATACCTTGCCGTTATTGGGTGCATATATCGTTACAGATTTTGTATAAGAGCCTTCGCTCAGCGATTCACCTTTCAAATCCAGTTCTGCAATAAAATCAGATGCTTTAACAGACGAAATAACTCTTTCAGGACCGTAAATCGTTACATCGGTTATCTGATTAGTTCTTTTAGCAACTCTGTTGTCATCAGCCTTGTTAATAATTTTTATCTGCGAACTATTAAGAGATATGACCTTTTTGCTGAGATTATTCTTTTTCACTCTTACTGTAACCGTACTTATCCCCGAAGCGTTTATCTGACCGCTTTCAGTTTTAACGTCCATATCAAATTTTGCGCCGGGACGTATATCCCTTAATTGCAGATATCCCAAAGAATTTGTCGTTGTATCTTCAATATCGTTATTCGGAGACAAAACATCTATGCTTTCGTCTGATAACGAATACTCAATAACAGACTCGTCAAAATTATCAGGAGCACCCTGTATTCCTACAGAAAACGGTAGAGTCTTTCTCATATACACAGAAAAATCTATTTGAAAATCATATGTGCTAAGAGTAATATCCGATTGATCTAGAACAGTATCGCCTTGATATAAAATGACCTGAGAAGATGATGTGGAATAAGATTCAGACAAAGAAAGCCTTCCGTCGAATTTCACCTTGACATCGGTAATCAAATTGATCTTATCCTTAGGGCCTCTTATCTCAACCTTTTCAGGAGACACAGATGCTTCTGTCAATGTGTAACCCTCCGAAGCACTGACTCCAGGCGCTTCAACAGAGAGCTCTTTTTCAACTGATTCAATATAATCAAGATTTACCGTAACCTTATTAGGAGTTATGTTTTCAACAGTAAATTCGTCATCGTTTTTAGACTGTATCCTTACGTCAAGAACAAACTCGCCGGATCTGTCGACCTTAGAGACGTCCGCCGTTGCATAAAGATCTTCACTTGAATAGTTTCCTATTTCGTAACGCATTCCGTTTATGGTGGCTCTTACCTGGCTGACATCATATTTTACAACAGAAAGCCCCTCACGCTCTGCTTTTGTACCTGTCAAATTAACAGAAAGCGGAATGTTTGAAACCGTTTTGTGTATAGTCGGGTAAAGAGTAAGCGACATTGCAACCCAGATAATAACAGCTAAAACAACTGAAAATATCCTCAAAAATAACTTATTATCAAAAAGATGTTCCAAATTAATTTTTGTTATTTTTGTTCTTTTTGCACGCTTTTCCACTTTTTCTTCACCTTCTTTGCAAATCCGCCCTTATCCTTGACCGGTACGTCAGGTATGAAGCGTTTTTTCAAAAGCCTTCTTAAACTTTCTTTAGAGAAGCCTCGAGTAAGCTCTCCCTCCTCCGCAACGGATATGTTGCCTGTTTCCTCAGAAACAACTATTACTATCGCATCTGATACCTCGCTGATCCCGATCGCAGCTCTGTGTCTTGAGCCAAGCTGTTTATTAATAAGCTCCTCCTTCTGCGGAGTAGGAAGAAAACAGCCCGCTGCTAAAATTTTAGCGTCTCTTATTATTACAGCACCATCGTGAAGCGGAGAATTAGGGAAAAATATGTTACCGAAAATCGAATCACTCGGCTTACAATCAAGTATGATCCCGTTTGCAACCTGTTCACCGAGCTTTGTCTTTCTTTCACAAACTATCAACGCACCGGTTTTTGTCTTTGAAAGATTTGATACAGCGTCGCAAATTGCATCAATACATCCCGCCCATACCGAACGGTCCTGTTCATTCTCCAAATTTATAAACGATAAATTTGCAACCTTAGTACGTCCCATTTTTTCTAGAATTCTTCTCAGCTCAGGCTGGAACACTATGATCAGTGCGACAAATCCCCATCTGAAAAAGTTTTCAAGCAAAAATGTCATTGTCTTTAATTGAAGAAGTGAAGATATTAAGTAGCCTAACAGAATGATAATTATTCCTTTTACAAGCTGTCCTGCCCTTGTCTCTCTGACGATTTGCGTACCCTTAAAAATAAGATAAGACAAAATAGCCATATCTATCAAATCAACAACTGTTATTGATTTAAAAACGCTTACAAAGGCTTGTAAAACTTCAGAAATTGCAGACAAAATATTCACTTCCCTTCTTGATTTCTATATCCATTATTACCTATTAATTTCAACTATTAGAAAAAGAAATTTCCTTGTATTTAAGATATTAAACACACATACATAACAATTCTATAAATATTATAACACACCAATATAATTTTAACAAGGGTTAAATCCCAATATTATTTACTTTTTTAAGCTCTGTTACTACTTTTCTAACTTCTATTTCGCTGTTAAACACCGAAGGTGAGAATCTTGTCAGTCCGTCCTCCACTGTTCCGAGTGATTTATGTGCCAGAGCAGAGCAATGAAAACCTCCCCGAAGTGCAAAGCCGCGATTACTAAGGTACTCTGTTACCTCAAATGAGTTTGCATTTTTATAGCTGAACGAAACCAGCGGTGCATATTCTTTATTATCCTCTCTTATAACAGTGAAATTATCTAGCTGTCCAACCTGCGATACGAACATATCGCATAGTCTGTCCTCTTTTCTTTTTATGTTATCTATTCCGTTTTCTTTTACAAAATCAACTCCTGCTCCCAGTGAAATAATTCCCGGAACATTTATCGTTCCGCTTTCTAGCTGCTCAGGTAAAAAGTCTGTCTGCTTAAGTTCAAGTGAAGTCGCTCCTGTTCCGCCTTCAATTATTGTACTCAGCGGATATTTACCGTCTGAAATAAGCACACCTGTTCCCGAAAGTCCGTAAAGACCCTTGTGACCGGCACAGCAGATAAAGTTTATTCCTTTACCCAGCTTGATATCCATAACGCCTGCTCCCTGAGCAGCGTCAAGAATAAAGCATATTCCTTGCTTCTGGCATATAGCCGCTATCTCATTAAACGGCAATATCTCACCAGTAACATTAGACGCCGCCATCATACATATACACTTTGTATTACGCCTTATCAGCGCTTTGAAATTTGCTATAGTCTTTTCATTGCTTTCCGCAACCTTTGCTACAGAAACACTTACATTTCTCCTGTTATGTTCAAGTGCAAAAGCAGGACGGGATACGGCATTATGCTCAAGAGAGGATATTATCATATGTCCTCCGCTTTGCATTATTCCCTTCATTGCAAAGTTTACCGCATGGGTACAATTTAGTGTAAAAACAACATTCTCAGGCTTTGCATTAAAAAATTGAGCTATCTTTTCCCTTACCTTATAAACCTCGTCCGCCACTCTTACCGACATCTTGTGTCCGCTTCTTCCGGGATTTCCTCCCAGATATTTTAAAGAGTAGCAAGCCTTTGTAATTACAGTGCTCGGCTTTGGGAAGGTGGTAGCAGAATTATCAAAATATATCATCTTTATCCACGCTCTGTTAAGAGCATACCTCCTTTTTCGTTTATTGAGTTTTAAACTCTGTATTTTTGCAAAGATTGCGAGCATTTTGGATAATGACCTAATACACAGACCTTACCTTCCGGAAAACTACTCAGAAAGCTTCTGATACGCCTTGTGAGCAATGTTTTCAGCGTCGAGAATTGAAAATATATATCTTAAATCATCACGGACTCTTATTGAATAACCACATCCCGAGCCTAGATTTTTAGGTGTTTTTTGTATCTCGCAGTATAATCCCATATTGTTGAGAAGCTTTTTTGCTTTCATGGCATAAGTTATAGATGAAACTGCTATCAGGCTTTTTTGCATTGTTTAATTAGTCCTCCTTTTGTCAATTGACAATAAATATTAGGGGCATTAATATAATATGACTTTTTCATTTAATCGTGAACAAAAAACGATATATAATTACAAAAAAAACAGACGGCTGTTAAAGCCGTCCAAGTGATCATTTAAATATAAGTTTTATTGTCTGTTGATCCAGTCTATCGCAAGCTCGACCCACTTTTCGTTTACAGGAACGATA
This sequence comes from uncultured Clostridia bacterium, assembly GCA_947626165.1. GTDB lineage: Bacteria > Bacillota > Clostridia > Oscillospirales > Ruminococcaceae > UMGS1601. Next base: position 115,780 of record CANQRG010000002.1, on the reverse strand, counting down.
TGATGCTCACCGGTCGATGTCTGGTAATTGCAAAGCGAAAGTCCATGGTTTCCCCACTCGTATATGTGAGCCTCAAACGGAATTTTATACTTAGACAAAGCCGTCATATAACGCAGTGAGTTTTCAACAGGTACAGCCGAATCATCGGCAGTATGCCAGAGAAATGTTGGTGGCGTAGACTTTGACACTCCATTCTCAAGAGAAACAAGCTCACGCATTTTTAACGCCTCTTCATTTAATTTGTCATCGCCCAAAAGATTTAAAATGCTTGTTTCGTGGGTGAATTCACTGTCGCTTGTTATAACAGGATAGCATAAAATACAGCCGTTGGGCTTTATATCATCAGACTTTACACCTAATGGTTTTGTAAGTATATCCTTATCATAAAAATTAGCAACCGACGCCGCTAAATGACCTCCCGCCGAAAAGCCAAGAACGAAAATCTTATCCTTGTTGACCTGATATTTATCGGCATTTTCTCTTACATACTTAACTGCGCTTGCAAGCTCCAGCGCGGCAGTAGGAAACTTTTTATTAACGCAAGAGTATCTCAGAACAAATGACGCTATTCCGTGACCTGAAAACCTAAGCGCTACAGGCTCGTTTTCCCTGTCAGAATTGTAGTCGTATCCTCCGCCCGGACAAATTATAACCGCAGGAAACCTTTTCTCTCCTATCTCCTCAGACTTAGATGTACAATAGCTCGTCAAAATTGGGTTGCAGCCATCACCGTTCAGACCTACCTTTTTATAATCCACCTTTATATCGATAGCTTCAAAAATCATAATATTCTCCATTCTTATACACAAAAAAATGCATATTTTTTCTGTATCATATAGTATCACAAACGATTAATAATTTCAATATCAATATTGAAAATTTTGATCTGTTGTGTTATAATTACCATATTATTAATTACCATTGTATTTCGGTTTTGCCGAGAATAGATTTTCGGAGGAATTTATGTATTTAGACGAGCTTAGAAAAAGTATTGACGAGATAGACGACGAATTGCTCAAGCTATTTGAAAAAAGAATGGAAATAACGCATCAGGTAGCGCAGTATAAAATCGAAAACGGACTTAAAGTTTTTCAATCAGAACGTGAGAGATCAATTATTGAAAAGGTAAGAGAAAAATCTCCCGAAGGGCTTCAAAACTGTGCGGAAACTCTTTTTACTACCATTATGGACATAGGAAAGTCAAAGCAGTTCAGCGAATTTTTTGCAGACAACTGCGATATAGATCACACTGAATTTGAAATTACAGACAATATGAAAATCGCCTGTCCGGGTATTGCAGGAAGCTACAGCGAACAGGCGGCTTATCAGATTTCAAAAAACGCAGATATTAAATACTATGAAGACTTCGACGATGTTTTTGAAGCTGTTGAAAACGGCGAAATGCCTTACGGAATCGTGCCTATTCAGAATTCTACGGCAGGTTCGGTTTCTGCTACATATGAGCTTCTTTCAAGGTACGATCTCTACATAGCCTGCTCAACAAAGGTAAAAATCAATCACTGTCTTGCTTGCCGACCGGAAACAAAAGAAATTGATATTAAAAAGGTTTTTTCCCATGAACAGGGGCTTATGCAGTGCTCTGAATTCATCAAGAAAAATAAATTTTACAAGCGTGAATGCGCAAACACTTCTATTGCCGCACATATGGTCAGCGAAAGCAGCGAGCCATTAGCTTGTATTTGCTCTGAAGAATGTGCTAAAGAACACGGACTTAAAATTGTAAAGACCAATGTTGCTAACAACGACAAAAACTATACGCGTTTCATTCTTGTTTCAAATAAGCTGTGCTCTTCAAAAAGGGCTAATATAGTTTCGGTAACTTTGACAATTTCTCATAGACGTTCTGCACTGTACCGACTTCTTACAAAGTTTTCAGTATGCGGTCTTAACCTTGTAAGGCTTGAAAATAAGCCTCTTGCTTCAAAGGATTTTGACGTGCAGTTCTATCTCGACTTTGAAGGCTCAATATTAAATCCAGATGTACCAAAGCTTATTGCTGAGTTGAGATCGGATTTGAGCTATTTTAAATTTTTGGGAAACTTTGAGGAAGTTTAAATACTTTAAGCTATTTATAAAAAAGGTATTGAGAATCATCTCAATACCTTAATTTTTATTCCGCAGAAACTTTTTTTGAATCCTTAAGTTCTTTTAAATGACTGTCAGCCTTGTGGGCGGCTTCGGAAAAGCTGTTGTTTTTCCACCATGCCATAATAGACGTTACACCGGTAAACGCCGCTGAGATAACTTGAGTAACCATTTCTTCATCAAACGGCAAAACGCTGTGTCCGCAAAGCGTAAGGCAGTTATTTATCAAAGCAACTATCAAAAGAGCAGTTCTTAATAAAGTGGACTTCGTACATTTAATATTGATAAATTTATCATTTTTCATATCAATTCCCCATTCCTTTTATATTTTACTTTTTCAACGTGCATTGACCAAAATTGCTAAGACCATAGAAAACAGTCTCCGCAATATTATTAAATGTAAAAACTAATGGCTTTGTTACTCCTTATTGCTGATCTTTAAGACCTTTTTACATTTAACTTTTCCAAATCAAGAATTCTGTGGTTTAACACAGACTGCTCTTTTTCAAGCAGAGACATTCTGACATATATCTCGCTTAGCTTTTCTACGCTTTTTTCCAGTTTTTCGATTCTATATGAAAGCAGTTTGTTAGCTGTAAAAATACCTGTTAAAGAACCGAATGCTGTTCCTATAAGCGATAAAGCGGCTATTAAAATTTCATTTGACATTTTTTCTTGGCACAAGCCCTTTCCTTTCTTAGTATTCCTCCCTCACTAATACTTGTATAAAACAAAAAAGTTGCACAAAATTGTGCAACTAAAGTAAAATTTCTAATTTTTTAATATCTGTGTACGACCTGCCGTCTCAACTACTTTGTTTTCAATGCAAGCTCAGTCTTTTCGTCGTTCGACTTGAGCGTCTTTGTAGTTAGCTTGATTTGAGTAGTTTCAATCTTAAGCTCGTCAATGAGAAGCTCGGCTATCTTATCCTCTACCTCGCTTCTTATTACTCTCCTGATATCTCTTGCTCCAAGTTTCTGATTGTATGACTTGTGAGCAATGTACTCGCAAGCCTGCCTGTCATAGCTGAATTCAATTCCCTTTTCTGCAAGAGGCTCTTTCATCTCATCAAGCATCAGAGCCGCAATATCTGCATAATTATCCTCAGTAAGCGGATTGAATACCACGATCTCATCAACTCTGCCCAGAAATTCAGGTCTTAGAAAGTCTCTCAGCCCTTTCATAGCCTTTTCTTTAGAAATTTGATAGTCCGACTTGTTAAATCCAACGCCTGTGTCCTTTGAGGTCGAGCCTGCGTTAGATGTCATTACTATGACCGTGTTCTCAAACGAGACTGTTCTTCCCTGTGCATCTGTGAGCTTACCCTCGTCTAAAAGCTGAAGCATAATGTTCATAACGTCAGGGTGAGCCTTTTCTATTTCGTCAAACAATACAACCGAATATGGACGGCGTCTCACCTTTTCGGTAAGCTGCCCTGCCTCGTCATAGCCTACATATCCCGGAGGCGAACCGATTAACTTTGCCACACTGTGCTTTTCCATATACTCCGACATATCGACTCTAATGATCGGCTCGGTTGCGTCAAAGAGAGTTTCGCCCAGAACCTTTACCAGCTCGGTTTTACCCACTCCGGTAGGACCCACAAATATAAACGAAGCCGGTCTGCGGCGTTTTGAAAGCTGTACTCTAGTTCTTTTTATAGCCCTTGCGACTGCGTCGCAAGCCTCGTCCTGACCGATTATTCTTCTTTTCAACTCATCTTTTAGATTTCTTATCTTTGTATATTCAGACTCAACTACCTTGTTAGCAGGAATACCCGTCCAAAGCTCAATGACCTTAGACAAATCCTCCTCAGTCACCCTAACCTTGTCAACCTTTTGAGATAACTCCTTTTCCTTTTCCTCAAGCCTGATTATATCAGCCTTAATCTTTGCTATTGCCTCATAGTCAGGATTTTCTTCCTTTTCAGCCTCTTCCTCACGCAATTTTTGTTGTGAGAGTTCAGCCTTAACAGTTTCATATTCTTCTATTTCAGGACTTCTTATACTACAGCAGGCACAAGCCTCGTCGAGAAGGTCAATAGCCTTATCGGGCAAAAACCTGTCGTTTATATATCTCTCGGCTAAAACTGCACACATTCTCAAAGTTCCGTCGTCAATTTTAACCTTGTGATGCTCTTCATAGTATTTTCTGATACCGCCTAAAAGTTCAATCGAATCAGCAAGCGTAGGCTCATTTACCGTTACAGGCTGAAAACGTCTCTCTAACGCCGCGTCCTTTTCAATATACTTTCTGTACTCCTTAAAGGTCGTCGCCCCGATAACCTGAATTTCACCTCTCGAGAGCGCGGGCTTAAGAATGTTAGCCGCATTCATAGTACCCTCGCTGTCGCCTGTTCCAACAAGGTTGTGAATTTCATCAATAAACAAAATTATATTGCCCTGAGCCTTCACCTCTCCTACTAAGCCCTTGCACCTTGACTCAAACTGTCCTCTGAATTGAGTTCCCGCAACTAGAGCAGTCAGATCAAGAAGATATACTTCTTTTCCCCGAACATGGAAAGGCACATCGCCCGAAACAATTTTCTGCGCTATACCCTCAGCAATAGCGGTCTTTCCAACGCCCGGTTCTCCTATAAGGCACGGGTTGTTTTTTTGGCGTCTCGACAAAATCTGAACTACTCTGGCAATCTCCTTGTCACGTCCTATTATATTGTCAAGCTCGTTGTTTCTTGCACGTTCAGTAAGGTTTGTGCAGTAATTATCAAGGTATTTGAGTTTCTTTTTCTTATCCTCTTTTTCCTTTTCCTTAGCTTTATTCTGTCTTTTTTTCCTTTTAATATCATCAACAGTATAGCTGTCGTCATCAGGGTTTTTCATACTGTTCGAATTAGCGTTTCCGAAGAAGCTGTTAATAAAATTCGGGAGCATATCACTTCCGCCAAGCTGAAAATCCTCTCCGTCATTTATATCCATAAGCTGATCAGAAAAGTTTTCTAGATCCTCCTCTGAAATGCCCATTGACTTCATATAATCATCTACCTGTGTTATGCCCATTTCTTTTGCGCAGACAAGACACAGTCCCTCGTTCTTTTTTTCATTACCCTGCATTGCGGTAATAAACACAACTGCCGGTCTTTTTTTGCATCTGGTACACATCATCATTGGTTTTTGCCATCCTTTCTTGTGTTGTTTATGATGTTCTCGAAAAATCACTAAAGTTCATTTCCGTCTTTAGTAACTTAAAGTTAAAATCTAATTTAATATATCATTCATTATTCTCAAAAATACAGAATTATTGATTGCCGTCTCGCTAAGAGTAAACGAGCTTTCTGAGTCTGCAAGTGAAAACACGGGAAATACTACACTGATAATTGCGGTTATTAGAAAAACTACTAACAAGCCTTTAACAGCTCCTAGCAGACCTCCCAGTACGGTATTAATTCCGCCCGTCTCTTTGTTCTTACCAAGCCTTGTGACGGCAACTATTATTCTGAGTATTATCCATATTACAATAAAACATAATACAAATAAAGCGGCTTTTAAAGCAATTAAAATTATAGGCTTTAACGCAATCTCTGTCAAATCATTAGCCGCCTCGTTCTTATCAGTTTTCGCCAGCGAACGGAGCATATCCCCAAACATTTTTGAATCATTTGACGCTGCGGAATCAAAAGCAGGAACAAGATAAGAAGGCAACGACTTCTCTACCTCGCTTTTAACCTCTTCATCTTTAAACAGCGAATCTATTTTATCTGAAATAGTATCGCTTGAAATCGGTATACCTTTTGATTTTGCATAGCTTGATATACTTTCTGAAATATCTCCGCTTTCTCCTAAAGCCTTTTCTATCTCTTCATCGCTGATTTTTATACCAAATTTGTTATCAAAAAAATGTTTATTTACAAACTCGGCAGTGTCAAAGTTTTCTATAGGTTCTTTTATGCTGTTCACAACCCGTTCCTTTACATAGGAGTCATAAACAGGTTCTGCTAAAAAACCGGAAGCCAGATAGCCAACCAAAAGAGATAATATCAGTATTACAAACATAACAATGCTTCTTACTATCCCTCTGCGCGCGCCGGATATGCAGAACAATATTACTATTATAATCATTATAATGTCATATAAAAGTGCCAATTTGAAATTTCCTTTCAGTTAAGCTTTTACAAAACAGTCTATCAATACTTGAATTCTATCTTATTGATATCTCTGTATCCCATAAAGAATATATTTCCGTCTATATACACAAAATCAACATAGTCGTTTTTTACATTCGCCATAGAAATTGACTTTCCTCTTGCATTATATGCAGAAATAGTCTTATCAGATAAAACAAAGGTATGTGAAAAATATGTCTTTATCGTCTTTATTTTCTCATCAACAACTATCTCAACAGGCTCTGAGTCAGATTCAATCAAAACAAGATCTGACGTTCCGTCCTCGCTTACGCTTTCAAATGCAATGGATAAGTTATCCTCATTTGATGAAAAAGATATAAGCTCAGATTTATATAAATACTCTTTATCTATTTTTCCGTCTGATGTCAGCTTTACATATCTGTCCTGACAAACAGCCCAGATACTGTTATCGCTCATCTTCTGCACACCGTAAACAAGCGAATTAATTTTATCGCTTGTAAATAGCTGCTCTGTATTATTAAAACTTATTCCGTTCAAAGTTGTCGCAGGCAAACCGTTCTCTGTGTTAAAAGTGGAAACTATCGCTCCGTCGCCTGATGATATAAAATCAACGCTCAAAATCCGCTGACCATTCGCCCATTTATAACATTCCTTACCCTCACTGTTGTAAACTGTCAGATATGAAGGATACTTGTCGGTTTCTGTTACAACGGCAATATAATTGCTTTCGCTTATTTTAGCACTTATAATCACATTGTCAAGTGTTTTTTGGAATACCTCACCCTTTTTCGTCATTACCGAAAAAGAGTATCCGTTTAAATCATATGCCAAAACCATATTTGAAGATGCAGACAGCACAGGCTCTGACAGTGTATGCTGAATTGAATTTATTTTATCGGCGCTTTTATTGTAAAAGGTTATATAGGTATCAGTCGCCACGACCAGATCCTCATCGCACTCAATAAAGGTTGATGAGGTCGAGCCCTCTCCGAGATCAATAGGAAAGTTTCCTTTAGCAAGCTCTCCGTCGTTTACAATAGTCTCCTGGGTTTTTTCCAGTATATTATAAACATACGGTGACCATATTCCTCTTGTAAAGAAAATTGCTCCGGCTAAAACCAAAACCACGCCTGCCAATACTATTTTCTTTATATTCTGAATAAATTTCTTCTTTCTTCTCTCTTTTCTTATATCCATCTGAAACGGCTTTTGCGGTTCATAATCCATAACACTTTCACTTCCTCTCTCGGAAAATAATACAATTCTATTAATAATATACTTTATTCAAATACAATCCGCTTGCACTGGCAGTTCTGCCGGCAAAACGTCTGTCTCTTTTTTCTATAATTTCGGGTATCTCAGACTCATCTATTTTTCCCTCGTTGACAAATAACAGAGTTCCGACCATTATTCTCACCATATTGTATAAAAATCCGTCTCCCGATACTGTCATTATTATTTTGTCGCCGTTTCGCTCAACATCAAATCGGTGTATTGTTCTTACGGTGTTTTCCTTTTCATCTGCATTTGAACAAAAGCTCCTGAAATCGTGCTTACCAACAAAATGCTTTGCCGCCTTGTCAAGAAGCTTCTCGTCAATAGGATACCAATACTTATATATCCTGGTCCGCAAAAAGGGATCTTTAATTTCACTGTTGTGAATCAAATACTTATATTCTTTTCCTATGCAATCATATCTCGCGTGAAAGCTTTCATCGACTTCTTCACAGCTTAGTATCGCTATATCATCCGGCAGCTTTGAATTAAGACCAAATATTATCCCTCTGTTATCTATATTTATTTCATCGCACTGAAATGAAAAATAATATTCATTAGCGTGAACGCCAGTATCTGTTCTTGAACACCCGAAAATAGTAATATCCTGCAAAAAAAGCTTTTTTAAAGCCTCCTCAACGACCTCCTGAACGGAAATAGCATTCTCCTGCCTTTGAAAGCCGTGATAGGCGCTTCCGTCATATGCCATTTTAACCTTGTAATTTACCATCTTATCAAACTATCCTGTTAATTAAAATTACCCCAGCTAAAAACACAGCGGTCACAAGCAATGCAATAAAATCCCTAGTCGCAATGTGTAGCTGTTTGAGTCTTGTTCTTCCCTCGCCACCGTGATAACAACGGCACTCCATTGCCATTGCAAGCTCCTCTGCACGGCGGAATGCCGATACAAAAAGCGGAATCAATATAGGAACTAGAGCCTTCGCTCTTTGAATTATCGAGCCTGTTTCCATATCCGCTCCCCTTGCCTTCTGTGCTGACATTATCTTGTCCGTCTCCTCAATAAGGGTAGGTATAAACCTCAAGGCTATCGTCATCATCATAGAGAGCTCGTGCACTGGAACCTTTATCTTTTTAAGTGGAGATAAAAGACGCTCTATAGCGTCGGTAAGCGCAATAGGAGACGTCGTATATGTCAAAAGCGAAGTTCCAATTATAAGACACACTATTCTTACAACCATAAAAATTGACGTCTTAACTCCGCCTGTTGTTATTTTAATTATCCAAAAATGTACAAGCGTATCGCCTGTTGTTATAAAAAACAAATTCAATACGGCTGTGAAAATTATAATCGGAATAATAGGCTTAATGCTTTTTAACATTAGTCTAAACGGAATTGTTGATACCAAAAACGCACCTAGCATAAAAACAATTCCAACCGACAGAGCAATTATTGATTTTGCCATAAACAAAAGAACAATAAATATTCCAGTAAGTATTATTTTCATTCTGGGGTCTAATCGGTGAACTACTGATTTGCCCGGAAAAAACTGTCCTATTGTAATATCCTTAAGCAAATCGTTTCACCTCTTGTAAATCTTTTTTATATTTCAAATAAATTTCCTCGCAATACTATAATGTTGTCTGACCATCTTTAAGCAGACCGAGATGCTTATACGCAAGGTCTGTTGCACATCTTCCTCTCGGAGTTCTTGCAATAAAACCTAACTGCATCAGATAAGGCTCGCATACATCCTCAATGGTAACAGCCTCCTCGCCAATAGCAGAAGCTAAAGTATCTAATCCGACAGGTCCTCCGCTATAGCCCTTAATTATCATAGTAAGCAGGCGGCGGTCAAGACCGTCCAATCCTAAATCGTCAACTTCCATTCTGTCAAGAGCTATCTTAACTATTTCCTTTGTCACTTTGCCGTTGCCCATAACGTCGGCATAATCACGAACACGTTTTAAAAACCTGTTTGCAATTCTAGGCGTTCCCCTTGAACGGCTAGCAAGCTCATAAGCGCCGTCCTTATCGCAGGCTACACCCAAAATAACAGACGAACGCATTATAATATCGCAAAGCTCCTCTTTAGAGTACAATTCAAGTCTCTGCATAACACCAAACCTGTCACGCAGAGGCGACGTCAACTGTCCTGCCCTTGTTGTTGCCCCGACAAGTGTAAATTTGTTTAAATCAAGCCTGATACTTCTCGCACTTGGTCCCTTGCCGATAATTATATCAAGGGCAAAATCCTCAAGCGCAGGATATAAAACCTCCTCAATGGCTCTTGAAAGACGGTGTATCTCATCTATAAACAGAACGTCACCCTCTTGGAGATTAGTTAAAAGAGCCGCCAAATCACCCGGCTTTTCAATAGCAGGTCCTGATGTAACTCTAAAATTAACTCCCATTTCGTGCGCTATTATACCCGAAAGAGTCGTCTTTCCCAGTCCCGGAGGTCCGTATAAAAGTACATGGTCGAGAGTGTCTCCTCGTTTTTTTGCCGCTTCAATGTATATCTTTAAATTCTCTTTAACCTTTTCCTGCCCGATGTATTCGTCAAGCGTTTTAGGTCTTAAATTCAAATCTACATCGTCAGTAGTATCTGCCTTTATAACCTCCGGCGCAACTATTCTGTTTTCAAGGTCAAAGTCGTTTGTTTCTATCATAGCAATTCCTTTCTTTTACAAAAAACTTTACGCTTGCTTGCCTAGCATCTTCATAATCAGCTTTTTGCCGTACTCAACCGTATAAACATCATCGTTAATGGGTACTCCCATAGCCTTTAAGCGATTGAAAACCTTAGTCACCTGAGGAACAGAAAGTCCCATACCTTCAAGCTTGTCTGCTCTTTTGAAAACATTAACAGGAGTATCATAGCAAAACAGCTTTGAATTGTTCATAACAAGTATCTTTGTAGCATTTTTTGCAACGTCCTCCATTGAGTGAGATACAAGCATTACCGTGTTTTTCTTTTCCTCGTGATACTCCTTTATCTGACCCAATATCCTGTCTCTGCCTTTTGGGTCGAGCCCTGCCGTCGGCTCGTCAAGAATAAGCACCTTAGGCTCCATCGCCATAACTCCTGCAATAGCGGCTCTGCGCTTTTGTCCTCCCGAAAGCTCAAACGGAGACTTTTCTAGAATACTCTCATCAAGCCCTACAAGCCTTGCGGTTTCTCTAATTCGCCTGTCAATTTCATTTTCATCAAGACCCATATTCTTAGGTCCGAAAGATATGTCCTTATAAACCGTTTCCTCAAAAAGCTGGTATTCGGGGTACTGAAAAACCAAACCTACCTTAAATCGCATCTCTCTAAGCTTTTTCTTATCGTCCCAAAGCAGTTCCTCGTTATCTATGAAAATCCTTCCGCTAGTCGCCTTGAGCAGACCGTTGAAGTGCTGTATCAAAGTCGATTTTCCGCTTCCCGTATGCCCGATAACTCCGACAAACTCGCCTTCGTCTATATCTATACTTACATTGTCTACGGCAGTATGCTCAAACGGAGTTTTCTCGCCGTAAACGTATGTTAAATTCTCTGTTTTTATAATTGATATTTTAATCACCGATCCTGTATACTAATTAATTTGTATAATTTTTTATGGGAAGCCCTCTCTTGCAGGGCTTCCCCTCTTTAAAAACAGTCCACCGGACTGTTTTTAAATTCACCCCTTTCGGAGCGCACTAAGTAAGGGGTATTTCGCTGACGTCTCGTCAGCGACAGGGCTCCGCCCTTGACCCGCAAGCCTTTTGAAAAAGGCTTGACCGAAAACTTTTAAATTAATTAAAAAGTGCTCTAATCGCCTCAACACATTCGTCCTCTGTAATTATCTCTGAATCAAGGCTTATACCCTCGTCAATAAGCATATGTGTAAGCTCCGTCACCTGAGGAACATCAAGACCTATATTTTTAAGCTCCTCGACTCTTGAAAACACCTTTTTCGGAGTGTCGTTCATAACAATTTCTCCGCTGTCCATAACAACTACTCGCTCAGCCTGTGCCGCTTCGTCCATATAGTGAGTTATAAGCACTATTGTAACCCCAAACTCCTTATTGAGCATTTTAATCGTCTTTAAAACCTCTTTTCGTCCGTTCGGGTCAAGCATTGCGGTAGGCTCGTCCAGTAAAATACAGTCAGGACGCATAGCAAGTATCCCTGCTATTGCGACCCTCTGCTTTTGCCCTCCAGACAGCTTGTGAGGTGCGTGTTCACGGTATTCATACATACCGACGGTTTTTAATGCGTCGTCAACACGCCTGCGGATCTCGTTTGGCTCTACTCCCATATTTTCAAGCGCAAAGGCAACGTCTTCCTCAACGATTGTAGCCACTATCTGATTGTCCGGGTTCTGGAAAACCATTCCCACCGACTGTCGAATATCAAGCAAATGCTCGTCATCTTTTGTGTTATAACCGTTGACAATTACGTCTCCCTCCTCAGGAATGTTTATGCCGTTAAAGCATTTTACAAGCGTAGATTTTCCGCTTCCGTTATGACCAAGCACCGCAACAAATTCTCCTCTTTCAACAGAAAAGTTCAAATTGCGAAACACCGTTGTCTTTTTAGCGCTCTCATTTTCATCAAAATCATTTATATATGAAAAGGTTATATTTCTAGCATATAAAAAACTCATATTTGTCTCCAAAATATTAATATGTATTCAATTATAGAACGCCTATAACGTGATACTCCAACAAATGTCCACCGGAAAAATCTGATACATTTTCAATAATAGCATCTTCATAATCAAAACTATATTTTGTATGTGTTTTTCCGTCATACCATGTATATCCTGTTTCCTTGAAACCTGCTTTCTCCATTGCCTGTTCGGCTGTGAAATCATCATTGTAGTATATATACCCTATCCAATGGTTACAGCTTGAGCCTCCCTCACCGCAATAGCGGCCTTTTTTCAAATGGTAATAATCAGGGTCGTCCAGAACAATGTTTTTGACTAATTTAAAGCCATAAGAAACTTCCCATGTTTTCAAATACGCCCTTGTTAATGTAACGCATGCAATTCCGATAATCAAAATACAAGCCAGAATAATTAAAACTATTTTTTTAGTCTTTTTCATTTCTTTTATCTCCTATCAAAGTCTAACATACCGTTTATAATACTATCCTATATCTTATAACTTCCCAAAAGCAGTACCGAATACAACCTTACAATAATGAAAGGTTCTATTAAAAGTAAAATCCCGCCGTAGTGCATTGTCTAACATTTGGCAAACTATAATAGGCGGCTTCTCGTGCAGGAACTTATCATTATCCTTTATTTCAAAGTAAAATCCGCCGTTGTACAAAGTGATACATTATGCAAACTTCCCAAAGGCGGCACTGGATGCAACGTCACGTTGCCCAGATTGCAGTTGAACCGCATGGCAGAATACCGCCTGTAGCCTCAACCGGCAAGCCAATCTCATCGGCAACTACTTTACCGCCGAACTTTTCTACAAGTATATCGTTTAAGATGTATGCCATAACCGACGGCGAAAGCCCTGTCGTGTAGCTGTTTAATAAAAAGAACAAAGGACTATCTGATAAAACTTCCGAGCATACCTTTACAAGGTCGTAAATCGAGTCCTCCAGCTTCCAGATCTCACCGTTCGGACCTCTGCCATAGCTTGGTGGATCCATTACAACTGCGTCATAAAGGTTTCCACGTCTGATTTCTCTGCGCACAAACTTTTCACAGTCGTCTACAAGCCAGCGTATAGGCTTGTCTGAAAGGTTAGAAGCCGCAGCGTTCTCTCTTGCCCATTGTACCATTCCCTTTGAGGCGTCTACGTGAGAAACTAAAGCTCCTGCCTCAGCACAGGCAAGAGTTGCTCCGCCTGTGTATGCAAAAAGATTCAAAACCTTTATCTCCCTGCCTGCGTTTCTTATCTTATCGGACATAAAATCCCAGTTCACCGCTTGTTCGGGGAAAAGTCCCGTGTGCTTAAAGCCTGTAGGACGTATATTGAAAGTAAGTCTGCCGTAAGAAATATTCCACGAATCTGGGAGCATTGCTCTGTATTCCCACTCTCCTCCGCCCTTGTTTGAGCGATGATAAACTGCGTCTGCCTTTTTCCACATACTTGACCTGTGTTTTGACTTCCATATAATTTGCGGATCGGGTCGGACAAGTATTTTTCCGCCCCAGCTTTCAAGCTTTTCGCCCGTTGATGTATCTATTATTTTATAGTCTTTCCACTTATCTGCTACTCTCATTTATAAAATCCTTAAAATAAAAGGTTATTTTACTCCAAACTTAAATTCCAAAGCATGAGCTATTGTCTTTGCATAGTCTGTGATAAGACCAAGATGTTTACCCTCGATCATTACGCGAATTAGAGGCTCTGTGCCCGATTCACGAACCAGTATTCTGCCGTCGTCTCCGAGCTTCTCCTTGTAGTCCTCAATAAACCTGTTCACTTCAGGCTCCTGTGACCATACACCCTTATACTTCGTATCAATAGTAACATTCTCAAGCACCTGGGGATATTCCTCTATAATAGACGCAAGCTCAGACGCCTTTGCCCCTGTGTTTACCATAACCTCTAAGAACCTAACTCCCGTAAGCTCTCCGTCGCCTGTGTTAGCTTCATCTAAAAAGATTATATGCCCCGACTGCTCTCCGCCTAAGTTATAACCGCCCTTTTGCATTTCCTCAAGAACATATCTGTCACCTACGTTTGTAGTTGCCGCAATTATATTATCGCTCTTTGCATACTTGAAAAACCCAAGGTTTGTCATAACCGTTACAACACAGGTGTTGTGATTAAGAGTTCCTTTAGTTTTCATATACTTAGAGAAAACTGCCAAAAGCTTATCTCCGTTTATGATATTGCCCTTTTCATCACAAGCTAAGCATCTATCAGCGTCTCCATCAAAGGCAAGACCGACATGACACCTATTTTCCACAACGTGCTTGCAAAGCCTCTCCATATGAGTTGAACCGCAGTTATCATTAATATTTGTTCCGTCAGGAGTGTTATTTATAAAGTAACAGCTTGCTCCCAAGCCCTGAAATAACTTAACAGCGCACGATGACGCAGAGCCGTTTGCACAGTCGATTGCAACCTTGATACCGTTAAAATCGCAGCCGACATTTTTCATAATATATCTGACATAATCCCATTCAGCGTTCTTTTCTTCATAAACTCTGCCGATTTTTGTGCCACTTGAAAGCTCGATTTTTTCCGGCGTGTCAAGTATAAGCTCTTCAATTTCTTCTTGAATTTTATCGTCAAGTTTAAAGCCTGTTCCTGCAAACAACTTTATTCCGTTAAACTCAACAGAATTATGCGAAGCTGAAATCATCACTCCTGCATCGGCATTATACTTGTTTACAAGCATTGCAACAGCAGGCGTGGGAACAACTCCCAGCTTATGAGCGTCTGCCCCTACAGAACAAATTCCGGCTATTAGAGCCGATTCCAGAACATCACTTGATATCCGTGTATCCTTTCCTATCAGTATTTTAGCCTTGTGCCTCTTTTCTTTAGTCAGAACAATAGCAGCAGCCCTGCCGATCTGCATTGCCATTTCACAGGTCAGCTCAGTAACCGCTACTCCTCTTGCCCCGTCAGTTCCAAATAATCTTCCCATATTTCTTCTCCTTCATTAATATTTATGTTTGAAGACTTCTAATAAAGACTTCTGTTTAAAATAAACTTTTGTATAATCTGTCATCGGAAAGCTGCACAACAATGTTCATTGAACTTTCTTCAATAAATTCAAGCATTCTCTGATATGTAATATACTTAGGAGTTTTATATTCTTGGTTCTTATTATCAAAAAACTTATTGCACACAAACCATTTGCTTCCCGAAAGCTCTTCATGAGCGAGCAGACCGTCAACTGAATATCCCCATTCGGTATAAAGCTCCTCACGAACATTTCTTGAAAAAGGATATTCCCTCGCAAGACGATAATCAATGTCGTCCATATCAAACATAAAGCCGTCAAAAAACTCCTTGCCATGCTCTGTTGTTTCCTCACCGTTCATAGCCTTTATGTATTCTAAACGAACAGTTTTCATAAAAAGCTCGTCGCTAAGTAAATGCACCACATATCCCTTTAAAAAATCGTTGTATTTATTACCTTTGTAAATCCTTTTATCTATAAAGTCGCTTACTCTCTTGTGAAAAAGCTCCTGATTTTCGTCAGTTAAAAACTCAGCGTCTCTTATCCCCTCTCTAAGATGAGTCTTTTTCTTATCCTTTCTGCTAAAACCCGGTCTGGCATGAATAGCGTCAGGTCCTATGCTGCCACAATAAAATAACGAAATATTATCAAACTTTTCATCTCCCAAAAGCTCAATAATTTTATCCGCTATTGCTATATGTGTAATTGCACCAGGCATAATTATCTCCCCTTTAATAATATTTCTCTACATTGCCGCAAGACCTCTCAAAGCCTGCTTTATCATCTCCTCAACAGAAGTTTCAGGGTCAATCGCAGAAATAACCCTAGCAGCCTCTGACTGAGAATACCCCAAAACAACAAGAGCCGATATTGCTTCTGCGGCATTTCCTTTGCCCACAGCAGAAAAATCAACATTGACGTTCTCACCCATAAGCGCCGCTTCCTTTGAAACCTTGTCTTTAAGCTCCAGAACAATTCTCTGTGCCACCTTTGGACCAACGCCCTTTGCTTTTGTGAACATTTTAGAGTCACCCGAAGCAACGGCAAGCGCAAACGACTGAGGATCGCACACAGACAAAATAGCGATCCCCGCTTTAGGTCCTACTCCAGATACCGACGTTAGAAGCTTAAATGCGTTAAGCTCGTCAAGAGTTGCAAAGCCGTACAGCGAAACATCATCCTCACGAACGACCATAGATGTGTAGAGTGTTACATCACCCTGCGTTCCTTGAATCTGACTTATAGTTGACAGTGTCGTATTACAAGCATATCCAACTCCTCCGCATTCTATGACTGCGATATCCTGACCCCAGTGAATAAGTTTTCCTTTTACGCTGTAAATCATATTATATCTCCGTATTTTAAATTATAATTTGACGAATGCCCATGCGTGATAGCTAGCGCAAGTGCGTCTGCTGTATCATCGGGCTTTGGAACTTCCTTTAGCCTTAGCATAGAACGTGTAAGCTCCTGAACCTGCTTTTTTTCGGCTCTGCCATACCCTACCACCGCCTGCTTTACCTGTAGCGGTGTGTATTCACAAACCTTTATTCCTCGTTCAATAGCAGAAAGAAGTATAACTCCCCTAGCTTGAGCAACGTCTATTACCGTCTTTTGGTTTGTGTTGAAAAACAGCTTTTCAATACCCATCTCATCAGGCTTATACTTATCCAAAACCTCGCACATATCGTCATAGATAGTTTTTATCCGCAAGTCAAACGGAGTATGCGCCTCAGTAGTTATCGCTCCAAAGTTCACAACCTGAAAATCACTGCCAGCATAATCAAGTACCCCGAATCCTACGATTGCATACCCGGGATCAATACCTATTATTCTCATATCAATCACCGTACCTTTGCACTGTGAATGTATCCCTTCCTGTGTGAAAAGAATTTTTCACACTATCTCCAATGTTTAAATAAACATTATTTGAAAACAAGCAATATTTCCTCAGTTTATTAACAATTAATTATATCATTATTATATAAAAAATGCAAGTGCAGGAAACCAAGATTATCAGTTAGATATTAAAGATCAGGTACAAGAAAAGCGTTCGAAAAAATTCCGAACGCTCTTGTACTTTAATAATTATATACTACCAACCTTTTAGCAAACTTTGTTCTATTTGAATATCACACATAGGGACAAAGTGCCTTCGGTCACTCACTTAACTGGAGCTGCTACCCGGATTCGAACCGGGGACCCCTTCCTTACCATGGAAGTGCTCTACCTGCTGAGCCATAGCAGCATTAACAATTAAATATTATATACGACTTTACTCTGGTTGTCAACAGTTTTTATGATAATTAAAAGTTAGTTAAAATTTACCCTTGTAAAGGGTCAAATATGAATAATTTAAGAAATTTTGCAAAAGTGCTTGCAATTTAAAAAGAAATCTGTTAAACTAATATAGTTGCAATTATAATAAGGATTAAAGGAGGTGCAGTCGTATGGCAAAATGCGATTTTTGCGGAAAGGGTGTAACTTTCGGAGCTGCAGTATCTCACTCACACAGAAGAACAAACAGAGCATGGAAGCCTAATGTTAAAAGAATAAAGGCAATCGTAAACGGCACTCCTTGTCACGTTCACGCATGCACAAGATGCTTACGTTCCGGAAAGGTTACAAGAGCATAAGAATAGTTAGTTAAGACAGCGGATATTATTATCGGCTGTTCTTTTTTATTATTGAAAACATCCGCAAGCATATAGCTTACGGATATTGTTTTTTAAGATGCTTTCTTTGTTTTAGCTTTTGTTGAAATATTCTGTTCGATCTGTTTTATTTCTGAAGCGCTATCGGTACCGTCTGACGTAGCGGCTTCCCGACTTTTAGCTATCATATCGTGGAATATTATCGAGCTTGAAATATTCATTCTGTTCTCGGCATACTCGCTCCTCTCCTGAATATATAACTCGTCAACAGCATCATTATTGTACCTTTCCAATAGCTTTTCAGAAGTGTAATTCATCCTGTTCTCGTTAAGAAAATCGGTGTTGTCTTTAAGCTTAGGCAAGCCACTTGTGTAATCGTAAACCTGATTACACGGAATAGATATGACTACATTTTCATATTTATCCAAATCAAAGTATTCCTGTTTTGAATTTGAATAGTATATTTTATTAGTAATAAAGTTTGCATTCGGTAAAACTACTATATTATCTTTTGCATAGCTGCTGAACAAGTCGTGTCCTAAAGCGTATTCGTCGTGAAATCCAAACATATTTCCAAGTGTCGGCAAAGCGTCATACATTCCCGCTACAGAGGTTACTTCTGTCGGCTCATACTCCTTGTGATCCTTTGTCCAGATTATAAACGGAACGCGTCTGTTTATATTGTAGCAATACTCATCGACAGGGATATATCCCTCATCTCCCTCGCTTAAAACACTGTCTGTGAAAGGGTCATAGTTCAGATAATAATTGTATTCGCTTTCCTTAATTTTAGCGTCATGGTCGCCGTATAGAACAACTACCGTATTTTCCAAAAGACCTTTGGAATCCAGTTCGTTTATAAATTCACCGATAGCCTCGTCGGCATAGTGAACCGACTTAAAATAGCTTCCAAGCTTTGTTCCCTCCAAAAACGGAGCCGACGCACTTTCATATTTACCTGTTTCTTCGTTAAGCCTCTGATATTTAAAATCGACTTCATAATCGCTGTAATTTTCTATATCGGTAAACGGAGTGTGATTAGTCAGCATGATCAAAGTTCCGTAAAACTTATTATGCTCCTTTGCAATTCCATCAATTATATCACTTGATTGTCTGAAAAACGATTTATCAGAAAGCCCCAGCCCTATAGTTTCATCGATATCGTAATCGGTAGTGTAATTATAGAATTTATCATACCCAAGAGATTCGTGCAACTTTAATCTGTTCCAATACGAGCCGTTGTTTCCGTGCATTGAAAATGTATAATATCCCTGCTCTTTCAAGAGCTTTTGTATTGATACATAAGTCCTGTCGCAGTAATTTATCGCAACAGTTCCGCTTGAAGCAGGCATAAGAGAGGTGCTGAACGTAAACTCAGAGTCAGAGCTTGTTCCTACGCTTTCCTGAGCATAGAAGTTAGAAAAGTAAATACCCTCATCGGCAAGCTTGTTAAGGTTAGGCGTAAGTTCCTGACCGTTTATTTTAGTGTCCATTGTAAACTGCTGAATACTCTCTGCGTGTATAACTAAAACATTCTTACCTTTAAAAATATCTGTATACTTATTATCATCACTTACAGGGTCAGCTTCTTCCTTATCGTCGTAAAAAGCATGAAACGCATCTGCGCTTTCCCTTTCTCCAAACACAACATTGAGCTGAGCCTTTGTGCTTGTTACAATATCACTGAATGTATATGTGTAAAGCCCGAACGCAGATAAAACGTATTCCCTGTTCCACGAATTTCCGAGTCTTGATACATCAGTTTTAGTTAAAGTTGTCACAAATAATACTGCAAACGCCAATCCGACAAATAAGGTGTTTCTGGCAGTTTTTTTAAAAGTTTTTTTGTTTGTGTTATCAAGTTTTGCAAAATATGTTTTTCTCTTTCTAAGCAAAATGTAAATTGCGATATATATTAAAATTGACAATAAAAAAACAAGATCCTTAGCTTCAAGAATGTTCTCTGTTACGGCATCTATAACCCCGCCAAGCTGCGACGCCGTCGAAAATAGAGACACCGATATAAACGACTTATAATTTGTATAGTAAATCGAGTTAGCCATAGACAGCACTGAAAACACACTGAGCCAAATCATATAATATACAAATCTTTTTCTCGGCTTTATAAAATAACCGAACAAGCCGATTATCAGTACCACTGCGGCATCTGCAAGCAAAGGCTTTATTGAAAAGTAATTTTTAACTGTGAAAAAGCGTAGAACTGTTGCATTAAGAAGCATTAAAACCACATATGACAAAAACAAAATATTGTTCTTTATATACTTTATTATTCTGTTTTTTACACTAATAAACTTGCTGTTTATATTATGAGATTTATTTTTGTCAACTAGAGTTATACTTTCCATATCAGTTGAATTTTTATCTTCCACTTCGTATAACCTCCTGATATTTATAAAATAATCATCTTTATTTTAGAAATCTATACACATAATAGATTATTATAACAAATATCACAATCCTTGTCAACTGGCGAAATCACAATGGCTCTCTATAAAAAAGGTTAAAAAATTAAGCAGCTATAGGAAAACTCCTGTAGCTACTTTTAAACCGTTCTATCCTAACTCGATCATTCTGTCGATACATTTCTTTGCTTTTTTCATAGTTTCTTCTTCAAGCTCAATTACCTCTCCGCCTGTTCCCTTACAGCAATTCAAAACGTCAACAAGAGTTGTTGCTTTCATATTTCGGCAAGTTATATTAACACTTAACGGGTAAAAACTCTTATCAGGGCATTCAAACTGAAGTGTTTCCACGATTGCCTGTTCTGTACCGATGATAAATTCATCAGCGTCAGAAGCCTTTGCAAATTCCATTATCCCCGACGTCGAACCAACGTAATCTGCATACTTAACCACATCAGGAACGCATTCAGGGTGAACCAGCAACAACGCATTAGGGTGGACCTCTTTTGCTTTTAAAACCTCACTCTCCGTAACACACGCGTGAACAGGACAGCCGCCGTGAAGAAGCTGAATGTTCTTTCCCTTTACATTATTCTTTACATATGTTCCTAGATTAATGTCGGGTATAAACAGTATATCTTTTGCTTCTAACTTATCAACTATCTTCAAAGCAGATGATGACGTAACACAAACATCACAAACAGTTTTAAGCTCAGTTGTTGTATTAATATAACAAACAACACATAGATTCTTATTTTTCGTTTTTATGTATTCAATTTCATCCTTTTCAAACTGTTCAGCCATTGGACAGCCAGCGTTTTTATTTGATAAAATAACCGTTTTATCCGGCGACAAAAGTTTAACAGTTTCAGCCATAAAGCGAACTCCGCACATTATTACTATTTTATTCGGAACACTTTTAGCCTTAACGGAAAGCGCATAGGAATCTCCCACAAAATCAGCTATTTCAATGATTTCTCTGCCCTGATAGCTATGGGCAAGAATACATATATCCTTTTCCCTTTTTAGTTTCCTTATCTCATTTTGAACATCTGTAATTGTTCTTGACATAATAATCCTCCGCATAGCAAAGTAAATTTACATCTCTGTTTAATTTTAAAACCAAGTCAATTTTATTCCTACTGTTATTATAGGACTGATACTTATAGTAGCACAAATATTATGAATTGTCAATAATTCAGGTATTACGTATAGCTAGCATAAAAATTAGTGTATATAATTTAAAAGATTAATAATAAAAAGGTTCCCTATTTTTATGTTTTTCCCGTAACCTAACTGTAATACAGCGTTTTCATTTCATTTCTTCTTTTTATCCATTTGTAACATATCTACTGTAAACCTACAACAGTACATTATATTTATTGTAAAAAAGCTCTTGACAAATACTTTTTGTTTGTATATAATGAAAATTAGTATAAAAGCTATGACGAGGACGAATCGGTTTTAGTCTTTTTAGAAAGCTGACGGTCGATGCAAGTCAGTAAGACTTGACCAGTATTTTATCACCTCTGAGCTGACGGCTGAAATTTTCAGTAAGCTTGTTCGGGAACTCCCGTTATAGAGTAAAGCATTGTTTGATGCTTACGAGGGTAATGGATATACATAAAACCATTGCCGAATAAGAGTGGTAACACGAACGGTTTTCGCTTCGTCTCTTAAAGCTTATGCTTTTGAGTGAAGCGTTTTTTGTTGAAGATTATAAAACAAGCGTAAATTTAACGCAGGAATGGGGATCAATATGAAATTAAACGGTTCTGATATTATTATCGAATGTCTTTTAGAGCAAGGGGTAGACACTGTATTCGGATATCCCGGCGGCGCAGTATTAAACATCTACGATGCGCTTTATAAGTACAAGAAAAAAATCAGACACATTATCACCGCTCACGAGCAGGGCGCTTGCCACGCGGCTGACGGATATTCAAGAACAACCGGCAAAACAGGCGTTGTAATCGCTACATCAGGTCCGGGTGCAACAAATCTCGTAACGGGAATTGCAACAGCGCATATGGATTCAATACCGCTCGTTGCGATAACAGGAAACGTCGGCACTTCCCTGCTTGGGCTTGACTCTTTCCAAGAGGTCGACATATGCGGTATAACAATGCCTGTCACAAAACACAACTACATAGTAAAAGATATAAACAAGCTGGCGGACACGATCAGAGAAGCATTTTACATTGCAAACGAAGGCAGAAAAGGACCTGTCTTGATTGATATTCCAAAGGATATAACCGCCGCTGTTTGCGAATACAAAAAGAAAGCTCCTGTAAAGCCTGTTTATCACAACCCCGATAATATAAATGAGCAGTGCGAAAAGGTTGCCGAACTTATCAAAGAAAGCAAAAAGCCTTTTATATATGCAGGCGGCGGAGTTGTTTCGGCTGACGCTAAAGATGACTTTGAAGCACTTGTAGAAAAGATTAACGCTCCTGTTTCTCTCTCTCTTATGGGACAGTGCGCTTTTGACAATACAAATGAGCTTTATACAGGTATGCTAGGTATGCATGGAACAAAAACCAGCGCTTTGGCTTTGCAAAACTGCGATTTGTTTATTGTGTTCGGCTCGAGATTTTCAGACAGAGTTTTGTGTAATGCAGATACCTTTGCAAAGGGTAAGAAAATTATACACATAGATATTGACCCTGCAGAGATAGGAAAGAATGTAAACGCATACTTATCAGTAAACGGCGATGTTAAGTACATAATAAGCAAGCTGAACAGCCTGCTGACAGAGCAAGACCACAGTGCTTGGATAAATGAAATTTCAAAGTGGAAAAAGGAATATACCCTTCATATGAAGCCGTTTAAAAATGACAGCGAGGTTCTTCCCAGCGACGTTATTACAACACTCGATGAATTAACCGATGGCAAAGCAGTCATAACTACAGAAGTCGGTCAGCATCAGATGTGGGCGGCTCAGTTTTACAACTTTAAAACTGCAAGACAGTTTGCCTCAAGCGGAGGCTTAGGAACAATGGGTTACGGTTTAGGAGCGTCGATTGGCTCGAAAATAGGTAATCCCGACAAACCTGTTATAAATATCGCAGGCGACGGAAGCTTTTTTATGAACTTAAACGAGCTTTCAACTCTTAAAAAACACAACATACCCGTTATAGAGCTTGTGTTTAACAACAATGTTCTTGGAATGGTTCGCCAGTGGCAGAGACTTTTTTACAAAAAGCATTTCTCCGAAACTGATATTGACAGGAAAACAGACTATATGAAACTTGCCGAAGCGTTTGGAATAGACGGTTATGTTATAGAAAAGAAATCTGATATAAAGAGCGTTCTTGAAAAGGCTCTTAAATCGGGCAGACCGTGTCTTATTGATTGCAGAATACATAAGGATATAAATGTACTTCCTATGGTTCCTGCCGGAGCAGACATAAACGATCAGATAATGGAAATTGAGATAGACGATTGATAAGTTTGATAAATTAAGAATGGAGAATATATATGAGAGTTTCGATGTACGATTCAACCCTGCGTGACGGCGCTCAGGGTGAAAATATGAACTTCTCGGTTCAGGATAAAATTGCGATTACAAAGGCGCTTGACGAAATCGGCATAGATTTTATCGAAGCCGGAAACCCCTTCTCAAATCCGAAAGACAAGGAGTTCTTTGAAGCAAGCAAAAGCCTTGAGCTTTCACATTCTAAAATTGTCGCATTCGGCTCAACAAGACGAGCAAACACAGATGTCAAAGATGATAAATCGGTAAACGTAATGGCAGAAGTGCCATGCAACTATGTTGCAATTTTCGGAAAAAGCTGGGATCTTCACGCAACTAAGATACTTAACACAACCCTTGAAGAAAACCTCAATATGATTTACGATACGGTTAAGTATCTCACCGACAAGGGGAAGTTTGTTTTCTTTGACGCAGAGCATTTCTTTGACGGTTATAAAAACAACCCCGAGTATGCAATTGAGACGATAAAGACTGCAGAAAAAGCAGGTGCTAAATCCATTGCCCTTTGTGACACAAACGGAGGGTGTTTCCCTCATGAGATTGAAAATATAGTAAGAGAGGTTTGTAAGGCTGTATCCTGCGAGATAGGAATCCACTGTCATAACGATTCAGGATGCGCTGTAGCAAACACTGTCTCTGCCGTTATCGGAGGAGCAACTAGCGTTCAAGGAACATTTATCGGCATTGGAGAAAGATGCGGAAACACATGTCTTTCGACAGTTATTCCAAACCTTCAGCTAAAACTTGGTTATGAGGTTATACCGGAAGCCTCTATGAAAAAGCTGACCTCATATGCGAGATACATAGCCGAGCTTTCAAACATAACTCTTTCAGATGGGCTTTCATATGTTGGCAAATCGGCGTTTGCTCACAAGGGCGGAATGCACATAGACGGCGTATCAAAGTTGTCGAGATCATTTGAGCATATAGACCCCTCAGAGGTCGGAAATGAACGTCAGTTTCTGCTAAGCGAGGTTTCAGGCAGAACAGCAATACTTTCTAAGATAAAGACATTTCTTCCCGATATTGAGAAGGGCTCGCCTGTTCTCACAGACGTTCTTGAAATGCTTAAACTTCAAGAGCAGAAGGGCTTTCAATACGAGGCGGCAGACGCATCTTTTGAGCTTTTAGTAAAAAGGTTTTTAGGTCTATTAAATCCGTTTTTTCATATTGAATTTTTCAAAGTAATTACAGAACCTGAGGGCGACAGAGAATCGCCTGCCTGTGCTATGGTGAAGGTAAAGGTTTCAAACAAGTGCAAAATGGCAGCAGACGAGGGTAACGGTCCTGTTAATGCACTTGACAAGGCAATCAGGAACGCACTTGCAGAATATTATCCTGACGTTCTGTCGCATATAAACCTCATAGACTACAAAGTAAGAGTTGTTGATACGGCGTCTGCAACAGCAGCGGCAGTAAGGGTTCTGATAGAATCTACCGACGGTCAAAACGTATGGACTACAGTAGGAGCGTCAACAGATATTATCAATGCTTCGGTTAAGGCTCTGGTTGACAGTATTGAATACAAGCTGATGAAAATGCAAGAAAAATGAAAAGTGCCTGCTGATTTATTTCAGCAGGCTTAATAATTAATATCAAATTTTTATAAATCTACAATTCAATCGGCTTCCTATTTTCAAAATAATAAATATTTTCTTTTTTATATCCGTACTTTGAGCCCGGAACACTAATATGCGGCTCAAAAGTAAAATAGGATACTTCACTGAGCTTTTTATTATTTCCTTTCTCAATATACACTCTGTCATCCTTATTATTAGCAATAGAATGGCCCAAATTCCCAATAAAATCAAGATTAATAAATCCATGCTTTGTTATCATTTCATTAATATGGAAATACAATTCTTCAAATGTTGTTTCTGGCTTCACGAAATCTAATAATTCTTTATGTAATCTATCTTCCATAATCAAACCATTTCGCCACTCTACATTTTTTACATCTCTACTTTCAACAACAATACCATTTTCAATAACGATTGTCCTTGCATAATCTCCCCAAATATTATTTTTTTGAGGACTTAAATCTATGGTTATAATATCGTTCTCACCAATAATACGATTACTTGTAGTATATTGTTTTCCTGAAACAGAGACCGTTGTCTCATCTCCGGCAAACACAAATGCACCGATATCCCAATACCAAAATGAATCTGCTCCAAGTTCTAACATTTTTTCTTCACACATTTCTCTTACTTCAAGCAAATTCATTCCGGGTTTAATGTTTTTCTTTGCAAATTTAATAGTATCCTTTGCGATCTGCTGAACCTGTATGTATTCCATTTTAAATCCCCACTTTTATTCACCTTTTATATTTTCATTTTATTATATATGATAAAGTCAATAAAAGCAAATGAATTATATAATAAATAGAAAGCAAAATGAAATTTGCTTTTTGAATACAAAAAAGACACATTTTTTTTACTTCTATGTGCCTTATTTTAAAATATTTGGTTGGTGATAGTTCACATTTTTATACATATATGCCGTGTCAATCAACCTGCCTCCGGACTTTAACAAAGCGGTAACAGAGTTATAGCACTCATCGTCAGAAAGACTGTAAGTGCCAAGACCCATAATAGGCATTTTATATCCGCTGTTAAGCATAACTGTATGACTTTCAAAATCAAACACGCCAACTTCCGAGTCGGCATTTGAAATTAATTTATTAGAATCTAACCATTTTTTAATTATCTCTTTGGAAGTATCTGAAGCAAACCTCTTACCTTTAAGCCAATTAGCATTTGCCGCAAGTGTATGCAGATCTGTATCGCTTGACCCTATATCGCTGCTGTGAGATGTGCAAAATGGCAAAATTGTCTTGCCTGAAAAATCGTAACTTTCCAAAAAAGTACTGATAATTCTCGGTGCTTGACCATACCATATAGGATAGCCGAGTAAGATAGTATCATACTTCTCCATATTCTCAACAGAACCGGAAATTTCAGGGCGTGCTGACGGATTGTTTTGCTCTTTGTCTGATCTTCCGCCAGTATAATATGCTAAATCTTCATCAGTATATGGCTGTTTTGGAACGATTTCATAAATATCTGCATTCAGAATTTCTGCGGCATATTTAGCAATCGTTTTTGTTGTTCCCGTTGCTGAAAAGTATGCTATCAAGATATTATTTGTTATGGTATCCTCATTTTTTACAATATCTTTTTCCTGTGATGTAACTTTATTATCTATAGATTTTCCAGATTCTTTTTGCTTTGAATTACTGCCGCAAGCAGTTAGTCCGAGCAAAATCATCAGCGTCATAAAAACGGCAGCTATTTTTTTCATAATGTTTCCTCCTGAATTATAAACTGTTTTCTAATACCAATCGTGCTTTTCATTCCTGTTAAGTGCATTGATTTGTTCCATTTCTTCATCTGTTAATTCAAAATCATAAATCTCTGTGTTCTCCTTTATATGATCAGGATTACTGGAACCGGGAATGACTATAACGCCTTTTTGTAAGTTCCACCTTAAAATCACTTGTGCCGAACTAACTAAATGAGCTTTGGCAATTTTCGATATTACCTCATCACCTAAAAGCTCAGCTGTGTGTCCGCGTCCGCCAAGAGGATACCAACCCTCAACTACAATTCCTAGATTGTGGATATATTTAATAACTTCACTTTCCTGATAATACGGGTGTATTTCATTTTGTACCACTGCTGGAGTAATGCTTACCTGTGGCAGAAACTCTTCAAGTTCCTCAATATACCAGTTGGACAAACCGTAAGATACATTCTATCGTTAACAAGCTGTAAGTACCAATTCCATTCAGCGGCATTTCATACCCGCTGTTTAATGTTACCGTTTTTGTTTTAAAGTTAAAGACTCGTTCCATTTGTATTCCTCCGTTTTCAGATACAAAAGGTTCTATACCTTTTTCTTTCACCCACTGTATGATTTCCTCTTTAGCGGTTTCTGATGCAAACCTCTTACCTTTAAGCCAACTTGCATTTGCCGCAAGTGAATGCAAATTTGTATCGCTTGAACCTATATCGCTGCTATGAGATGTGCAGAATGGCAAAACATTCTTACCAGAAAAATCGTAGCTTTCCAAAAAAGTACTGATAATCCTTGGAGCTTGCCCATGCCAAATTGGATAACCAAGCAGGATAGTATCATATTGCTCCATATTCTCAACAGAGCCGGAGATTTCAGGGCGTGCCGACGGGTCATTTTGCTCTTTGTCGGCTCTTCCGCCTGTGTAATATGCCAAATCTTCATCAGTATATGGCTGTTTTGGAACTATCTCATACAAATCCGCATTAAGATACTCTGCCACATACCCTGCAAGAGTTTTTGTAGTACCTGTACATGAAAAATAGGCTACTAAAATATTTGTCTGTCTTCCATTGTCATTTGGAGTATTGTTATCCGAAATATTATCATCGACATCATTATCAGGAACATTACTATCTGTCGTGTTATTGTTATTGTTTGGAGTATTATTGGATGTATTATTATTTTGATTGTTATTATTCTGAGTGGTGCTATCCATCGGATTATCGTTTAATGTATTATTATCCGTAGTTTTATCATTCTGGGTATTAGCAATAGTATTTTTATTACTCATATTTTTGTTTATCTTCTTTGGCTTTGACGAAGTTTTTTTCACGACCTTAATTTTAGTCCATGCTGTTAGCTTTTTCTTTTTGGAATTAACCGTAACTTTAATTTTTGCGGTACCAGATTTCTTTGCTTTTATGATACCTTTTGCATTTACGGTAACAACTTTTTTATTAGAGGAAGAATATTTGATCTTCTTTTTTCCTTTTAAGTTGCTAACGCTTGCTTTTAGTGTTACCTTTTTTCCCTTATTAACTGAATAAATCTTTTTAGTTACATTCTTTTTATTGATTTTTAATATTACTTTAGGCGAAGAACTTATTAAGGTTACCTTATTTTCTTTTAACCATTTTTTCAGTTTTTTATTGCCTGCATTTGTTGCGTTAAGTCCAGTACCAAAGTCTGCACCCTTACATATTTTTCTCATACTTCTGATACTGTCAGAAATTCCACTGCCTCCGCTGGTACAGAAAGGTATTACATTTTTTCCTTTGAAATCATAACTCTCCAAAAACGTATTGATTGCCATTGGCTGTATTCCCAGCCAAATCGGATAGCCTATAATAATTGATTTATAGTCTTTGAAGTTAGTAATTCTTGTTTCAAGCTCAGGACGTGCATTTCTATCCTGTTCTTCCTGTGCAGCTTTCAGCAATTCATTATAGTCTGACGGATAAGACTTTTTTGTTTTTATCTCTACAATGTCTGCTCCCGTTAATTTTTGAATCTTTCTTGCAATTTCTTTAGTTGTGCCGGTTCTTGAAAAATATACTATCAAGGTCTTTTTCTTTGAAACTGCACTTGCCTGTACTGCAAATGAACCTAACATTAATATAACTGCAAGCATTAATGTTGTTAATTTTATAATTATATTTTTTGTCTTTTTCATATCTGCCTTCTCCTATCTAAATATTAAAATCTGATTATTCTTCGGGAACAATGGTTTTAATAAGCTTTGCAGGAACACCTCCCACCACTGTCATATCCGGAACATCTTTTGTTACAACAGCCCCCGCAGCAACCACAGCCCAATTACCAATCGTAACTCCGGGCAAGACAGTTGCATTTGAACCTATCCAAACATTCTTGCCAATTTTAATAGGCGCATAATGATTTTTACGTTCTTTTTTCGGATCAAGGTCATGATTAATTGTTGCAAGAACAACATTGTGACCTATCAATGTGCCGTCCCCGATTGTAATTCCTCCCTGATCCTGAAAATGACATCCTGAATTTATAAAAACATTTTTTCCAATCGTGATATTCTTTCCAAAGTCAGTATAAAACGGTGGGAACAGACGGAATGTATCATCAACCTTTTTTCCAATAAGCCTACTCATTATTTTTCTAAGTTCCTCTGGCGTATGGTATTGAGAATTCATTTCCATAGTGATTTTTATAGCTTCCTGAAATAATTCACAAGAACTTAATTGCTTTTCTTCGTCGGCATTGATGTCATTATTAAAACACTTTATCACTTCTTCTAATGTCAAAATATACATCTCCCTTTCTCACTCGTACAAAATATATATACTCATCATATCAACTCATTTTACAAATCAGGCGCTGATAGTTCCAATCGCGCCTGATTTAGTTTTACTTAAGATATTCCGTAAAGAAACTCTCCAGCTTATCAAATGGAATGGCATCTTTTCCACCGCCGTCATACAGATCGGTATGAACAGCGTCCGGAATAATCAGAAGTTTTTTGTTGTCCGTGTACTTACTATTCTTCGTCATGGCTGCGTATGCATCCTTGCCGAAGTAGCAGGAATGTGCTTTCTCACCGTGCATAATCAGAACAGCGCTGCGTATCTCATTGCTATATTTAAGAATCGGCTGATTCATAAACGATTCGCAGCCAATTACGTTCCAGCCACCGTTAGAGTTCAAAGAACGGACATGATAACCACGATTAGTCTTGTAATAATCGTAATAATCCTTTACGAAAAACGGCGCGTCCTCCGGCAGAGGATCGACAACGCCGCCACCAAGTGCATTTTCGCCCGACTTTAAGTCTTCAAGCCTTTGTGCGCACATTGCCGCCTTTTTTTGATAACGAGCCTCCTCGCTGTTTTCACCGTCAAAATACCCGTTGGCGTTGACGCGTGTCATATCGTACATAGTGGAAGCAACCGTCGCTTTGATCCTCGTATCGAGAGCAGCTACATTCAGAGCCATACCGCCCCAACCGCAGATACCGATAATACCAATTCTATTCAGATCAACCCTATTATGCAGGGACAGAAAATCGACCGCTGCCATAAAATCCTCGGTATTGATGTCAGGAGACGCCATATAGCGAACATTCCCGCCGCTTTCGCCCGTGAAGGACGGATCAAAAGCGATTGTCAAAAATCCCCGTTCCGCCATCGTCTGTGCGTACAGCCCTGCACACTGTTCTTTTACCGCACCGAAAGGTCCGCAGACAGCAATTGCAGGAAGCTTTTCAATTGCATCTTTCGGTACATACATATCTGCTGCAAGAGTGATTCCGTAACGATTAACAAAGGTCACCTTGCTGTGATCGACCTTCTCGCTCTTGGGGAATGTTTTGTCCCATTCCATTGTCAGTCTCAGTTCTTCTTTCTTAATCATGATCTTGCCATCCTTTCTTTGTTCTTAAGTGATTTTTCGATTTGACGTATAAGATAATCCATACAATCTACCCGTTTTTGGCTTTCGTGCATACTATCGAGCAGGCTCGCGCGGCATTTTCTAAGGTGCTTTGTCAGTTCCTGATAACTTTCAGCTTTCACGAACCGTTCTGCTCCTTTGATTTCCTCCTGGGTACATCCTGCATTGGCCATCCCCACGAGAAGATTTTCAAATTGTTCTCTCATTGTGTCATCCTTTCTGCAAGTGGCTTTTTTCTTGCACTTACAGTATAACACCTTGACATTTTATTTGCTAATAGTTATAATGAATATCATGATATTCAATTTGCGAATATCAATGCCGTTATGGAGGTTCTATATGGAAATTCGTACTTTAAGGTATTTTCTTGCCGTCGCAAGAGAAGAAAATATGACAAAGGCTGCGGAGATTCTTCATGTTACACAGCCCACACTATCCAGGACGCTGCGAGCTTTGGAGGACGAGCTTGGGAAGAAGCTGTTTACACGGCATAGTTTCAGTATTTCGCTAACCGAGGAAGGGTTACTCCTTCGTGACAGAGCAGAAGATCTGATTACCATGGCGGATAAAATCGAGAAAGAATTTTTGTCATTGGATGACATCACCGGCGGCGAGTTGTTTTTAGGGCTAGCAGAGTCCTATCAAATTCGATACCTTGCAAAAGATATTCTAAAACTGAAAACCGTTTATCCGGGACTCAACTATCACATTACCAGTGGCGATACCGAGCAAGTCACGGAAAAACTCGATAAAGGGCTTTTGGATTTTGCTGTTCTATGCGATACTCCTGACGCTCGAAAATATGATTATATTCCGTTCCCGGAGTCTGATATCTGGGGAGTTATCATGCCGTATGACGCACCGCTTACCAAAAAGGAAACGGTTACCGCTGAAGATCTAATCGGGCTTCCGCTTTTTGCTTCAGAACAAAGTTGGAAAAACGATATTGCAAAGTGGTGCGGCGAACGCATAAATGAACTTCATTTGGAGGGTTCGTTCCGGCTTGCTTATAATGCATCGGTGTTTGTGAAAGAAGGACTGGGCTATCAGCTTACCTTTGCAAGGTTGATTGGCACATCCCCGGAAAGCGGACTTATCTTCCGACCGCTTTCTCCGAAATTGGAAACAAAGCTCTTTCTGATCTGGAACAAATATCAGACTTTCACACCGATTGCCGAAAGGTTCCTATTACAGATCAAAAAGAGTTTCGAGGAATATGAAACGAATAATTCAAAGCATCTACACCTTTAATAAATTATTCCATTAATTATTTAGCTTTAGATACGAAAAAGACACATAGATTTTTATTTCTATGTGCCTGATTTTTTCAAATATTTGGTTGGTGATAGTTCGAGTCCTTACAGTTCCGCAAATTTAGCAAAATGCATCTATAAAAAAACTATTCATTTTTATTGCTTTTTTAACGCAAGAAAGCCCCGAAAAATCGGGGCTTTCTTGCTAAAAATCTTTTTTACTAACTTATCCTGTCAATAGTTTTAATAAATATTTTTGCACGCTTATTTTCACTTTATTTAGCACATTATTTGCCGAAACATACCTACATAATCTGAGGCAACAACAGTAATGCAGTCGCAAAGCTGACCGTAAACTTTCCATGTGATTAAGAGAGTTAATTTTATCAAGCTATTTCAAGTAAACAGATAATTTCTCTTACAAATCTAGACCTTCTACCCAGTCCTTAACATCGTCTTCTGATGTTCCCGACTGGAACCTTTCACCCTCAAGCCAGTTACCTGTTCCGGCTTCCTTTGCTAAAAGCTCTCCGCTTTCACCAATTCCGGAACTGGACGAAGTACAAAACGGTATCACAGTTTTTCCGGTAAAATCGTTTGCAGTAATAAATCCATTTACCGGCCATGCGGCAGTCCCCCACCAGATGGGATAACCTATAAATACAGTTTTGTAGTCTTCCCAATTCTCAACAGTAGTTGAAGTAAGCTCTACATTTCTCAAATTGGTATTGTCATGCTCACGTGATACACGGCTTTTCTCATTTGTCCAATCCAGATCATCATCGCTATATGGTTCTTTAGGTATCAATTCAAATGTATCAGCGTTAGCTGCGTCAGCGATATAACCTGCAACAGACTTGGTATTTCCCGTTGCCGAAAAATATACTACTAAGGATTTACTGCCCACTGTTTCTGAATTTTCAGCGGTTGCTTCATTGGGTGTATTTTCTGTTTGTGATTCTTTACTTGTACTTGTTTCAGATGAAGTATCTGACGAACTGTCATTAGTATTCTGACTACACGCAGTAAAAGATACAACTATAAATAAACTTGTAAATAATGCAATTACTTTTTTCATATTAATCACCTGTATTTTTATTTTTAATATTTTCCACACGGTAAATTATTAATGGTAAAAGTGCCCATTGGAGTGCCAGACCAAAAACACCTGTGCTAATACTATTCCAAATAGCTGCTACCTTTATACTGTCGTTACCAAAAGCATAAACTGCTATCAAAATAGCTGCCGCACGTATCGCACGACCTGCAACCTGTACAACTAAAACCTTTCCTATTGTTGGTATCTTTACATTGCGGAGCAGTCCTGCCGAAAGACCGTACACACATAGTTCAATCATCATAAACGGCAGCATAACAGCTCCCGGCATACCTGAAAGTGCAAAGCTCATAATAGGCCCGAGCGATCCTGAAATTGCTCCGGCATATGGACCTGCCAGAAGACCGACTAAAATAATCGGAAGATGCATTGGCAAGAATGTTTCGCCAAGAGCCGTTCCAAGCCCAGAAACTGCACCAAGCAAGTGAAACAACTGCGGAACAGCAACCGCTCCAGCGATAGCTAAAATAGTTGCTATTGTCTGTACTTTAACCGACAGACGGGGTTTTTCTATTGTTCTGATAATTGTTGTATTAGACATAATAAAATCCTCCTTATTAATTTATATCACAATATTAACAATAAATCCAGTTAATAGTGAAAATACGATAACAAAAGCTAAATAAAGCAAAAACCGCTTTACACCGAGTACGATTTTAAGCGCACCTAGATTGGTTATTTTAGTAGACGGACCAGTCAGCATAAATGCTGCAGCACTGCCCATACTCATACCTGAGTAGAGCCACTCCCTTAAAAGCGGAATAGTTCCTCCGCCGCAAGCGTATAGCGGTACACCGATAGTCGCCGCCATTAACACACCAAATCCCTCGTTTCCTTCTCCAAAAAGCTTGGCAAACGAATCTGCCGGTACATACCGCTGAAATAGCACCGAAAGCAATACTCCGATCAGAAACCATAGAGCAGTTGCCTTGATATTTCTTCCGATATTTTTAAGCAGTCTTAGAAATAGGTTCGGGTCTGTGTCGTGATTATGCGGCTCATCAAAACCTGTGAAGTTAAAGAAGCTCTTATTTCTATAAAATAATCTAATCAAAAGTCCTGCAACAACTCCGCATACAAAGCAGGATACCAGTCTGACTGTCAAAGCTACACTGCCCAAAGCAGTGCTATACAGAATAAGCTGAGGATTGAGCAAAATAGAACTCATCATAAACGCTGCCAGCCAATCATCACGTATACCGCTTCTTGAGAACGATGCCGCCAGAGGTATTGTGCCGTACATACATAGAGGCGAAGCAATACCGAGAATACTTGCAGGAATTACTCCAAGTACACCTAGTTTTTTGTTTCCTAATGCACGGAACAAGCCGTGTATACGATTCTTGACAAATACCGAAATTACGCTGCCGAGTACAATACCCAGCACATAATAAGGAGCAATCTGACTAAGCTGAAGCACAAAATAGTAACGCAGATAAACAAATTCACGCTGTAAAACTTCTAATATCTCCATACAAATTGCTCCCTCTAACTCTAATTATCTATTGAAACAAGCTTATAACTTCTGTTTCCAAGACCTATTTTCTCGCCTGCCTCCAAAACGTGTTGTGCATTTTGTCCTTCCATTCTGTGCACAAAAGAAGCATTGCCTTCTGCCTTGTAGATTAGGTCTACACACGCCTGGTCGAGTGCAACAGGGTCTGTTGATGCAAGTATTCCAATATCGTGGATATCCGGCTCCGACGGATTACCGTCACAATCGCAGTCAATAGAAAGCCTATTCATAACATTGACATACAGTATGTTGCCGTTTAAAGCGTCCACTACAGATTTTCCTGCATCAGCCATTGATTCCAAAAATGCATCCTGATTACCTCCCCAAGGGCTGGTATGACTTTGTCCTGCTGTGTGTATCAGACATTTTCCTTCTTTAGAACCTATACCTATTGAAATATTCTTTATCGCTCCTCCAAAGCCTGCCATTGCATGACCCTTGAAGTGTGAAAGAACCAAGAACCCGTCAAAATCTGCGAAATGCTTGCCTACATAGTTTTCGGAAAGCCGATTTCCGCCGTTTACCGGAATTGTCATTGAACCGTCTTCGTCCATTATTACAACGTCTGCAATATCGGTAAATCCGTGATCCTTAGCCACCTGATAGTGCATAGCCGTTTCAGAACGTGAACCTCCGTAAGCCGTGTTGCACTCGACAATAGTACCATCAACATGATGAACAAGATCTTTTATCAGATTCGGGTCAAGATAATTGCTTGCAGGCGGTTCTCCTGTAGATAGCTTGACAGCAATATTGTTCCCTGTCAATTCAACGCCTAAAGCCTTATATGCTGCCATTAAACCGTCAGAGGAAATATCAGTTGTCATATACACTATAGAATCCGTGTTATTATCCACATCTCCTGATGATGTAGAAGCTGTAGTAGGCTGTGTAGTAGTTGGACTCTTGCTTTCCGATGGTGTTTCTGTGCTTTCAATAGCAGATGTAGTTGCATCTGGATTTATCATACCGGAAGTTATGCCGGCAGTTGTTGTTATAGAAGTTGGAAATCTCGTGGTTGCCAGCGTAGTAGACAAAGCTGATTTTTTCTTCTTAACTGTAACCTTGCACTTTAATTTCTTTTTTCCAACACGAGCGGTAATAACTGCCTTTCCTTTTTTCTTAGCTTTAATTACTCCCTTTTTTGATACTGATACTACAGACTTCTTGCTTGATGACCACTTTACTTTCTTTTTAGTGCCTTTTACCTTCAGTTTCTTTTTTTGCCCTACAACTAAGGTGATCTTAGTCTTATTCAGTCTCACTTTACTTGCTGCCTGCACGCTTCCAGCACTAAAGACCATAGGACATATCAATGCCACTATCAGAAGAAGTATTGTAAGCTTTTTACGCAAAATCATAGAAATTACTCCTTTCAATATTTATAGCCTAAAATTTATTTATACACTTATATTATAAAAAAATAAAGACCTCTTAAGAAGTCTCTATTAGTTCATCAGTTCATACTAAAAGTTATAACTAAACTTAATATATTTCTTTTTAATAATTTAATAATCTGTTTATTTACATTCGCTAAGAACTTCCAATAGCTCTCCACTGGTAAATTTCTTGCAACAGCCAGCCGTTTTAACGGTGCTGTCGGCAATCGCTTTGAAGTCAGTATCATCAGGTATGCCCATATCAGTAAATGTTGTCGGAAGTCCGACCTCTTTTATAAACGCTGAGAGTGCGTCAATAAATTCATTTGCAAGCTGTTCGTCAGATTTACCATAAGGAGAAATATCCCACACATTTACCGCAAGTCTTGCAAACTGCGGAGCCGCCTCAGGCAGCATATGACGGTAGATGGTCGGGTGAATAACCGCAAGACCCTGCCCATGATTACAATCAGTATAAGCACCCAATTGATGCTCAAGCATATGTGCCTGAAAATCTGTTACCTTTCCGATTTTCAAAATACCGTTTTCGCCCATTGCCGCTGCCCAGATAAGCTCGCTTCTTGCGGTAATATCCTGCGGATTTTTCAGAGTAGCTCGCAAATTGCGTATGATATTACGTTGACAAGCCTCGTTTATCTCGTCTGATAGATTAACCTCTCTCGGCGAGCCCATATAGGTTTCCATACAATGAGAAAGAGCGTCGAACGAGCCTGAAACAACCTGTTTAATTGGCATAGTCATAGTGTATGCCGGTTCGAGAATTGCAAAGTCATAGAACGCACCCCAAAGTGCAGATTTCTGCATTTTTTCCTCGTTAGTAATAACTGCTCCGTTATTCATCTCTGCACCTGTTCCAAACGCCGTTACAACAGCCCCCATCGGGATAAATTCTGTCGGATTTTTTTGCTCGGTGTATTCCATCTCCCATATATCTTTATCCAGCTTTGCTTGTGCAGAAACGATTTTGCAGCAGTCTATAACACTTCCGCCCCCTACAGCAAGAATAAAATCAATATTGTTTTCCCTCGCCAGCCTTGCACCCTCCTGCACCTTAGCATAGGTTGGATTAGACATAATTCCGCTTAACTCTGTAACGTTTTTTCCTGCATTATTAAGAATTTCAATCAGTTCTTCATAAATGCCGTTTTTCTTTATTGAACCGCCGCCGTATGCAAGCATTACATTTTGTCCGACTTTGGAAAGCTCTGAGGATAGATTTTTCTGGACTGCTTTCTCACCGAAATAAACTTTAACGGGATATTGATATGTGAAATCGTTCATAATAAACCTCCAAATAAAAAGAAAATTAAATGCACTGCATCATAATTAGATTTTTTTAACTTTTAAAGCCTCGATCCATTTATTTATTTTCTTTTGAGACGGTATATCGTAAAAATTCCGACCCTTAAGCCATTTTGTTTTCTTAGAAACGATAGCATTTTTCTTAAGACTTTTTGCGCTGTTTCCCAGTCCACTGCTCATAGATGTGCAAAACGGAATAACTGTTTTCTTTTTTAAGCTGATATTCTCAACAAGAGTATATACAATATGAGGTGCTTCTCCCCACCATATCGGATATCCGATATAAACAACATCTGCTTTTTTGACCGCCTTTTTAATTGCACTAAGATTTTTTATCTTTGGTCTTACACTGCTTTTTGCAGGAGATGACGCACTATTATGCTCTTTGGTCACACGGCTGTTGTCATCTGCCCAATCAATATCAGCGGAAGTATATGCGTCAGCAGCTTTGATCTCAATCAGCTTTCCATTTGTATTCTTTTTTATCTTCTTAGCTACTGCCTTTGTCGTTCCAGTTGCACTAAAATACAATATTACAATTTTTTTGTTGTCCTTTGCCTGTGCAGGTATACTATTCACATTTATAAGTGTAAACAGCATAACAAATGCCAGAGCTATTGATAATATACGATAAAACTTTTTTTCACTTAAACTAAACTGCATTACAATCAATCCTCCTCTACTTTAACTTATCTGTCCTGCATCGGTTAAAATAACTACATCTTTACTCATTTTCATATTCCCCTTATACTGCTTTCTTCGCCCACTCAGCAACAATGCTTTCCGACTTCGCAGCATCAGCACCGTGAACAGCAAGACCTTTACCAAAAACTGCACCTGAACACAGCTTTTTCAAATCACGCTCACAAGAACCAAGTCCGCTGCCTTCGTGAGTCATAACCGCCAAAACTTTTTTGCCTGTGAAATCAAGCCTTTCAAGCTGTGAGAAAACTGCCATTGGGTAAGTCCCCCACCAGCAAGGACCTGCAACAAAAATATTGTCGTAATCCGAAATATCATCAAGATACTGTTTTAATTCAGGGCGTGCATTTGAGTGTAACTCATCCTGCGCCTCACGAGTGCAGGTCATATAATCACTCGAATAAGGTTTAACGGTATCAACCTTAAACAAATCGCCTCCGACTGCTTTTTGGATAAACTCTGCAACTATCTCGGTATTGCCCTTTTCAATGTTTTTAATACTTCCGTTCCAATAGTTCTCGCCCTTGCGTGAGTAGTAGATAATCAGATTTTTTGCCATAATAAATTCCTCCTTGAATATTGTATTATTCATGAATCTTCATATTATGAAGCATTTTTACAAAGGCAGGATCATAGTGGTTGACAATTTCGCTGTGACCGAGATCAAGCGAAGAAATTGACTTCATCTCCTCATCAGTCAGCTTAAAATCCCATATATCAAAATTCTGCTCCATACGGCTTCTGTGAACAGATTTCGGAATAACTACTACGCCACGCTGCACATTCCAACGTAAAACTACCTGTGCGGCACTTTTTGAGTATTTCTCACCAATTTGAGTAAGTATAGGATTTGTAAAAATACCATGCTTTCCCTCAGCAAAAGGTCCCCACGCCTCAGGCTGTACCTCGTATTCCTTCATAAAAGCCAGTGCGTCTGCCTGTTGAAAAAATGGATGTAGTTCCACCTGATTTACCGCAGGTGTGACCTCGACCGTCTCACAAATATCTGCAAGTACATGTGGATAACAGTTACATACACCGATAGCACGAATACGTCCTTCCTTATAAAGCTCCTCCATAGCACGGTATGCGCCAATATAGTCGCCCATAGGCTGATGAATCAAATAAAGGTCTAAGTATTCAAGGCCCAGCTTACTAAGTGAAGCCTCAAAGGCTTTTTTCGCTCCGTCATAACTTGTATCCTGAACCCATAGCTTTGTCGTAATAAACAGATCTTCACGCAGAACGCCACTCTTTTTAATAGTCGAACCCACAGCTTCTTCATTCATATATGCAGCGGCAGTATCAATAAGACGATATCCCACAGACAAAGCGTCCAAAACTGCCTGCTCACACTGCTTTGGATCAGGCACCTGAAAAACTCCGAAACCCTCCATCGGCATTTTAACACCATTGTTTAATAAAGTATACTCCATTTTAATTTTCCTCCTAAGTTTTAAATTTAATATATTTTGTTTATACTTTATATTATAAACTAATAGAGACTTCATAAGAAGTCTCTATTAGTTCATCAGTTTAAACCATAGGTTATAACTGCTTCTGTTCAATTACAGTTTTTACTGCCATAAGAAATCGCTCTACTGTCGGCGAAGGCGTTTTTGAATACAGCACACCAAACGGTATGTTATGCTCCCACTCAACAGGTATAACTTTCATCATCGGATGCACGCAATCCCAACTTTTTATAACTAACAAAACGTCTTTTTCCTGTTCACAGCGATTGAAAATACTAATATCGTAAAAATCAAAATCAACAATATTTATCTCTCGATGATTTTCAGTCAATTCATCTCTAAGCTTGTCTACATAATAACTCCATCCACGATGCATCAGCAATAAATTCTCACCGTATAAATCTTGCACAGTCAGCTTATCTTTACCAGCCAACGGGTGGTATATTGATACTGCACAGCACAGCGGTTCTCTTGTGATCTCAAGACCTGCACATTGTCTTACTTCAAGCATAGTATCATCGAAAATGCCTGTAACGACGTCAATATTCCGACCAAGATTTTTGAGTATTTCTTTTGCGTTTTCCGGAGTGTTTTCAAAAGGAACAAGCTGAAAACTGATATCTGAACAATGCTCGTGAATTTTTGGCCACAAATCAGTCAATATCTGAGCAGGAGTAATAGGAGACGTACCAATGCGAATAACTGAATTTTTCTCCATCATAGCACTTCTTGCACGACGCACAGCTTCATTACAGTATGTAATGATATATTTCGCATCTTTATAGAGTGACTCCCCTGCTTTTGTTAATTTAAGTCCCCGATGTGTCCGTTCAAAGAGCTGCACACCTACGTCATTTTCCAGAAGATTAATTTGCTTTATAACAGCAGTTGAGGTAATATACAGCTCCTCTGCTGCTTTATTAAAGCTTCCCGCCTCTACAATGCGTATAAATGTTTCAAGATGAATATTATTCATGCTATAATGTCATCTCATTTCCAATAAGATTGTTTCTATACCATTTTTAATTATACTTATTTTAACATATTAAATCAAGCGGAATAATAAAAATATGCGTATATACTTTTTTAGTACACTTAGCAAAAATCACCCAACAATGCAAAAATACACATAGATTTTTTCTATGTGCCTGATTTTTTCAAATATTTGGTTGGAGATAGTTCGAGTCCTTACAGTTCAGTAAATTTGGCAAAATGCATCTATAAAAAACTATTCATTTTCATAGATTTTTTAACGCAAGAAAGCCCCGATTTTTCGGGGCTTTCTCGCTAAAAATCTTTTTTACTAACTTAAATGGGCTAACAAAAAAGTTCAACTACTAACGCAAGATATAAAGCAAAAATCCACGCACTTACGAATGCGTGAACTGGATGCAACGTCACCGTTGCTGGAAATACTTAGCAAAAAAGATATACCACTAACGCGAGATATAATAAATATCCCCGGCGTAGCCGTCCAGACGTATCGTCAAAAATCCGTAACACAGAGTTACAACCGCCGGGATAAAAAATCTAATCTGCACTAATATCAGTAATGATAAAAGTGCGGCAATACATAAAATCGCAAAATCCTTTAACCCCCACAGCCATAAATTTGCTGTAGCTTTAAGATTCTGCGGATATAGATAGTTGTCATATAATTCCCCCTTCATATATACAAAAAGGACTTGCAGTTTTGTAAGTCCTTTTGTATATTTATTCTGTTTTTTAAAGTGTCATACCATGATTTGAATTCATATTGACATCCGATTCTTGAAATAGCTGTATGTCATATATTAAAACCTCATCATTTTTAATTCTGTTTAAAAACTCTTTATCAAGGCTTCCCGTTGTCAGTAAATCCACTTCTTTGTTTAAACCTTCTACTAGGTCGATCCTGAGTCCGCTTAGAGCGAATAGACCTCTAAGTGAACCCCTTTCGATTCTCAAGTCAACATCACTATTGGGATTTGCTGTACCTTTGGCATAAGAGCCGAACAGATAAACTCTTTCTACACCGTACTTTTGAGCTATAGGTGCAACTATTTCTCTGATTTCTGAAATGCTATAAACCTTATCTGTCATCAATTCTGACTTCCTTAATTACTTATGTTTTTTCAGAACACAGTATACCACAGTAATCTGAGCAAATGCTGCCTGACCGTCTTTATTGCAGGATACTATTTCTATCAAACCGTCCTTTGGAATAACAGTTCCGTCTGAGGCAGTTATATCCTCGCTTGCGTAAATGCCGAATGATACTGCTGTTATCTCTCCGTTCTTGCCTATATTGAACTTTTCGTCCTGTTCCATAACCTTGTTCAGATCAATTTGAACACGCTGTCTTTCATTGTAGAAGCTTGTTTCTGTTTCTGTTATCTCAACCTCCTGCCCTGCATAGGTGAGCTCTACCTTATTTGTTTTATCATTTAATACCATACCATAAGGAGCCGTAATTTCCTTTACCTCATATTTTCCGAGATAAAGTTCTTTGCTGACTGTCTTACCATCTTTGTCTGTAGTAACGGTATCAACGACATCGCCTTTTTTAGCACGAACCGTTCCGTCAAGAGTTACAATATCTTCAGCGGCAGTTATTTCATATACTGCACCCTCTAAGCCTTTGATTTCATATACAGGCTGATATATACCGTCTGTTTCAGTAACTGATGAAAATACTTCTCCGTCCTTTGATATTTTGATTACTCCCTTTTGAGGCTTATTAGGCTTTTTTGCAACTACAATAGTCAAGCCGTTTTCATCATGCGAGTTTTCTTCAGTTACATCAAAATACACAGGATCGCTGTTTAACACATATCCGTAAGGAGCCTGAACCTCGATAAGATAATATCCGCTGCCGTATTCCAGCTTTTCAGGAGTTACAAGATAACCCTCGCTGTTTGTATAGAAGGTATCTATAGTTGTAGGCGTTGGATATGTGAAGGTCTGAGTGATAAGACTTCCGTCAGGACGATACAGTTGAAAGCCTGCCCCTGCATACGGAATAGTTTTTCCTGTTTCAGAGTCTGTCTTTACTATCTTTATATACGATTCAAAGTTAGCGTTATTTATGAGGTATCTGTAGGTCTGACCGTCTTTTGCTATATATACATCAAAATCCTTTATTTTCTCTCTGCCTTCCCATCCGCTTACCTGATGAACAGTATATATGCCGTATGGCATATCTTTTGTCTGAGCATAGCCGTTTTCATCGCAAATGAGATGATCTTTTTCTGTGTCCTTTGCTTTCTCATAACTTCCTGAGGATTTCAAATACACTTTAAACTCTGCACCTTTTTCAGGTGTTTCTATCTGAGTTTTGCCGTCATCCGTATGCTTGATAATTGAAATATTGCCCTTAATGACCTGCTCAGTTACATCATTTTTCGTCTTGTTATACTCAACTGTATACAGCTTTGCCTCTGCACCTACATGGTAAGACTTTTCGTCAAGCAGATATCCCTCACTTGGTGAGATTTCTTTGATTGACCAGTCATCACCGCAAACATAATACTTTGTTGTGAACTGACCATTTGCGTCTGTGGTATAGGTGTCTATCAGCTTATCCCCTTTATATATTCCGTACTTTGCCCCTGCTAGAGATGCGTCACCCTGAGGGGATTTTGTTTCTATATCTGATTTAGTTACTGTAACACAGAATTTTTTCAGAATATTTGCAACTGTCTTATTCGTTACCTTATTCCACTCAACGGCTGATGTCTGGCTTTTTGGAATAACATAGCGTATTGCTGTATCAACTTCTTCAAGGGTAAAGCCTGTGCCTATCAGAATATCATTAAAAGTTGCTATTCCGTTTGCATTTGTAACTGCATACTCATCTACCTTTATTCCTGATAAAGATGTACCGTACAAATGAAATTTAACCCCTTGATTAAGACCGTCCTCTGAATTTTTAGTTACAGTCAGCTTTCCTCGCTTCAGCTTATTATTAAACGATACTGTTGACACCTGACCGCCAACAACGGTAACCTTATGAGCTTCCTGCGGCACATATTTATCATACAATTGCTCTGTAATTGTATATGTTCCGGGAGGAAGATTGTCTACCTGAACAACACCGCTGCTGTTTGTCTGCACCGTCTTGTTTAC
Organism: uncultured Clostridia bacterium; assembly: GCA_947626165.1. Taxonomy (GTDB): domain Bacteria; phylum Bacillota; class Clostridia; order Oscillospirales; family Ruminococcaceae; genus UMGS1601. The sequence continues at coordinate 72,029 of CANQRG010000002.1, read as the reverse complement.
TCCGTTTCCCGAAATGGTAAAGGAGATTCCTGAAACCTTGCTGTCCTCAGATGACTTCTGAATTTTTATAGAGCCGTAGCTTACCTTTACATTCAAAAACGCCTTAACAGGATCGTTCACGCTTTCGCCATAGGTAACAACATCCTGAATATCCTCAGAATCAGGATCGTATATTTCATCGGTCCATGTGATAATCGACTTACGCTTTGACTCTTTTTTATCTGCTGTAACCTTTACAGTACCGCTTGGAGCTTCATCTGCTGTAATCGTCAGCTTATTGCCGTCCTTTGAAAACTTAAGACCGTTTCCGCTGAAGCTGTAGTCTGACAGCACCTTATTACTGTCTGTCATGGTAACTGTGTACTTAGAACCGTTCCATTTATGCTCCTAGCCTTTAGTTTAAACAATTTTATGCGACAGCAAATTATTTTGGAATGAATAAAATGAAGGATTTAATTAACCTAACTTTTAATCTACAGCACTATACATTGATTCAAGACTTCAGCAGTAAGGAGAATATCGGTAAAATTCATTTAATGAACAAGCTCGGAGGTATGAGCGAAGAAGAAATGGAAAAAACTGATTTTGCTTCAGTTGGCAGAGAATTAATTAATTCAGGAACAGGAATAACCGAATATGGGTTATTGTTTGAAAATATAGATGTTCCACTTGAAGATGTATATGACGGACAAGTCTTCCCTTTGTATGTATATAAAGACTGCGTTGCAATCGTTGGTATCAAGTTTAAAGAAAAAACGGAATATGCATATCTGCCATGTGATGATATAGAATTCCACAAAGCTATCCATTCTTTTCGCTAGATAATTAAGCTCATCTAAATTGACAACACTATTTTTTATTACAGACAAACCTCTTGGTTCAATAACTTCATCTATTAAGAATTTCGTACTTTTTGAAAATTGTTTGTCATTTTCATCCTTAAATAGTGTTTGAAGCTGTGAAAGCAAATTACTTTCATCAATGGGAAATTCAATTTCTGTGTTGTTGTTTACATACTTAACTTTTACTTTAATCATTGCTTATCATCCTTTCATTTTTTGATTTTATAAATGTATGTTAAATAAAAAAAGCCAACCGCTTATTTTCAAAACGATTGGCTTTATGTATAAAAAAAAGACACATAGATTTTTATTTCTATGTGCCTGATTTTTTTAATATTTGGTTGGTGATAGTTCGAGTCCTTACAGTTCCGTAAATTTCCCCAAAACGATCGATGAAACTACCTTTTGAAATTTTATTCAAATATGCAAGAAAGCCCCGAAAAATCGGGGCTTTCTCGCTAAAAATCTTTATAACTGTTAATTTTATCGCTATATAAAACGCGAGATATAAAAAATTCACGTTCCACAAAATGTGAAACGCGAACAAGCTCCGGCGGCTCGCCGGTGGTGCGGATGAAGTGACTTGAACACTCACGGGTTACCCCACTAGATCCTAAGTCTAGCGCGTCTGCCAATTCCGCCACATCCGCATATTTAAGCCGTTTTTTCAAACGACTTAAATATTTTATCACAGCAAATTTTCTTTGTCAATAGTTTTTCTGATTTAATTTTTAAAGATTTTGCAGATTAAAACTAATTTCACTTTACCTTTTTATAAGCATCGCTCTCAATGAATTTAAAATAGCAATAACCGATACGCCAACATCAGCAAAAACTGCTACCCACATACCTGCTATACCTATTGCCCCAAAGAGCATTACCAATAGCTTAATGCCTATTGCAAAAGCTATGTTTTCCTTAACGATTCTCATAGTCTTTTTTGAAATTGATACAGCAGTCGGAATGTTAGTTGGGTCATCGTTCATCAAAACTACATCTGCTGCTTCTATAGCAATGTCTGAGCCTAATCCTCCCATAGCAAACCCTACGTCTGCTCTTGCTATTACAGGTGCGTCATTAATTCCATCACCTACAAAGCCTACGCAGCCTTTTTCTTTATCGCTTATAAGCTCCTCGACCTTTATAACCTTATCAGCAGGCAAAAGCTCGCTGTATACATTGTCAATCCCCAGTTCGTTAGCTGTTTTTATCGCTGTATTCTCTTTGTCACCTGTTAAAAGTGTTGTTGAGATCCCCTTTGATCTAAGCGTTTCAACAGCTGAACTAGAACCGCTCTTTATAGAATCTCCTAATAAAATTGCACCCGAATAACGACCGTCTAAAGCGACATATACACATGTGCTGTCATAATATTTTAACTCAGCCTTTATCGAGTTTTGTTCTAATAGTTTTCTCGTTCCGCATAAAACCTCGTGACCATTGATTTTTGCTTTAACACCGCCTCCTGCGATTTCAGACGCGTCTGACAAAACACTATTATCAATAGTTTCTCCATATCTCTCAACTATTGACTGCGCTATAGGGTGCGTAGACATAGATTCAGCATATGCACAAATTTTTAATAAATAATCCTTGTCTAAATCACCGCTAGGAATAATATCAGTTACTTTAAATTTTCCCTCTGTAAGCGTTCCTGTTTTGTCAAATGCTACTGACTTCAAATTGCTTAAATTCTCAATATCCTTAGCTCCTTTAATAAGTATTCCCTTTCTTGAGGCGCACCCTATTCCTGCAAAAAAGCTAAGCGGTACAGATATAACCAGCGCACAGGGACAGGATATTACCAAGAACAGCAGACCTCTGTAAAGCCATTCGCTGAACTGTGAAAAGCCTGTCACTATTGATGGTATTAATACAAGCAATACAGCAGCTGCAACCACAAGCGGAGTATATACTCTCGCAAATTTTGTGATAAATTTCTCGGCTTTTGCCTTTTTCTCTGAAGCGTTTTCAACCATCTCTAAAATCTTTGCTATAGTAGAATCACTGTATTTCTTTGTTGCTTTTATCTCAACAACCGAAGTCAAATTCACGCTTCCGCTTAAAATCTCTGAACCTTCATATGCCACAACAGGAACAGCCTCTCCCGTTAATGCAGATGCGTCAAAAGAAGCGCTTCCGCTGACTAAAATGCCGTCTATTGGCACTCTCTCACCTACTCTTACGACCATTATGTCGCCAACCTGAACCTTATCAGTTTCAATCTCTTTGATCTCACTGCCAACCCTTACATTTACAGTGTCGCTCTTGAGAGTCAGCAGACTTGTTATCGACTTTCTCGAACGCTCGACCGCAATATCTTGAAAGAGTTCTCCCACACGGAAGAATATCATTACCGCCGCACCCTCTTTAACATCTCCGATACAGAGCGCCCCGACAGACGCTATCGTCATAAGCAGTGTTTCATCAAACGCCTCGCCCTTTATAAGATTTCTTACGGCGGATATTATAACTCCATATCCCGATACAAAAAACGCAAGGAGCGAAAAAATTATATTTAACACACCGCCGTCAAATATAAACGAAAGCACAAAAAACACAAGAGAAATTACAATCTCTAAAATCTCTCTGGTTCTGCTCTTATGTAACTGCACTCCGCTTTTTCTTTCAAACGGTTTAACCTCTACATTAGGCTCAATCTCGCTCACTATTTTCTTAACTTCTTCTATAATAGAACTGCTCTCAGTTGATACAGTAAGCTTTTTATTAATAAAATCCAGATTAGACTCGCTTACCTCAGCAAGCCTTGAAACTCTATTATTTATCTTCTCTGCACAGTTGGGACAGTCAAGCCCTGACAGCTCCAGCACCAGCTTTTGCATAAAATCATCTCCATTACTAAAATCTACTCTGATATATGCTCCATACCCATACTTAATATAGTATATACATGATCGTCAGAAATTGAGTATATTGCAGACTTTCCGCTTCGTCTGTATTTAACAAGCCTTGCCTGCTTTAAAAGCCTTAGCTGATGCGAAACCGCTGACTGCGTAACATCAAGCAGTTCTACAATATCGCACACGCACATCTCCCCTTGAGACAGTGCATACAATATCTTAACTCTTGTCGAGTCGCCCAGCATTTTGAAAAGCTCGGACAAGTCGTAAAACTCCTCCTCGCAAGGCATATTATCATTAATTTTCTTTACCATTTCTACATACTTTCCCCCGCATTCGGAGTGCTCAGTTTTAATTTTCTCTTTCTCAACTTCCCTCTCGGACATTTTCTTTGCTCCTTTCATATGAATAATTGTTCATATGTTTATTATATCATATGATTTATAGTTGTCAAGGGTTATTGAAATAAATCTTTTATTATAAATTTAAGAAAATTTTGTAGTTTTTGTATTTACAAGTAATACCAATTATGATATAATTGTCTATACAAATACATATATGTAGTATAATATTAAAATTTGGAGGTAAATATGAAAAAATTATCAACACTACTAAATATTCTAATAATAGCCATTGTATCTATGTCTGCTATTAGTATGCCTGTTTCGTCAGTTGACCAAAAAACTTCAGCTAAGCCGTCAAGAGTTAAATTAAAGTCGGTAAAAGTCGTATCAAAAAAGGTCATTAGGGTAAAATGGAAAAAAGTAAAGAAAGCAAAGGGCTATCAGATAAAAATTTCTAAAAACAAAAAATTTACTAAAGCCAGAAAAATCAATGTTAATAAAAATGCTTGTACTAAAAAGATAAAAAAATTGAAAGCAGGAACTAAGTATTTCATAAAAGTAAGAGCATTTTCAAAATCTAAAGGTAAGAAAGTTTATGGCAAATGGAGTAAAACTTTATCTGTGAGGACGAAGCCTGTTTTGTTACACAAAGAACTTACAGAATCTGATTTAAAAAGTATAATAGAAAAAAAGTCAGGTAAAAAAATAGCTGAATGGAAATATGAAGATTTTGATGGTAACGGAACTAAAGAAGCATTTGCTGTTATAGGTTCTCAGAAGTATGTGGAAAATAAAAAAGCATTTGTTTATATATGGTTTATAAACAGCAAAGGTGAAACAACACAAATGATGAACAAATTAAACGAAAGTTTTTCGTACTGTTCCTATTATTCCAATGTGGAAGTGTTTAAACAGAAAAAGAAATGCTTTTTCTCTTTCACTAGCAGCAATGAAGCACCATCAACAGGTTTTATTTTTGAAGTAGTTAATGGAAAACCACATGAATTTGATGTATCCGGTAAATATTTTCGCTTTACATATGAAAATAATAAAATTTATGCAAATAGTAATACAACAAATGAAAGTGGTTTAGTAAGCGTTAAATATGAGTTGACTTATGATGAAATAACCAATGAATTTATAGTTTAAAATTCATACGATGAAACGTAAATTTTTGTGCAAAGCCCAAACATCAATTAAAACATATAGGTAAGAAAAAGATTACTATAAAAGGAAATAAAATAAAGAAAAACAGGATATACTATATACGAGTAAGAGCATATACTACCAGCAAGAACGCTGACGGCAAACCAAAATACACCTACAGCAAGTGGACTAAGAAAAATGTCAAAACAAACTGATATCACATTTCCATACATCTCTCCTTATCAAGCTTCTCCCTATCGGGAGGGGCTTTTTTGTAGATTTGTTTGCCTTATGAACAAATCGTAAACAATGAAATGAAACTCAAGAAACAAAGAGAATTAAAGAAAAACAGAGAGATTTCGAGAGAATAGAGGATATATTTTAAAATTTTAGTAATTTACCTCTTGACAACCAATTTACTAAACATTATAATGTTAAATGTTGCTTCGGCTTTATTGGGTATGCTGAACCAATAAAGCAGGAAAGAAAAAACTTAATTGGAGGAAAACAACTATGACTTATATGCCAAAGGCAAGCGACATTGAGCGCAAATGGTATGTTATTGATGCAGCAGGCGAATCTCTTGGAAGAACTGCCGCAAAGGCTGCACACATTCTTCGCGGAAAGCACAAGCCGACATATGCACCTCACGCAGACTGCGGTGATTTTGTAATCATCATAAACACAGACAAGGCTGTATTGACCGGCAAAAAGCTAGACCAGAAATTCCACAGATGGCACACAGGCTGGATAGGCGGACTTAAAGAGATCAAGTATGACAAGATGATGGCTGAAAGGTCAGACAAAGCAATGACACTAGCAGTAAACGGAATGCTTCCTAACAACACACTTGGCAGAACAGCAGCAACACGTTTAAGGGTATACAAAGGCGACACACACAATCACGCTGCACAGAAGCCGGAAGCTTACGAGCTATAAAGAAAGGAGCATTTAGATGTACGAATCAAAACAACCATATTTTTATGGAACAGGAAGAAGAAAGAACTCTGTAGCAAGAGTAAGACTATATCAAGGCAGTGGCAAGGTAACCATCAATGACAGAGACATTGACGATTATTTTGGTCTTGAGACATTAAAACTTATTGTAAGACAGCCGCTTGAGCTAACAGGAACTGTTCAGAACTACGATGTTGTCTGCACAGTTACAGGCGGAGGAGTTACAGGTCAGGCAGGAGCAATCAGGCACGGAATTTCTAGGGCATTAGTTGAAGCTAATGCAGAGCTTCGTCCACAGCTTAAAGCAGCAGGCTTCCTGACAAGAGACCCGAGAATGAAGGAAAGAAAGAAGTACGGTTTAAAGGCTGCACGTCGAGCTCCTCAGTTCTCGAAGAGATAAGAATACAATTTTACAAACCTCGGAAAACAACGGTTTTTCGGGGTTTATTTAATTTTAAGACTATTTTAAATAAGCTGAAATTTGTACTGTATGTCATAAATAAAATATGCAATATAAAACAAAAATCCCTCAGTACTTCAACAGTACAGAAGGATTGATAAATACTAAAAATAAATCTTTTCCTCTTCTAATTTCATATCATCATAAAATGATAACCACATATAAAACTGCTTATAACTTTGCTCGTAATGACTAATGGTCGCTTCTCTTAAATTGCAACATCTGCAATCATTTAAATACATCTCACAACCATTTGAAAATGACAGCACAATAGGTTTTAATTTTAATCTTTGCATAAAAATCACCCATAAAAAGATTAGACACATCACTGACAAAATGTCAAAGATAATGTGTCTAACTCAACTTTATAATGTGTTTTGAAAAAATCCCTTATTTCATCGCCTCTTCTACCGCAACGGCGCAAGCCACTGTTGCTCCAACCATAGGATTGTTGCCCATATTAAATAATTATTTTTTATATTTTTTTATTATTTTTATAATTTCTTATTTTTTTAATTTTCTCCTATAAAATTAGCATAACCCTATATGAATTACTTTTAATTATTCTTTATTATATTTTACATTTTTAATTGTTTTTTATGTAAAGTAGGCATGAGGTAGGCAAAGCAAAAATAGGTAGGCATTATATAAAAAGACTATTAGATTATACTAATAGTCCTTAAATAGTTTCAAGTATCTTAGCGCCTTCAGACGACATTTTTTCTGTTAAATGTTGGTATACTTGCATTGTAATTTGTATATTCTTATGTCCCAATCTATGTTGTACATATTTAGGAGATGCACCTTTTTCTGCGAGAAGCGTAGCATGTGTATGTCGTAAACTATGATAATTAAATCTAGGCAGATTTAATTCTTGACGAGCTATAATACTAACATATTGCATATTACGGCTAATTATATATGTTCCGTCAAGTCTTATCATTACGAGATTAATTTTCTTTCCTTGACACTCAGTGTTAAGCTTATTATTATCATCTACGTAATATTCAGTATATAATTCCTTATATAAAGAAACAGCCTTATCTTGTCTTTCTTTTTCGCGTTTAAGAACCTCAGTTAAATCTGATGGCATTTCAATTGTTCTAATACTATTGTACTTAGGCGGTGTAAAATACCAAAATCCACTTTCACCTGTGTCTTTATCTTTTTCATGCCATTGCACTTGTTTATTTATAGTTAATGTTTTATTCTTCAAATCAACACAATCCCATGTTAATGCAAATGTTTCACCAATACGCAAACCACATTTATATCCAATTAAAAGAGGTATATGAGAACTTGTACCTTCGGGAAATCGTTTTAAAACCAATGACATTTGTTCTGGTGATATAACGACATGTGGTGCTGTTCTTGTTTTTATAGTGCTTTCTGCTCTCATAGACGGCAACTTAACATAAATAGATGGGTTACTTTGAATATATCCAAGTGGTTGAACAGCATAGGATAGGCTTCCCGTTAATATGCCTTTGATTACAGCTAATGTGTTTCTACTATATCCATTATTAAATAAATCATCTATTAATTTCTGTATTACTAATGGACTTAGTGCTACAAGTTTATATTTGCCCAATGCAGGTTTAATGTGTAATCTAATCTTTTTTTCATAATTAGCAACAGTAGCTTGTTTACAATTTACTTTGCAATACTGTTCAAGCCACAAATCTAAATAATCGGAAAAACTAATATCTTTTGGACTAAAAACTACCCCCGCTCTGTTATACTCATCCATTGCTTTTGTGCCAACAGTAATAGCTTCGGCTTTTGTGCGAAACCCACTTTTACTTATATATTGACGTTTGCCGTTAATTCTTGCTCCTTCAAAACTATATTCCCATTTAGTTCCTCTTTTACGAAGTCGCAACTCACCCATAATAGAACCTTCTTTCTATTAATATTCATATTATAATGTAAAATTTAATATGTAATAATAATTTATAATATGAATTGTTTGGGTTTGTATTTAATTATATCATAAGCTTAACTTATTGTCAATCTTTTTTGGAATGTAATAAAACAATATTGGAGACATCTGATAAATCATATCCTTCGTATTTTTTTAAAAAATTAATTAAAGTTTCTTTCCTAACTTTTAATGAACCCAATTTAATTGCTGGTAATAAACCTTTATTAACAAGTTTATATGTATAACCAATACTTATATGTAATAATTTACTAACCTCTTTCATTGTATAAATAATGTTTTCATCATTTTTTACTTCCATAAATATATCTCCCAATCTATTGTGATTTGTTTTAACATATCTTTTGTTTTTATTCTAGCAAATATTAATCTATCCAACGAATAATGGGTTCGCTTTTGCTACCATTTTCCCATATAAACCAAGCGTGACACATAGTTGTTGCCCATCTTTTACCCATATCGTCGTGTTCGTGTCCATTATTCCATGTTGCCATTCGATTTCGGAATACATATATGTATCGAGGTGGATAACAATTAAATAGTTCTCTACGTTTTGCTCCCTCAAGAAATTGTATTTTTAAAAACATTGCCATTTGACCACTATTAGTTAATAATGACATACCCTTTTCAACAAATTCTTTTGCCGTAGAATATGGTGGATTTGTGATAATAAAGTCAAATTTGTCTTCTGTATCCCATGTAATAAAACCATTTACAATAGTTTTCGGATATCCCCTATCTACAATATCTAATGCTGTAATATTAATGGGGGAAGTATAATACTCTTTAACTGTTTTTGCTATATGTCCTTGTCCGACACACGGTTCCAGCATTTTATTTCCGTTAAATTTATATTTTGATAATAATTTTCTAACTGCCAACGGATTTGTTGCGTAAAAATCGTTTTCTACTCTTTTATTTTTTGGATTTCCTCCTGCTATTTTACTTCCTGCTAACGCCATATAATCTCCTTTACATATTTTCTAAATAACGCACCGGTTTGCCTTGTTTTAATGCATATTTAATTTCAGATTCTGTAGATTTTCCTATGTATCCATTTTTATTAATAACAAATATCTCGTCAGCCAAATCATTTTTTTGCTTTATGCATATCATCAAGCATTTCTTTAATATTCTCTTTCCAAACTTCTTCGTCTCCAGAGTGACCAAATAGTCCAACAGAAATAACTATATATCCGTCAAGAGTTAGTTTTTTCTGTATCATCTGAAATTCATCTTTAAATTTTGTAGAGCCACAAAGAGTAATTATTTTATAATCTTTTATCACTATAAATATTTTCTCCTTCTATAACTTCAATATATTTTTTATTTATTTCACACAGAACAGGAATTCTACCCATCATATTTGCTATTCTTCCAAATGTGCCTATTCCAGCAAATGGATCTAAAACAACATCACCTTTGACCTATTCTTTCCTAATTCTTTATTCTTTTCAACTGACAAGTTATATATCCTTTCATAATTTCACATACTCTGTAATATCAACTGTTGCACTACAGGTTGGACAAGTTATAAGTATAGATGTTGGATCGCCAACAAAATTTATTTCAAATTTATATTTTTGTGTATGACTATTATGTTTTTTGCAAAATTTATGTAAATCTTTTACTTCGTTATTTGAAAGTTGCAAAAGACCACTACTTAGTAAATCATTCTTCATATTTAACATCTCCTAACAACTGCATTTTATAGAATATCCTTACTGTTTATCTCCTTTCTTTTAATAAACTCATTATTTTGATTTTGATTTTTAAATCCAAACTTTTTTTCTATTTTTTCTATTTCTTTTTCAATTTCAATATTGATTTTCAAGTTTTTTTGTGCTAAGTAAAGTTTACATATGGCAAATAATATCTGAAAACTAGTTAAAATAATTACTATGTATGTTTGCATTTTAATCACTTCCTAACTTATTTTTAATAAAATGACAATTTTATGTGTAAAAATATTATAAATATATTGAATTATGTTATATTTTGTAATATAATACTTGTATAAATAAAAGGAGGTAATTATTTATGGTTCTTCTTTCAAATTTATTTTGGTGTATTATTGGTATAATAGGTAGTTTTTTGGGAGGATTATTATTATATTATTTGGGTAAAAATCGAAAACGTATTTCATATAGCATTGATACTTTCCGTATTAGATTGGATAATAATTGTGAAATAACAGATAAATTAAAATCAGTTCAATGTATAATATCATCTAAATATGGTCGTTATTGTTCCGATATGTCATATAATCCTATTGATTTAAAGGATTTATATTTTTCTATAATTATAATAAAAAACATTGGAAATACGATTATAGATCAAAATGATATAGCTCCCAACGCCCCAATATCTATTTCAACGAATGGAAAATTTCTATTAAATAATATAGATGATGCTGTAAATATAATTTCTTTTAATAGAACAAAAAATATATATCCTCAATTAAAAATAGATGAGACCAATGAATGCAATTGTATTTTATTAAATTGTGATTATTTAGAAAAGAAAGAAATACTAGGATGCATTCTTTTACACACTGGAGATATTTCTCTTAGAGGAAATTTAAAGGGTGGTAAAATTATAAAAAGTGATACAAAAAATAACATTAAAGCTTTGAAATTTAAAATTACTATACATACTACAAATACAACTATTAGTAATATTTTATATTACAGATAGATATATAAATCAAGTGGGGATATTTTACCTGATAAAATTTAGATTTTATTTATTTTAATTCCATCTGAATGCGTTTCTTTCATACGAATGAATACATATGTAATTCCATTTTTAGATGTGTAATCAATATTCTCAATATCGTTCAAAAGTTCTTTACGCAGCCTTACTTTTATATTTGCATTAAATGGTTTGTCATTATACTTATTTTTACTTTCACCGGATACAATAAGAATGTTGCCATCAAGTTTTACGTTAATATCATTTTTGTCAATTCCTAAAGTTTTGACTTCAACAATATAATCCTTTTCTTTTTTGTAGCAAACTATCGGATTGGTATCTATAACTGAGCTATTAAAAAAGAAATCATCTCTCAAAAATTCAAAAATATTATAATTAAAAATTGTATTTAAAAACATATTTAAAACCTCCTAAAAATTTAAAACTTACTTAATATTTAAAAACTTCTTAAAAAATATATCCCCACTTAATTTTAATTGAATGTAGGCGTGGATTTGCACCACGCATGAGATTTCCAGCAGTTAGTCAGCACTCACGAATAAGAACAATCGGATTTATTTTTTTCTACTGGATTTATAGTCTTAATTGCTTACGGCTGTTTACCTGACTTGTTATAGCAAACCTTGTGCAAGACATTCTCTCAACCGACCTTTTATAGCGTCTACCTATTCCGCCACTACACTACATTATATTTTTGGTCTGGGTCTGTTCATATAACTAACAAATAAACATATCAAACCAAATATCTGAATTAACTTAACCATATAATTTTTATATATTCCTAGATACCAAGACGGAAGAATTTAAGACACAAAACGGGCGCACACGGCGGCAGTGGTCACAGTCGTCCCAACCGAGAACGCCATCGGAGTAGACATAGCAGACTAAGCTAGAGTAATTATTACTTGGTGTTGAAGCAGCAGTTATTAACCATTGCCAGTTAGGATAGTTGGGCTTTAAACCAAGAGTTTTATGGTATTTTGCGTACTCATATGCTGTCAAAAGGCTGATTTTGTCAACGCAAGTACCGTAATCATCAAGCCCATCTAATGAAGTTAAATCACGCTCCATTTCAATAATATTTTCTTTGCCTACAATATCAGTTAATTTTTTATAATATGTATCATTTAGATATTTTCTAATAGGACTATTTCGCCAATTAGAATTATTACCGAACTCCCCATTATAAGGTAAGAAATCCTTACGTATAACACCTACCCAATTCTTATCCTCAAACTTTTCTAGTATAATAAATGTTTCATTACCAATATCAAACTCATCACCAACATCTAATGTTTCAAGTTTAACTCTATTGAGATATTTATTAATACTCACACCATCAATATTAACTTCATCATTAATATCAATTATTATCTTGTTATTATGTGTATCAAAGCTTACTTTATCTGCTTTAATTTTAATATCCATCATTTCTGTTCCTTTCTTATTTACTTTCTTTGGTACTATAGCAAATAACCATTTATAAGCGTCAGACGGACGCTCCAAAACCGTATGACAAACCTTATTACCGTAGGTTCTTCCCTTTATATGCGCGCACGGCTTTATACGCTTATCCGCTCCGCAAATTGAACATATCTCGCTGTCGATTTTACAGCTTATCGAAACCTCTTTCTTTATTCCGGCTTCAATTTCAGATATCAAATTCTGCGTTTTTTGATTTTTCAGCATATATGCCTTAGCAAGTAGATAAGTATAATCATCGCCGTTTGCAGCCTTTTTACTTTTATCAATTTTAACCTCGGCGTCAAAGATTCTGGCCGTCTGATTTTTGCCCTTGGGATCATGGTCAAAGATACCCGTTTTCCCGATAAACAGTTCTGCCAAAGCCTCTAAAGACTTTACAGAAAAGCGTTCATAATCTCTGTCGACATCATTGTCGCAAAGAATAATAGGAAAAGCATAAACCTCGTCTGAGGTAAGCTCTTTTCTTGTGTAGACGTTGATTTTTGCCATAATCTCGTCGTTTACTTCAAAATTATTTGAATTACTCATCCCTATACCCCCCAAACTATAATCCTTTAATACTGGTTTTTTATTCTCAATTTCGTGTAATATAACCATTACTAATCCATCAATTACTTTAACTTCATACCCATTATAAATGGATGTATTAATTGGATAACGAACGTTTATACGATTTTTATAATTTAAAAAAGAGTGTTCGCCTTGTATGAGTAAATAGGTTTCACATGTCCTATTAATAAATTCGGTGTTTTGTTTAATATTTTCTTCCGGAATACCCTTTGCATCAAAGAGTATTATTTTCTTATTATCAATTTCTTGAGTAAAAAACGGAATATTGGTACAATAGTCACGTGAATTCCAATATAAAGATTTATCACTTAATGTCGGCAATAAACTCCCCCTCCTAACTTCATGTTTAATCTTAAACAGCTTTTGCTGTTATGTTTGACTGAGATTTTAACAAACGATAAAACTCTTTCATATCATCTTCTTTGATTTTTACATTACAAGGTTCAAAAACTCCATACCCTTTTCTTGCGATTTGCCACGGTTTTTCGCTTTGTATTAGCCTTTCCAATTCAAATTCGTTAAAACATCCATAGGTTTTCCAAACACTCCTCAGTAACTGAACGGAACGGTCATCACTTATTTTGACTGCTTTTTTGCGAAATTCAACTGGTTTAATCGGAGTATATCCATAATTCTTATTGCTACAGTAATTCCATAAGGGTACACATATCGCTCCTTTTACCCAAGCCTCAAAATCAGCATCAATAAGCCTCTGGTTATTTAAAGCTAAGCTCCAAGCTTGAGCATAATAGCATAGTTTTTGCAGTTTGTAATGTGACATAATTTCACGAAGTAAAAACCAGTTAGCAATGTCGAATATCGTATAGGTTTTTTGTGCTTTTACCATGTCTGCTTCACATCCTTTTTATGGTTACACAACTATGAAATTTTTTGCTTATATTGTTTTTTTATTTTGTATTAATGCCAAACATAACTGAAGCATTATCACCAGAAACATACTGTGGCAAAACACCATTCCATCTTTCAATATATGATTTTCTAAGAATTTGTTCGGTCAATGAATTTTCAAGCAACTTATTAGCTTTAACTTCTGCTTGTGCAGCTATTACTTTTGCGTTTGCATTTGCTTCAGCCTTAGTCTTTACTACAAGTGCATCAGCTTTTGCTTTATCAATAGCCTTTTGATTTTTTATTGCTTGTTTTTCTGAATCTAATTGAGCCTTTTGTTTAGCGGCAATCGCTTTATTATATGAATCTTCAAAATCTGCATTGTTAATTATCACTTTATTTATACAAATTATATTTTCTCCGTATTTTTCATCTAAAGACTTTTGAATACTACTCAGTACTAAAGGTTCAATAATAGAACGATTAGTTGCATCTGTATCAGAAAGAGTTTTACTACTTGATTTAACTGCTGAATTAATCAAGTTTTGTGCAATAAGATTATCTTCATAATTTGATACATTAGCATAAATCCAAGCAGACTTTTTAGGATTAATTTGATAAGTAACAATGATTTCATTATAATAAAGTGCTGTTCTGTTACTTGTTTCAGACCATATCTTACCGCTATATGTAGCATCTTGTTGTTTGTTGTTTACCTTTTCGATAGATTGTATAAAAGGCATTTTCCAGTTGAAGCCATTACTAACAGTCGTTTTACTAATTTGACCGAATGTACTTCTTACTCCTGTATATCCAGTTGGTATAATTGTAAAAGAGCAAGAAAATACAAACACTATAATGCCTATCAAAATAGGAATAATACTATACTTCTTTTTGATCTTTTTGTTGTTAATAATAAATGCTATTGGAATAAAAATTCCTACCAAAACTAATATAATTGCAATAACCTTGAATGTAATACTCATTTTTATACCTCTTTCTTTATTTTTTTTGTTTCTATACCACCCATTTTGCACTATAATAAAACCATGTTCAAATAGGCTTATAAATTGCTCCGTATCATAATATTTTACATTTGTTTTTCTGATTTAAATTTATCAAAAATAAGATTTAATTTACCCCCACAACGTCCGCACCGATAATATTCCGGATGTTGTACAAGTTTACTATTTCTTATTCTAAAAAAAGTTTGACCACACTTGTTACATTTAATTATGTAATAAGCAAATTGACAATTTAAATGTTTGTCTATATATCTTTTTATAGTATTTAATTGTTTAGCAGAAAATACCATATATTTATTATTTTTGTCTCTATATGTATACCTACGGTTTGCTGCATCATAAGTTACTGTATACATGCGATCCCGACCTTCATCAATATATTTAAACCCTCTAAATGTCAGAATATATATGACGGTTGCTTTAGCATCTAATATTCTTCTTATTTTGGGTTTTATCATTTTTAATTTATTCATAGTATATTTTCTCCTCTTTAAAAATATTGAGTTATATGATATTTGTTTTAATATTTCTGCATAATTAATTATGCCTATTCTTGAATATTTACAAAAAAGTGTTTTTCGCACAATAAGTCCATATCATCTAAACTATTATCAATATCATCAAACACTTCATCAGTTTCAATCTTTTTGCCAAATGCTAATATACTATATTCTCCGCTTTGGTTAATGGTATTATGTTTTATTTCTATTATTGTGTATCCTGATACAATATTGCTATTATTAAATGATGACCATTCATTTTGCCTTAAATACTTATCAGGAGAAATAATAAAATCATCAAATGAAAGTGCCTCATATTTGTCTTTGTTTTTTCTTACAAGTATATACTTTATTAAATATTTTTCATTTATTAATGCATTAATTAAAAAATCAATAAAAAATTTACCTTCTGTACCTTTTTTAAATGAAATAGTGTCAAATATATTTGATATTGTTTTTGTGCTATCTGATATATCTGCTGCTATTATGGGAACAATATTAATCCTTTTATTATTATCCATTAGATTATCCTTTCTGTAATTAATAACAAAAATATGTATTGCCAACTTTTTTGTAAATTCCTCGCCCTTGCATAAACTCTGCTTGAAAGACAACGTGTTTGGGTAATTGGCTACCATTTTTTAAAAGGTAAATAGCATTTTTAATAGATTGTTTATTCGGTTTTTTATTAAAATTTCCATCCCAAATACATGAATACTGACCACTTTGATAAATAACTCCTTTAATAGTGTTGGGAAATTTACTACTTTTAACACGGTTGAGTACAACAGAACCCACCCCTAATTGTAGTTCATTAGAGCAATTACCAGCTTCAGCATAGATTAAATGTGATAAAAGAAATAATTGTTTACTTGTATAGTGTTTAGTTTTGTTTTTTGTCTTTTTTGCGCACTTTTTAGCTTTTTTATTTTTTTCTTTCCTTTGCTCTTTTTTGATTTTTTTATACGATGACTTTTTATTATTTTTTTTATTTTTATTAGATGAAATTTTTATTGGTTGATTAGAATTTTTATTTAATCTAGTCGAAACTAAATTAACGAAAATGTCATCTGAACTATTAACTGTAGTGGTTTCTTCGATAATAATGTTACTTGTTTTTATAAGATTTTTTTGGGAAAATTCTAAACCACTACATCCCGTTAGAATACACAGTAATGTCAGTATTACAAATGATGTCATTATTAATCTTTTCATATTATGTCTCCTTATAAATGTCTTTTTTAAACTTCAGTTTATATTTTAAAATACTTTGTGTTTAATAAATTTTTAGCTGTTTCTTCAGCAATATGTTTTTTAACTTCTTTTGTATAATCATCAATACAACCACCTTCTCCTAAAGGCACTTCCCTATAGCCAACTCCATAACGTTCAGCTATCTTTTTTATTAATTTTTTACTTATTCTCTGCATACAATCACAATCTATTTTTTATTGATCATTTCTACTGTTTTATTTTTTATTATTAAAATATTTAAATATTATATAATACCACATCATTATTTTTAAATGACATTTTTACATCGATAACCCTTTGATTTAAACTGCCCACCCATAAAACTTTTTTATGGTTTATATCCTGCTTGTCTATTTGAAATTGACCATCAGCAACAATATCCGATAATGCAATAGTCATTAACCTTGTCAAATCATTTTGTGATGTTTGATGTATAATATTTTCCCATGTATATCCAGTAAAAATCCAAATTTTTTTTTCTGGATATAATAATTTAAGTCTTTTAATAATATAAAATACAGTTTCAACATTTTCATCAGCGAGTGGTTCTCCGCCTAAAAAAGATATTCTTTTGATATATGGTTTATTAGCAAGTGCAATAAACTTATCTTCAATTTCTTGTGTCCACTCATATCCACCATTAAAATCCCATGTTTCTTGGTTGAAACATCCTTTACAATGGAAGTGACATCCCTGTACAAATAATGAAACACCAATACCACTTCCATTTGAGATGTCCATTTTACGGATTAGTGAATATCTCATTCACTATCACCTGTATAAATCTTATCGTCGATATGCAAAACTCTTTCTTTTATTTCCTGAGTACGTCCCTGATTCCAAAAGTTTGTTCCGATATAACCACATGTACGCCTTGCAACACTCATTTTATTTTGGTCACAGTTTCCACATTGAGGGCATTTCCAGATTAATTTTCCTGAATTTTTATCTGTAATGATTTTAATTTCTTTGTCATATCCACAAACCATGCAATAATCACTCTTTGAATTGAGTTCTGCATACATAATATTATTGTAGATAAATTGCATAAGTTGAATTACAACTTGCAAATTGTCGTTCATATTGGGAATTTCGACATAACTAATAGCACCACCAGGAGATAACTTTTGAAATTTCGCTTCAAGTTCAAGTTTATCAAAAGCATTAATTTCTTCAAAAACAGGAACATGATATGAATTTGTGATATAGTTTCTATCTGTGATTCCTTCAATTTCGCCAAAGCGTTTTTTTAGACACTTTGCAAACTTATATGTAGTGCTTTCAATTGGGGAACCATAGAGGCTGTAATCAATATGTTCTGCTTCTTTCCATTGCATACATTTATTATTTAAAGCTTGCATAACTTTTAATCCAAAAGCTTCCCCAACACCACCATCGGTATGGCTATGACCAGTCATAAATTTTACACATTCATATAATCCAGCATAACCAAGAGAGATTGTTGAATATCCATTGTGTAACAATTTATCAATTGATTCTCCCTTTTGTAATCTCGCCAATGCACCGTGTTGCCATAGAATAGGAGCAACATCTGAAGGGGTTCCTTCAAGTCTTTTATGACGTAATTGTAATGCTTTGTGACAAAGTTCTGTACGAGTTTCAAACAACTTCCAAAATGTATCCATATCTTTATTTGAAGAAAGAGCTATATCTGGTAGATTTATTGTGACTACCCCCTGATTAAAGCGTCCATAATATTTTGGGATACCATTCTCATCAACATATGGCGTTAAGAAACTACGACAACCCATGCAGGGGTAACAATTGCCGTTTCCATTCTTGTCAACTTTATATTCGAGCATTTTCTTTTCAGAAATATAGTCTGGAACAAGTCTTTTTGCAGAGCATTCGGCAGCAAGTTTTGTCAAGTAGAAATATTTACTATTCTCATATACATTATCTTCTTCTAACACATATAATAATTTTGGAAATGCGGGTGTTACCCATACTCCTTTTTCATTTTTCACACCTTGAATACGTTGTCTTAATACTTCTTCAATAATTAAAGCTAAGTCTGCTTTTGTCTGTTTATCTTTTGCTTCTCCTAGATACATAAATACAGACAGAAATGGTGCTTGTCCATTTGTGGTCATTAGTGTGATAACTTGATATTGAATTATTTGTACGCCTTTTTTAATTTCTTTTTTTAATCTTTTATTAACAACATTTATGTAATCGTTATATTCAGTATCAGTTTTGGGTTCATGACCAGTAAACTTAACATACTCCGATAATACTTGCTCTTTAATTTCTTTCCTACTCACTTCAACAAAAGGGGCAAGATGTGTAAGGCTAATACTTTGTCCACCATATTGGCTTGATGCTACTTGTGCAATAATTTGAGTTGCAACATTGCAAGCAGTCGAAAAACTATGAGGTTTTTCAATCATAACATTACTAATTACTGTGCCATTCTGCAACATATCTTCAAGATTTATAAGATCGCAATTATGTAATGTTCGCTGACCAAAATAATCTATATCGTGGAAATGAATAATGCCGTCTTCGTGTGCTTGAATAATATCGGGCGTAAGCAACATACGTTTGCTTATATCTTCGCTCTCAATTCCAGCCATATAATCCCTTTGTGTAGTTACAAGCATAGCATTTTTATTTGAATTTTCTTCATTCCAATACTCACTATTATGTTCTAATAAATCCATAATCGATTCATCTGTGGAATTTCTTACATCCCTTTGAAATTCTCTTACTCTGCGATAACCCTCATAGGATTTTGCTGTAAGTATTTCACCTTTGTCAATTAGTTTTTCAAAAACCATTCCTTCGACCATATAAATATCAAGGTCTTTTATATTTTGTACTTCAATTTCGATTTCATTGGCAATCTCTTCTGCAATTTCTCTTTTGATTATACCGCTTCCAAATGTCATTGCATTCATGATAGCTTCGTAAATCTTTTCTTTATTGAATGGAACTTCGGAGCAGTCTCTTTTAATAATATTCATACTAACCTCCCTGAATATTTTTTTAATTTAACTAACAGATAATAAATTTTGAATATAATCTAATGCATCTTCATAATTGGTTTCATGATGAAAAATTGTAAAATCAATGTGCGGATTAAATTTAACTTTTTCATCTCCAAAAGTAATAACGAAAATGTGTTTATTCGTAAATGAATTTATTGATTCGATAATTCCAAGTGTAAAAATATCTTCAATATTAGTATAAGGTATATTTACAAGAGCAATATCACTATTATAAATTTGCTGTTTATTCCATTCTATAAATTCTTTATCTGTAAATTTTAAGCTATGTAATCGTGGATTAACAATTGAAATAATATCATCATATTGAGAGCAATATTCTTCGACTTTTTTACGCCACACCATATCGTTTCCACCGATTGTATAAATTTTATTTTTTCGCATTAGTTTCACCTATATCAAATAATGAAAGCTGTTGATACTCAGATTCAGGAGGAGCAATTTTAAGAATCTCTTGCAAACATTTTAATACTTGGTTTTTATCCATATGAAATCCAGTATTATCAATAACATAATTAACTTCTTGCGTAATTTCATCAAATTGACCGACATCTGATAAATTTCTTCTATATGCCTCATCAATATTATCTCCACGAGATAAAATGTTAATTAATCGAGAACGACGGTCTACATAAATATAAATTGATGTTATATCATAACCAAGTCTTTTTAGTGCTCTAAAACCAGCAGGAGTAAGAATTGCAACTGCATTTTGCGACTCGCAACTATTTTTTGCAGTACCATAAGACCATTCCCTGTATTTTGCATGTTCGGCAAAAAAATCAAGTTTTACAAGCTCATCAAATGTATCTTGAGTAATAAAATGATAGTCAACACCGTCCACTTCGCCTTTTCGCATTGGTCTTGTAGTGTATGTAACAATTTTGTGATATTGTGGGTTTGCTTCAATAAACTTTTTTAGAAGAGTTGTTTTTCCAGAAGCAGACTCACCAAGAATTACAATCATTAATATCCTCCTTTTTAATCATTAATTTCTTCCATATCAACTTCTAATATTTTTGCTTTTTCTGTGATAGTTAAGTCATCAAACATATCTTGAAAATATTGTTTTATGCAATCTTCGCAATAGTCCTCACTGTCGATTCTATATATTGCACCTTCATATCCACATAAATCACAATAATCTCTTGGCACATTTATGTACGGGCATGAATTACCGATACACCCCATTTCGGTAGGACAGCCGACACATTCATTTTCATACTTACGCATTTGGTAGCTCAATATCATCAAATATGATAGGTATTCGTTGTTGCAGTTCTTTACATAGGGGTGTTGCAACTTCTCTCATTTGAGGATGAGCATCTTGTGCGGTTCTTAACTTAAAAAATGTTCTCCATTCCCTGTAATTAGCCGTAATTGTAATATTTGTTTTGGTGGAATTAGGAAGAACAGAACGAGCAATTTGTGGGGTAGCTCCAAGCTCAATCATGTTCATATAGTGTTTTTCAGCATCTTCCATAGCATGAAGCCACTCAGTATATATTTCCCCTATTAAATCACCATCAAAATTTTTCATTTTAGTATCAAGGTTAATGCCATCTATGAGGTCGATTACGGCAATTTCATTTCCAAATTTATTTTTAGCATAATTAACATATCTGGTGCTTTCCTGTGCGAAACTCGCAATTCTATGTCTTACCAGCTCATGCGAAATTCCGCGATCACAAGTGAACAAGACTGATAAAGTGCTATGTTCAATCATAGCCTCATGATGGTTGTTAATAAGCATTTTTACAAATCGTTTTGCACTTTCACCATCGTCTGTTATTTTATCTTCTGATTTATAACAGACACGACCAATTCTTTCGATGTGTTTTAATTCATCTATACCACCATTTGAAATTGGTGTAAGTATTTCATATCCAGCTTTTAAAATATTCATTTAATAACTCCATTTTTCTTGACTACTTCAAGCGATCTTTCGCAAAAGTTAATAATATCCTTTAATCTTTTATATTCTGTTTTCTTTTTGTCATTTGCCATTTTTAGAATAGCACCGCACATTGCTTTACAGCCGTAAAGTATTCCAGAATCTCTAACTTTTTGCATTTGTTCTTTAACTTTTCCCTCTAGTTTTGTCGTTTCGTCTATATTCATTTTAATCCCTCTTTTTAAATAACGTTTAAAATTTTACTAACCGTCTACTTTCAATTTACCTCTTATCTTCATAAGAATTTTTCCTAGATTGTTTTCTCCTTTGCCGTCTACAGTCCCCCAAAATTTATCGCCCCAATCATTACCTTCTTCTAAATACATATCACCTGTAGAAATGAGAGCTTTCTTCAATTCAGGATTCTGTGTAAATTTAGCTAAACATATATCATACATGATAGAAACTTTAATATCTTCCCAATCAGTTCTAAGTTTTAACCGACGTCCTAATCTCTTAGCTTCTCCGGGACGAACTGCAGTAAATTTTATTCTTTCATTTCTATCTAGTGTTTTTTGAGCTTGAAAAGCTGCTTCACTATTAAAGTATGTAAGTCCATCATATGTCAATTTGCAAGTATAAAAATTACTCAAGAAAAAATAGTTATCTTTAAATTCCATTGATATTTTTAATATATCTCCTTTAATTTTTTTCTGCTTTCTCATTTATCTAATTTACTGCTTTGATATACAAATCATAAATTGCACCGCCACGTTTTTCTGATATACTAGTTTCACCGTTTTCAAACTCTTGCAAATAAAGTTTATTACTTTCTTCGTCGTTAAACTCGTAAATATTTTCATAATCAACACTAAGTGGAGTTCCTAATATCCAATTGTCTGTACCACAGTGAAACATACCGCCAATCATTCTATTGTGTCTCATGCCTTCGCTTCCCCATGGTATTTTTGAACAGACAGAATAATAAGTGTCTCCAAACTGCTTATTAGTCATAACAAAGTAATTCTCAGAAACAGCTTTTACTCTCATTGGCTTTTTCCAATCATTAATTTTGATTAGATCTCCGACTTTTACTGTATCTAATATTTCCTTCGTAATATTTGAATAATGCGAATATTGTTTTTGCATAAAAAATACCTCCTTTATTAATTCTCCTGCTGCCTCAAGTCAAACAAGCGACCGCAGTATTTTACTTCGTTCCAATCAAATATAGCTCCGCTGCTGATTGCTTTATTTTCATAACTCGGAGAATTATCCTCTTTGTATATGAAGAGCATTTCCATTTTGTTGCCATCTCTGCGGTCGTAGGCTTTATACCGCTTTGTGTTTTCAACAATTATTTCTTGTCCGTTTTTGAGTACAATTAGACAGTCAAACGTATCATCATTCTTTTCGTCATTTTTGACTTCTAAAGTTGCTATAATTGGATATTTAAAATCAGATAGACGACCACAGTATCTTACTTCACTCCAATTAATAGGTATACTGTCGTTTTCCTTGTTAACATAGAGTATACGTGTATGGTAGCCTGTGCCCATATCCATTGAATAATCTGCTAAAGTCGTTTCAACTTTATAGTTAACGACATCTTTGATAATTCGCTTTTCTCCGTCTTTAAAAACAATCAATAAATCAAAAGTATCCATAACTAATCTCCTTTCCTTTTAAATTCTCTTTAATTTCTTATACATTTACTCGTAAATTTAGCTAATCAAGTTTTAAATACATAAGAGCATCTGAAATTTTCTTTAAAAAATCTTGAGCGTCTTGAATTGTCATCTCTCTAAGCACATTGCTAATAATATAAGCTTTGTTCTTTTCTTCCTCTTTTTAAAATACATAATCTCCAAAAATGTTTTTTGCTTCCAATACTTGTGATATATCCATTATTAACTTCCACCTTTCAATAAAATTACTGTTTTATTTGCAATCAATTATTTTTCTGATTTAATTCTTATAATCATAATTATAACAAATCAAAAAAATATAAAGAAAAATCATTTATATTTTTTACTTTATATATACTATATCACACTTATTTTTATTTGTCAATAGTTTTTCTGATTTAATTTTTAATTTTTTGTGAATATTCTACCTGTTCCAATCTTTGATAAGACCAGATTTTTCACTTATAAGAAGATTCCATAAGTCCTCAATGGTTTTCAGCTTTATAATGCCGCCATCCTTGTCGGTGATGGTTCCGTCTTCGTACTTTTTGCCGCAATCAAGCTTATAGACCCAATAGCTAATCCATTCGTTTTTGTCATCTAAGATTTTGGCAATAAGGTTGACTATTATATAATCCTGCGACGGTATTACAAGACACACACACATATTTTGTTTGCGATTGTATTCGCTAACAGTTTCCGTAAGTTTATCCTGCAATTCGCCCATGTCCTTGATTGCAGTCATGTAGTAATTAAATTCTTCAAAAGTAATCATATATTTTTCACCCTTTCATACTTTGTTAGCCAAATTTCAGAAGTACCAGGAATAGGTTTATAAGTGCCATCTTCTTGCCATCTTGACTTTGGTTTTTTAATTTGACTCGAAACATGAATTATGTCGCACTTTTCAAGTTTATTTCTATTATATGTCTTTTTATCAATTTTAACTTCAAGTATAGTTCCGTTTTTAAGAGAATATACTTTTAATCTTGGTGAATACTTAGTATCAATAGATAATATTACTAACATTCTGCTATATCGTTTATCGCTAATATCTATATAGCCAAGATATTCAAGTTGAGATTCTATCTTTTCTTTTAGCAATCTCTCATGGATTTTATGTGTTTGAAAATAACCGTTTATAATTTCACTTGGGTTAATTCCAAAATACGTTTTTGCCGTAGCTCTCTCAGATGTTTTCAAAAGCAATTCATCGTCAAGATTTAACTCTTCTGCTTTATCTTTTTTTAACTGAGTTTTATATGCTTTTTTGGATTTATCCCAAAAACTTTCAAACATATCAGCAATATACAGCAGCTTATTTGCGTCACCAAATTCTTCAAAGAAATCCAACTTTATAAGTATTTTAAGTTGTTTGCTATCTGTTGACGTTTTTGTTCTTATATCATACAGAAGGTCTGTGAAACTCAAATATTGGTTATCTCTTAAATCATATATCTCTTCTGCAACTTGTGAATTTAAATATTTGATTGATGATATTCCTTTGAATATTTCATTCGTTTCTTTATCAAAGTTATAATTTGCTGATGAATGCCTGAATTTTGTGCCTCTAAGACTTATGCCATAGTAGTCAAGCTCTTTTGACAGCTTTGCCGTTCTGGTTTCGTCTCCAATATAATAGTTCAAGGCTGTTGTGTAATATTCAAGAGGATAGTGAGATTTTAAATACGCCCCATATAAGCTATCATAAGCGTATGACAGTGAATGTGATGCGTTAAAGGAATAATGTGCTGCCTGTTCAACGACTGTCCAAGTTTCATTGAATCCTTCTTCTCTGCCAACTTTCTCCATCCAACCTTTAAGGAGCTTTTCTTTCAGATCGGCAAGTTCTTGTTCTTTGAACTTCTTCTTCGCAATTTTTTTAATAATATCGTAAGAGCCTGTTTCTGGAATACCAAGCCAAATTAGGTATCTCATAATAAGTTCCTGATAAATCATCCTGTGGTTTCCTTCAATAAGTTGCTCGTCAAGCTCTGCGACACCAGTTGTGTAATCTTTTCTATTTACAAAATCTTGTAACAAACTGGCACATCCAGGGCGAATAATTGCAACAAATGCAGACATTTCAGAAACACTTTTTGGCTTATATATCTTTACCATGCTGGTTGCGAAATCACTATCTACCTGGTTTATAGTGCAGGTCAAACCATCTTCGTAAACCTTGAATGTTTCATCATCTAAAAGTTTATCAAGCTCACGAATTGTCGGAATTGGAATGTTTGCCGCTTTACAAGTGTCTCGAATAATAGCCCAGACAGTTGCGCTTAAATAATCGTTCTTCAAATACTTGTATTTATCACAGTTATAACCGTCAAGAAGACAACAAGCAACACCTTTACTTGTTCTAACAAGTCCAAGCTCTTTGCGAACTGGAAAAGAGTGTAAGAGCATCGAACATGGGCTTTCCGAAACGCTTTCTACAACTCCAATAAATTTCTTACTTTCTTCTATGATAGATTTCCATTTTGGGTCATCCCTGTAATCATTGAGGTTCTTTGCTACATTGTCATATTCATTAATGTCTTTGCCGATACCTTTACAATATACACGAAATGCTGATGCATCCTGCAATGGCTTCCAAGCAAGCATCCATGCACAATTTTCTTTGCCAAGAATATCTTCGGTTGCCTTAATGAATGGTTCTCTGTCCGCCGTATTGAGATCAATGTCAGGTAAACTTCGTGTTCCAAGTATTCTTTCAACAGACATAAACCTTGTCGGAAATAGCGTTATTGGTGCTGCAAGCCTATCTATATTAGTTAATCCAAGAAGTTTAGTAATATAGAAACTTGGTGCTGACCCTCTCCCAGTGTTTGTAAGTTTACCACCGTACTTTTCCTGTCCTATCTTCGCAACATTGTAATCTATCAAGAAATAGTTCTCCATGTGTGTTTTTTCAACAATATCCATTTCGTATTGTATTGCTGAAATATATTCAGACCGTTTTTCTTTTGGAATTTCTTTTCGCTCTTTCTTCCAGCCATCATTGATGATATTCTTTAAGTCTTGAGTTGGGCTATCTGACACTGACGGCAACTTTATGTCATCATTTATAAACGTAATTGGTTCACAATCCTCAAAAATATATGTATTTTCAAGCGCCTCTTGCACTTGTGATAGTGTAAGTATTCCTTGCTTTTTATATCTTTTGAATATCTCATCTGAATCTGGGTAATCAAGTATCATTCCGTCCTCATCTGAATAGCGCATTCCCTTACCTTTTAGGAATATGTTCCTATCTTTCGCGCCTTCTGCGTAAATATAATGGCTATCGTTTGCGTGAATTAATGGTATTTTTGCCGCCCTACTGAAATCGAGAAGATTACTGTTCACTTTTTTCTGGATTTCAATATCATGTGCCTGTACCTCTAAGAAAAAGTTGTCTTTGAAGTAATTATTTATCTCAAGACATAACTCGTGGTCATCCCAAATCCCTGCGACACAAGCCGATGTTATGACAAAATCGTGCGGATTTAGCGAAAACAAAAGCTCCTTATCTATTCTTGGCTTATAGTAGAAACCAGTCGTATGTGCCTCTGAAAGGATATCGTTTAACTGCATGACACCAGAATTGTTTTTCGCAATAATGATTAAGTGCTTATTGCTTCTGTCTCTCTTACCATCACTGTTAGCAAATCTGTTATACACAAAATATGTTTCAGTGCCAAAACACATCTTCAAATCATACTTCTTTGTGTTTTCAATCCAATCAAAAATATTTCCTTGAACACCGTGATTTGTTGTAAACACAGCAGTATGACCTAATTCAACAGCTCGTTTGCAGTAATCTTCTGGCTTTGCTATTGTATCAATAGTCCACGGATTACCATAGTGGTCATGTTTGTGGTAGTTATAATAAATCATTCTTTTTCACTACTTTTCATTTTTATGTACTCACAACTATTTCTGAAATTGCACAAATTTTTACAATAGAAATAATCAAGGTTTGGCTCATACTCGGATTCTTTCTCAATTATATGAATTGTATCAACAAACCACTTTACTGCTGCCTCATACTCATCTTTCTTGAATGGAATTGTTGCGAATTTTCCCCCATCTTTAAAATGATTCCAAGTAATTTCTTTTGGAAACTCACCATAATATTGCATAACCGAATATGCATATAGATACATCTGCTTTTTATAAGTTTCAAAACTATGTTTTGACTTTGCCTTAACCTCTCCATTAAGTTTAAATGGATATTCGCTTGATTTATTATCAACAATAACAATTTTACCATCTCGTTTATCTCTAAGTAACAAATCAATATATCCTATAAAATCATAACCTTCTAATTGAAATTTAACTTCCTTTTCGACACCGAGAATTTCATAATCATTTAACCACCCAAAATCAACTGTGGCAAAATAATCTGCACAAGTTTTAAATGTTTTATCCATAGTGGACTCTCTGGTTTTATAGAAAACGTTACTATCATAATTGTCTACATAATATTGCGATGCTTCATCTGGCGTTAATTCACCATTAAAAATCATCGCAAGAATTTGATGGACATAACTACCAACTTCTGCATAAAAATTACCTTCAGATAGATATTCTTCATTATCATTGACAATATAATTTAAGTAAAACTCATATTTGCAATGTTCAAAAGAAGTCAGTCTTGAATACGACCAGCACATTTTGTCAACATCTTCTTTGTATTTACACACATTAGACCACCTTCTTTCTATTATTATATAATTCTTCCCAAATTTCTTTGCCAAGATCAACTGGTGCGTTTTTAGCCTCTCTACCACCAAGCAAATTGTCTTTATCTCGGATTATATAAACATTTGTAATGCGTTTTAGCTTGTCAATGCTTTGTTTAACACTATTATCCCAATAATTAACGTCTGAATCATAAGCAAATACAATATTTACATGTAGTTTTAATAAAAGCTCAACTTGTTCATTTGTTAATGTATGCTTTTCTGCAGACACACAATTTTTATATCCCCACGAATACATCTTCATAACGGACTTAATACCCTCAAATATAATAACTTCATTTTTTCGTTTTATATATGGTAAAGCAATATTTAATCCTTGAAAATAATCCATAACACCAACAGAATAATAATTTATGTATTTAGGTATTTTCAAAGCTTTATAATTTTTATATCTTGTTCTACCCTTTATATTAATTAAATTTCCATTAATATCTCGAACTGGATATACAATTCGATTTTGAAAAACATCTGTACGTATATCAAATAAATTTAAAACATCTTGGGTAATACCTTCGTTTATCCATTCCTCTATTGGTTGCTTATCATACTTATTATATTCCTTTTCATTTAATATCTCATGTTTATATGGTTCTTTCTTTTTTTGATATATAGTCTTCATTTTACGCAAAAAATTAATTGTTTTAGAGTAACACATATTAGATAAATCTATATCTGCCAGCTTGGTGGCTTTTTTTACTGCGTCCTCGAAGCTTAATCCCTCATATTCAATTAAATACCCTATAATTCCACCAGAACGCCCACAAGAAAAGCAATAATATAAGTTTTTATCTTTATTAAAAGCTAACGAGGGAGTATTATCAATGTGTTTTGGGCAATGTGCAAAAAACTCATCTCCTCGTTGTTCCAACTCTAAAGTTTGGCTTACATATGAAACAAGGTCAGCATTTTCGTTGATTTGTTGTAATATTTCATCATCATAATTATCCAATATCAACGAATTTGCCTCCCTTCTTAATAGTCATCTTGCCTAATATGTTGTTCAGCTTCTACAATAGTCATTGTTTCACCTGAAAATACAAAGTCTATATAATCTTCATCATCATCTTCTTGCATTTGTCTTCCAAGACGATTTACATAAATTTTTGCCAAAGCATTTCCACATTGCATGCCATCCTTTGCAATCATTTCTTGTGTCTTATATTCCCACTTAATTCCCACAGATAAATAACGATTTATCTTCATACTATCAGCAACTTCACCATTTCTATTTAATTGACAAGCTGCAAGAACAGGGATATCAAGCTCACCAGCAATATTATTCTTCAAGAAATCACATTTTGCACCCAGTAAATTATAATTATCACTTGAAGATGTTTTATTGCTTTTTAAATAATCATAGACAACAAACCCAAGTCCAATTTTGTTTTGTAACATCTTACATATTGAATAAAGTCGTTCCATTGTGAGATTTGGATCATAAATATGTACAAATTGTTGTTTTTTTAACCACTGAATACGATCTTTAATGATTTTTGCTTCATCATCGCTATATTTACCATTTTTAATACGTTTAATTTCAATTCCAGTAAGATGTGATAAAAGTCTTTCCGTATAAAGTCTCGTCGGCATTTCGCTATCAATAACCAATGTAGGAACACCATTCTTTAATTTATGAACAACTTCGTTCATAAGAAATACAGACTTTCCTTGTTTGTATTTTGCTTGAATGACTACAAGTTCTCCTGGCTCATATGTAAAATAGTCAATAAACGATGGGAACTTAGAGGGAATACCGTACATACCATCTTCTGTCCTTCTATTAACAATATCGTTCCATATATAATCAATATCATTCCCTAGAGTGTGTATCTCTGTAGTTACAATATATTTTTCTGTTAGTTCATCCAACTCCGAATAAACAGAACTATTCAACTTTTCAAGTGTAAAATCCGGTTTATAACAGTCAATGCTTATTTGATTTAGCACTTTTATTAAATCTCGTTTAAAAGCAAATGTGACAATATTTTCTGCAAGCATCTTATATTCTTCTAGAGTGTTTCTTGCAGCACCTTTATATAACTCTACAAATTCTTGAACAGATGGCAAATTATATTTTTCAATGGTTTTTTGTACTCCACGATTACTTTGTATTTTATTTGAAATATTGTATGCATCAATATTTGTAATACCATCCTTATATAATTCTTGAATAGCCCAATAGATACAACCATTTTCTTTGCCATAAAAATAATTCGGTTTTAAATAATCCGTATGAGTAATAAACTCTGGATGATAAATCAATGAGCCAATCACACCGCTTTCAGATTGAATATCTGAAAGTTCTGCAATATTCATCGCTTACCTCCTATTAGTCATTTTTTATAATATTTTGAAATCCATTTGGCTTTTTGTTGACTGAGAACTTTGGTGTAGTATTTTCCTTCTCAACAACAACAAAACTATCTTTGCTGTAGTTGGTTGCAATTAGTTTCTTTTTTGTATAAGCATCCTTAATTTCTTGCTTGTCAACGAAATATTTGAATCCAGCCGGATAATTCAAATTCATTTTGTGTTTGATAATATAATTCATTACAAACACCAAATAATCAGACTCAATACCTCTTGCAATAAGGTCGTTTAACATTTTGAAT
Organism: uncultured Clostridia bacterium; assembly: GCA_947626165.1. GTDB lineage: Bacteria > Bacillota > Clostridia > Oscillospirales > Ruminococcaceae > UMGS1601. The sequence continues at coordinate 41,102 of CANQRG010000002.1, read as the reverse complement.
AACTGACTATACACAACTGTTTTACTTATATGCTCAAGCCATAAGTTTTTAATAAGTTGAAGGTCTGCTTTTGTTTGCTCATCTTTCCACTCTCCACTTACTTTTGCCCTATAGCAATCTTTATGATAGTACATATTTTTTTTGACAACATACTCATCACAAGTAATATCAATATCCTTAGTTGTGTGTTTACATTGCCGATAACGGCAAATTTTAATATCAGATTTCTTTGCCATACTTATTCTTCCTTTTCAAGTAAATAAGTTGATTCTAAGTCTGCTTCAAAAATTGCCAGAACAAGTGGATATTTCTTAATTGCAAGAGATATAGTATTCCAGTTTTCTTTTGCCTCTGTAAACCCCATATGCCATCTAATTGCATAGCGTTCAACTGGTTTTAATTTAATAAATTCCTCTATCATCATCACAGACTTTTCTCCATGACCATATGGAATTTTATCATCAACTGTGTAACTAGGAACGGTCTCCCAATCATATCTGCCAGCACTATCAGATTTCTTACCATGATCGCTATAGATTTTCTTGTTTTTCATCTCAATAGCATAATAATTAGATTTGCAAATATCATGAAGTAGGGCGGAAATGATAATACTTTCTCGCCCAACCTCACTTAATCTATCCGCCCAAATAGGGTCATTGAGTTTATTTAAGAGGCAATCAGCTACATTTAAACTATGTTCCACTAAACCACCCTCATGACAAGAATGAAATCTTGTACTTGCAGGAGCATTATAAAAATCTGATTTTCTAAGATATTCAATAAGTTTGTCCATACCATTTCTGTTGCATTCGGATAACATAGTTTCAAATTTTTTTATATAATTCTGATTTGCCATATTTATTACCTCTCAATTAAAATGGAAGTTCGTCATCTTCAAGTTCTAGTTCTATTTCTTCTTGTTTTGTTGCTGATTTAGTATTTTTCTTGTTTCCAACAGCAGATTTCTTACCTTTGCTAACACTCTTTGTTTTAGAATTTTTATCACCGTTATTATTGTCTGGAATTTCAAATCCAAAAACAACACAGTTAGTGTACAGTTTCTTTTTTTCAGCATCGTAATTATTGGTTACATCACAAGAAGAAATTTTAATTGTAACACCTTTATCACTACTACAATCAAATTCCTCTCTTGTAGGAAGTCCAAGTTCTTTTGCAGCTTGATGAGCTGAACCAACAAGACGAACATAAGCATCACTAAATTCTACATTATACTCTCCAGTTTCTTTGTTCTTTTTGCTAATACTAACATTTGCTGTACTATATTTTCCTTCATCGTTTACACTCCAAATTCGTGCAAAAGCACCTTCTCTAAATCCCATATGTAATTCCTCACTTTCTAACCGCTAAAAGTTGCTTTTCTAAGTTGGTCAAAATATCAACATTTTCAATGTTGTTATAGTTGCCTGTAATTAGGTCATCATCCAATTGTGGATTAGCCTGTCTTTCAGCAGCTTTACAAAGTTCAGCAACCTTTGTTTTTGCCTTTTCAGATAGAGTTACTTTTTTAGTAGCAATTTTTTTAATACTTTCTTTTAATTCGATAGTTTTTGATGCTTCTTCTGGCAAGTCCTCACCCTCATAGACATACAATCCAAGTCCATGTAATGCACACGCCTTTACTAGACAACGTTTTAAACTTTTATTGGCGTCAACAGAAGTAATTTGATCTGCGGGGATACTCTTATTTTTGAAATCCATTATTGCAAGAATTTCAACAATTTCCTGATCATTAATTGTTACACCAACTTCAACCCAACCAGTTTTACCATCATCGTGCCAATATCGTGCGTTTCCACACTCATCCATTATTTGCGGATAAATTTCATACGTTGCATCTGGGTATTTCTTTTTTACTTCTGTCCATGCAGAAGCCCAAGATAAATATGACATACCATTTTTTGCCTTGATTTTTGTGGAAACATCGACAGCATTTAAAATATCAAATACACTCTTATTATTTTCTGCCATTTTTATTTACCTTTCATTATTTTTTCTGATTTAATTTTTTGTACAAAATCACTTATTAATCGACCAAATTAATCACCTTTCTTTGTTTTGAAGTATCTATATAAACACTCAAATGAGTGAATTAGCATTATTTTGTTCCTAATTTATATATAAAAATTATGCGTCTTGCGTTTTTCTACTTCGTTAAACATTTTATCGACATTATAATGTCTTGGATAGGAATTGCACAATTCTTGTTTTGTTACATTTAATAGTTTAATAAATAGAAGTGACCGTCTGCTCTTTTAACACCGAGCCTCTTTGACTCTGAATCACGTCCGTTCTTAGTAGAACCCATTCCTTTTTTATGTGCAAAAAACTGCATTGAAATTCTAATCATAATAGGTAACCTTTCCTTTCCGCCCGCATAAGCAGGCTCACTAAAAAGCTATTTCTCAATAACCTTAACTAAAATTCTGCCTGAAAATTCATCTGATAAGAAGTACATATGCGTCAAAAGACCCAATAAAACCTTTTCGGCATTATCATCTGAACCAACAATCTTCAGCATAACTTCATTTTCCTCAACGCTCACCTTGGCATTCGACTTTAACGCCTCAGTAATCGTATTACAGGTCAGCATAACCGCCGAAGACACACTTGCACAAGCTATATCCTTTCCGTAAACGTCCTGCATAGCATGACCGCTCATCTTAAAACCAAAAAGCTTGTCATTTGCATTTTTGAAAAAATTTGCAATAATCATTATGCCTTGATAGATTCAATTCTAACCTGTGTGTACGGCTGTCTGTGACCCATTTTTCTGCTTTCGCCTTTCTTTGGCTTATAAGTGAAAACTGTGATCTTCTTAGCCTTTCCGTTCTCTAGAACCTAGCCTTGACTGCTGCGCCCTCAACATACGGAGCTCCCACTGTAATACCGTTATCTGCATTAACAGCAACTACCTTATCAAAGGTAACCGTATCATCAGCTTCAACGTCCAGCTTTTCTACGAAAACAACATCGCCCTCGTGAACCTGATATTGCTTTCCGCCTGTTTCAATAACTGCGTACATTCTCACTAAAGCACTCTCATAAAATTTATCAAATGGTTCTAAATCATCATTATAATGCCAATTTGCAATCTCTAAACCCAAACCATATAAATCATCAAAATATTTTTTTAAATTTCTCTAATTTATCCCCTCTCAGCACAAACTTCTTCTGTATATTTATTTTCATTCATTTTGTTCACCTTTTCACTTTGCATTAATGAATTTTCACACCCAATAAAATCATCCTTTTATTTTAATTTTAAATCACTAGTTTTTAGTTTTCTTAAATCAGAAATGCAGTCTGCTAAGAACAAACACAACGTATCAATATTTTTGTTAAAATCACTTACTCTTTTTGGCGTTCTTTTAATTTCATAATCTCCACCTCCGAAACCATGTTCTACTATATTTGGAAGTTTTAAATAACCACATAAATTAGCTTTTAAATATACATGTTCTTTATATTCCATATCAAACAATGTACATTCTTTTTCAAAAACTCTGTTTGCCTGAATATAATCATTTTGTCTTGCATATTCCGGATATTGTTCTCTTAATTTTTGTATGTAATCTATTTGTTTTATTATTTCTTTGACAACTTTTTCAATTGACTCATCCCGCTTCCAAAGTACTGAATTATTTTGTGAAAAGCCATCTTGTAGTGTAAAATCATATGTAATATAACCTCCATCTTCATATTTATCAAAATCAAGTTCTAAATTAGATATATTATATCCAATCTTACATAATTGTTTTGATAGTGCATTGCATACTTGATGTTTTCTCTCATTTTTAATTTTATTTATATCTTTAAAAATATCTGCATACCTCATAGTTGTCATAACTACATTTCCTCTTCTTTGATGATTCTGTTCCATTGTGGTTCATTATAATGATTTAAAAAGTCCTCTATACATTGAATACTGTTGAATAATTCAATCCATTTTGGGTTATTGGAAATTGTTTCGTATTCATACCTAGGAGAACCGTGATAGCTGATATCTTCGCCTTTCACTAATTGACCGTTTTTTACAGTTAAAAAACTGTCATTATATGCGGTTCCAAATCCCAAAATATTTTTAATACCAGCAATAGCATCAGTAGGGTTAATATATGCTTCTTGACAAACTTTTGTTTTTACCTTAATTTCCATGTTTTCTAACTCCTTTTTTTAAAAATAATCTTATCTATTTTCTTATTATAAAACAAAAAACAATTAATATAACTTTTTTTCTACGACACACAATGTATCGTTTTTACTTCCACCATGAGCTACAATAAGAATTTCAATTATTTCAAAACTACGCTTTTTGCCCACACCATTAGTGTTCCAACCAAACGAAAGACATAATCCGTTTGGCTTTAATATTCTTTGAATTTCATCAAGGTGTTTTGCTCTCCATGATGATTTTGTATGTTCTACTGTAACTGTAATTCCAACTCCCTCATAACATTCTTTTACCTGTCGGAGGGAATATGGTGGATCATATAATACTACATCCGCACTTTCGGTTTTAATCTGTTTTAAAAAATCTAATGCATCAAAATGATATGTGGTATTAAATTTAGGATTCAAATCATTTGTAATTGTTCCTATTTTGCAATTATTTGCAAATGGATCGACAATGTCTCTAGCACTTTTAGTATAATTTAATACTAATTTTCGTATTGGTGGAATATTAAAAGTATGACAGTTAGGCATCGCCCACTCCCGATTTATTATCAATTTTTTACACCTTCTTATTTAAATGTTTATATTAACGATAAACCCTTAACTGCTTCACTGGCAATCTTTGAAAATCCTACTGTTATAGAGCAAGCAATTTCATTAAACTGCATTGAAATAAGCTTATCAAAATCCAAAATAATATCTGTTCCGCGAATCATTTCAAGAGCGCAGTTTTTATCGACACCAATGATATTACCATTCTGTAAATCAGCACATTTTACAATTGTTACACCGTATGGAGTTTTAATCATACCATTCATATAATCAGATACGCAGTACTTCATTTCATCAAATGCAAGAATAGTAGCCATATCAACTGGTGAGCAAAGCATTGTAGTCATATCATATGAATCCATTGATGCCCAGAACTTAGCCAAATCAGCGTATGTAAGAGTATCTCCGATAAGTGTAAAAGGCAAAACGCCAGCTTTCAGAACGCTTATTGCTTGCTTGTTTACTGCTCTTAAAATCTGAGCGCCTATATCTCTCAGAATAACAGCAAAAATTTCTAATCTATATTTTCTGATTAATTCATATGGACAGGAAATCTTTTTTGCAAATTTAGACGGATGCGTTGCAGATGACCAGATATCTGACTTAAACTTTGACTTTGTAATCGTCAATCCTTGATAAGTAAATCTATCACTTGAAGCTATGCGGTTTTCAACAGTAGTAGTAGCTATGACTTCATATAAAATTGTCGCCTTGTTTATACCCTCTTTGATACATCTTCTTACAAACTCAGGGAATAAAACTGCCGATTCGGTTGACAAAAAGAATTTCTCAACACGGTCGCAGTTTTCGCCGCGAACCTTAATGTCAAATCTTTTAAGCTGACGCTCATATGCGTCAAGACCGGCTAAATCTGTATCCCTGTAGTTTTCATCTGGGTCTAATTCGGTTAAAGCCTGTGTAAAACTCTTTCCTGTAATGTGATAAAGTCCCTTTTTTAGTTTAATATTTTTATACATAACTACCTCCAATAATGTGTTTCTACTGCATATACGCAATCATTCAAATTATCTTCAAATTTATCTATATTTTTGCATTTAATAGGTTCAAGGTATTCAAGCATCTTTGTAGCTTCTTCTATGGATGATGGGCGGTGTGGACTTTGTATCGGAGGTCTTTCTACTATGGTTGTAACTACCCACGGCTCAAATTCCTTAGATGGTGTTTCTCTCAGGTCGTATTTTTCTCCATTTGCAAGAGTAAACGCACCATGCCACTGACCGTTTGCTTTTTCAACATAATATGTGCCATGAACTGTATCAGGTAAATCATCTTCCCTATCTGCCTCTATGTTTATAAAACCTTTCCATATATTTTCATCAGGTAGGATATGCTTGAGATGAAATTTTCGTTGCCAATATCCCATTACAACATCTCCTTTTCATAGTCTAATTCAGGATATTTGCTTCCATCATAGAAAATAACCGCTTTATCGTAATCTTTATTATAGTAATCTTCCCAATTAAAAAAGTTTATGACCTTATCCCAATCTTGCCAATGCGAAACGATTATCTTTTTGTAGCCATCTATTTCATAATCAAGTATCATTTGCTCTCTCTGTTCGTGCGAGAGCAAACGGAAATACTTTCTCGCTCTTTTGCTTATACAGTGACAACGGCAAAATGTATCAGGATTAATATCTGCATAACATTCGTCATACCCAATCAGCATAATCGTAATAACGCTTGGATCGTCACAATAACGTGCAACAATTTTAGGAAATACTTTATTCAACCATTTCTTTGTTATTTGAGGATTCTCAACGAACGACTTTCTTTTTCTGTTGATGTATTTTTCATGCAATAGTATAGGAATCCATATAAACCATAAAATAATTCGCATTACTTTATAGCCATTCTTGTTCCACCATGCTCTAAATCCATGTTTTTGGCGTTCTCGATGTCTAACTGCAGTATCTATTCTTTCTTTGTTCATTTTCAATTCGTCCTTTTGCTATTTCAAAATATTTGTTATCTATTTCGATACCGATGAAATCACGTCCTGTTTTAACACAAGCTACTCCGGTAGAGCCAGACCCCATACAATTATCAAGTACCAAGTCACCAGGATTAGTATAAGTCTTTATCAGATATTCAAGCAGCTCCACCGGTTTCTGAGTTGGATGTACACTTTTACTTGGGTGTGGTTTAGGAAACCTCAGAATGGAGGTCGGATATTTCATGTTTCCTGCCGTGTTGACACACTTGAAGTCATGGTAGTTGTTATTCTGCACATGGACGTCATTTAGGCTGCCAACAACCTTACCTCTGCTATGACATGGATTTCCTTTAACCTTTTGCGGATTATATGTAGGTAACTTACTATAGAAGACCATTATATCTTCATGTTCTCTTAGGGGCATTCTATTCGCATTGAGGAATCCAGACGTAAGCACTTTATCCCATATTAAATTATACCTATGGATTTTCTTATTGGATAACATACATTCTGCCGTGAATTTATCTTGCCCAAACAATACAATAGCACCGTGTTCTTTGATAATGCGCATATATTCTTTCCATAATGGCTCGAGAGGTATAACATTATCCCATTTGTTTTTTGTCGTAACACCATATGGTAAATCGCATAGTATCATATCTATGCTTTTGCTCGGTATTTCCTTCATAATTTTCAAACAATCGCCATTCAATAATTTTATAATGTGCAGTCACCTCACATATGAATATATTTGGGGTCTATCTCAAACCCGACGAAATTTCTATGTAATTCAATAGCAGCCTCCATTGTACTCCCACTACCGGCAAATGGATCGAGGACTATATCACCCTCATTTGTACTATTTGCAATATAAAATTTTAATAGTTCAATAGGCTTTTCGGTTGGATGTCTCTTATGCCCAATTATGTTGTTGAACTTGTGTACGGTCTTACTGCCACCGATATAATTGATATACTTGGCTTGTCCTTTTCTGAGGAACAAAACATACTCGCAGTTTTTCATATAATATTGGCTTGGCGTACAATTATTCTTTTCCCATACCAAAATGTTATGAAGACGAAATCCTGCCTTTCGTGCGGCATTTAACATAGTTTCCATATTTAATGCATTTGTAAATACATATGCGTGGGTGTTCGACTTCAACGCTTTATATACAATCGGAAACCAATCATGCGGCGTTATCTCGGTCATATGTGTGAATAGTTGTCTATTTCCACTTAATATGCCCTTTGGTCTAATTGAGTTTGCTCCGTTACAATTACCTCCAGTTATGATTTTATATGGTGGATCAGTAATTAAACAGTCTGCAAATTCCTCGCCCGATTTTGGCAATTCGGTCGTCATATCGCCAAGTTGAACTTTATTTAATATTATTTTTTTCTTTTCCATTTTCTGCGCTCCTCCTTATTTAGGGTAATCACAAAACTTACACTTTATTGAGTAACTCTTTTGTGTGCTAATCGTGGCTACCCATTTCTTCGTAAGGTTGACTTTGGTATTGGCAACGCCATTTATCTCTTTATGTTTGTTATCTATTTCAATACCGATTTTTCTATTGCAAATAAAAATCTAATTTTATCTATCATTTTCTATCATTCTTCTAAAAATTCTAATGGATTAATTCCAAAATTTCCAACGGCTTCTACCACAACGGGATTGTCGCTCACGAGAGTAATATCTTCTTTGTCAACAGTGCCATAAACTTCGCTATGTTTCCCCTCATATTCTCCAAGATAAATTTCTCTCCCAATAAGATTTTCAATTTCTTCATCAGTTGCACAAAATAATCCACCAATAAACGCATAATTAGCTCCCCATTCAAATTTCCATAATTTTTTCATCACTAAAATCTCCTTTTTTATCGTCAAACAAAAAGTCTCTTTTATTTATCTTCATAACCTAATAATTCTTCTGTTGTTTTGGTTAAACAATTAAGTAATTCTATTAGTTGATTCTTTGACATTTGCTTTAATGAAATACCCTGTGGTAATGAAACAATCATTTTATCATCTCCAAATGCTTCTTGAAGCAATTTGTGCTGTTCGCAAATTGCTTTATATGGCAATTTGTCATAATCATATCTTGCTACAATTACTTCATTCTCAGATGGTTTATAACTTTCGATAGGAATACTATTATATACGCCACAAACACCAGCATATCTGTCCAACCATCCCATTTGCCAGCAGCGAAACAGAATATTGTCAAGCACAGCCATTTCATCCTGTGCCGTTTCAATATTTGTCGATTCAAGCAAATCTTTTTTTGCCTTCGCTACAACTTCAAAACGGTTATCGCTACATACTGCATCCATAGTTCTTCACTTCCTTTTCTTTTTTTCTGCTACTTCATCAAAAATCTATTTTATTGCCTATTTACTTGCTTTTTCATAAAATCCATCTGCATATTGCCATATGTAACCACCAGCTGTTTTGCGTAAATGCTTACATACTTTACATATCTGCTTAGAATTTATTGATGTTACTCTTTCCGCTTCTTTCATAGACGTAAAAACATTTATGATTTTATTTGTGTCCTTATTAACTTGTACTACACTTCTACCGTTTGCATGATAAGGCTCAATATCATTATAATCACCATTATCATACTTCCATAAATACCCACCGGCAGATTTTGATTTTGAATATTTTTCACTTAAACAAGCAGTCAACCCTTGTGTATTTGGGACATTATTTTTCGCTTCTTTTATACTATTCCACGTTTTGATGTACCTGCCCTCCAAGCTATATTGATTTATTCTCTTTGCCATATTTTTATTTCTTAATAATGTGCTTTTTGTTACTTCCTTTTGTATGACTGATTTGATATTAAAATGTTCATTATTTCTAGTCGTATAAAAATCTTTTGATACATCATATGAATAAATTGCTGGTAACACATCAAAAGAATATCCTGCAATATTTTTATTTTCATTTGAATAACTTTTAATAGCTGTTCCTGAGATTCCTAAAAATTTAGACGCAACTGTTAGATTTTCAAATTTATTAACTACGCTCATTTTATAGTATTGAATTACTGGATTAACTATACAAGTTCCACAATCACCACCAGATGTAACATTATAACCATACTGTCTATTTGTTGTTTTAAATAAATCTATATAATATTGTTCTTTATCACATGCTTCTTTATATGTAAGACCTTCTTCAACTATTTCATGTCTAATATTATCCCAGCCATATTTTTCTATTGCTCTCTTCATCAATATTTGGTTATTATATCCAGTTCCACTCTTCCATCTATCTTCTACATTATTTTTTGTTATACCGATATAATACTTTTCATTTGGAAATATATGCTTATATACAACATATTTATTTTCTTTTCTTCCTTTTTGTATTCTGTTGCTTAAATATTTTTTATTCTTCATTAAGCAACCACAAGACAATATTATTCCTTTATTACTTTTAGAAACTAAATTGGAACCAGAAATAATACGAGTGCCACCACATTCACAATCGCATTTATAATATGTTTTATTATTTTTATAATGGTCTAATCTCTCTATGACAGTGAGTAATCCAAACTTTTCACCGACATAGTTTTTAATAAAGCTACTTTCACTTCTTAAACAACCACAACTTTTTGTATGTCCATTAGACAAACATATTGCTAAAATATCTTTCTCTTTTCCGCAATCACATAGGCAATGCCAATATGTTCTTGAGCCTTTGTTTTTCGCCTTATATAAAACCGTTAATCTTCCAAATCGCTGTCCGGTTAAATCTATTAAATTATACACTTACTACTCAGAAGCACTATAGTTTTAAGTCGCGACACTTCGCCTCCTTTCATTAAAATATTCAACTTAAAAGAAATATTTTTTGTTTGTTCCGAATTCCCAACCATCATATTCTTCCGGCGTTACCCAACAACGATAGTTTTTTGGTATATCAAGGAATTTCTGTTTCTGATAATCAAATAGTCTTGTATTCCAAATATAAGGAAGAGGTAAATCATTATTCATCTTGATCTTATAAGCTCTTTCCTCAATACAATGACATTCCGCAAATATTGAATTATCATTATCATCAAGATAATAAATAGTTTTTAGATTATTAGGATTACATTTAAGATATTCATTTGGTAGCCAATATCTTGCATAAGTTCCATCATTCTTGTGCCAAACCCTATACTCAACAGCATATTTTTCATCATCATAATATCCAATATATTCGATATAGCGTGATATTTTTTTGTGAAACACCCTAATAAAAACTTTTCTTTGCATTATATTTACCTCCTCAATAATAAAAGAATTATTTTATAATCAATGTACTTGGTCAATAGCACAAGTACCAACTACTTGCATAGGTCTAATAACACAATCAAACCATGTTGTATCACGAATATCTTCTGTTGTAAACACAAAATTCACACGTTTACCTTTGAAATTTGTAAATGGTTTAATCCAATTAAAGCGCAAAATAGGTGTTTCATATACAAATTCATTAGCAGAATCAATTCTCACCATGCCATTTGGGACGTTTATTGCAACAAAACTTTTTGCAGTTTCTATATTTTCAAAAACTAAAGCGATTTCAATTTTATTCATAAAGCCTCATTTCTTCATAGTTTGCACACATATCTTAGAACCTAACTTTTATCATTTGAAGTTTCTACGCAACTTAGATTTAGAGTAGTTGCGGTAAAAGCCGGAGCGACGCCGTTTTCTTTGTCCCACACAAACCGCACGTGGAGTTCGTAGCCCAAACCTTTCATCATTTGCTCGGCAGCAAATAGATATTTGTCTATTTTATTAGTAAAATTCTATTGTAGATAAATCAGGAGATATGGAGAATGGATTTTCAGACCACAACCTGACATAGCCATTATCTGGCTCGCAATCGAATCTTATATCCAACCCTTTTCTACAGCGGACTGCATCGCAACCGCCACCAAACCCAACATATTCATCCATTTTTTCACCTTTAACAGCAACAAAATTAAAACAGGCAAACCCACTATCATGAATATTATCTGTCGGAATGATATAAACTGCTCTGACACCTTGCAACACTTCATTCCATTTGCGTTTTGGAACTAAAAGTAATTCTTCCTTTGTCATATTAAATCCCCCTTTATTACGTTTCTTACATCAGTAATTAAGCGTCTACCTATATTAAAGCTCTGAAATTATATCTTTCTTAGTTGGCATAACACCAACAACATTAACATAGTGCGAAAGACTATCGACTACAGCGGTTCCAATGCTATGCTTGTCAATATATACAACATCGTCCTTCGTCAGATATTTGAGTAATTTATAACAGGCATCTCCGATGCTCTTTGCAACAACCGTACCGGTTTTTTCTCCAACAATGTTAAAACGTACACCATTTCCTTCAATAACTGGATTAATAAAAATTACCATGTGAATCTCCTCCTATAGACTTTAACTCTGATAAACAATCTTATTGTCTCACTACTGTATGCCTTAAAACTTCTTGAAATAGACGACATCTTTTAATAATATCTTTTATCTCCATTTTCTTGCCTTGCGCGAAAACCGTGCAGGGTGGTTTTTATTTAAGCTACTGTATTTTCACAAATATCGACAATGTGCTCGCATAGCAGTTTAGGAATCCGGCTACGCTCTATACTGCCTTTTAGTCCTTGTGTTCCCGTCTTAGCACCTCTTGGTGCTGGGGTGTGGCATTGGTCTCCATTGTGGCAAGGTGGTTTAAATTGTGGGTCTGGGTGGTTCGTCCATATATCAGTTGGTTTCATTCTAGTGTCGCCATATTGGCAATATGTAATTGTGTATCTCGGCAAATCCTTCATCCATAACATCTTTCTTAGTCCGCCCCTCGGATTTTCAATAAAATAATATCTAGGATGTAATTCTTCGATAAGTTTGATAACGTGCTTGTCGACTGCATCACAAAATTTTGCATAATCACTGATTGGATCGAGATTTCCAGTTTCAGGGTTTTTTCTTCTGTGATGACTTATTGCGGCAATAGAAAACGTGGTGCAATCTGGACTTGCCCATATAACATCTGGTCTTCCAAATTGGTCTAAAATGTCCTTATTAGTAATTTTTCCAACATCTTCGTACAAGTCAATGTTCTCAAAATGCTTGTCCCACTCAACACTAAAAACTTCATGCCCTCTTGCCTCAAATGCCTTTCCAATACTTCTTGTACCTGCAAATAATTCTAAAACTTTCATTATAATTAGGGTAAACTATCTCCTTTCTTTCGTATATTATTTTCTTTTATAACATCTGGCATCGTTTTATCTAAGACTTCGCAATTTTTTTCATTTCATAAAAAAGACTATCTGTAAAATACTCTTTGACTCATGAACTTGGTCATTATAGTATTAAGACACCATAATTTATGTTCAATATCATTGCCATTTTTTATAAATATTTGTGCCACAACATAAAACAATAATGGATTAATACGATTTTTGTTGTTAATTTAAACAAAAATTATGTATCATAATTATTTATTTTGTAAAAATTTAATAGATTTCAAAAAATTTTTGACTTTTGTGAAATAGTGGGGTATATAATAATCATCCTTAATCTTTAAAATGGATTTTATGAAGAGGTGATTATTTTGTTACTTTACTTTATATTTTTTATTATTTTATTTGTAATTGTTATACTAATACTACTATTTTGTTTTTTAAGCAGAAAAAATCATAATCGAAAATTACATTTTAAATTTAGTTTACTAAAAAATTTATATACCGAAATTTATTATGAAGAAAATAATAATGATGAAAATGATAATTAAAATATATTTTCTATCTGATATTGCTCTTGGTAGGTCATTCGGTCACATCCCAGTCATCAAAATTCTCATACAAAACCGAATTTAATAGATGTTGAATAGCATCTCTTAAAAATTTATTTCTATTCTCTCCACATTCGTCTGCGAGTTTAACCATATTGTCTACCCATTGTTTGTTTGTTTTAGATTCCTTTGTTGTAATCTGCAATTTAGTCATTTCTCACCCTTCCTTTCTACTTCAACAAAACTTTATATTAATCTTTTCAATTCACAATATATATGCTAATATGGTTTTGTCCCCTTACTATCCGGACTAATTTTATAATTTTTATAAAAGTCGGGAGCAAGAACATTAAAAATTTCATAATTATCCTTTGTATCATTTTGGATAAATTCTTTGTTTACAACCTTCATAGTATGTGATTTACAATACTCTAACATACTAATATCAGCATAGTAAAAATCCTTATAAAATTCATACGGATCACTACATTTATCGCCAGTGTACCAAAAAAGAATTTTACCGTCAGAAAGTAATGCGTTAGCCCAAACTTTTCTCATATTTTTCCCTCTCTCATAAGATAATATAAAACTTTTGTATATGTATTTAATGTGCTGCCAAATCGGCTTCATGCAGTTTCATAATTTCATCAAAAAACTCTTCACCAACTTGTGTTTTAGTTTTATTTTCAGCATTTTTACTTTGATTCCAAAAAGTAAATGGCATCATATGATAGTAAATTAAATTAGCAATATGTAATCTATCATCTTGTTGTATATCAAGCACATCAGTATAAAAGAATGAATCATACGCTCCACAATTATTATGTCCATAATAATGGCAATCTGTATCAATCTCGCCACGAGAATTCAAATTTGACTTTGTAAATACTTTGCCAATGTCGTGAAGAAGTGCAGCAGTTTTCAGATTATAGTGATTAGGAAAATGTTCTTTTACATACTGTGCAGCTTCAAGACAATGACCACCAATAGTAGAACGATGATGGCTATTTTCTTGGTCGATATTGTTTGCATTAATCTCACCATTGAAAAAGTTGTCTAAAGTAAATTTATTCTTATCAATATCGCCATAATTATAAGCAAGAACGATATTGTCAAACCCCTCATCCATAGCAGGTGGGCACCAACTTAAATACATTTTTTTAATCACATATTCTGGAACTTTTTTATTTCTAATACGATTTTGTTGTAGAATAAGCTCATATGGAGTAAGAACACAAATGCAAACTTTATGACAATTAATGTTTTTCAATTCCTGAAGAAATCCCCTACGACGTTTCTTACTAATATTAGTTGCATCATATACGACATCTTTACCGTTACGCAAATCATCTTTGATACGACGGTGAAGCTCATTAAACAAATCGCCATTATGTTTCTGGTTATTTTCATCGCCATAAAGTTCAGCCCTAAGTGCATCGGAAGAATGGATGATAGGCTTAACAAATTCATCATTCTTTTTAGTTACAAGTGTTTCAGCAATAAATGACTTGCCACTACCAGCTACCCCCATCATCAAAAATAAAATGGGAGTTTTATTTGCATTTTCGCACTCATAAACGCTCCTAAAAGCGGGGGTTATATTTTCAATAGTTTTATTATTCATTTAATCCTCCAGTTAATATTACTTTTCAGTAATTGCAAATATAAACCTCTTGCGCATCTGCATTACCTTTTCCACAAGCCATATATGTAAAATTATCAAATGTATAAACATTCCAACCACATTTTTTACACCACTCAACCAGATGTGTGTTTTCTTTACCTTTACATTTAAATACATTGGACATCCCAAATTTTATGTTTTGTGCGGAAAGCAACTCACAAATTTCAAATAAATCCAAATCGTCATTAATAGACCAACCATTATTTTCATTGTAGGTAGCAGTAGTATTAAAATATGGCGGATCAAGATAAACAAAATCATTTTCATTTAGTTTATTAATTTTAATTTTGCGAAAATCAAAATTTGTAATCTTTACATTCTGCCGTTGAAAAAAAATCACAACCGTCACGAATATACTGTTCATTTTGCTCAGTAAAAGCACCATTCCCAAATGGCATATTAAATTTGCCTTTTGTGTTAAATCGCATTTGTTGGGAAAATGCATAGAATATGCAAGAGTAGATATCTTTCCAGTCTTTGGATTCATTTGCGTAGTTTCTCATATCTAAATATCTTTGTTTATAAATTGAAGCTTCATCGGATTTTTGATTAACACCTATCCGCTTCATCCCAAATTTTTTGATATTATTAAGAATATGTGTTATAATTAAGTCTGCGGAATTTATTTGAAACATTCGGTAAAATTCAAATAGATTTTTGTTTATATCATTTACAATGACTTTATTTGCAACAACATTCATTGACACAATTGAAGAACCAGCAAATAAATCAATAAACGTATTTATGTTTGAAGGAAATAATTCAACTAATCCTTTATTTATTAATTTCTTTTTATTACCCATATAAAATATTGGACTTATTATTGTTTTTATTACATATACCTCCTTTATATATCGGTATTTTCTACTTCAAAATGATGGATAAGTTCATAAACTTCTTTCCAACTATTAGCTCTAAGCATTCCATTTGCACTTGCATCATAATTTCTATTATGTGGAGCTGTCATTAAAATTTTAATAAAGTTACCATTTTCAAGATTATGAATTCCATCATCAATTAAATAGTCAGCTTGAATCATTTGCTTATTATTTACAACAATTACATTACTCCACTTAATATAAGGGAAATATCGTTTTACTATGTATTCATATTTTGCACGAATATTTCTATAATCGGTAGATGTGCAAAGGAAAATGTTATATCCTTCACTAAATAATTTCTCTACATATTCTATAGCATCGGGTTTCGGTTTGACTGTCTTCCAAAACTCATCATGATGTAAAGGCTCAAAAACTTGTTGTCTTGTCAACGATGGATAGAATATACACATATCCCAATCTGTAATATCATCTACAGAAACATTCATACTATATTTGCTATTTAGGAAATACACCCAAGCTTGTAACAATTCTTCGATTGTATCATCTAGATCAATCAATATCACTGGCATTTCTTTATTCAATCAATAACCTCATTCCCAATTATAAAGTGGCAATCCTCATTCATCGAATAGTAATAGCAATAAAAGCCACCACATCGAATAATTAACTGACATATATATAGATAATGCAACAATGAATATATGCCAAATATATTTCATAATATATTTCATTCAATCAACCTACATTAATTAGTTCCTCTGATTCCTCAATGTCTGGGGCGTTAGCAGTATCTTTAATAATTCCCTCTAAAACTTTAAAAGCAAAAGATTTGGTCTTATAAGCTGTAAATTTAGAGCGATTATCAATTCTAACTACAACACCTTCAGTAACATGACTGCCATTAGCAAGAGGTTCTGGAACATCGAGATATTGTGCGCATCTATCATTCAAATCTTCCCAAGTTGTATAAAGGAACTTTTCAAGCAGTGGAACATATTCGCAACCAAGACGGTCACACCATTTAATTGTTTCCTCGGTGGGAATTTCAATAGTTATACCGTCATCGTTTGTCATTGTAATTCGATAAATATAACACTTATTTTCACCAGGCTTACAACCATATGTAAAAATTGTTTCACTGCCATATTGTCTACTAAATTCTTTATCTTTTACTTATGTTCTGTAAAAAACGGATAAGATATTTTTTGATGTTCCTCTTTTTTATTTTTAGAAACCTTCATACCATTTGAATGACTCCCATTATTTCCACGAGGAATATACTTCTTGCAAATTTCCTGTCCATTAAGGACTGTAATTTGGTCACCATCTTTTAAGTTATCAATATCGGTGTACTTGGATAGCACAGAAATTGGAAGCACAAGACCGTCCGACTTCTCACCACGAAGTTTTAAAGCACGAATATTTCTTTTATCTGGTTCAAGATAGCCACCAACATTATTACCGTTTTCGTCTTTCTTACGAACTAAGTTGTTTTCATTTGCAAAATCTTCACTAAGCTGACCGTCAACGGGAAAGTAAACAACTCTGTCCCCTACAGTGTAGCTCATATCGACAATTACATTGTTTCCAAAAATCTCACAACACTGTAGCCTATCAGCGTTGGAGTGCTTATGGATTTCCTTAATTGTCGTAATATAAGCACAATACATAAATCTTTCTCTCTCCTTATTTTTTCTTTTTCTTATTTATACACTTTGTTCGAGGTTTTCTCTTTAAAACATTAGATTTAATTTCAGTCTTTTTCCGATTTAATTCTATGTTCTTAAAAATAAAAGGCATTTTTTTTGATTCATACCAACAAAATGGACATCGAAAAAACTCATATGTTTTACCATTATAAAAGCTCATTACACGCCGCATAGCCTTGTTGCATCTCTTACAAAACATATTTCAAATGCCCCTTTCTTATCTTCTTATACATTATATCATCATTTAATTTATTTGTCAATAGTTTTTCTGATTTAATTTTTAATTTTTTGTGAATATTCCATTAGTGCATTAAATTCATTAGGGATTTTCCCTTCTATAACGGCAAATAATAATGAATTTAATGTTATACCTATCTCCTTACCAAAATAACCAATTGATTTCATATCTTCTCCATTTACTTTTAATTGCGAAATTTTATAACATTCATTTTTACATTTTGATAGACAATTATTCATATTATCAGCGAACATATAATATGTTATATTATTATCAATATACGAAACACATCTAAGGGCACAAATAACATCATTAATAATTTTCTCATTATAATTAAGTATGTGTTTTACAATAATTTGTGGAACAAGTTCTTTGCTATTACAAATATCATAAGTTACTTTACGAATGTCACAAACATTTTTAATTGTTTTATTGTCAAATCTTAATCGTTGTAGTATTTCCTTTTGTTTCTTTTTTTCAAAATTAAACACCAAAGCAAGCCTAACATTTAATGATGTATCTAAAACACCTACCATTGTTATAGTATCATAAATCATTCTATCAGTAAGTTCTGGAACAATAACCTGTAAAATTTTACCCATAACAACAGAATAACCACAAGAAAACGCCTTTGTTATTTCTGTGTTAATGCGTTCTATTGAAATATTTTTAAGTAACGATTTATTTCTATAAATTGATTGCAGTGTTTGGGATTCAATATTATATCCAAGAGTAATTGAAAATCGTATTGCTCTTAGAATTCTCAGTGCATCTTCATTAAATCTATCGTCTGGCTTGCCCACACTTTTGATTACCCTATTTGTTATATCTTTTTTACCGCCAAAGAAATCAATTAACCCAATTGACGGATTGTAAGCCATTGCATTGACTGTAAAATCTCTGCGTTTCAAATCCTCTTTTAAGCTACTTGTGAAAGCTACTTCCGATGGATGTCTATTATCTTTGTATTCGCCATCTATACGATAAGTAGTTATCTCATACTGCTCATTATCAATAACAACAGTAACCGTGCCATGCTTTAATCCAGTTGGAATAATTTTGTGATCGTTAAATACTTTTATAATCTGTTTCGGCAATGCAGAAGTGCAAATGTCCCAGTCGTGTGGAATTAAGCCTATGATGCTATCGCGGACACAGCCACCAACAACATAGGCTTCATAACCACACTCATTGAGCTTATTCAAAATATATTTTACGTTGCTAGGTAATCTTAATTCCATGGATTATTTACTTCTTCTAAAAATTTAGCGAGTTTGCCATCATGATAGAACACCAAATCATTCTCAGTAATAGGTTTACCAAAATAATGTTTAACAATCTGGTGAAAGATTTCAGCATTCAAACATTTAAATTCAATATCATTTGAATCATTATTATAAATCTTTATATATCCATCAATGCCTTCAATCTTGTATAACTCAAACATTTTCACCCTTACAAGCTGACCGATGTTAAGAGGGCAACTATCTATAGCTTTTTTAAGTTCAGAAAGGGAAAAACCACAGCTCACTCCGTATTCACTAGGAACACTAATAATAATTTCATCCTCACCCAAACTAAAGATAGAAGCACTAGGAATGGTATTAATAATGTGTTTACACAAAATATTCATAAGGCAATGTTCATATTCAATCTGCTTTTTAGGATTGCAAGCGCCAAGAATAACTTGACGAATATACTTGCTATGTATGATATGCTGGCTATTTGTGAACTTAGCCACAAACTGTTCCCAAGTATCTGCTCCATCAAAAATCTCTGGAGAATAATGCTTTATCGCAGAGAAATTTGCTTTTTTCATATCAATAGAAACAAATGCTTTATTATCATTATCTTCTATGTATATATTTCTTTTTGGAACAATTGACTCAACCGAATAATCATCATTGATGAAACTATTATATTCATCCTTTGCTTTAATAAATTCAATAACAGAATCTTTAATTTTATTATAGTACTCAAAATAATCTTGTTCACTTGCAAACCGCTGTAACTCAAGACAAAACACATCAAATTTATATATACAATTGAACAAAACATCAATGGTTTGCAAACGTTCATAGAAATATGGATTATCATAAACAACGATGGGTAAATTGCAATCTTTGCAAAAACGCTTTTTTAATGAAATTGAATTCATTACTTCTTCTCTAGTCATAGCAATACTCTCCTTTAACCTAAACAAACTTTTTCATTTATACTTGCAACAAAATTGTTGACTTTTGACATATCAACTCGCTCTGGCAAATTTGTATTATTCTTATCATAATCTAATCGTTTTCCCAAGTCATAAACCATTTCGTAAAACTCAGGTATTGGTTGTCTATTTTCATCAAGATATTCACCATTACGAATTGACATTAGTAAATCATGTTCGGCACTTCTATATGTATTAATTTCACCTTTTTCAAGAATATCAAAACACATAAAATAAAGCCTAATAAGATGCATCATATGTTTTCCTAGTTTATCATGTGTTATAGCTCTTTCATTTCTTTTACCAATCTTATCATAAGACTTTACAATTGCGTGCATTTCAGACCACATATCCTTGAAATCCCTCAATGGGTAATGAGTTAAATTTACATCCATAAAGATTTCAGAATCATAATCTTCTCTAAATGACTTATCAACAAACAATCTAATTGCATCTGGCGGATGTTCAAAATATTTTATCTTATAATCAACAGATGCGTGTTCAATGCTTTTTAAAACATTTGCTTCTTTCTGACTCTGAGATACAAGGCGTGTAGTTTTGTTCTCTAATCTGTGTAATTGAGCATTTGCGTACCCACCAAATGTATGTACGACAACTTTTGATAAAAATAGACTTTTATTTTCTAACAATAATTTACCGACATCAGATAAATATAAATAATGCTCCGGTTTAAGACCTAACATCTCAATCGTATTTGGATTACAAGAACATAATAGTTTTACTATTTTGTCAAACGAATAAATAGTAGTATCAGTATCAACATTAACTACTTGTTCAAAATCATTTCTGATAAAAATATTTCTACGAGAATTTGTGGCTACCCCACGAATATCAAGGTCTGAATTTTCATTATCAGTTCCGTAAGCATGACTACCACCAAGTCCAAGCAATATTATATTATCACCGAGATTTTCATTATTTCTTAGAAAATCATATTTAGAGCAGTTTAATTTGCTTTTTATTTCTGCTAAATTCATTTTATACCTCCTTATCACTCTTGACTTTTAGAAAATATAATGTATAATTAATATGTGTTAGGTCTGATTTTCTAATGTGTTTTTAGTATATCAGATAATTTTCTAAATGTCAATAGTTTTTTAGAAAATTTGACCGCATTTTAGGAGGAAATATTATGAAGTCTATCTTATACCAAAGAATTAAGTCATTATGCGAGCAAAAAAGAATAAGTATTGCAAAATTAGAATCAGAATTAGGATTTGGTAACTCTTCTATTAAAAAATGGGGTAATACAAGTTCTCCATCAGTAGATAAAATTATCAAGGTAGCAAGTTATTTTGATGTTTCTGTAGATTATTTACTTGGCAGAACTGACATAGAAGGTTCTATATCAGAAGTTATTGGCGATGAAGATATTGTTTCCTTTCAAAGAGCAAGACAAAAAATGACTCAAAAAGACAGAGAACGTATGATGCAAATGCTTAAACTTGGTTTTGAGTATGCTTTTTCTGACCAGGAGGGTGATGATAAATAAAATGGTACGCTATATTTATATAAATAACTTAATTCTTAATATTTATGATATGCTTCCAACAATCCAATTTCCCCTTGATATTAAAAATGTCATTAACTATCTTCCCAATTGTAGATATATGTCTTATCAAGATTTTGCAAGAATTAATAACTGTTCAATTAATGATGTCATACAGCTTTGTGAAAGTAAATCTGGCTGTACACATTACGACATAAAGCAAAATAGGTACTTAATTCTTTGTAATCAATCAACACAAAATAACAATAATATTGGTAGACAGCGTTGGACTTGTGGACATGAAATTGGTCATGTGGTTTGTAATCATCATGCCATATCAGCTTATGAAAAACTTTCAGAAAATAGTCTGTTGCAGATTAACAATGCCGAATATGAAATGGAAGCTGATTATTTTGCTGCTACTATATTAGCTCCATTTCCTTTGTTTAAGTTATTAAATATTAAATCTGCTATTGATGTTCAAAACATATTTGGTCTTTCTACGGAAGCATCTTTCTATAGGTATAAACAATATATCAAGGGACTTGGAACAAGAATTAAAACTTCATGGGACAATGATATAATAAGACTCTACAAACAAAAGAATATTTAACCATTCATTTTTTTAATCATCTCATTGAAATACTTATAATGGGGTGATTTTTTATGAATAAACAAGAATATAAATATATTCGTAATTTAGCATGGGATTTATTAATTGATGCAAACATATCACAGTTACCAGTTGATATAAATTCAATTGCAACCCTATACAATTTGCAACATTTAGTTGATAGTTCTAAATCCCTTTATGACAATACTCTTTTTATATCTGAATGTATTTTAAAAATATTTGGAATGACCAATCCTAAATTTACAAAATACCTTGCCGTTAGGATTCTAGCTCCAATGATTGTTTTAAAAGAGTTAGATATTAAGTCCGCAGAAGAAATTAGCAATCTTTCTGGTCTTCCATTAGATTTGGCTAAACAACGTTTTGAACGTTTTAAAATGCTCTTAAAGCGAAATGCTTTTGAAACCTCACATCTTGAAACCGTTGTATTATCACAATTCCGCAAATGGTTAAATAATCATTAATGTTTATTTTCAAAAAGACATTTGTATGCTCATTTGCAAATAAAAGAGCAGTTTTATTGCATTACTTCTTTAAATACCTTTCAATGATTAACAATCATTATCTTACAATATACTTCTAACAAATATAATAACGGATATCGTTTCAATCAAAAAAAATTGTCAAACCGTTTCGAGAAAAAGTTCATCGCGTCATCAATGTGTACCTTTACTATTGTGTTTTCACTTTCTGATTCTAACCATTTTTTTATGGTTGCGTTTTTACAGTTTTTATAGCTCATACAGCAAAAGGTTTCACCAAAATAATAAGGACATTGCCGTTCATCACAGCATACACCGAACTCTGCTAAAAAGTCTACTAGGTCATCTACACTCATAGATTTTATTTTTTCATAGTTTGTCATTTGATTTTTCCTCCTCATCTGTTTCAACAAATATGAACGGTTTTGAAACCGTAATTAATGAATCGTTCGAGATGTTTTTGATCAACAGTGAATATTCCGAACTTTTTTCGTAATTTGTCATTTGACTTTACCTCCCTTTTTTATAATTTTATATGAATTTCTAAGAGATGAGCATCCGACTGTAGAAGTTAGTGTACCAATTGTATTTTGGTCTAGTCTAATTCTACTATTATAATCATCATAAACAATTATATTATTTCTTTTTTCCCTCGCAGAATTATTTAAATTGCTGTTTGCGAGGGAACTATAAAATTTTCATCATTATTAATATCATTAAATAATCTATTAAGCCCTATTTCAAATGCTCCGATACCAGAAAAATAACTTCCAACCTTTAAATCCTCAAATAAATACGGCATTGCTTTATAAAGTTCTTTAAATATGTAATATAAAACATTTGTCACGATTGAATTCCCAGCTTGTTTATATAATTGAGTGTTACTAACACCGGCATTTTTAGCTTTCTCAAAATCATTATCTGAAAATCCCATAAGTCTCCAACATTCTTTTGGTGTCAGCTTTCTTATACGGTAATCAAAATTAGATTTATCTTTTTCTATTTGTTTGTTTTTTTTATTTTTAGAATCAATCATTTTTATTCCACTCCTTTCAGCTCTTTGAGTTGGACATAAATCTGTTATTCTTATCCCCCAACCCTTATCTCTATCATCAAATATACATGGCAATTCTATATATTTTGTTTTAATCATTAAATTTTCACCTTTCAAAACTTCTGTTTGGTACTATTTTTATATATTATTTTAACCAACACTTTGGGTTCTCGCCCCCCCTAACAAGTATTTATTGTTGGTGATATCCCATTAATAGAATATACCCTTCCGCACTGAGGATTACTAAATATCGGCATTGATTTTCTTAAATTACCTATTTGAAATATTTTATTCATCTTTTAAGAAACCTACTTTCTTGTTGGATAAAGTTATAAGAACAAATATTTGCCCACCAGTTCTTAAAGCATGAGAAATGCCATCATCCTTAATCTCCAAATGTGTTTTTCTTTGTAACCCTTTTTTATTGTAATCTCTATCAACTGGTTGAATGAGTGTACTTTCAGCTCCTACTATCATTGATTACTTCTATAACCTCTCTTTGTTTTATAATCATTCTTTATTGAAACCATATTTAATATTTTAGGTGGATCTTTATAATGCGTTGCTTTCAAGGTACATATTATCCCAAAAGAATTATAAACTTCTTGATTTTGATGTACTTTTCCAGAATTGGGAATTAATCTACCAACAACATCTACATCGTTTTCTTGCATTTTATAACTCCATTCATACTTTGATTTCCAAAACCTTTATAATCTCTGGCGAGCAGAGTATTGGCTTCATCAATTTCTCGTTCAAACTGACTACATTGTTTTGAGAATAATCCCGTCATTGTTTTGTCTGAACCAAATCCCATTGATGATTGTCTATGCTCCCTCTCCCCCCCCGCCCTGGCTGCTCAATCAATTCGCGGGCTTTAGGTGTATTGACATAGAATTTTTCGTCAACTTCATCTTCAAGCATATCTTTCAAGCGTTTACCGTTATCAAATCCTTCTGGAAAAACAAACTTACCGTTATCATATTCTTTCAAAATGATAATCAGATAGACACGTTCTCGGTTTTGCGGTATACCGTAGTCTTTGGCATTTAAGACTTTGTAATATGTGTTATATCCGTACTCGTGCAACTCCTGGATAAACATATCAAAAGTCTCTTTGAATTTCTTTCCAACGATATTCTTCTTGGCATGTCCAAGTGCTGCCAGCTTGTTTGCCCGCTACACTAAAATCGGTGCAAGGACTACCGCCGCAAATCATATTAAATGGTTTTAATTTTGTTTCATCAACCTTCGTTATATCTCCAAGATTTAAAGACTCATCAACACTATGTATAGCACAGTAACTTTTTGCAGCATACTTATCAAGCTCACAAAAATTTACAAGTTCATAATTTTTTTTATTTTTCAAACTAATTATTCATCTCACTTTTACAAATTATCATAATAGTATTAAAAACCAGAAAAACTATTTTTGCTGAGTTATTTTACTCATTCTTTTAACTCTATAATGTAGTTATCTTTAAGTACCGTAGTTATTGTATTAGATATACTATCTTTTCTGGGAATTAGTTTTCTCATATTACATCTTCTTTCTTTTACTATCCCCTGTTCATACAAATTCCTTATTAATTTTCCATATTCTGTTCTTGTATATTTTAAAACCTCTGCAAAAATATAAGGCAATATAATTCCTCCACATAAAAAACAGCATTTTATTATTCATCCTACTTTTCGATTTGGTTAGTCCTCCGTAAGTAAGTTTGGATTGTCAAAGATGTTGCCCATGACTTCAACTTCACACAACAAGTTGTCGTCCTGTTCATAATTCCACCATAGTTCCCAAAGCGATATGAAATTATCGTTGTAACAGAATGCAGGACTATTACCATACGGTATTTTTGTTTCGAGTTTATCATAGTTTATTTGCTTTGAGGTGCCAATGCCGAACGCACCGCATACTTTGGTTATTTCACCTTTCATACCAAAGAACTTCACAATATCCCCCTCAAAAATCTCCTTGCCGTTCTTGTCTTTTAAGCCTGTGTATTGTCCGACAGTGTCAGCATATACAGGGAATTTTTCGATTTGCGGCTTTTGCTGATAGATAATCGCAAAATCTCCGCCATCGTTATTCGGAAATATGCCGCCATATACCCAATTACTTTTAACAGGCGTTCCGTCCATACGGACTTTCTCGCCTTTTCGCCTTGTTTGACCTCTAAACAATATCTCTCTCATGCCTTATACCTCCCTCATAGCTCAAATATTATGAAACAATCCATTGTGCAAAATCTTTTTTAATATCCTTTGTATTATTTTCATTAAAATAGCAAAGTTTAATTGGATTTTCTAAATCAAGAGATAAAATACCCATTAAAGAACTTGCACTTACTATATATCTTCCAGACCTCAATTCTAAATTTTTATAACGACTTGCAATAACAGCAAATTTCTGTACATCTGTAACTTTTTCTAATTTAATCATTAATGTGTTAATATTATTCATGTTGTTTTTAAAAACCTCCCATTTATATGTTAATATAATAATTTTTCTGATTTAATTTTGACAAAGATACTATAAGCTAAATTTATATAACCTAACACATTCCCACTTTAATCCCAACCGTATTTTTCTCCATATGCAATGAAATCTTTTTCTTTGTTAATCGCCTTTGGATTGTCAATTCTAATAAACTCCTCTACTACTTCAAATGGTATTTCCTTAATATTTGAAAAGTCATAAAGAATTGTCTTTTGATCACCAAATGTATAACCAGAAATACTGTTATGGTGTATTCTAACTTGAATCCCACCTGCACTAACATCACAAAAATCAATACCGCCGTAATTTTCAAAATCAGAAAGTAGTTTATCAATTAGTTCTTCTGTCTTTTTTAACTCGTCAAAATGTTCTTGTAATACTTTATGAGAAAGAAACGGTTCATGTCTGAATGATAAAAATCTGTCATTTCTTTCTTTTGCAAGCTTTTTTGCCTCATTATAATTTAAAAATAAATTTTCCCAACTCCCAGATGTAATAGGGTGTCCCCACTCACTTAATTTCCATTTCTTATTAAATGTAACGTATAGCAAATTGCTATTATGACGAATTCTTAAAATACAAGGTTCTATAATAGCTTGTTCTCCTTTGTGATTGGAGACATGATAGAAAACACAGTTTTTATATTTTTCATATATTAAATGAGGATTTGCCCTTTTACCAAAAGGTTCTTTCATTTTTAATTACCTCCAGCTATACCCAAATACTTTGCTTTTTCTTTCTTTTCTAATGCTTTTTTGTTTCCTTTTTACCTTCTTTATCATCAAACTTTGTTATTTTATTGTCAACTCTTCTGTTCCAAATTTTTATTACTTCATCTTGAGTCTCCTTCATTTTGTTGATAGTTGCAGTACATTCATCATTAGTACATTCAACTGTATACATCTCTTTTTGAAAACCTACACTCCAATCGTTTACTATCATTGCTTCACTTCCACAAAACGGACAAGGCTTTAATTTTTTATTTGCTGTCATTCTCTTTGACCTCCCCTAATGCTTTTTCTGCTTCCTCATGAGTGAGAAATACAGTTTTGCCGAAACTACAAAAATAGTAATTATCAAGCCATTTTTCTTGTATTCTTATTTTGACTAATTTTTTCTTTTCGGTAATGCGGAAAGAAACTACTTTTCCTACAAAATAAGCAGGTAAGTTTTCCTCTTTAATATCCACTAAATAAGGCGGAATGTCATTAGGAAGTGTCCTCGTATCAACATACACTGTATCTCCCACCTTGCAAGGTAACTTTATGTATTGTGATTTGTTCTTAAATCCATGACATTTATTTTCCATACAAGATAATCCGTCATAGTAACTTATTTTTTCGCTATTTTGGCTTTTGCAACATTCAAAATTAATACAATCTTTACACGTCATTCTCTTTGCCCTCTCTCTTATGTTAATTTTGTACAAGCTATGTTTAAAGATTTTTCAGGGTTTTCTTTATATAGTTTCTGAATATAATATTTTTCCCTTTCTAAAATATTCTCAGATTTTGGCACAACTTCAAGCACTTCAAATTTATAGTCAATAATATTTTTAATCGGAAATCTTTCGGTTTTTAAGTGTTGACCCCATCGGAATATTGGTGCATAAATTGTCTGTCCTACGTAAAATTCACCTGTAGATTTCTTAGTAATCTTATATATGTAACCTGATATATCTTCTGTAAACATATCTTTCGTAACATAAAATTCTTGTTCATTATCTGGCTTTAACTGTTTCTTAACTCTTTCTTCATACGCCTGTTTACACTGATTACAGCAAAATCTTTTATCTGTATATTCCTGAATACCAAAGAAACTATTCCTAATTTCATAATCAGAGAAACAAATTGCTTTACCTAAATATGTTTCTATATTTGCACCACAAAAATCACATTTGAAAGTTATTTTGTTAAAATATCTCTCTACATTGTAACAATGCTCTCCAATAATAATGCAATATAAATCGCCAGCATTAAGTTTTTTACTATATCTAAAAGCGATATTGTTGCCATATTGACTACGAATAATATCTTTGAAATGTTCTCTACTGTCACAAACTAAACAATCCATAAGAAGTTCTATATTCTGTGCTTTACTAGTAGAAGAATACAATCCGAACTCTGAGTTTTTCTTTAAATTTTCGGTTGCTGTTTGTTCATCAGCTACTTCATATATTCTATAGATAACTTCTAGCAACTACATCACTCATCCAATCTATTTAATACCTTGCCGCACTTCTCAGGATTGTTTAAACACGTATTCGGGCAAAAATCTTTGCTACCGCAATAAAAGCAACAATATCTATCTCTGCGATGGTTGCAGTAGAATATCTTACATTTATGTTTCTTGTCATATGGGTATTTAGATATATCTCTAAGCATTTTACCCTCCTGCTATATATATTCGATGTAGACAACAATAGCCTTTACCCATGGAAGTTCTGCATATGCTTTATTTGCCTCCTCATCGCTCATTTTTTCATATGCGTCCCAGCCAAGTATGTCTGTAAGCGGTTCTTCAATATCATCATCACTACGGAAATATACTCTTTCCTCACTTAGACAATATTCATCCACACTCACACTACCCCATTCTCCAAGATAATATCTGCAATCATCACCACATACGATTTCTGCATTTACCATCGGAACTACAGGTAAGTTTGGGTTCTCTTGTATAAGTTTTATCAGTTCCTCATGACTACGCTTTTCCTTTTTATTAATCATTAATAACGCCTCTCTTTTTAACTTCCTCCAGCACGAATTTCATAAAATTCTCTTTTCGTGTCCAACTATGTATTTTTGACTGTCATTTCAATTATTCCTTTAATAAATACTATTATTTCTTTGATAAAACCCACATTTTATTATGGAAGTATAGATAATATAATAGTTATAATTATTTAAAATTTACTTGTAGAGTTTTCTTTTTTTGTTAGTTTGACTAATACGATTACTCTTCTTCATAGTTATCATTCTCGCGTTTAAACCTTCTTTCATAAGTTGTAGTTGCTAATATTGATGTTTTTGGTATCTCTCTAAGTTGATTTCGTTCAAAAACATGTGATTTACACGCGGAATACATACCTATATAAGATGGATTAAAAACCTTTACAAGCATTGCAATCAACTTTCTTAACATGTTATTTACTCCTTATACCTTGATATAAACTAATTACAGACCTATAGTAAATTATTTCATTCATATCCCCTTCTTTAACTTTCATAAATCCAGCATTTAAGTTGCCACATAATTTACATTTATAATGATAAATTGGTGTACCATATCCTCCCCTCATATTACAAACAATCTCCTTCGGCAATTTATCTACCATCTCTTGTGATCCACATTTGGGACAATAAAAGTAAAACATCTTATTTTTCCTTTCTTTTAGCTACGGGATATATTAATGTTTGAATCAACAAAGCTCCTATACCATTAAAAATTGATACAATAAATATAAAGCCCAACATTTCTATAATTTGATTATTAGGTTCAATAGACAATATAATGAAATTCATATCTGCAATACTATGTTCAAATCCACAAAGAATAAAAGTTGATACACATAGAAATATACCTATAATTCCACTTAAAGAATCTTTATGTTTTGAATAATTATCAACTGCTAAAAACATTAAAAATCCACATAAAACAGATAGTATAATAATTGACATAATATTTTGTTGTAATTTTATATTAACAATCCGAATCGCTTTCTGATGTAGCTCCGGTTTTGCAAATCTAATTATTATAGAGATAATTATACTTCCAACTAAATTTCCAATCCAAATTATAAAACAATTAGGTTTATTTTTAGTTTTTATTACATATCCAATTTTACCTGTGTATAAAAACATTCCGAATGAACAAATTATAAAAAGTCCTATAGAAAATAATATTGATCCAATAATCCTATTATCAAGTGTAAGATATATGGCAGAGCCGATTCCAATCATAATACCAGCTAAAATTGATTTTCTTATAGATTCCATATATTATAAACTCCATTAATGACCAAAGAAAAGCCACCAAGCATATATTCGATAACGTAGCTTTTCACATTCAAGAGCTTTTATCTTTTCATTATTTTTAACATAAACATTAATTTGCTTAGCAACCAGCTTGTCTGATTTTAGTTCTGGAAACATACTAATCAAAGAAATTGCATCTTTATCTTTGACATTTTTAAATGTTTCAGATTCGTGTTCTATGTAGTTGTCAACAATTACGGAAATTTGTTGTTCAATTTTAGAGTTTTCATTTTTGTATATTTCAATTTTGTCGTCAATAGTTATTATTGGTACATATTCCGTGCTGACAGCTATTCCAACAATAATTGCAAGAGAAGAAAGAATGATACCAATAGTATTAAGTGAAAAATAAATTGCGTCATCGCCATCTTTTAAATATATAAAAATTCCAACTCCGAGTATTAATAAGCCTATAACGAAAATTAAAATTAACATATTATTTTACCTCCATATCCATTTTTGCACCGCAGTTAGGGCAGTAGTTACTCATAACACCGTTCTTAGGTTCTTCATTACATTTTGGGCAATATGGATAATATCCATCAGGATTTATTTCCCACCTAGCATGTTCTTTTAGGCTTTCAGGGTCAATGGCATCAAGTTCTCTAATAAATTCCATAATTAATTCAGCACCATCTTTTACTTGTGGATTATGTCTAAAATATGCAGTTTTACATGCTTCTTTAAAAATACCTTCTAGTTTATCTGCATTAATTAATTTCATCTTATTTTCCTCCATTCTTGTTTTACAATCTTATTTTTTGTTGGTGTTATTAGCCAAAAATAAATCCATTAGATTATATTTTCTACGATATGCCCATATATCAGATGAGAACATTGGAGTATACCAAAATTCTTGACCCTCTTTTTCATATGGAAAAAGCACTGTTTTCCCAGTCGCTGGATTACAAAGAGTATCGGCAATAACTACATACCCAGCACATCCGAGTAATGACAATTGAATATAACACATAAGTCCAGTTACTCGGTCAATATCTTGTGCAACAAATAGCACATGATTTTGATAATTAACATTATGCTCTTTTAGAACATTAGCCATTGCAACTAGCGTAGCCCCTGCACCACAAGCTGGGTCACTTATTGAAGCCCATCCATTATTGGCAATTTTGTTTTCTATTTCGTCTGCTGTAATAGCAGCCATTGTTCTACATACACAGTATGGGGTAAAAAATTGACCTTTCCAGTGATTGTTAAGATTTAGTTTCATAAACAAACCACCAAGAAAATCTTGTTCTGAATTTTCTTCTACTGCATCTACAACACATGCAAAAAGTTTTGCAACATTGTCAACTCCTCCAAGTCTTTCAATGCACTTTGCATATTCTTTTTCACGCTCATTATGAATCTCACTACTTCGATCAACTGTGTTTGCAAGTGAACAAGCGGTTGCGGTAATAAAATCAGCCCATACTTCCCATGCATTACGTGAATAACAAAGTGAGTTAAAAACGTCAAGAAATAGTTTTTCTGATTTAATTATTGGTTGCGTAACAATTTTCTTTGTCATAATAATAAACTCTCTTTAAATATATTTCGGAAATTTTGGATTCTTTTATATTTGCCGCTGTTTTAAACATACGGCTTTATATGTAATAGGTAATAGAAGGATGAATCCTACCAGCCGAATGAAGATAAAAAGTTCATTTTATTCGGAAATTCAAATTTCTCTCAATACTTTTGCTCTACCATCTGAGCTACCACCAAGAATTTCTGGCGGACGGGACTTGAACCCGTGACACAAAGTTCCATTTTAAAGTTAGTGTAAAGTGATATCTAGTTTTACTTTCCGCCTTGCTTATCCATTGTCTTCAACTCCTTTTGTTTTATAATCGTCACATATTGCTATATGATTTTCTAAGGATAAAATTTGATAGCCGATAGAAATTTTCGGTAATCTTACACTCTATATTTTTGATCCCAAATCAAGTGTTTTTCAACAATAGAAGGAAGAGTATAACAGCCGAAATCACTAAACTTGTTATCTTATTTTTATTACAATATGCTTTATTATTCGTCAATAGTTTTTCTGATTTAATTTAAAAAATTATAATAAACTTCAAATGGTTTAAAGAAGATATCCTATAAAGTAATCTGTATCATATGCAGTAATAACCTGAACATCTGACTTCTCATGTTCTACCAACTTTTTTTCACCAGTCTTTTCATCTTCAGTTTCAATAATTTCTACAGGTGGAGTAGTATCATTTGAAAAGATAATGTCTGCCTTATTTCTGTCCGTAACAATATAACCTCTCGCCATTGTGTTCAGAAGAATTAAAGTATATAGGTTGGGTTTACTTAGGTGTGTCATAGCATAACACACAGCCGTTACACCATGAAGATTACTTTCAAGATTGTTACCAAAATGATGGCTTCTGTTTTGACTTATTGAAAGGTTCATATCACACCAAATAAATTCTCTTGTTTGGCAATCAAAGATAACCGGAATAGCAGTAACACCTTCAGCAGTTATATCAACGTGCATATCAACAGTAGATGGTTCAAAAACTTCACCAGAATCAACATTTTTACGCTCCATCCAACCAAAACGACAATTAGATAATACAGAAAACTTTTGACCAGTAAAACTATAAACTTGGAACACAACATATCTACCATATTTTGCAATCGTATCAATGTCAATGTCAATAAACTCTGCAACACCTTCGCCATCAATACTTCCACCATTGGTAATATCACCAGAGTGATATGCCTTGTAGGTGGTGGAACGAAGATTAGTGTAAGAGATATGCTTAATATAATTCCAATTCTCGTCATAGATAGTAGCAGATAGGTCAATATCAACACGACTATTGTTAGTGTTAGTCCACCAGATAAAAGCACGGACTGCTTTAGCATTGTCATTCAAACCAATACGACTACCACGAACGATACTCTTACTACCACTACTTGCAGAACGCTGACTAAACGGAATAAGAAAATTACGCATTTCATCGTCAATATAAACATTACCCATAAAATCTTTGTTCTTAAACTGTTCAATTATTGCATTATCGCAAATCTTTACGATTATTTTGCAAATCTTATCATCAATTACAGTAAGTTTGTTAGGAATAGAAATTGCTTTTGCAAGGTTTCCTTTTGGAAAAAATACTCGAACAGGATTTCCATTATTACGATCATTAAAATGCTGTCTAACCTGTAACAGAACAGGAACAGAAATATCATTTACAACCTCACGAAAACAATTTATTATATAATTCTTATCAACTGCATCACGAAGAAGTTTGTCAAGTTGACGTGCAAAGTCTCCTGGTCTATTTTTTAACAACATAGTTGCCGTGTGAATATCACCACTATTAATTGCATTCTGAACCTTACCGGGAATAAATAATGGTTTTTTCCCATTCCGCAAAATATCAAAAGCATCATTAACAGTATCATACTTTTTCCTTTTATACTCAAATGGGTGTATAATTTCACCAATACGAATCCATTCATATTTATAACGATACATATCTTCAAGAATGTTTCCACAACCGGCAAGCAAATTCATGACCATACGACGTTCACATCTACGAAGGCTCCTGTATTTTGTTTTAGAAGCAAGAGAAATATCACCATCAGACAATGCGGTAATAAGGCGAAGAACATCCGTTGCTGTTTTATAATACTTTTGAATTGCTCTAGCATTCTTGATAGCAGCCTTTAATAAAATAAATTTGCCTATCAATGCAACATTCTCTTTAAGAGGAATTTCATCAGGTAGATAGTCATAAAAAGTTGGATATGTAGCAATTATGTTTTTCATATCATCTTTATCCTGTTTACTCAAATTTGTCTTACTACCAACAAGATTTTTAAAAATCTCAAAAACATCACCTGTAGTACCAACAGTAAGAACAGTCAAGTTTTTATCCTCAAATAAAGGCATACGTTTATCTTTTTCATACTCTGGCATTAAAGTACCAAAAGTCCAATAATGATCGATAGCATTAATAAACAATTCTACCGCATCTGCCTCTGCAACTTGTCGAGGAAAGTTGGGGTACATCGGAGTATACACCTTATCTGCACCTACCAATGCTTTTAACTTAGAAACAAGATCGATATAAAATTTCTCAATATCATCCTTTGGATAGGTCATCAAATTTTCAAATAATTCTTTGTCAAAAGTAAAACCTAAAGACTCTATATTTTTAACAATAGAAACAATCATTGCTTTTTCTGATTTACTTGTTTTATGTATAGGATTTCGTATAGGAAGATTTACTTTATACTTTCTACGCAATAACATTTCATTAATTTTGTCCATTGTTTTTACTCCTCATATTTTTCTTTTAATCTCTTCAGTTCTGCAAGTTCTTTTTTGCGTAATTCCTCTTGTTGACGAAGTTTTTCTTTGATTTTAAATGGTCTAATAAACTCGTCATCCATTAATTCAACGTCTTCTTCGTATATATTAATTCCATCCCTACATGACAGTAATTTGTATAGATAATCCTGTGCTATCTTTTCAGCTTTTTTTCTATTATTTTCTTCGATATTTATTTGAAAAATAACCCTATTGGGTTTTAACTCTGTGTAAGAAAGGTTAGACCCATATGAAGATACTCTATTGGGTTTTAACTCCGTACTGTTATAACAAACATACTCACCTGATTCATTCCTCATAATCCATTTATTATCTCTAAAATCAAATGTTACACAATATTCATACTTTAATGTAACCTTAGATAAATCTACCGTATTCTCTAAGTTTTTTATTTCCCTGACGTAATATTCATCATTGCCACAAACAGTGCAATACTTGTCAGCATCTACACGATTATTAAAGTATCCGACCGCATACCAATCACTATAAAAACCACAAAAAACTGCATAAATCATCTTAATCACCACTTATCATTAATATAATACCTATAAAAAATATAATACTTATAAAAAAAATTGAAAATGTTAACATAATTATTTACCTCCTTATTAAAAATTTCTAACCATAGTAAATGAAACAAATTAATATATAAAATTATTCTTTTATTTGTGAAATTAGGGCATTGCCACAAGTAATTCTATCGCTATCTTCTTCTTTGCTAGGCACAAATACGATTACATCCCAACCATCATCTATTAATGGATTTTCAAATTTTCTATAAACATCATAATCAGTATACGTAGTTGTAACATTAAACCCATTATTGATAGCAGAATTTGTTTCATGTATAGGTGTGATTTTAACAATAAACTTTTTCTTATCAAATAGTTCTGAAAGGCGTTTAGCATCAAGTATTGTGTCAGCAGTTACCGCAAAATTCAAAGCATATTTTCTACCGATCGGCATCGGTAACCTTGCCGCTAAATCAGAAATTTGCTGAAGGGTTAAGCTTTTACCATTAAACTGATCATAACGTTGTTTATCATCTGTACTATTTATACTAAATTGCAAACCAGCTTCCCCATTATAAATAAAGTTCTTAATATTACACCATTCAAGAATAAACTGTTCAAGAGATGTGTTGTTATTTGGTAACATTGTAGAAACAACTGGATGTATTGTTTTTGCATTAATATAATTAGCTACAAGATTCCTCAATCTATGTTCTGCAAATATCAAAACATTTAAATTAAATGTTGGTTCACCCATTCTTGCAAAATGCACATTGAATCTATTTGTACTTTTAATCGACTCCCCTTTTAATATCGTTTCCACTTCATAACACATATCATCTACCGAAGCATTACCAAAAAAACCATATCTTGGACAATCACAAAACTTACAATTCATAAGACAACCTTTTTGTGTGCTTATTGTAGCCACCCACTTTTTAGCAAGGTCAACCTCTGTATTGGCAACGCCGTTAATTTCTTTATGTAATCCGAGAAAATCTGCTTTAATATTGTTTTCTTTACCATAATCGCCAACCGTTAAAAATTCTAATTGTCGTTCTGTATCCACATATATTTTTCCTGTATGGGTTTTTATAATTTGCAAACTTATCTCCTCATTTCTATTATTTTACAATTATATTTAATTTCAGTCTTTTTCTGATTTAATTATATTTCTTTAAAAAAAATAAAAGGGTTTTGATTTATGTCAACAACTCATTTCTATTATTTTTTAAATTGTGATATTAAACTTTTATTATATTTTTCTATATGTTCAACTATTAAATCTTTAGGCAATATATTTCTACAAAAATATGCTGTTGCGAAAGGACTACCCTCCACAGGTATATCCATATTGTCTTTATTGTGATATCCTATTCTACTATCAAAAGATAATAATTGAATACCTTGTTTAAAATATTTATATCGTGTTTTGCCTTGCAAACTATTCATAGGTAATAGTATTGCAAATGGTTTATTCAATTCGTACAACCTTCCAAGTATATTATCTTTAATTGAAAATGGCGGATTACTTACAATTACATCATAATTTTCTGGTTCATATGTAAAAAAATCTTTTCCTTCATCAATGTGACTTCTAATTACTTTATAACCATTTTGTATAAATGTCTGATAAAATGCAGACCACTCTTTGTCAAATGGTGTCCAAATTACTTTATCTTTAGGTATATATTTAATTATTGGTTCTACACAATAATAAGGAGTATACATTTCTTGCGATTCTGGTGTTTTACTAACAGTTAAATATCCTGTATTTATACCAATTTTTATCACCTACTTTTTAAATAATCAGTAATTATAGAACAAGGAAAATCCTTATCTTTGCAATATTCAATAAAATTATCAGTTTTCATTGAACACATTAGTTCCTTAAACGTATGATCAGTTACTTCTTCAAAAACCCACTTTTCTTTAAATGGTTTAAAACCCTTTTGGGTCATTTTATAAACTTTTTCACATAAACCATATGTGTTTTCATAGTAAATTATAGGACTTTTTTTGAACAATGTTTTACTAATATGAGCACAAACAAGATCGTGTTTGCATAAGTATTGATATGCATCATCAAAACTTTCAAATGTAACCGAAAATTCTTTACATAAAGATTCATCCATATAAATTAGATATTCTGAACAGCCAAGCTTATCCCAATCTCCACCATCAATAGATGAATACCCTACGTATTTATAAACTTTTTTCATATTAATTAACTTCCTCTCTAACTAATCTCCTTTTCCTTTAATGAAAGATTGTATATTTCTTGTTCTGTCATTGTATGATTCGATTCGATGTTTGTAATATGATTATATTTAGGATTTATACATTCTGTGGTTTTACACTGACCTAAACCTGTCTTGTTGTTGCAATCTAAATGCATACAAATAGAGCCTGAGATATAACCACTTCCTCCTACGTTTATCATAACTAATTTCCTTCCTAATGAGACAAATAAGGTTTTAAACCTTGCTCGAATTTAATAGGGCAACGGTAAATTTTAAAATCATGTAGTTCAACATCGTAATTGAACTCAAAGCTGACGTCACGTTCTTTATCATAACGAGAACCGTACAAATATACTTTTCTGTCACCATATACCCATTCTATGTTGACGATTGCATATCCGTCATAATCAGCGATGTAAACAGGCTTTCCGCCCATTTTTGAAAGCTCGTCTAGTGTTAAAGGTGTATTATATGGATTATTTTTCATAGTTATACTATTTCCTCTCATTCTCTAAGCCTTTAAAATACTAAATATGCTTAAATCATTTATGAAATTCATTTGCTAAAATTTCAAACTCCACATTGTCATGCAACTTACCATCTTGGAGTTTTTCAAATTGCCTACGATATCCGCACTCTTTACCTCCGTGTTTTTTGATAAAATTGCGGTATGCTCTGATTGCTGGATTTTCCACAAAACTATTCCACGAAATTCTATTCATATGATAAATGTCAAATAAATCACAAACTACCTTATATATATCTTTAGCAAATTCTATATTTCCCTTGTTGAAACTCATGATTCCAATATTGTTAGCATCCATAGAAATCCAGTCTATTGAATATGATATGTAGCCTATAAGATTATCGTCTTTGTCAACACTAACAAAATGATGGCTATCATAATTGTTATCTGGGATTTTGGCATTTCAGTACCTGTCCATCCAGTATAAAATATATTTTCAGGCTTATACCAGGTTTTAGCATACTCTTCTGAAAGTTTGTCTTTATATAATTGTGCCGGTTTAATCAATATTTTCTCACCACCAATCTATTTTTTGCTAATCTCCTTCCTCTTTCTCATTCTCTAAAGCCTTTAAAACCTCAATAAACGCTTGGAACATTTAGAACACCTCATCTATCTGATATTTTTTCCTTTTGGTTTCCGCTCTACGTCCTTTATACTTTTTTCCTCTGTATTCTTTCAAATACGAACGATTTGTTTTACATGAATTGCAGTTATTTGGAGTTTTGCAAAACCAACATCCGTCTTGTCCATACCAATACCATCGTGGCATTGAGGGTCTAGGTTTTCTCTTTGCTTTGCTCACTTTTTATCCTCCAAATCCATTTTTGCACCGCAGTTTGGGCAGTAGTGCAGGTTGCTTTTAAATAGCTTTGAATTTGTTTGTGCATGGCAATTACTACACTCGAATAGAAAAACATCTTTCCACTTACCATGTTTTATAGGCACAACGTCTACTGCAGGCAATTGAGACGAAAGTTTAGCAATCTCTTCTCCAAATCCACCATAATGAGAGCCAAACGAAATTTTGTATTTGTTGCATAAAGATTTTAAACTCTTGTGTACTGTATCTACATTTACATACTTAGCCATTTACTTTCCCTCCAACAACTCTGGATTTTCGTATACTTCAAGACGAGCTCTAACCTCTGCCATACCTACAAGAGCGGTATAGTACATTGCTACAATCCCTTCAAGACGATCTGTTCCGTATTCGAGATTTTCTACTAGCATTTCATCAAGTTTTTCATCACTCATTTCATTTGCGTCTGCCGGACATTTATGTTTGGTACATATTTCTCTGATAAGATTGAGTACAGATATTTCTCTATCAAAATCCCTATACCATGCTTCACCGTTTTTTACAAACACTTGATTTAATAAAAGATCTGTCATTCCCATTTCTGCCACATTGTTTTTTACGATTTTATTCATTCTATTTTACCTCCAACATTTCTAGATGTTCGGAATTTCGGAACAAGTAATGCTCTGTGAAACCCTCTGAATTTAATTTCTCTATTGTTTGTCATTATTAGCCCTCCTGTTCCAAGCATTTATAGCTGATATTTTTTCTTTTCAAAAGCTACAGTTGCTCCACAATTGTCACAGGATATGAGTGTTAATTTATCTATATCATCTCTACCCAATATATCTAAATTCTCTCCTCCGCAAACTCCTTTGTTATGGTTTTATCAACAATTCTCTGTCATAGAAATCCTCGTCTGAAATTAAAAACTTGCGTGCGCATTTCCAAACAGAATTGTATTTTTTAAGCTGCTTTACGGTTTCTTTATACGGACATAAAATGGATAAAGCAATCCATTTATATTCGCCATCAGGTACAGGGTGATCACGTTTTATTCCACATTTAGGTATATCGCCATTTTCACCTACAAACACAGCTATACAATATGCAATAAACACTCTGTTATTTAGTGCGTTGTTTTCTTTAATGAATATATTCCATCTGTAGTCGTCCACAGATGTTGCTACCGATGAACCAAATTTATCTATGTTATCACTGTAATTAGGGTTATATTGCATTTCATATTCGTATGGCGCAGTATCAACATAGAAAACACCTATACCAAGTCTATTAGCCATATCAATAATATTTACGGGCACAGCTTTGTCAGAGTACTTTTTGAGTATCTTTTTAGTTTGTTTATCGTATTCTGATTTTTTATAATGTAACATATCATTTCCCTCCAAACAACTGATTTTTAATTTCACTTGCAACTGCTGCTATCATTGGGACACAAACCGAATTTCCGAGTTGCTTGTATTGTTCTCCTACTGAACTAACTTTTTTATAGTTTTCGGGGAATCCCATAATTCTCCAGCATTCATTTAATGTGAGCTTTCTAACACGGTTTTCATTTGTCAATATGAAATATCTACCCGAAGATTCCTGCGATGGTAATGTCGGATGTATTCCAAAAACTGAATAAATCCTATTAGGTTGCTTGTGTACTCTTGATAAATGTTCCGTACCTGGTCGTACACCTACTTTTCTTATGGATTTATTCCTGTATCCAGCAAAAATAAGACCTGAACTCGGTTGCTCCTTTGTTGTTTCTAACAAAGTGTATTCATTCGGTTCGAGATATTCAAAATCACCTGTGGTATCAAGAAAATCAATTAGTTTTTTACGAGGTTTCTTTTTAATTTTCCCGAAATCATATTTGCTTTTAGAATAACCGATAATTATTATTCGCTCTCTGTTCTGTGGCACTCCGAAATCAGATGCATTGAGTATTTTCCAAGATACTTGATAACCCAATTTTTCAAGTTCAGTAACTATAACATTGAGAGTGTTTCCGTGATCGTGATGGACAAGATGTTTTACATTCTCCAAAAATACAACTGTGGGCTTACAATATGATATAATTCTACAAATTTCAAAGAAAAGTGTTCCCCTTGTATCGTCAAACCCTTTTTGCTTACCGGAAATGCTAAATCTCTGGTTATTCCGATATCGGAATAATCAGAGTTATGCCGAGGAAATAATAATCCCGAAGTTTGAGTTGCACCCCATATAAATAAAGGGATTGCGGGCAAAAA
>CANQRG010000001.1 GCA_947626165.1 uncultured Clostridia bacterium | reverse complement strand
GGGTGAAGCATAACAATGTTCCAAGCGTTTATTGAGGTTTTAAAGGCTTTAGAGGATGAGGAAGAGGAAGG
Organism: uncultured Clostridia bacterium; assembly: GCA_947626165.1. Lineage (GTDB taxonomy): Bacteria > Bacillota > Clostridia > Oscillospirales > Ruminococcaceae > UMGS1601. The sequence continues at coordinate 236,933 of CANQRG010000001.1, read as the reverse complement.
AGATTAAAAAAGGAGTAAATATAACTATGAAAAATAATCCATATAATACACCTTTAACACTAGACGAGCTTTCAAAAATGGGCGGAAAGCTTGTTTACATCGCTGATTATGACGGATATGCAATCGTCAACATAGAATGGGTATATGGTGACAGAAAAGTATATTTGTACGGTTCTCGTTATGATAAAGAACGTGACGTCAGCTTTGAGTTCAATTACGATGTTGAACTACATGATTTTAAAATTTACCGTTGCCCGATTAAATTCGAGTAAGGTTTAAAACCTTATTTGTCTCATTAGGAAGGAGATTAGTTATGGATACTTTTGATTTATTGGTTGTCTTTAAGGACGGCTCGGAAATGGTTATTGAGGACGTAAGCGATTACTTCTTTATGAACCCTGATGAAAACATTTTAAGAGTCGAAACAAATGACGGGTATCAATTTTTTAATTGGAACGAAATAAGATACTGCGGTCGCTTGTCTGACTTGAGATAGCAGGAAATTTAATTAGGAGAAGGGAGAAACTATGACGATAGCTGAGCTTAAGCAGTACCGAAATATATGCGTGGAATTAGCAGAGGTAAGGTCGGAATTAAAAGAGCTTCAAACGGTGGACGCTGTTCAGACAGCTTCTAAGTTCCCGTATAGCAAGCATACTGTGCCTGTGACAGGGCTTCCGCCTAGCAATGATGTTAAATCACTGCAGGATTATGAATTGTCTCTAAGCATTCAAAAGCAGAAAATTGAGAATTATGTAAACAGCATAGAAGATAAAGAGATCAGAACAATAATCAGCTTGAGGTACATACGAGGCAAGAAAAGAATGTCTTGGCAGGCTATTGCGATGAAGCTCGGCTATCGAGACGAAGGAACTGTACGAAAAAAAATAAAAAAATTTTTATAACTTTCCGAATTTTCCGATTTTGGTGTGTTAAAATTTAAAATGAGGAAAGTGTAACTCTAGAGGGTTCACCTTGTTTCTCAAAGTAATGTTTGTGTTTTATTTTTTCAATCGGGTTAGCGGTTTATCCCTGCTATTAGCTAAAAAACCGTTTTACTGCAGAATAGAGCAGCGGAAGCTCGCCTGCCTCATAAGCAGGAGGTCACAGGTTCAAGTCCTGTTTCTGCAACCAGCCGTAAGGCAATATAATTATTTATTAGTTCTTTAATTTGTCCTTATCCACCGTCTGAGTTACGCTCGGGCGGTGGGTTCTTTTATATAAAATTTACATGGAGTGATAAAATGAAAATCAATATTTTAGGAGCAGAGTATGAAGTTTTATATCAGACAGAGGAAGAAAACTCTAAATTGAGGGAAAGAGACGGCATCTGCGAATTATATACAAAGCAAATTATACTTGCAAAGAAACCGCACGAATTAATGGACTTTGACAACATAGACGAACACTGGAAAAAGGTACTCAGACATGAAATAGTTCATGCTTTTATATTTGAGAGCGGTTTGTCTGTAAGTTGTAATTGGAACGAGGAGCTAATTGCCGATTGGATCGCATTGCAATCAGCTAAGTTAAATGATGCGTTTAAACAAGCTGGGTGTGTTTAATATGATTAAAAAAGAAGGTGAACATAAGTGTGGCAAAAGGTAAATATCAGAAGTGGCTAGAGCCTGAAGGGCTTACTTTGCTTACAGGCTGGGCGAGAAATGGCTTGACCGATGAGCAGATTGCTAAAAATATGGGTATTTCACGGTCAACCTTAGCTGAATGGAAGAAGAAGTATTCGGACATATCGGACACCCTAAAAAAGGGTAAAGATGTTGTTGATATTGAGGTCGAAAATGCTTTACTTAAAAAGGCAACAGGGTACAATGCAGAAGTAAACAAAACATTTAAAATAAAAGAGGTTTATTACGACAAAAAGAACAGACGGTGTGAAAAAGAAAAATTAGTTACAGCGGTTGATGAAGTACATATACCAGCGGACACAACTGCTCAGATATTCTGGCTCAAAAACAGACGTCCTGATGAGTGGAGAGACAGAGTACAAGAGGATAACAACGCCGCACTTAATAAGCTGGACGATATTTTAAACGAGGTTAAAAACGATGCCTTACACAAATAAACAAAAAGAGTACATAGCTAAAGCTAATCACCGTTGGAATTTCAAAACAGGCGCTGTGCGTTCAGGTAAGTCTTATGTTGACGTTACAGCTATTATTCCAATGCGTATCAGAGAGCGCATAAATAAAGACGGTTTGATATTTATTATAGGCGTATCAAAAGAAACAATAGAGCGTAATGTACTGCAGCCAATGCGTGAACGCTATGGAAAAGCCATAGTCGGAACAATAAATAACCGCAATATAGCGCACGTCTGCGGCGAAGATGTGTACTGCTTAGGCGCCGAAAAGGTTTCACAGGTTGCAAAAATACAAGGTGCTTCTGCTAAATATGTCTATGGTGATGAGGTCGCAAAGTGGCACGAAGATGTGTTCAATATGATAAAGTCAAGACTAGATCGCCCTTATTCCTGCTTTGACGGTTCTCTTAATCCTGAATATCCCGACCATTGGCTTAAAAAATTTTTAGACAGTGACGATATTGATGTTTACTGTCAGAAATACACCATATTCGATAACAGCTTTTTAAGCCGTTCCTTTGTGGATAATCTTTGTAAAGAGTATGAAGGCACGATATTCTATGATAGATTGATACTTGGTAAATGGGTAAGAGCCGAAGGCGCAATCTATGAGAATTTTATTGACAACAAAAGCGATTTTATTATAACAAAGGAAAAAGTTACACCGTCAAAAGATGAAAATATAAAAGAAAAAGTAAACATCGAATATATAAACATTGGCGTAGACTTTGGCGGCAACAAATCACAACATGCTTTTGTAGCAACTGGATTTGACGCAAACAAGGAAAATGTTTATGTCTTAAAATCTCGGTGCATTAATGCAAAAGGAACTAGCGTTGAAGATATAGTATACGCATTTGTTAGATTTGCTGATGAGATAAAAAGAATTTACGGCTTTGTCGACAAAGTATATTGCGACAATGCAGAACAAGCTATTATTAACGAGTTGCGAAACAAAACTGAGTATAATATACGCAACTCAATTAAAAACGAAATAATAGACAGAATACGGTGCGAGGATGTGCTTATATACTCTCGCCGTTTATTTATAGTTGAAAATGAAAACGATGCTCTTATTGACGGGCTATCAAATGCAGTATGGGACGATAAACAGCAAAAAGACGTAAGGCTTGATGATGGTACAAGCAATATTGACATTCTTGACGCATTTGAATACTCGTTTGAACCGTTTATAAAAGCAATTTTAAGGAGTTAGTTATATGTTTGAAAGTGTAAAAGACTTAATATACAAACTTTTTGGCAGAATAATCAAGCAAACTAATAAGGACATAGCAGAAGCAAAAGAGCAAACACGAGAATATCAGGATACTACCAAAGAAAATATAACGGCTATATTTGCTAACAGCTTAAGCACCCTAGCCTTTTCTGACAGCAGTATATCAATAACAGACGGTAATAATTCCACAACAAAAAGAACAGATTTATTGAATGGCGTTATGCAGGACTTTTGGGCGAATATCAAGCAAAACATAGCTATAGGTAACGGCTGTGGTATGATTGTGTCAATTCCCTACTGCGTAAACGGCAAATTATATATAGATAACGTCAGCAAGGATAGAATGTTTGTATCCGGTATGCAAGGCAAGGATATAACTAAACTCACTGTAATGGCGGCTGTGAGACATACCGATAATGGCATAAAATATGTTCGTTGGGTAGACTACAGCGTTGAAAACGGTATTTATACCATACGGCAGAAAGCTACTAAAAATGGCGTACCTTGCAGCTTATCAGAGGTTGAGGACTGGGCTGGAATACTGCCTGAAATGCATATAGCAAACGTAAGCAGTTTACCTGTCGGTATATATAAATGCCCTACATCAAGCAGACGCCCTGACAGAATAGACGGAGTACCTATTTCGTTTGGCTGTCAAAAGACAATAGAGCGAATACACAATTGCTTAGAGGATATAGACAAGGAATACAACAATAAAGAAGCTAAAGTATTTGCTGACGCCAGTCTTTTTGATAAAAACGATAAAATTGAAAAGACAATTTTTAAAACCTTTGATGTTGATAGCGGTTTAAAAGATAAAGTATTTTTTGAAATATTTGATCCTACATTCAGAGATACAAGCTACTATAATCGACTTGAGCATTTATTTGCACAGCTTGAAAAAGAAATCGGCACAAGTCGAGGTATTCTCACAGACTTAAACATCACAAACGGAGCAACGGCAACGGAAATCAGACGTGCTACTTATCAAACATTCAGTCTTTGTGATGATATACATAAAAATGCCGAAAAATATATTGACGGTCTTGTTTACGGCTTAAATATACTTGCTAATCACTTTAATCTTACGCCTGAAAGCGATTACCAGATAAACTATGAGTGGTCTTACTCTATGCTTGAGGACACTCAGAATACATTTAATCAGCTTATACAGGCTAAATCAGTAGGAGCAGTGGAAACGGCTGAAATAAGACAGTTTATAACTGGAGAGGATTACGAAACTGCAAAAGCAAAGGTTGAAGCAATAAAAGCAAGTGAGCCAAATATATCCGATTTAATAGGTGAATAAATATGCTTGACGAAACTCAGCTTGAACTCTTGCCGGAGCGCATAGCTCAGAGGCTAAAACAAGTAAACGATCTAGCGCTTGAGAAAATAGGAAAGCGAATAAAAGAAATCGGCGAAATGAAACCCTCTGACATACATAAAGCAACACAGCTTATGACATACGGCAATGATTTTGATGAAATAGTCATCCAATTGTCAGAAATAAGCCAAAAAAATGAGCAGGACATCTACGATATATTTGAAACAATAGCTAAAGACAACTCAGCTCAGGCTGAAAAACTAGCTAAAGCTAAAAATACAAGTTTCTTACCATACGAACAGAATAAACAACTTAAACAGTTTGCAAAAGCTATGGCAAAGCAAACAGCAGATACCTACCGTAATATGACTAATACAATTGCCTTTCAAAAGAGTGATGAAAACGGAAAAAAGGTATTGACTTCCCTATCGAAAACATATCAGGACGTAACTGACAAAGCCGTTACTGCTGTTGCTACAGGCGTTGAGGATTATCAGTCAGCAATGCGAAAGGTTATAAAAGACTTAGCCGACAGCGGATTAAGAACAAAATATCAGCCTTTAAAAGGTTCGGCAGGAAAAACAGTCGATTACGCAAGCGGATATTCACGCAGACTTGATACTGCTGTAAGGCAAAATATACTGTGGGGTGTTAAAGAATGTAATCAAAATATATCTGATATGCTGGGCGAAGAACTGGGAGCAGACGGCTATGAAATAAGCTATCACTCTAATCCGAGACCGTCACACGCTGAAATGGGCGGAAAGCAATATGCAATAGGGAAAGCAAGGACCGTAAACGGCAAATATTATCCCTCTTTCAGCAATGTTGAAAACTTGTTGAGCGATTATGGTTGTCTACACTATAAATTCCCTATTATATTGGGCGTTTCCGTTCCCACTTACACTGATAAAGAGCTTAAAGCTATGAAAGAGCAAAGCAAGCGAAAAATCACGTTTGACGGCAAGGAATACACAATGTATGAATGCAAGCAAATGCAGAGGAAGCTCGAAACTGCCGCACGTCACGCCAAAGACAGACAAATCATAGCTAAGGCTTCAGGTGATGATACACTAAGGCGATTAGAGCAAGAGAAAATAAACGCAATTACCTACAAATACAAACAGCTTTCCGACGCTTCAGGCTTGCCTAGTAAAATGGAGCGTATATCGGTATCTAAATATCACAGGGTTAAATCTAATGCTGAATTTTCTACTGTAAAAGAGTTGAAAAATAATTCTAAAAGTGGTATAATTAATTTTAAAGAAAGTAAAAATATAAAGGACAAAGCTGCGAATAGGATATCTAGTGATTATAGGAAAGGCAAGTTAACATATACAAAAGAGATTCAAGACAAAATTTATAGAGATGAACGAATAATAACCGGCAATAATTATGAAACTGCCATAGCCTATAATGACAAGGGAGAGCGTATAATAAACAAAAAAGGTACAATAAATGAAGTAAGTTTTACAAAAAAAGAACTAAAACAGTTAAATGGATGTGTTGTTACTCATAATCATCCGAAAGGTTCTTGTTTTTCTACAGAAGACATAACTTTATTTATGGAAAATGATATATCTGAACTTAGGGTTTGTACTAAATTTAAAAATTATTCCATAAAAGCTCCTACAAAATGGGATTCTCCTTATAAGAATTATAACGACATAAGCCAAAGATATATGGAATTGGATAAAAAAATATCTGATAAATATCGTCAAATATCTGCAAAAGAAGGTAAATCAATCTTATATTATGATGATAAAATACAAGAAGAAATCATAGAACACCTGTCTAATGAGATGGGATTCAAGTTTGAAGTGGAGGATTTAATATGAAAATTTGTTATAAAGATATTCCTAGCAATAAAACGATAGATGATTATCCAGATGATACTGAATTTGTTTTAGATGACCGTCCTGTAAAATACGATCCAAAAACACTAAAAAGAGTTTATCCTGACCAGCCAGGATATAAAGAAGCAAAATCAAAAGAGGAGTTATTGTTAAAATAATTTATAAAAGTTGCACTCCAAAATAATCGGAGTGCTTTTCTTATGCCAATTTAATAGTTAATTTAAGCACTTAGTTTCGACTAGGTGCTTTTATTATACACAAAATTTTGACCGTTCCGACGTCGTAAAACTACGGATAGACTGAGGTGCGACCTCGTAAAAAAGCGTATCGAAGGGAGATTTTTATGAAAAGAAAGTTTTTAGAAGATTTAGGACTTGAAAAAGACGTAATCGACAAGATTATGAAAGAAAACGGTTCTGATATCGAAACAGAGAAAGCCAACACAAGTGCTTTGCAAAAAAAGTATGACGAGGAAAAGACACTTCGAGTAAAGCTCGAGGGTGAAATCGGCGAGCTCAAAAAAACCGACCCTGCAAAACTGCAGGAGACTATTGACGATTTGCAAGATAAACTCAAGAAAAGAACCGAAGCGGACGAACAGGCAAAAAAGGCTAAGGCTCTTGCCGACAGGTTCTCAGCCGTATCTGGTGAAAAGAAATTTGTCAATGATTTCACCAAAAACGGCGTTTTGAGTGAGTTTAAAGAGGCCCTGGAAAACAAGGATAATGAGGGCAAGAGCGACAAGGAGATCTTTGAAGGGCTTATAAAAGACCGCGAAGGTATTTTCTCAAGCTCTAATCCTCCGGCTGATATGTCTGGTACAGAACCAATTGACAGCGATAAGGCAACAGAAACACTCAGAGCGGCCATGGGATTGCCGCCTGAAAAAGACTAAAGAAAAGAGGTAATTTTATTATGGCTATACAATTAGCTAAAAATTTCACACCTTTGCTTGACGAGGTGTATAAACTAGCGTCAGTAACATCAGACCTTACAGGAGACTCTGCAATAGTTAAAGCAGGCGTAAATGTAAATGAGATATGTTATCCGCAAATCAGCGTAACCGGTTTAGGCGATTATGACCGTAACAGTGGATATACACAAGGCAATGTTGACCTTGTATGGAAAACAACTCAGTTTAATTACGACCGCGGTACGAGAATTTCCGTTGACGTTATGGACGATGAGGAAACTTTCAATCTTTCATTCGGCAGAGCAGGAGCTGAACTGATGAGAACTAAGGTTGCACCTGAGGCAGATGCGTTCACCTTTGCTACTCTTGCAGGAACAGACGGAATATCAAAGGCGGAGCCTGCCACATTTGCAGACGCTGCCGAATTTCTTAAAGCTCTGTTAGAAGCTAAGAACAAAATGGACGAAGATGAAGTGCCGGAGGACAACAGGATTTTGTATGCAACTCCTACCCTCTTAAACGGCATTATGGCTCTTGATACAACAAAGTCAAGAGAAGTGCTGAACTCATTTTCCGTAAAGAAGAAAGTACCGCAAAGCAGATTCTATACTGCTATAGATTTGCTTGACGGTAAGTCAGGCGGCGAGGAAGCAGGACACTATAAGAAAGCAGAAGGCGGCACAGACATCAACTTTATGATTATTCACAAGCCTGCAATAATCAAGTATGACAAGCACATTGCTAACGACCTTATAGCTCCTGCAAACAATCCTGACAGCGATTCTTATATACTCAAGTACCGTAAGTACGGTCTTGTTGACGTATTTAAGAACAAAGTTGCCGGTATTTATCTGAGCGCTAAAGCCGCAGAATAGAAAGGATGATAACATGAAAACTATAGGATTGATTGTAAAGCCTGTGGCTAAGAAGCCAAAGGAGAATAAACCTGAGGCTAAGAAGCCAAAGGAAAGCAAGGACTAAAAGGAGCAGTGCATTATGTATCTAACATATGACGAATACAGGGAGAGAGGCGGCACGCTTGATGAACCTGAATTTATAACGCTGTGTATTAAAGCTGCCACTCTGGTAGACAGCCATACATTTGGACGTTTAAAAGGTACTGAGCCAAGTAAAGTCGTTAAAGCCCTCATTTTTGAGCTTATCTCAACGTATTTCAAGGAAAACTCAAATAATATACAGTCGCAGAGCAATGACGGGTATTCAGTTACATATAAAACCGATACCGACTACTCTGCGAAAAGAAGCAATATTATTCGGGAATACTTGAGTACGGAAAAAACGCCTGATGGCACTCCCCTGCTCTATTGTGGGGTGTCATAATGCAATATCCAAGCTGGTGGAACAAAACAATAACTATTTTCCACAAAAGGATTACAAAAGACGAACACGGACGTACCCACTATAAATGGGTACGTCGGGTAGTCGACGATTGCTTTGTAACAACAAAATTGAAACAAAGCGTATCAAATAACGAAATAACACCTGTAAAGGTCAATATCGTGAGAACACCGTGCTTTGTGGAAGTTGTCACAGGCGACATTATTGTTTTGTCAGAAACAAATAACAGTACAGTGCTGACAAGTGATGTAGCTATAAAAAGCGCATATCCTAACAGCTTTACAGTAGACGAGATACACGACAACACAGGAGATTTCTTACCTCATATGTACATAAGCGGGTGATTAATATGAACTTTGAACTTGAAGTATCATCAACTATTGATATCCCAAAGCATTTAGCTAAACTTGAAAGTCCTGAATTTAGAAAATTCACGCATACTGAATGGAATAGACTTATCTTCCCATTCGTGCCTTTCAACACTGGTGCATTAGCTGAAAGCGTTAATATAACTGCTGAATCAATCGAATACAGAATGCCTTATGCAACAGCAGTATATATGTCAAACCGTAATTTCCGCAAGGATTTGCACCCTTTAGCGTCATCAAAATGGGATAAGGCGGCTGAACCTACTGAAAAGCCAAAGCTCATAGAAGCACTGCAAAAATATGTAGACAGTGGGAGGTTAAAGCTATGACGATAACAGATAAGAATACTGCTATTATGAATTGGCTGTACGGCTGTAACGAGCTGCAGGATATTTTCTACTTAGTAGGTAAGGCTGAAAACGGCGGCACTACCATTGTTCCTAACTCGTCTGAAGAATGGACTAAGCAATTTTCCGACGGCACAGGCGAAAAAGAACTGACCTTTACGCTTGTTATGTACAAACCTGTCAGTTCAGAGCCTAACTCCAATGAAAACGCCAGAACACAGTATGACGTTGAAAAGGTAATGGAGTGGATAAGAGAGCAAAACGAGATTGAAAACTTCCCTCAGTTTGCAGACAACGAAGCTATCTTCGAGATAGAAGTTTTAGAAAACCAGCCTAACATGGCAGGGCAAGACAAAGATACAGCAAAATTTATGTTTGCTGTTAAAATTAATTATTACAAAGGAGAATAAGATTATGGAAAAATTAAAACGTTGGACAAAAGAAAAAAGTATGATTTTCATTGACACCGCAGCTGATGAAACTCCCGACTGGGCAAGAATCGGAAAATCGACCGTATATGATCTTGCACTTAACGCAAACACAGTCACTGAGGACTTTATCGAAGACGAAATGCCAAGAGATGAAGTTGACTACTACAAGCCGGAAATGTCTCAGGAGCTTGCAACATACGAGGGTGATAAGGCATTTGATTATGTTTGGAATATGTTCTACGAATTGCCAGTAGGAACAGAACTCAACAAGAAGATTTTGTTTGTATTCCCAAAGAATATCGGTGTAGAAGATGAAACTAAATTCCAGGCTTGGAACACAGAATGCGCTATCATTCTAAGCAATTTCAATTCTGTTGATAAAAAGGTTACATTTACTCTTAAAATCAACCAAATTGAAAGAGGTACAGCAACAGTCACAGAGGGAAAACCGTCTTTCACGAAGGCGGAATAGAAGTTAACGCAATAGACAGCGGAGTTGAATTAAGCTCCGCTGATTCTATTCCGCAAATATTTGAAGACGAAGAAGCTGCAGAAGAAAATCATTTTTATGACGAGGAGATATAACTATGGCTAAGTTTACAGTAAAAAATGTAGAGTTTGATTTTGATATATTTGACGCAGATAATGCGGAACTTTACGAAATCGAAACTGAAAAGGTAAGAAAAGAATCTTTAAAAACCGTAAAAAGTGAAAAACTGTCACAAAAAATAAGACGTATCGGTAATGTTGTATGTCAAGCCATTGATACCATATTTGGCGAAGGAAAATCACACGAGTTATTCGGCGATAAAGTAAATTTAACTGATATCGCTCTTACATTCAAACAAATTGATTTCGAACTGACAAAAGCAACTAATGCCGAGCAAACTGAAATGCTGAATAATGTCAACAAGTCTAATGATTAACTATGTTAATTCCCCGCCGCCTGAGAGCCTTTATATTAACGGCACTGAATATCCCATAAATACCGATTACAGGGTATGGCTTGAAGTATCTTGCATACTGGAGGATTTTGATTCAACAGATGAAAACGAAAATATCATCAAAACCTTTGAGCGTATAGTGGAACTTGTGTTTGGTACAAATCAAATTCCTGAAAATATAAACGACGTTTTAAACGCCGTTACTGAGTTTCAAAGGGGTTACCCTGCTGAGCCGTCAGATACTGAAGGTTTAGACGAAAGCACGGATACTGATAACGAACGCGTAATTAGCTTTAAGCACGATATCAATTACATAATTGTAGCTATACGCAATCAATCTGGAATAGACCTTTCCTACAAACGCAAAGAGCCTTTCCATTGGTGGGAGTTTTTGCTTGAATTTGATAGCTTAGAGGACAGGCATTTTATTTCAAGGCTTATATCCATACGGTCTTATGACGGTGACGACAAGGACAGATTAAGACTTAAAGAGAAATATAAGCTGCCTGTCAAGCTAACGGCGGAAGAAAAGAAAGTGAATGAGATGTTTTATGCAACGTAGAAAGTATAAAATAAAATGTCCGTTCTGCGGCTATGAAATGTCTAATATACAGTACGAAAAAGGAGCAGTAATATCAAAAGTTTTTACAAAATGTAAAAACTCAAAATGTAAAAAAGAATTTGAAATCAAACTAAATTAAGCAGTGCCCATGTGCCCGTCTTAAATGTTTAAAAAATGAGGGGTGCATATGGCTGAAGGATTAAAAATAAAGGTATTCGGCGATACCAAAGATTTTGAAAAATCACTGCACAATTTAAAAAATGTCGGTAAAAAATCTTTAGAGGATTTAAAGACAGTCGGCGAAAAATCAATGACAGCTTTAAAAACTACAGCAACAGCCTCGCTAGGCGCTATAGTCACCGGTTTAACGGCTAGCGTAAATGCCGGAAAGGATTTTGAACAGACATTTGCTAAAGCATCAACACTGTTCAGTGATGTAAATGTTCAAACTGATAAGCTGAAAACTAATTTACTTGATATATCAAATAATACAGGCGTTGCCGCTGCAGAGCTTAACGAAGGTCTATACTCCGCCCTATCTGCAGGCGTTGAAGTTACAGAGGATATGCAGACCTCTACTAAATTTCTATCAGGCTCGGCAAAACTCGCAAAAGCTGGATTTACTGATGTAGAAACTGCAATCTCAGCAACGGCAAAAACATTAAATGCCTATAACTTGCCTGCAAGTGAAGCAAATAAAATTCAGGATATGCTTATTCAAACGCAGAATAAGGGTATCACAACCGTTGATGAATTAGGTGCGACCTTAGCACAAGTAACACCTACAGCAGCGGCATTTGGCGTATCTTTCGACCAAGTATCGGCTTCTTTGTCGACTATGACGGCACAAGGTACACCGACTGCACAGGCTACAACTCAGTTGAACAGCCTTATAGCCGAGCTTGGTAAAAACGGAACAGTGGCAGCAGGAAACCTTGAAAAAGCGGCTAAGGGTTCTAAGTATGCAGGAATGTCCTTTAAGGAAATGATGGACAACGGCGCTAACTTAGGCGATATTCTTTCAATGATGAACGATTATGCGGCTAAGTCGGGAGTTAGCCTTGTTGATATGTTTAGCTCAATAGAAGCCGGAAAATCAGCATTGTCTATTATGACTAACGACGGCGCTAAGTTTAACGAAAACTTAAAGTCAATGGCTAACAGTGCAGGAATGGTTGATTCTGCATACGAAAAAATGTCAAACACTCTTGAAACTCAGCTTGATAAACTTAAGCAGAATGTAACCAATCTAGGCATTGCGATCTACGAGGAAAATAACACCGTATTTGCACAAATGGCAGGCTTCGGCGCTGAATGTATGTCTAAGATATCAGAGGGCTTTGAAAGCAGCGGAACTGAGGGTATGATAACAGCACTAGGCAATGTGCTGTCTGACGTATTAACTAAGACTACCGAAAAACTGCCAGAGTTTGTAAACATAACAGGCGATTTGATGTCCTCGTTAGTTGACGGCATTGATAAAAACCTTTCTAAAATGTCAAATGCTGCTGAGAAGATTATATCTTCACTCAAGAATGGTATAACAGACTTTATGCCAAAGCTAAAGCCTATTGTTAAGGAAATAGGAAATATCCTAGCGCAAGGCGTAATTGCTTATCAGCAAGTATTTTGGAATGTCGCTCTTAATGTTGTTACATCACTTGCTCAGGGTATTGCTAAAAACAGCAAGAAAATATCTAAACAGGCGGTTAGCCTTATTAACAGCATAATCAAAACCGCAACGGACAATCTACCTCTGCTCATACAGTCAGCAAGCGACATTTTGACCAATGTTATGAAATCGCTTGCGAATAATTCAGGGGTTATAACTTCTAACATCAAAAATCTAATTGTTCAAATATGCAATGCTATCTCAAACAATGCACCGCAGTTAATACAATCGGGTGTAGAGCTTATTAAGGCTTTAATCAAGGGCATGTTAGAAAACGCCAGAGAGATTATAAGTGCTATTCTAGGCACAATTGGCGATTTACTAAAAGAGCTAGGTAAAATCTCTCCTTTGATTGTTGGAATTGGTGCTGCAATTACGGCTAATTTTGTAGTAAGTACAATAATGGGATTTGTTGAGGCACTAAAAGCAGGTACAGCGGCAACAAAAGCATTAGATGCAGCTCAGAAACTTTTAAACGCTACACAGTTAGCTAGTCCTATTGGTTGGATAACTGCAGGCGTCGGTCTGTTAGCAACTGCTCTCACTACAGCTGCTGTTGCCTCAAATGATGCAGTAGACAGTCAAGACTATCTTACAGAATCACAGAAAAAAGCTATTGAAGTATCCGAAGAATTTCGTCAGAAAATCGAAGATAATATTAACGCTTTAGATAAGCAAGTCAAAAAAGTCTCTACAGAGTTTGAATATTATGACAGCTTATCAGAAGAACTCGATACTATCGTCGATAAAAACGGCAAAATCAAAGACGGTTATGAAGATAGAGCAAAGGTAATTACTAACGAGCTTTCAAAAGCGCTGGGCATTGAGATTGACATAAACGGAAAGGTTATCGAAAGCTATGACACTCTTCAAAGCAAGCTAAAAGAGACCATTGAACTAAAAGAAGCTCAAACACTATTAGATAACACCAACGACAACTATCTCGATGCGTTGGAAAGCAAAAAAGAAGCTACTGACAAACTTAATGATAGTCTAAAAAAATTAAATGAGGAACAAGAAAGAGATGGAATACTTACAAACGAAAAGCTAAATGAATATAACGAGTGGTTTGAAAAGTTAAATTCATCATCTTTTTCAAACTTATCATTAAGCGAACAAGAAGAAATTAGCCAACACGTTAAAGAAATTGTTTCAGAGTTAAACGAGGAATACGGCAGATGTTGGGATTGGGGTTCTAAAATTGCAAAGATGACAGAAGAATCTAATGCAAGGATAGAGCAACAAACAACTGAATACAATAAAGCCTCTGCTGCTGCAGAAGAAAATCAGGCTAGAATAACAGCATTTACTGAACTTCAAGAAGCTGTTGCAAGTGGCAATCTTGAACGCATTAAACAGGCTACTGCGGCTATGGAGTTTACCTCTGAAACGGGCAAAGCGTTTACTGTTGAAAATCTAGAGGAACAAAAGCAACTTCTCAAGGAACAACTAGACACATATAAACAAATGGTTGAAAATCACGAAGAAGGTGCAGAAGAACTTCTTTCCCAAACAGAAAACAGCCTTGACAAAATTAACGAGCAAATAGCCAATAAATTCATGCTAGACAACCTCGGCGAGGGCGCTATGACCAGCTTGGCAAACGGAATTAAAAGCGGTGCTGAAAAAGACGTAAACAGTCAGCTTGAACAAGTGGCTATAATGTGCGGAACAGAGCTAGCAAAAGCAAAAGACGGAAGCTACCAAGTCGGTGAGACTACCACTAAGGAGCTTGCTAACGGCATTAAAAGCGGTAAAATTACCGTAACTGACGCTGCACAAGAGCTTGTTAATTGGGTATGCGACACTGCTACAAGCGAAGAAAATATGATCATTGCCCAGAATAGCGGCGGAGACATTGCACACGCTATAGCTTCAGGAGCAAGGGCAATGATAGCAGAAGCACGAATGAGGCAGGAGTTCGAAGCAAAACAAGCCGAGGAAGCAAAAAAAGAAAAAGAGCAGCAAAAAAAAGCAAATGAGGAAGCGGCTAAGGCTGCAAAAGAAGCAGCAGAGGAACAAGCCAAAGCTGCAGAAGAAGCAGCTAAAAAAGCGGCTGAGGCAGCTAGAAAGCAGCGTGAGGAAGCTAAGAGATTAGCACAAGAGCGTAAACAACTCATAAAAGACGCTGAAAAAACAGCTGATGAAACCTTCAAAAAAATCAAAAACAATCAGAAGGATATCGATAAAAAGATTAAGGAGCAAAACAAACAACTCTCTGCCCTAGAAAAAGAGAACGAGAAAAATTTAGATAACATAGAGAAAGAATATAACAATACGCTCCAATCCATTGCAGACAGCCAGGCAAGCTATGCTGACAAAATAATGTCTTTCAGCGATTTGTTTGGAGCAACTCAGCAAGCTACTGTCACAAACAAGAAAGGCGTGCTAGCCAATCTTGAATATACTACAACACAATATAAGGAGTTTTATAACACAATACAAGCCCTACGCAAGCGTGGTATATCTGAGGACTTGATTAATCAATTTACCGATTTAGGCGTAGGCTATGCCGCACAGCTTAAACAGATTGCTTCAATGAGCGACACAGAGCTCAAATCTTATCAAAATATGCTTAATCAACAGCAAGAGATTGCTAATAAACTTGCCGATCAAAATCAGACATTTAAGGAAGATACGAAGGCAGCTAATAAAAAGCGAGACGAAGATATTGCTGAAGAAAACAAAAGGTATGACAAAGAAGTAAATGCTCTGAACAAAAAGTATAACAAGCAAATCAAAAAACTTAAAGATAATACTGAAAAATATATGGAACAACTCGGCAAACAGCTTAGAAAAGGTCTGAAAAAAGGCTCTAAGATGTCAAGCAAGGAAGCTGAGGAAATTGCTGAAAATCTTGTCGGCGAGGTTGTTAAAAAGGTTAAACAGAAGCTGAAAATCAACTCTCCGTCAAAGGTCTTTGAGTTTGATATTGCCGGAAATATGGTAAAGGGTCTAGCACGAGGTCTTACAAACGGTACAAAAGACGTTGTAAAATCTGCTGAATTGCAAGTAGATCAGCTTAACAAGGCTTATGATAACATTGCGGTAGCAAATAAACTTAAGTCTGCATTTGCCAATGCCAAGAGCGCAGTAGGAGCAACACTGGGCAACATTTCAGCTAACATAACAGC
Source organism: uncultured Clostridia bacterium (assembly GCA_947626165.1). Taxonomy (GTDB): domain Bacteria; phylum Bacillota; class Clostridia; order Oscillospirales; family Ruminococcaceae; genus UMGS1601. Next base: position 220,682 of record CANQRG010000001.1, on the reverse strand, counting down.
CAATACGCCTAATACGATAGTAAACAACTATACTAACTGCAATAACAATACGACGACCAAAAGCATTCAGAATGTCTTTGAAGAACCTATGCAAGCTCCTGATGAAATAGCCAGAGCTATTAAGTATAACGAAACATACGGACTTGGAGGTGCATAACATGATAAAATTAACACGTTTAAGTGACAATCAGCAGTTTGTAATTGATGGTGAAAACAGCAAGTGGAGAGCAACTAAGATAGAGGGCATTGACGCACTCACTCTTAATGTTTATACTGAAACGCCTGCAATCGGTACAGGCGAAATAGTAACGGGCAAATACACAGGCAGACGTGACATAAGTGTAACCGCTCATATATCATACCCATTTTCCAGTCCGGTAAGATCAGAAGTTATGGATTTTTTCGATCCTGATGATACATATACGATGGAAATTGAATATGACAACAAAGATTTATTTATTGACTGCGAATTACTGGCATATAAACTGCCGACAGGAAACGAACGCAGACCACTTGACTTAACATTTACTATGCTTTGCCCTGATCCGTATTTTTACTCTGGTGTTCGTGAAGTATCTACGATGGGACGTTTTGTAGTTGATGGACACTTCCCTGTGACACCAATAATCTATATTTCACTGATTAGTGAAAACGAAATGAATATAATGCCAGATGGCAATTCAGAAACTATACATATAATACTTCCCGATAATTATCAAAACTCAAATAATAAATTAGAGTTAGATTGTAAATATGGCATTCTAACAAACACTGCTACAAAAGAAGACCTGACAAGTTATATAGTAAGCGGTGATCCAATGCCTCGACTACAGCCTGGAACAGGATATCACTTCGCAAGTTTCACATCCAACAAAAGACCAAAAATATCAGGTACAGTTAATATATCTGAAAACCATTTAGGCAATGTTACTCTTGACTCAAAGATAAGAGAACTAAAAATAACATTTCCAGATGGAATAAGTCTAACATGTACAGAAGCTGATACAATGTATAAACATGGTGAATACGGTGTAAGTTTTACTGGTAACCGTTTTACTATAGGGGGTCCTTTAAGCCCTCCTTCTGTCGCATATACCGCTATATTTGAGGATTCAACGCCCAACAGAAGCACTGCTACTATGAAATTCAAAGAATTATATAGGGGGTTTTAAGATGCTTTTTTCTGTTACGGACAAAAATTTCAAAAGAATATGCACTCTAGGTAAGGCTATAAATATTCAATGGAATCAAAAGTGGTATTCCTGCGGTCAGTTTTCCATACAGCTTCCAGCTAGTGTAAACGCAACCGATGATTGGTATTACGTTCTTTGCGATGAAAGGCAAAATGTAGGCATAATACAGCAAAAAATATACTCTCAGAATATAAAGGGAAAATTTTTGCAGATTTCAGGCTTCTTTATGGAGCATGAGCTTTCTAATGTTGTAATTGAACATTATCAATTAGAGCGTAGAACTCAACTAAGCTATGCCAGTGATTTTTTATATAGACGAATAGGGTTTATGATACAAAAATTTATCTCAGAAAAAGACTCTTGTTTCTATTATGAAGACGCAAATATAACAAATGCCTTTGGGAAATACACCAATAGCGCCTCTCAGTCATTCGATTTTGAAATAAATAATCAAGATGTAATGTCAGCAGCATTTGAACTGTCTAAGACTAACGAAACGTCTTTTATTTATACAGCACTACCAGAAGAAAACAGCTTAAAAACCTTAAAAATGCTTCCAAGCGTTGAAAATACCAAGGTTGTTTTTACAGAAAATCAGCTAGAAAATTTCACAGTAACTTATGACGAAAGTAATTATAAAAACTGTGTTAAAGTTTTAGGACCGACCTTTAATGGTGAGCAAATCAACCTTGATTACAAATCAGAGCAAGTAACTGAATACGGTGAAACAGAGAGATGGATATTACTAGATAACACTGGTATGTCGCTAGTAAAAACCGTTAATGATGGAGAACTAACATACGAGGAAAATATAACTGATAAATCAGAAATCTTAGATATGTTGGAAAGCAATGCAAGAGCTGAGCTTGAAAAATATGAAAATGTCGTAAATTTAGATGTGAAGATTGCTAACACCGGAAAATATGTGTATACTAAAAATTTTAATCTAGGTGACATTATTACCGTAAGAATTGAAAGTCTTGGCATTGAAGAAACACGGCAAATTATAGAGGTTTCAGAAGTATGGAAAGCCAATAAGCACGAAATACACATTGAACTGGGAGAAAACCGACAAAGCAACATTGACAAAGCAAAACGTGCAGTATCACAAGGTTCAATATCAAGAATGGCAAATTCAACAAATACAAATGTATCACAAGGTTCTATTACACCAATGACATCTGAAGAAGTAAAGCAAATGTTTAATAGATGTTTTTTTGGTAATTAGTTAAATTTTTTTTAAGGAGGACTTAGAATGCCAATAAACTATGAAAAATCACTAGGCAAGCGGTTAGCAAATTTCAATAGCAAGTATTATAAACCGCCGATAAACAACGCCTCAAGAGGTCAGTGCGTGTGGTATACGCAAGGACGAGCTTATGAAAAGAAAGGCGTTTATATCGGAGCAAGAGGTAATGCTAAAGACGTTTATCAAAGCTGTAAGAACTCAGACTATCAGGTATCGAAGTATCCTAAGCCAAATTCTATAGCTTGTTTTAACGGCGGTACATACGGTCATGTTAGATACGTTGAATATGTAATCGGAAGTACAGTTTATTTCACAGAGGCGAATGGAAACGCTGATAATGCTGTATCTTATGATGATGGCGTACTCAAAAAGATGTCGCTTGATAATTGGATGAAACAGCCGTTTTTACAAGGTCACGTTGTAGTAAAGAAAGAGGAGCTTATAACCTTTGAAATCGTAACAAAGAAAGGCAATCTCGGACTTTACAAGTCAAGCAGTATCAAAAAGAAAAACAAGGTCAAGAGCATAAAGGCAAAAACGGTTAAGGTAGTTGCCGGAAGCGGAGAGAAAAAAGGCGGTCGAGAGCTTGTCAAGGTTTTGTATGAAAACCGCTACTACTGGGCTATAAGAAAAACCAGAACAAAAAAACAGCAGTTGAGGAGGAAAGGATAATGACAAGTGAAATAATAGTTGCCATAGTATCATTGCTTGGAACTGCTTTAGGTAGTTACAGCGGATTTCGTGTGATGAGTTACCGCGTTAAACAGCTAGAGATAAAGGTTGAGAAGCATAACAACTTTGCTCAAAGAATGCCTGTAGTTGAAGAAAAACTTAAGGTAGCAGATCACAGAATATCAGATTTAGAGGAGGAAATAAAGAAATGAAAAAAATTAACATAACTAAAGGAACACTTATAAGGACAATATTACTTGTTCTTGCACTTATTAATCAGATACTTGCAGTATTCGGAAAATCACCAATACCGATAGACGATGACACTGTAACAAACCTTATATCAACAATATGGACGGTTATAGCGTCGCTTATCGCTTGGTGGAAAAACAACAGCTTTACCGATAAGGCTATTAAAGCGGATAAGATGTTGTAATACATAATAAAAAGTAATACATAGCAGAGGGTGATTATGTGAGTTTAAAAAAGGTCGGCATTTACGATTTAGAGATACATCAAGGCGATACGGTTTGTTTAGATATTACCATTTGCAAAATGCCGTTTGAGTTAAACCCTAAAGACAAATTGATTTTTTCGGTAGCTAACTGTATGACTGCTAAAAACGCGTTAATAGTTAAAGAAGTATATGCTTCAGATTTTAATGGTTTGACCGCTACATTTTTCATTGGCGAAAGCGATACGGCTAGATTAGAACCAGGCGAATATTTTTACGGTGTACGGTACTATCAATCAGCAGATGATACTTATTACAAATTTACAGCCGTTGCAGAGCGTAAATTTATCATTAAACCGCATACGCCTGATTCATTGGAGGTAGGCGAGAATGGTTTATAAAACAATAGATTTGCCTATTGAAATAAGAGCAAAGGAACAAATGGCTTTAGAGATTAAGCAGAAAACAGGAGTAGAGATAAGAACAGATCTTCCTCAATTCATTTCTGCTCAAAGCGTTGTTATAAAGGCAAGCTATTTGTTGTTTCCTATTCAAGGTCAGGACAATGTTTTATATATAGACAAGTCTAACAAGCAAATTTACATATATGATATCGAAACAATGCAGTATCAGGCTATTGTGCAAAACCTGACGCCAATGACTGATGAAGAAGTTAAAAATATGGTTGATAAAATAAAGGGAGTTGATTAAAATGGCAGAAACAAAGTATGTAAGTCCTGAAAATTTAGAAGCAGTTGAAACAGAATTAAAAAGCTGGATTATAGAAAAGGTCAAAACGGCGATAGATCAGTTGGTTGACGGTGCGCCTGAAGCATTAAACACGCTGAAAGAAATATCTGAATACATATCTTCACACACAGACGAATATAACGCACTTATTGCGCTTGTGGGAGACAAGGCAAGTAAAACAGACCTAACGGAATTGCAGACCACTGTAGCGAGCCTGCAGAAGCAATTAAGCACATCATCTCACAGTCACAGCAATAAGACTATATTAGACGAGACTACAGCAAGTTTCACTTCTGAATTACTTACTAAATTAAACGGTTTATCAAACTATGATGACAGCGGAATAAAGAAAGATATTACAGGCTTAAAAGAAAAGGAGCATAACCACTCCAATAAGCTGGTATTAGATAAAATCACAGCAAGCTATACGGTAGAAGAAGAAACCAAGCTATCAGGTATAGATGAAGGCGCTAATAAGACCACAGTGGACACAGAGCTTGATGAAACGTCTGAAAATCCTGTACAAAACAAAATTGTTGCTGCGAAAGTCAAGGAACAAGACGAGACAATTAAGTCATTGCAGGAAGATGTAGACAACCTATCTTTAAGCCTACAGCCGATGACACCAGAAGAAGTAAGTCAGATGTTTGAAAGGGTTTTCTATGGTGATTAGTTATGTCAGTTGTAAGTAATGAAAACATAGAAGAATTATGGTCTCTTTTAAAGACATATATAGACAAATACTTAGTATCAAAAAACAGCTTACCGACCAAAATGACACCAACAAGCCACGCTTCAGCAAGCACAACTTATGGTTTAGGCAACAGTTCTAATTATGGACATGTGAAATTATCTGACAGCACGACCAGTACAAGCGGAGTATCGAGTGGAGTTGCCGCTACACCGGCGGCGGTTAAAGCGGCAGCGGATAAATCTATTATTCCGCAATATGCTTATGGTACATTGCATTTTACAACGGCAGGAGGCTATGATGCTACTAGTACATATAAAGTTATTAACTTTATACCAAGTATAATAAAGGTTTATTTTATAGGTAATAGTTCATCTACTGGAGATGCTCAATTATGTACAGTTCTTACACCGCCATCCTCATATACTAATACTAGTTATAAGGATGTTACTACTACTTGGAAAGGTAGTGAAGTTGTAAACGGTTCTATAGCACAAATAAGTAAGGGTAAAACCTATTACTGGCAACCTAAAGGGAGTGTTGGATATTATGTATATGAAATTATGGGATATAAAGAGACGACATAATAAAACCGCTCGGCAGTAACTAAGCTGTCGGGCGGTTTTTTGTTTAGATATACAATTTTCAGTTTTGTAAAAGCTACTGCAATACTATTGCAGTAATAGCAACAAGAAAAGCACGATAAATAGGCTTACATCGTGCTTTTTAATCTGGCACCCCCTACCAGAATCGAACTGATAACTAATCCTTAGGAGGGACTTGTTATATCCATTTAACTAAGGGGGCGAGTAATATGACGCTTTTGACTAATGTATTATATCATAAAATTATACTTTTAACAATAGGATTTTGTAATTTTTTTAATCTAATTAAAAATAGAATTATTTATTAAACTTTCTTCGTATAATTTTACCAAACCTGCACATAGTAATTTTGGAGGTGAAGTAAAATGACTTCAAAAGATTTACTGTATGTTGAAGACGCACTGGGTCACGAAAAATATTTCAAAAGTCAATGCAAAGATGTTATCTCAAAGCTTGAGGACTCAGAGCTGATAAACTGCGTAAACGATTTGTCAAGCAAACACGATCAGATTTTCAAGAGTTTTTATGGATTGCTGTAAGTATCATAAGACTTGAAAACCTTGATAACAAACAGTGAAAGGAGAAAATTTATGAACGATAAGGATTTAATGGAAGGACTATTGCTTACCGAAAAGGGTGTTTGCGACCTTTATATGCACGGCTCAATCGAGTCTACTCCGGGTAATGTCCGCCAAACTTTTTCAAAGGCGCTTAATCAAGCTCTCGGCATTCAGGACACTCTCTATGAGCAGATGTCTAAAAAGGGTTGGTATTCCACAAAACAGGTAGAACAACAACAAATCGATCAGGTCAAACAAAAGTTTTCTAATCAAAATTAAAGCTTAAAGGTGCGGAAATTGTTTTTATCCGCACCTTTTTAGTTGCTTATCACTATTAATTCATCAAGTACGAACTTAGCTCTTTATAAGCATTTTTTATATATACAAAGCATAAGTATAAATATACAAACATATCAGCAAGAGATTAACGCACAGGCACTTATTGATAATTTTGTGCTCTTGCCTATGGTTTTAGTCTCTTCTCCCAACAGCGAAAGGACAGGATATAAAAAATGAATGCATATAAAAAAATAGTGATAAGATCAATCTGTATTATACTAGCCGTTGTAATAACCCCTCTGGTTATTTTTATCGGATTAAATTATGGCGATGTCATACTCAACGCCACAGGTTCAATGGCTGCATCTTCAGCAAAAATGTCCTTCGGAAATAATACCGACTACATAACCGAATTATCAAAAAAACTGGGCGCAACGCTTATTAATGAGCCTTCAACCGAATTTTATACGGTAAACGTAGGCGGAAAACCAACATGGGCTATTGATATGGCGCCTAACGAAACAGAGGCAAACAACGACCCTGGTAAAAATACAAAAACTTATAAAAGTATAGTCGAAAACAGCGACAGCATAACAGTTCAAAACCCGCTTCCCTACCCTGATGAAATTGAAAACCACGACGGAGATATAGAGGACGTTCACTACGGAACATATTCTGATAAGAACTTTGTCACTCTTAACAGCGGCGCACAGGTAAGAAACTGTACGGAACTAAGCAATAAAAAGGTTCTTAAACAAAGCGAGAAATCTCCCGATTTCAATATTGAGCTAAACAGCGATGAACCTCAGGTTCTGATATACCATACCCACACAACAGAAAGCTTCGAACCGTACACAAGAGACTACTATGACGATTCCTTTTCCTGCAAAACAACCGACTCAAAGAAAAATATGATTCGTGTCGGCAACGCAATATGCAAACAGCTTGAGAAAAACGGAATAAAAACCGTTCATTCAACAACAATTCACGATTATCCGGACTACAACTCCGCATATGATTTAAGCTACAACACCGTTTCAAAAATACTGAAAAAATATCCGTCAATTAAGGTCGTTTTAGACATTCACCGTGACGCTATTGAAAAAGAAAACGGATTAAGGCTGTCTCCAATAACTGAGGTTGAAGGAAAACGTGCAGCTCAACTTATGATAATATCCTGTGCCGACTATCCTGACGGTTCTATGGGTATGCCAAATTATATGAAAAATCTGTCCTTTGCCTGCTCGCTTCAGTCGCAGATCGAAGTGGATTACCCCGGGCTTGAACGCCCAATACTGTTTGATTACCGAAACTATAATCAGTCGCTTTCAACAGGCGCCTTGCTTATTGAAGTGGGAAGCCACGGAAATTCTCTTGACGAGGCAGTTTACACTGGAAAATTGCTTGGCAAATCTCTTTCAAACAATTTAATAAACAACGCTAAATAGTGAAAAACGCCTGAACAAAATCGCTCAGGCGTTTGTTTTACTGAAAAAGCATTTTATCAGTCAACGTGTCTCCCGATGAATCAGCATAAAGCTCCATAATTTTAGAAAGAGACATATTGGCTCTCTCTTCACCCTCTATATATGCAAGAATGTTTCCCTGACTGAGAACTAAGGTCTTGTTCCCGTATTCAAGAGCGTTTGAAACATTGTGGGTAATCATCAGCGTTGTTATATTGTTGTCCTTAACAATCTTTTCGGTTATTGACATAACCTTATCTGCTGTAACAGGGTCTAAAGCCGCCGTATGCTCGTCTAAAAGCAAAAGCTGCGGTGTAACTATGGTAGCCATCAGCAGCGTAAGCGCCTGACGCTGACCGCCCGACAGCAGCCCTACAGGTGTTTTCATTCTGTCCTCCAGACCGATATTAAGCTCAGCCAATTTTTCCCTGAACATTTTCAAATCCTTCTTTGAGATCCCAATAGAAAGACTCCTTTTCTTTCCTCTCGAATACGCAAGCCCCAGATTTTCTTCGATAGTCATATTAGGAGCGGTCCCCTTTAAAGGGTCTTGAAACAGACGCCCTATATACCTAGCGCGTCTATGCTCTTTTGCATAGGTAATGTTTCTTTCCCCAATAAAAATCTTTCCGCTGTCTATATTACAGCTTCCGCAAACAGCGTTCATAAGAGTTGATTTTCCCGAACCGTTTGAGCCTATGACAGTTACAAAATCACCGTTGTCAAGCTTCAAATTTATATTCTTTAATGCCTTACGCTCATTAACGGTATTAGCATTAAAGGTAACGCTTAAATTTTCAAGCCTCAGCATTTTGAATCACCGCCCTTGCCTTTTAATATATATCTCTTATAAAAATCAACGGCATACCCTTTTACAGCTGGAACAGCTATTGCAATAGCAACAATTACCGCCGAAAACAGCTTTGTATAATTGCTGTCCATACCAAGTCCCATTGCAAAGGCAAGAACATAACGATAAGCTGTAGCTCCGATAATGGCGGCTAGAATTCCAAACAAAATACTGTGCTTTTTAAAGAATATCTCTCCTATTATGATTGATGCCAGACCCACAACCAGCATACCTGTTCCGCTGTTTGTGTCGCCTGCGCTTGAATACTGAGCATACATAGCTCCCGATAATGATACCAATCCGTTTGCAAGCGCAAAACCCAGTATCTTCATTGTATCAGAGTTGATAGACGACGCCCTTACCATAAACTCATTATCACCCGTCGCTCTTAGCGACATTCCAAGCTGAGTTTTCAAGAACAAAAACAAAATCAGCGATGCTGCTATCAGCATAACTCCTGATACAATTACCTTGTTATATTCACCCAAGGCACCCTCGAAATATGTAAACAAAGTATCCTTCCTCCATAGAGATATATTAGGACGTGACATAATTTTCAGGTTTATCGAATACAAGGCAGTCATAGTAATAATTCCTGCAAGGATAGGCTGAACCCTAAGCTTTGTTACCAAAAGACCTGTAACGCAGCCGGCTGCTGCTCCGGCAATAACTGCAAGAATCATTCCCCTTATGGGACTGCCGTTATATGCATTCATAACAGACACGGCAACGCCTAGGGTAAAGGTTCCGTCTACAGACAAGTCAGGAATGTCTAAAATTCTGAAAGATATGAAAATTCCCAGAGCAAGAAAGGAAAAAACCAGACCCTTTTCAAGCGTTCCCAAAACTACCGACTCGGTCATCTGAGTATTGATTATTACCAAAAGCAATATTATCAACACTAGCTTTGGTATGAGCGATAAAATTTTTTTCTTGTTTATTTTATTTGCAATCGACATAAAATATCATTCCTTAAAAAAGTTTATAACAACGCTAAAATCCGTTTCTAAATAGGGGAAGCCCCAAAAGAGACCTCCCCTAAACTAACCTTTAGACGCACCATAAAAGAGTATATAATTCTTTTAGATGTACAGAACAGAAAGACCTCAGTTATAATTAATCTAATAAAACTGTCTTTTCTGCGTTTGCTATTTCATCAGGAATTTCATAACCAATAGCCTTAGCTGTTGACTTGTTGATGAATGTACTCAAATCCTCATTGAACACCTTTACAGGAATTTCACTTGCCTTCTTTTCACCCTTAAGTATTGAAGCGACCATATTTGCAGTTTCAATACCCAAATCGTTATACTGAATTCCAATCGTTGCAAAGCCGCCGTCCTGAACCATTGAATCTGCACCAACATACATAGGCTTCTTAGCCTTATTCATTACCTGTGCCACTGTACCCATTGCACTCGCTACTGTATTGTCATTCGGTGAAAATACTGCGTCGCACTTATCTGCCAGTGTTGTTATAGCCTCCTGTATCTCTGAAGTATTTGTTACAGAAGCAATCTCAAGTTCAAGACCCTTATCCTTGCAGTATGCCTTTACCTTCTCTAAGCAGGAAACAGAGTTGTCTTCTCCTGTGTTATACAAATAACCGAGGGTCTTCAAGTCAGGCGTAGCAGTCATCGCGAAATCTAAAATCTTAGAAATCTCAAGTGCATCGGAAGTTCCGGTAATGTTTTCGCCCGGATTGTCAAGAGACTCTACAATTTCGGCAGCAACCGGGTCTGTAACCGCTGAGAACACAACAGGGATCTCTGATGAATACGGAGCCGCAAGCTGTGCGCAAGGCGTTGTTATTGCAACAATAATATCAGACTCATCAGCTTTGAATTGATCCAAAATCTGCGTAACAGTTGTTGATTCACCGTTTGCCTGCTGACAATTAATTGTGCAATTCTCTCCGTCCTTGAATCCAAGCTCACCAAGACGCTCTACTATCGAATCACGAATCGTGTTCAGCGAGCTGTGCTCCATCATCTGAACAATACCTATTTTGTAATTGTTTTCTGCTTTCTCAACAGCGCTTTCAGACGACGGATTTTTCTTTCCGCACGCTGTTAGCATAGTAGCAGCCAGTGCGGCGGTACTCAAAATCGCAATTATTTTTCTTAGCTTCATAATACTTTCTCCTTTTATCTAATAATTTCTATTTATTATTAAATCACATTTAGCTTTTTTTGTCAAGAATATGTCACAAAAAACAACGCCTGAACATCTCTGTTCAGGCGTCGCTAAGCCTAATGGCTCTATTCAATTAATTCAAAAGAAGGAATATTACTTAACAGTTACTTTTCTGAGCTTCTTGTTCCATTTGCTATATACTTTCTTTGTAACATTGTTTGCGTCTTTGTATGTAGCATATGCTCTTACTCTTACATAGTAAGTCTTCTTGCTCTTTATTTTATTAGTAATTGTAAGTTTATTCTTTGTAGTGAACTTATTGAAGATTTTCTTCTTAAAGTTGCTCTTTGTCGATACCTGTACTTGGTAACCAACAGCCTTCTTAACCTTCTTCCAGGTTACGTTGATCTTCTTCTTAGCTTTGCTCTTTACAGTAAGCTTCGTGATCTTAGCCTGTGAAACCTTAGCCTGAGCTGCAGCCTTATCCTTAGCTACTTGCTGTGCACTTCTCTTTGCAGGTGCTGCGGTTGTAGGTGCTGCTGTAGGTGTTGTAACTGATGGGTTGTTAGAACCTGAAGGATTGCCCGAACCTGATGGGTTGTTTGATGAATCAGAACTACCCGGCTTCTTAGCAAGCGCTGCAACTGCATCTTTAATAGCCTTAACTGCTGCGTCAACATCTTCCTTGGTTGCGTTTTCGTTAGCAGCTACTGTCTTAGCGCTGTCAATTGCTGTCTTAAGTTCTGCTACAGACTCATCTGTATATGCGCTTGTATCCATTTCATCAGCACTCTTGATTTCATTGTTGAGCTCTGTCTTGTCAACACTAGGTTTATCTGCCTGCTTAAGATTAGCAATAGCATCTCTAATTGCCTCTGCTGCTGCTGCCATTGCGCTAGGAAGCGGCTTCTCTTGCTCTAATATTGCATTTGCTGCTGCAACTGCATCGTTAAGTACCTGTACGCTATCTTCAGTTGCGTTAGCCGTGTTAGCCAATTTTGCTTCTTCAACGGCTGCAAGCAAATCCTCATTAGGAACATTTACATCCTTTGTTGAAAGGAGTTTATTGCCTTCAGCGTCAAGCAACTGAATCTCTAATATATAGAATGCGATGTAATCATACTGTGGATATTCGTTCCACTCATCTGTCCAACAATAGAAATGATATTCTTCATTTTCAACCAATCCTTCGCCATGAGGTATATTTTTTGGGTTGCTGGTGCCGTAGACAATAGGGAATGTAAGTTCATGCGTTCCTCCCAATGGATTGCTGCCACTTCCTCCTATACTTACAGTCTTGTCGTCTTCTTTAGTGCCATTTACAGGCTGATCAGTATTCCAATCAACATAGTTGCCGTTTTCATCAGTACCCTGAATATAAGACTTAAAATCGATTTTAGTCGTTCCATTGAATGAAGCATGGGATGCCATTTGGAATTTAACCTTAACCTGCGTTGCGCCTGCAATATCAGGTGTTACTGTTCCCTCAATACATGGATAAACATAATGATGATCATTATTGTAACTTTGCTCTCCGCCCGTCGAACCACTTCTAACTGTCACAACAGGATCGTTATATGCATAGTTTACTACAAGATTTTGTTCTGCCTTTTCAATTGCATCAATTAACGACTTAAGCTCTGAATTAAGCTCGTCACCAGTTACTTCCTCACCAGCCTTATATGCGGCACGTAATTGAGAATATGATGCTGCTCTGTAGTCGGTTCTTACTAATGATTTTGCGTGTTCAACAGCCTCTGCAAGTTTATTAAGATACTCTGTGTTATCAGCAGGTGCCAAACCATCTATCGCACTTCTCATACTTTCGGAAGCTGTGTCAACACGTCCTTGAGTTGATGTGTAATCATTAACAGTGAACTCTGCAAGAGTTAATGCCGATGCAAGTACGCTGTATGAAGCATCTGTATAGTTAACTGAGTTATATGACTTAGCTTCTTTAATGAGATTTCTTAACTCTGTAAAGTTCGAAGCAAATTTTAAAGTTGCGTAACCAGCTGTTTTTACAGCATTTGCTTTTAACAATGTTGCGTATGAAGTATCATCATATACATAGATAGTTCCCTTGACATAAGAAGATGTGTTGTTACCAAATGAAGTTGCTGCATTTATATCTATTATCGTACCCATCAAGTAAATTTCAAGATCTTCATTTGTAGATCCGCTGAATGCGTTATTAGAAATAGCTGTTACTTGAGTGCCAATTACAGCCTTCTTCAATGAAGTACAATTCTGGAATGCAAATTCACCTATGGTAGTAACACTGTTTGGAATTTCAACATCACTTAAGCTAGAGCAAGCTGCAAATGCATAGCTACCAACTGATGTTATAGTGCTTGGGAGAGTAACTGCTTTAAGATTTGTACAACCTCTAAATGTACTATTAGGGAGGGCTGTAAGCTTTTTAGAAAGCTTTGCACTAGTCATTGCAGAACAACCATAAAAAACAAATTCTCCTAAATTTGTTACAGTGTCAGGAACTGTAACACTTGTTAGAACATTACAGTTGTAAAATGCACCTTGCCCTATTGATTCTAATACACTTCCGCTTTTGAAATCTACTGTTGTCAAGCTTTTGCATTCATAAAATACTCTTGCTCCAATGGTTTTTAAAACACTGTTATCAGGTAAAGTAAATGATTTAACACTGGTATATCTAAATGCATAATCACCAATACTCTCTAAAGAGGTAGCTTTGGATAAATCCAATGTTGCCAGTTTGCCTGTGACAATAGGATAAGTATATGCATCAAAAGCAGAAACACCTATAGATACAACGCTTGATGGAATTGATACAGTAGAAATATTTGTTAGAGCAAAAGAAGAATTTCCTATCTCTTTAACATATGAACCAAAATCTACTGATGTAAGTCTTTTATTGCTGTAAAATGCATAATCACCAATTTTCGTTATTGTCGATCCAACTGATCCAACACTGATTGATGTAGATAATCCTTCAGGAAAAGCTATAAGCTCCGTCTTATCAGCATTAAGCAAAATGCCAGCATAACTACTGCTTGTAGGATTACTAAACGCTGTACTATCTGCATGGGCTTTAATTGCTGTCAAACCTGTACAGCCTACGAAAGCCTGTCCTGTAACACTTGTCAAATTTTTAGGCAACGATATTGTTTTAAGTGATGTACAATCTTTAAACGCTTCGATACCGATAGACTCTACAGTGTCAGGCATATCAATACTTACAAGATTTGTGCAGCCACTAAACGTCCTTCTACCAATCGTCGTTACTGGTCCTGCTATTGTTACATTTTTTAAATCTGTGCAGTTTTCAAATGCAGTTCCCTCTAAATCTGTAACTGTACCTGGTAATGTGATATCTTTTAATACTGAACAACCAGAAAATACGCCAGATCCGATTTCTGTGATACCACGTTTCAGTGTTATTGTTTCAAGATTTTTACAATTTTGGAATGCACCATTTAATATTCTTGTAACAGAGTCAGGAACCTCAAATGTTGTAAAACTGCAGCCCACAAATGCGTTACTACCAATAGTTTTTACATTTGTGCCTTGGAATTTTACTGATGTAATACCAGTACAACCCATAAACATACCATTCGGTACCTCAGTATATGAACTTGGTATTGTAATCGATTCAACACTTGTACAATTCTCAAATATACTGGATCCAAATGTTGTTACACCAGTTGGAAGCGTTATTGTTGTAAGTGAACTACATCCAGAAAATGCCTGCTGACCAATAGTTTTAACACTTGTCGAAATAGACGGCATTTTATTCAAACTTTTACAATCCTGAAATGCACACATACCGATTTCTGTCAATCCAGAAGTAGGAAGTGTAATTGTTGTAAGTCCGGTTTTTGCGAATGCATATTGCGGAATAGCAGTAATTCTATCTCCGCTCCAAGATGATTTTAATGTTAAAGAAGTCAAGCTTGTACATCCGTAGAATGCATACTGACCCAACGTAGCCAGAACAGCTGTAGTCATAGCTTCTGTTGGAAACATCTTTGCACAACTATAGAATGCATAATCACCAATTGAAGTTGTATACTGCAAAAAGCTTGCAGGTACAGCTTCTAATGCACTGCAATAATTAAATGCATAATCTCCAAAAGTTGTTATTTGCGGCGGTGTTTCAGATGACTCACCAGCTGCGTCGGTGAATGAAATAGTAGCTAACTTCGTACAACTATCAAACGCATGAGCACCTATAGATGTAAGTGTGCTTGGCAACTCTACAGAAATTATAGCGGTACATCTAGAGAATGCATAAGTACCAATACTTGTTACTCCTTCGCTGATTTTAACATTTTTAATTTTTGTGCTATAACTGCTGTACCATGGCGCCTTGTTTGATTGATAATCAAGCATTGCTGCCTTAGCGCCAGGTTCTTGGCTAGCCACATTGATTGTGAGCGTATCGCCGTTAACTTCCCACGTCAAATCACCGGTGGTAATAGCAACAGCAGAAGCGGTAATTGACATTGCTCCACACAATGCCGAGATCGTCATAGCTGCTGACGCAAGAAATGACAAAATCCTCTTGAATCTCATTTTTAATTCCTCTTTTCTTCAAAAATATTCCTTTATATTTGTAATAAGCAAAATGCTTATGATGTTTTACTGCCTTTTAGGGGGCAGTAAAAGTTGACCCTCCTTCTTTGTTCAAATTTGAAATTCTGCAATATTCATACACATGGGGATGGTTATAAATATACAGATTTCATGAAACGAAAACACCATACAGTGCTTAACATGCCATAATTATAACACCCCTTAAAAACTTTGTCAACACCTTACAAAGTATTTTTTCTTTCGTCATAACGAACAAAAATTAGATAAAAACGCCTAAAATACTAATTTTAAGGGTTATTTTCTACCAAATACAGCTTAAATCGTATATATCAGAGCTTTTTATTCATCATTTATACATAAAATTTAGGCAATTTGATGTAAAATTGGGGCATAAAACTTACTTTTTGCACAAATTTTTTAATCTCTGTCTACAGTCTCGAACGACAGATAAAAAAGTTTAGAAATTGTTTACAAAATATCTAATTTTATTTATATTTATTTTCCAAAGCAATTAATGGATAAAAAAACAAGAAGAATAATTCATTAAAATCACTTATTATTTTGTATAAATTTTTCATACGCCTGACGAAGTTCTTTAGAAGTTTCCTCAGGGCAGGTAGGGTTACAATGCGCCCACACACCTGTTTCTGACGAAGCGTTAAATTTTATTTTATCAGCCGATCTCATCGGCGGGAAAAACTCGATATGGAAATGGAATTCCTTCGAGTGATCTCCGCTGTTGACAGGGGCGTTATGCATACACATCATATATGGAAATTTAAAATCGAACAAGCTGTCTAACATACCTGCGGTTTGCTTTATGGTCTGACCTAGTACGTATCTTTCCTCGGCATTAAAATCGGTTATATACTGCTTATGGTCGTTTGCGAATATATAAACCCCGTAAGGATACTCTGTAAAGAAAGGCAAAAAGACGGTGAAATACTTATTTTTAAAAATAATTCTTCTTCCGTCAT
This sequence comes from uncultured Clostridia bacterium, assembly GCA_947626165.1. Classification (GTDB taxonomy): domain Bacteria; phylum Bacillota; class Clostridia; order Oscillospirales; family Ruminococcaceae; genus UMGS1601. The sequence goes on along the minus strand of CANQRG010000001.1, from coordinate 204,222 downwards.
TAAGCTCATGCTCAAGCATATCGCAGTAAATACATTTACCTTTTTGCTCTATATGCTCCTTAGCAGATTTAATTTCAAGCTGAATTTTCTTAGGAACAAACGGATAACCATACATCTGACCGTGAGGGTGGGGCATAGTTACGCCTACTGCCTCGCCTCTGTTTTCAAAAATAAACACATACTTAATTTTCTCATCATCAGCCATTGCGCAGAATCTCTCGCACCACAAATCTACAAGCTTTGCTACATGGTCGTCGGTCAGCTCAGGGAGGGTAGCCGTATGGCTGGGAGAATACAATATGACCTCACATTTGCCATAATTTTTCTCTACCTTGAAAAAATCGTCTGCAACGTCGTCAGGCTCTGGCGGATTTTGAGAAAGCGCCGGAAAATCGTTATCATATTTGAGTACCTCATAATCGGGAACATTCCCAAACGACGGACAAAAAGGGCAATAGTCCTTTGGCATCTGCGGTCTTGCCTGTCTGTTTGAAGCTATCATTATCCAATCCTTAGTAAACGGGTGCCATCTAAGCTCTGCCATATAAAAAATCCTCCAATATTTATCCGCAGAGATTTAAATTATCTCTGCGGATGATTTTTAAACAGTATAGCATATTTTGCACAAATTTGCAACTATTGAAGTTTTTATGTTTAGCTTATCCTGAGTTTAGAAAATAACGCTACTTACTAAACTTATTGATCACCACTGACAAAAGAGGGACCATCACCGCACAGGCTATAGACAAAGACAGCATTTTAAGATCAAGAGGAACAGCGGAAAATATTACGGACAAAGCTGGCATATAGATAACCAATATCAGCACTATCAAAGAAGCCAGAACTGAAAAAATCAAAAACCAGTTATTAAAAAGCTTTATTTTCAGCAAACTTTCGTCCTCGCTTTTACATTCAAAAACGTGAATAAGCTGGCTCAGTACAAGGGTGAACAAAGCGCAGGTCCTTGCGACAGGCTCTCCCTCGCCTAGAGCAAGAGCCATAACAAAGCTTGCCAAAGTACAAAGACCTATAAATATTCCTCTGAAAACTATTTTAGAAAGCAGCCCTCCTGAAAAGAAGTTATCCTCCGGTCTTCTAGGCGGCTTATAAAGAACGTCGTCGTAAACGGGCTCAAGACCCAGAGCAACAGCAGGCAGACCGTCGGTAACGAGATTTACAAGAAGTATCTGCGCAGGCAGAAGCACAATGGGAAGTCCCATTAAAATGCCTATAAACATAACGCACACTTCGCCTATATTGCAAGACAATAGATATCTTACAAATTTTCTGATATTCAGGAATATACCTCTGCCGTTTTTAACAGCCATAACTATCGTCTTGAAATTGTCGTCCAAGAGAGTAATATCGCTTACGCTCTTTGTAACGTCGGTTCCGCTTCCCATAGCTATACCTACCGAAGCCTCTTTAATTGCCGGAGCGTCATTTACTCCGTCGCCCGTCATAGCGACAATTTCGCCTCCGGCTTTTAAAATTCTTACGATTCTCAGCTTATGCGCAGGGCTTACCCTTGAAAGCACCCTTACCTTTTTAAGAGCAATACTAAGCTCCTGATCGTCCATTTCGTCTATCTCACTTCCGTTGAGAGCTTCGTCCTCGCTCTTAATTATACCAGCCTTTTTTGCTATCTCGCAGGCGGTGAGTTTATGGTCACCGGTGAGCATAATAACTTTGATTTTTGCCCTTTTGCAAAGAGCTATCGAGCGTTTTATCTCAGGTCTTAACGGATCGAGAAGTCCCATTATGCCAAGAAATATTCTCTTTTCGCCAACGACCTCGGAAAAGGCAATTACTCTTAACCCCTTTTTAGACATCTCATCACGTTTTTGCTCAATCAGCTTAATTTCAGAAACGCCCAGCTCTTTAAGCTCCTTACCCTGAAAATAATACTCGCAGTTATCTATGATAACGTCAAGCGCGCCTTTTGTATACTCTATCTCAAGCCCAGACTTATCCTCCACTCTTACGGTCATTTTGCGCTTTTCACTTTCAAAAGGATCTTCAAAAAGCTTTTTGAACCCCTCGCCCTCAGAAGTGATTTTAGCCGCCATACCTGCAATCTTCATTGCCGCCTCTAACGGGTCTCCCGAAGTTTCATAAGTCTTTAAAATATTTCTGCGGTTTCTTGTGTTGTTTCCTATTACCTGTTCTTTGACTGAAATTTTAGAATTGTTGCAGGCGACTCCGCACCTTAGCATTTCATATAGAGACGGCAAAGCGACAGGCTCCGCTTTTATGCTTTCACCTTTTAAATAAAATTCTCCGTGGTCTTTAGAATCCCTGAGTTCAAAATCGTTTTCTAATGTTGAAAGCTCCGACACCTTCATTTTATTTTCAGTAAGCGTACCTGTCTTGTCTGTGCAAATAACCGTTGCCGAACCTAGCGTCTCGACCGAGTGAAGCCTTCTTACAAGAGCGTTTTTCTTCAACATTCTGGAAACTGCCAGCGCAAGCGCAATAGTAACAGCGGCAGGGAGTCCCTCGGGAATTGCCGCAATAGCTATTGTAATACCCGTCATAAGCATTGTGAAAACTTCTTCGCCTCTGATTATTCCGGCAGTTGTAACAACAACGCAAACCGCCATACATATCACAGCGAGAACCTTTGAAAGGTGTTTCAACTTTGACTGAAGCGGAGTTTCCCCCGATTCGATAGAATGGAGCATACTTCCGACCTTACCCATTTGTGTGTCCCTGCCTGTACTTGTCGCCTCTGCTAGAGCGTTTCCTCTGGTAACTACCCCTCCCATATAAAGCATATACGGCAGATTAAGCTCTCCAAAGAAGTTCTCATTTTCTCTTGCCTTTTTTGAAACAGCTTTTGATTCGCCTGTTAAAACAGATTCATCACAGCTTAAGAAATTCTGCTCTTTTATGTATGCGTCGCAGGGTATCCTATCCCCTGTTTCCACTTCAAAAACGTCTCCTACAACAATATCCTCAGACGGGATTTTTATAAGCTTGCCGTCACGGTAAACCTTTGCCGTCGGAGCCGCCAGCTTTTCTAAAGACATAAGAGTTCTTTCAGTCCTGAACTCCTGAATAAAACCTATTATCGAGTTAAGCGCAACTATAATAGTAATAGTGAATGCGTCATATATCTCCCCTACCAAAACGGACACAACCGTAGCGCATAAAAGAATTATAACAAGAATATCCCTAAACTGATTTCCGAATATCTTTAAGACATTCGGCTTTTTTGGCTTTTCAAGCTGGTTTTTTCCGTACAGCTTCTGCCTTCTTTTCGCCTCGTCGCTGCTAAGCCCTATCATATTTTCTTTTCTTTCAATTTTGTTTTGCTCCAATATATCAAGCATTTTAAACCTCCATCTATAAGCATATCCTTAGATTGTGTATGTTTTATACTTATTCGGCTTGTACTTCACTTATGCTTGAAATTTGCTTTTAAAATTCTGCCTGTTCATCTTAATCATTTTTTTGATAGGATACTTTCTGTCAAAAAATTCATTGATTTGTATTTTAAATAGTTGTATAATGTTATATAAGTAAAATGGTATAATATTTCTAAAAATTTTAAGTTTATAAATCTTTATTTTAAAAGAAGGGAATTTGCTCTAATAAGAGCATGGTAGTTTATGCGTTTTAATACATACGGAATAACCGATATAGGCAAATTCAGAAAAAAGAACGAGGACGCTATTATGGTCGGTGAAACTATTTGCACCGACGGAATTTTAGAAACTGAAATAGCGCCTCCGTTTTTTGCGGCGGTCTGCGACGGAGTAGGCGGAGAAAAATCGGGCGAGATAGCGTCCTCGCTGACGCTTGAAAAGCTGCTTATGACAACATACACAAAGGTGACCGAGCTTAAAACAAGAGTTTTCGGTATACACGACGAGCTTATTGAATACGGCAGAGAGCACCCTGAATCGTTCAATATGCAGACAACTCTGTGTCTTGTGGCATTTGACGCAGACAACAATATCTCCTGCATAAACGTAGGCGACAGCAGAGCTTATTTATTAAAGTCAGGAAACCTGAAGCAAATCTCGACAGATCAATCGCTAAAGGAATTTTTAAATGAAACAGGTCGGTCGAAAATATTCGAGCAGGACAGCGATAAAATCAAGCACGTTATTATATCGTCTCTGGGGAATTCAAAGCAATACCCTATGGTGGACCTGACCAACATATCAGAAAAGCTTGAAAAGGGCGACACGCTAATGCTTTGCTCAGACGGCGTTTCCGACAATTTATCGGTTGAAAATATAAAAGAGGTTCTTAGATCCTCTGAAACTGTTAAGGTCAAGGCTGAAAGTCTTATAAACAAGGCTGTTAAATGCGGAAGCCGTGACAACCTTTCGGTTATACTTATTGAAGTCAAGGAATAGGCTGTAATATATTTTTATAAAGTGAAAATAATAACAGTAATCGTGACATCTTGAAAAATACACTTAGAAACGGTGACTAAAATGTTTGACAATAAAGAAATAATTGATTTTTGCAAAAGCTATGAGATATGCGACGCACACGCTCATATCTTTCCTAAAAAAATATCAGAAAAGGCGGTTTCGTCGATCGGAGACTTCTACAGCATACCTATGAGCTGTAAAAACGGAATATCGGACGAGCTTATCGAATGTGGGAATAAAATCGGGGTCAGCCACTATCTTGTCTGCTCAACGGCGACAGTTCCGCATCAGGTTGAGAGCATAAACAGCTTTATAATGAACGAGTGCGAGCTTCACCCTGAGTTTGTAGGTTTTGGAACTCTCCACCCTGATTATGACAATATCGAAAAAGAAGTCGACCGCATAATAAGCTCCGGCTTGAGAGGGATTAAGATCCACCCTGATTTTCAGGAGTTTTATATTGACGATGACAAAGCCGAAAAAATTTACAGAGCCATTGAAGGCAAGCTGCCTATTTTAATTCATATGGGAGATCCGAGATATGATTACTCCCGTCCTAAAAGGCTTGAAAACGTAATGAAAGCCTTTCCTAAGTTAGAAGTATTTGCGGCTCACTTAGGCGGCTATGAGCGATGGGACGAAGCTATAACCTGTCTTTTCGGCAAAAACATACATTTTGATACAAGCTCGTCTCTTGAGTTTTTGTCACCCGACTACGCAAGGGATATTATTAGAGGCTTCGGGGTCGATAAAATATTTTTCGGAACAGATTTCCCTATGTGGGATCACTACGGGGAAATTCAAAGATTTATGAGACTTAGCCTCAATGACGACGAAAACAAAAAAATACTGGGTGATAATTTTATAAAGTATTTTAATTTATGACGCTTTTGATTACATTAAAAATAAGGAGTAAACTATAAAATTATGAATTTAGTTCTTTGGAGTATATGTTATATAGTGCTTGCCGCATTGGTAGTAGTTCTTTCGGTAAAGCTTGCCGACTATGTGGATTTAATAGACAAGAAAACCGATATATCGGGTGCGTTCATCGGCGGAGTTGTTCTTGCCGCCGTTACATCGCTGCCTGAGCTTTTCACCTCTTTTTCAGCGGTCGTTATTGTTAAAAACCCAAGCCTTGTAATCGGAAACATTTTAGGCAGCAACCTTTTTAATATGACTATATTCGGTATTGTAATGTTCATATGGGCTAAAAAATTCTCAAAATCAATGGTCGGGAAAAGCCACTTTAAAATAACAATGTTTTCTCTTTTCCTATTTGCCCTGATGTTTCTTGCGGTGATACTCGGTCTTGATTACAGTATATTCAGCATAAGCATATACTCTCTTATCATTATAATCACCTATGTTTTTTCTATAAGATATATGGTGAACGATGACAGCGATAACGATGAAAAAACAAACAACCCTTTGACTATCAAACAAATCGCAGTAAGGTTTGTAATTCTGGCGGTAATTCTGGTAGGCGTTTCAATTTCTATAACCTACGTTACCGACATCTTAGCTGAAGGCTTTAATCTGGGCGCAACGATCGCCGGAGCTTTATTCTTGGGTATTGCTACAAGCCTTCCCGAGCTTACCTCTACCTTTGCGCTGGCTAAAAAGTCAAACTTCAACGCCGCAACAGGAAACATTCTCGGCAGCGGAGTGTTTAATTTTACGATTCTCGCTGTTTCAGATATCCTTTACAGGGACGGCTCGGTATTTAAAAGCAAAGGTTCGGGTTCACTTGTTATCTTCGGGTTTATCGCTACATTTATCACCGGACTTTGCTTGTTCTTAAAAAACAGAAAATCAGATAAAGACACAAACTTCAGTATGTTTTACAGAATAATGGGAGCTTTAATAGTGCTTTGCTATATTCTGTTTATAGTATTGTCTTAGCGGGAGGAAATTAAATTGGCTGACAAATTATATGATAACAGAGAGCTTTCTTGGCTTAAATTCAACCAGCGTGTTTTAGAAGAATCAAACGACAGCTCAGTACCACTTTTGGAAAGGCTGTTTTTTTCCTCTATATATTCGAGCAATCTCGACGAATTTTTTATGGTTCGTGTAGGCTCGCTCCACGACCAGATGCTTATAGACGATGATGACCTGGACGGAAAAACAAAAATGAGACCGTCGGAGCAGCTTAATGCAATTTTCAAAAGAGTTGCTCAGCTAAACATTAAACACGACGAATATTTTGAAAAGCTGTCGAACGAACTCAAAGAAAACGGAATAAAGCAAGTAAGCGTCAAAGACCTTTCAAAAGAGGACAAGGAATTTGTAAACAGGTTTTTCAAATACGAGGTAAGTCCGTTTCTGTCTCCCCAGATAATCAACAAACGGCATCCTTTCCCTTTTCTTAATGGCAAAGATATCTATGCCGTTGTACGTCTTTCATCAAAATCCAGCATTTCGCTTGGTATAGTAAACACTTCCGGAGTGTTTTCAAGAGTTCTTTTTCTTCCCGGAAAAAAGAAGATAAGATACATTTTAGTCGAGGATATAATTCTACACAACGCAGGCAAAATATTTTCAGACTATAAGATAGAAGAAAAAAGCCTTATCCGTGTTACAAGAAACGCAGATATAGACGTCAAGGAAGCGCTTTTTGATCAGGAAATGGATTTTAGAGGCGCTATGTCGGAGCTTATAAAAAAACGAAAAAGGCTTTGCGCTGTGAGGATCCAGCTTTCAAGAGAGCTTTCGTCCTCCACAGTTTCAGAGCTGTCATCACGCCTTGACATATCAAAAAAGCAGTTTTTTGTCGAAAAATCGCCTCTTGATATGTCTTACGTTTTCACAGTAAGGAACAAAGCGAAAGACAAATCAAATCTGTTCTTTAACGAGCAAATTCCTCAGAAATCTCCTATGGTTGACGAATCAACATCTATGATTTCTCAGATAGATAAAAAGGATATATTCCTATCCTATCCATACGAAAGCATCAAGCCGTTTATCAGGCTCTTGCAGGAGGCGGCTTATGATAAAAGCGTAGTATCAATAAAAATAACTCTATACCGTGTAGCTAAGGCAAGCAAAATCGTAGAGGCTTTGATTGACGCCGCTGAAAACGGAAAGGACGTTATGGTTCTAGTCGAGCTCCGTGCAAGATTCGACGAGGAAAACAATATAGACTGGTCAAAGCGTCTTGAGAAAGCGGGAGTTAAGGTAATATACGGTCCTGAAGATTTAAAGGTACACTCAAAGCTGCTGCTTATTACAAGGAAATACGGCAGCAAGGCTAAATACACAGTTCAGGTGGGAACGGGAAACTACAACGAAAAAACAGCGGAGCTTTATACCGACGTTTGCCTTATGACATCTCATCAGGGAATAGCCGAGGACGCTGTCAATGTTTTTAACGCACTTGCAACGGATAATCTTGTTGAAAAGGCAAACCATCTTCTGGTTGCGCCTAAGGCTTTACGCCCTCAGCTAATTGAAATGATGGACGAGGAGATACAAAAAGTCAAAGACGGAAGACAGGCATACATAGGCATAAAGGCAAACTCGCTCACCGACAAGGTTCTTATAAAAAAGCTTATTGAATGTTCAAAGGCAGGAGTTGAAATCGAGCTTGTCATTCGGGGAATATGCTGTCTAATTCCGGGTATCGAGGGAGAAACAGAAAACATCAAGGTCGTATCCATAGTTGGCAGATACTTAGAGCACGCAAGATTTTATATTTTCGGAAGGAACGATGAGCAAAGAGTTTATATTTCCTCGGCAGACTTTATGACAAGGAATACCATAAGACGTGTTGAGGTTGCCGTTCCGATATACGACAATCAAATAAAGGAAAGGGTTTATAAATACTTTAAAACCCAGATAAATGATAATGTCAAGGGCAGAGTTTTGCAATCAAACGGCAGTTACAAAAAGCAAAAGCAAGACGACTTTGACACAATTAACGCTCAGCAGATATTCTTTGACGATGCATATAAAAACGCGCCAAAGGCTGAGACTGAGCCGTCAGATAGAAAAAAGAATAAATCTATATTTAAACGTGTTTTATCATTCTTTAAAAAGAAATAAAAGCATTGCTTCTGCTTCCAAAGTTTCTACTTTTTTCTATTCACATAGTTTTCTTAGTATAAAACAGCGACAACACTTTTCTTGGAACTAATAAAAATATATTATTTGATGATTTTGCCCGATTTACGTACTATCCTTACGACTACAGATGACATACTGAGAGAAGTCACAAAAACATATAGATATCAAATCATTTTTCATCTAGGATACAAACAATTTTATCAACAGTTTCCTCTATTGAAAGATTTGAATTATCTATTTGATAATATTCAAATTTATAACGGTTTAAAAAATATTTCATTTTTTCATAAGCATCAGGAAATTTATTAATTTCATATAAATCGCAATCTGCACTGTTTCTCATCTTAATGCGATTTTCACGAACTAACATATTGGAATATAGTAAAATAGTTATATCCGGCTTACCACACACCTTTATTAAATAGTCGAATAATTCGTAATTGTCATTACTTGAATTCCAAAAATAATTTGACACAAGGTGCCTATCTGTAATAATATCAGTGTCTCGATATTGATTGCTGAGATAGGCATTTCCTAATCCATAAAACAATGCTTTGAGTTCAATATTATTTTGACTATTTATATAACTGCTTAGTTTTAAATAATTATCACATGTTTTCTCATCGTCTAACAATAAATGCAATGGCTTTTCAATAAATTGAAAATTAAGTCTCTCAGCTAACAACTTCGCTGTTGTGGTTTTTCCAACGCCATCCATGCCTTCAATTGCAATATGCATTATTACACCTTCTTATAAAAGTACACTGCGGGGTTTCCCATCCGTGAAAATTTGAACTTTTACATATTGAGTAAGAACCGAAATTTAAAAATTCTAAAATGTCACCTATGGATGTTTGAAATGATAATTCTGTTGAAAAGAGCAATCTGTGTGAACAGGTAATATCAAAAAAATCATATTTTTTCATTGGTATTTCTATTGTTTCTGAAACATTGATAATACAATCGGGACAGTAAGAAATTCCTGTTGGTAAACCGGAATCCAAAAATATCTGATGTTTATCTTCTTTGATATCAATTATTTTTGTAACTAATTTACCAGCACTTTTTACAATGCTTCTACCCGGCTCCATATAGATAACATAACCATATTTTGATCTTATGCTGCTTAGTTTTTTTTGAAGCTGTTCATAATAATCTGCCCCCACTTCTTGTGGCAATCTGTAATTTCCGCCAATATTTAAAATTTTATTATTCCCAATAATATCAATTATTTTTTCACAATAAGTTAGCACAGATAAAATTGTATTAACATCATTATTTTTTGCAAGATAAAATGTTATTCCGTCTATATTATCAATACTCATATTCCCTTGATTTAACAAAATTTGAAGATCTTTTTCCGTCATACCATATTCAATCGAATTTTGTGAAAAATGAGTAATATCTACTCGTAAAATTTTTTTTGCTTTTGATGCAAGACGGCTCAATTTAACATATTCGTTAAAGTCTTCAAAAACAAAATACCTTACACCTTCTTTGTATAAAAAGCTTATCATTTCTTCAGTCTTTATTGGCAATGAACAAATAATATTAGATAAATTAACACCAATTTTTTTGAGTTTTAAATATTCACCTATACTTGCAATTTCAAAATTTGCATTACAATCTTTCAATGTTTTCAATATTTCTATTTCAGAATTAGCTTTTAACGCATAAAACAAAGAATCAGGCTGGACAGCATCATGTAAAATTTTTAAATTTTCTTGAACCTTATTTAAATCAAATTCATAGTATGGTGTTTGCACCTCTATTTCTCCTTTTGAGCAAGTATATATCCGAAACGGTGAAAATGATCCTCTGGTCTATCAACATGAGCTGCTTCAAAAATTGGTTTTTTCATCTCTCGTATATGTATAATTTTCCATCCATCAGAAAACCAATTTTTCATCTGACCTGTTCTGAAAAAGTGATCCGATTTCCAAGTATGTGTATCTTCTAACGGCATCATATAGTCCATATACAAATATCCATTTACATTCACGTGAGATTTTAATGTAGCCATAATATTTTCAATAGGAATTACTCGATTGCTCTTATATTGTAAAGAACAGCTTGTAAATAAAACATCAAACGACTCTTGGGGAGGACAAGCATAAAAATCAGTTTCTAAAATGCGTAGATTGTTGTTTAACTTCTCGATTTCAGCTCTTTTTTTCAATCCATTAATTATAATTTCTTCTGTTGGCAATTTTATATATTTGGGCGATGTATCCACATGATTATATTCAGTTTTTGCAATATTGACTCGTTTAATTGGCTTAAGCTTTTTTCCACCATATAATGCCACTTTATCAAAGTCTATCGCTGTTACATTAAATCCTTTCCTTAGAAAAGGAAAAACAAATTTTCCATCTGAACATCCAACAACACAAACTGTTGCATCATTTTTTTGCATTAAAAGAAAATCTATAAATTTATAAAGCCTTGTTGGAGGAGTACCCCAACAACTTGAAGTTTTCAATTAACAGTCCTCCTATAAAGTTCAATATCATAATCCAGTTTTGAAAAATTGAGTAACTTATTCGTTTCAGAATAGCTCAAATAATCTGCAAGTATGATTCTATTACAATTTTCATATTGAGCAGTCCCTACTATCTGCTCAGATAATATCTTCCTTACACCAAGACTACTATCACAGGATATTTTCAAGGAATATCCCTTTGATATATTTTTAATAGAAAAGCTCTCACTGCATCTTTGTGAACATAGATTTAATTCCGAAAAACATGCTCGTGTGTATGCTAAAGGAAGTTTTCCGTAAGAAACAATATATTTTGAACTAAAAGTTTTATTGGTTGCCTCACTATTATCCTGATAAGATAACTCCGGATGAAACACAATCGATGATATACCAAATTCTTTTACAAAATCAGCAGATCGTTTGTTCCAAATATTTAATGTGTAATCCCCAAAGACTTTTGTATAATTGTACTTTTTCAGATACAAAATATGTGACAATTTAGTAAGCATAATTTTTGATCCGTTTAACAATCTGAAAATTTCATCAATTTGAATGTTAAAATCCAAAACAGGTGTTTTAAAAACAATATCAATACCTCTGTTGTATAAACTGATTGCTTTTTTTAAAGAATCTATATCAGTCACATCATATATAAATTTTCCATAACCTTTGCTTTTAAAAAGCATTATGGTTTCGCAACTTTTAGTTTCTATTATATCATTTACGCTTGCTTTACTTGTTAGGTTTTGCGAAACTAAGTTTTCACCAGAACATATATGATTTATTTGATTAACAATAAAATTCACCTCATTTAAATCAATATAAATTTCTTGAAGAGATGGTACATTGGCAGTAAACTCATAAATATTATAGTTCGTTTTCATTTTTATTAAATTGTAAATATCATCAACATTATGTTTTTCTGTTTTTTCTGATTTTAAATTGAACATTCTCCTTTCTCCATGAGAATTAATAAAATCAATTTTATTGGCGTAGTTATCAGCAGCAATGATTCTGATTGAAATATTTATTTCTTTAAATTTTAACATATTTGTATATATACATTTAACAAATCTATTAGATACAACTTCATTTGATTTTATCCCTCGAGTATATAATTCTTTATCGTTTATATATTGAATGCAAAGGTCGTTTTCTGAAATTTTGTTATAATCTTTTAATGCTGATTTGGTTCGAGGATTAACGCTGCGCAGCATTCCCTTTACCGGTAAATCATTACCCAAATATCCAACATAATTTTCATTGCATTCCAACTTTGAATAAGCTGAGACTTTAAAGTTGCGAACAACATTGCTTATTTCTTCGGTACTTCGCAATCTTCCTTCGATTTTTACACTTTTTACACCAATATGCTCCAATGCTTTTATATAAGACACAGCATTAATATCTCGGGGATACATAAATTGTCCAATTTCATCTTTGCTTTGATATAAATCACGGCACATTCCGATGCATCGTCCTCTGTTACCGCTGCAACCGTTCAGTACTCCGCACCATAAACATTGTCCTGAAAATGCAATGCATTGAGAGCCATATCCAAAAACTTCAATTTCCAATGATGTATGTTTGCACAAATACTTTATTTCGTTAAAAGTAAGCTCCCTTGCAAGAATCGCTCTTTTAACTCCAATCTGTTCAAGAAAATCTAAGTCTTGCTCAGTACACGCTCCGAATTGTGTTGATACGTGAATATCTAAATTAGGAAATTGCTCCCTCAACGTAATAATAAGTCCAATATCAGCAACGATAACTGCATCCGGTAGTGGAAATGATGAATTATGAAATAATTTTAAAATATCATTTATCTCATTGTTTTTTAGTAAAGTATTTACGGTCATATAGAATTTTACACCGTTTTCATGACACTTTCCAAGCAGCATTTTGTATTCGTCTACAGTGAAGTTTAAAGCTCTGTTTCTTGCATTCCATTCTCCAAGTCCTCCATATAAAGCGTCACAGCCTGAGTTTATTGCTGCAATAGCTTGATTTATATTACCAGCCGGCGCTAATATTTCCAAAATCAATTCTCCTTTATATTACATTTGGTTTTCTAAAGCTTTCTTCTGCTTTTTTGCCCTCAGTAAAATAATTTAGATCTTCTAAATAACCAGATACTCTCCGTATTCTTTTTACATTGTTTGAGTTGCATTGAGGACAGTTATCAAATGTACCGTTTGTTTTGCAGCTGTTGCAAATATCCAATGGATAGTTAAAGCCTAAATAAGAAATTCCTTTAAGTGTTGCATAATTAATCGCATCTTCTAAAGCTAAGACGTTTGTTAAAGGGGCAGATTTGAATTCAACATATGTAATGCAACCACCATTGCATAAACTGTGAAAGGGTGCTTCATAATTTATTTTCTCAAATATTGATATTTGAGAATCCACAGGAACATGGAACGAATTGGTATAGAAACCCTTGTCCTGTATTGGGTTTTTTGCATATTTTTTATCTATTTTACAGAAACGACCTGATATCATTTCTCCGGGCGTTGCTAATAGAGAAAAATTAATAAAATACTTATCACGAAAATTATCGGTAAAATTACGCATATGTTTGATAATATCTAATGCAATTTGATAAGATTCTGAGTTCATATGATATTGGGTTCCTGTTAAAACCTCTACTGTTTCGGATAAACCTATGAATCCAATAGATAATGTACCCTGTTTAAGCATATCATCTATTGAGTTAACAGAAGTCCAAATTTTATTCTGCAAAATATATTTTACATATTGCTCACCGTTTAATTTCATTTGATTAGCTCTATCAATAAGCAATCTCGACGCATTATCCATCATTGAATCCAATAAAGAAAAAAATTCATCTATGCATTTTGATTCGATAGCGAGTCGTGGCAAATTGATTGACACATTGGCGACATTACCTCTGCCAATCGTTGTTTCACTGCCATTAATATTATTGTAAACTCTCGTTCTACACCCCATAATGCCAAGTTTTTGTGGAATACAGGTGTTGTTGATATTGCTATCTGTCAATAAATATGTCGGAATCATTCTTTTTGCAGTGCAACTAAGTGCCAATTGAAAAATATCATAATTGGGTGAATTCTGAGAACTGTTAATATTTCTATTCACCTTAAATATAATATTGGGACGAGTGTAATCTGATGGCATATTCATAAATGTGTTTAATAATGTTTGGGCAGTTATTTTGCCCCAACCCGAACATGATAATCCGATATTTAATGATAAATAATACGGTTCTCTGCAAAATCTGGTTCTTGTAGTATTAATCCACGTTAAGAACTCACATATGCAATCATGAAAAAAATTAATATTATCAGGAATCAACAAAATATCATGTTTTTGAAATAAAACATCAATATCACTATCAAAATTTGCAAAACCTATCCCACCTGACTGGCTTAAAGCTATGTCGGTGATTAGTTGCTTAATCTTATTTATTATTTCTTGTATCTTTCCTTGTTCGGTTTTTGAATCAAGTACAATAGTCTCAAAAAACGCAATCAGGTCAGGTGTAGAACAATTATTAACTTTACCATACGCTTCTGCATCATGAATATGTATATAACCTTCATTATGCAGTTGTACATATTTTTTAGGAATTATATTGAATAAATCAAATTTAGCTTTATCAGCTCCAAGTTGATAAATTTCACTGGCATAATTATTTCTAAATGCAGCGTTGTCACTTTTATTTTTCATTAATTTCTCCCCCGTTTACGACTTTAAATATTTGATTTGATGAACCAATATATGGAATTATTGTAGAGCGAAGACTTTCAATATATTTTCCGCATTTAATATAATTTAGTTTTTTTAGAATATATGCAGGAACATCATTAAGATCGAAGCCAGTATATAATGCAATGTCAAAGCCGGCGGTATTTAAAAGACTCATCAACTTATATACTGCATCTTTCTGATTCAGAGGTTCACCGCCGGAAATTGTGATTCTCTTGTACATAGAATCACGACAAATTTTGTCAAACAATTCTTCGACTGATATTATATATCCTTTATCCATATCCCAAGTTTGAGGATTGTGACATCCAACACAATGAATATTGCATCCTTGCAAATAAATCACTGTTCTTATTCCAGGTCCATCACATATAGAACCTTTAAAATCTATTGAATTAATACGTATGCTATCTTGACTCAATTGTATTTTCATCTCCATAATAATCTGATATTTTAATCTTAAGAACTTTATCTTGTTTTAATGTATATAAATTCATAGAAGGATTTATCTTGTAAAGCCATTCGCAGCAGACACCACAAGGCAGTAAAGGATTGTTTTCTCCAACTATAAATATATCCGTAATTTCTTCAAGTTTTAAATCAGGATACTTAGCTACAGCTATTGTTATAGCTGCTCTTTCAGCACAAAAAGAACCTGTAACATTAGATATGCCAATATTTTGGGCGACAATAAAATCATTTCTGTTCTTTATATAAATACAACTCGCAACCCTTTTTGTAGAATTAATATGCCATAATTGTGTTTGATAATCTAAACAATCATTTGCTAATAATATCATCTTTTCTTCCCAATCAGTTAAGTTTTCCTTATTAATCAACTGATAAATGCTCATGAAATAATTATTCAACTCCTTTAATAATACTCGTGAAATTTACTAAGTATTTCCAACCGGTGTTTGAAGGATGTGGCATATAGTTGTACTGTAGATCAAATTTTATTTTTTAAATACGCTTCAGCAAATCTTCACAGATTATAACTTTCATCATGTTTTCATATACAGAACAATTACAACTCATTTTTACCTAATATTTTTTTTAACCAATGTGCAGTTCCCGCAACTGCTCCGCCTGCAATAAGTCCAATGGGACCCACTGAAATTGCTGTGCCTACAAGTGCTGCCGAACCCAAAGAGGCACCCACAATTCCTGAAAAAATCGTTGCAAGTGTAGTACCTGTAATACCTCCAGCAGCAGAAATAGCTACTGTTTTTATTGCATCATTAAGTTTTTTATTTTCTTCATCGGTTAATTCTTCGTTCTTATCCAGAAGGATGCAAACAACTTGAGGTAATACTGTATTTTCTTTATTGGTTTCAATTTCGCAGTCAAGAATAGCTCTAATTGCGATATATTGAGTTAAGGACATAGGTGTTTTCATATTCTCTAAATTGCTGATTGTTTGTTTTGACACGCCTATTTTTTCACCAAGCTGTTCCGCTGTCCATCCTGCAATTTGTCTTATTGGTTTAAGATTTGATTGCAGCAAGTAAATATTTTTTTTGTTATCCAATTATTTCACCTCACCTGCATAGTATAACAAATTCTTTACATCTTGTCAAATAATTTTACTATCCAAAATATACCTGACAAAGAATCAATCATTTTACCGTAATACATTTCTAAAATAGAATATTGAACAATGATTTGTAAATTTGAGAGTACAAACAAAAACCATATTGTTCCCCGTAATCAGCTTTCAAAGCTCAACAATCATTTTTAACCATTCTCAGAATGAACAAAAGCTAAAGAAACTTTATGTTTTATAGTAGTCTTGTAAAACCTTTTCAATCTTAACATATTTAGATTTTTTCTTTTACTAAAGCTTTTTTCCACCAGTAGAACTGGTGGCTCTTTTAGCTAAAGATACAAAATAACTCCTTTGGGTTTATAAAAAATCCAAGGGAGTTTTTTTTGATACATCTTATCAGGCTGCCGCAGCTTTTGATACTCTATTTGCGATATCCTTTCTGAAAATCAGTTTAAAAAGAGTTCTAACCAACGGCTGAATGAAAAACAGCTGTGAAAAGAACGCAAACGGAAAGTTAAAGCACATAAGCTTTAACCAATTTGCAAGCAGTGTAAAAATGTTAAATCCGCTGTAGTAAGGGTAGTAAAGCAGAGCCGCAATAAAGCTCATTGCAGGACACATAAGAGCTACAGTTGAACAGATTATAGCGGTTTCAAAATACATAGGCTTTGAAGTTTTAGGATCAAACACCCTGCAAGCCAGCTTGAACGAGCAGGGACTTCCCATATACATTTCAAGTGAAAAAGCCAAAACAAACTCTGTTATCACAACAGCCCATATCGGAAGATATGTGCCGAACATATAAACTCCTCCCTGATGATTGATAGCTGAAATTACGCTGTTTGTTCCGTTGACTGTCATAAGAGTGTTTCCGTTTACCACATACAGACTGAAAAACACATAAGCGTGAACTGTTATCAGCACTGTCAGAAAAGCGAAAACCATTCTCTGAAATTGATTTCTTGGCATAAATAATCTCCTTTTTCTTATTTTAGCACACAAAAAGACACACGAATACTTAAATATGTAAATCACAGAAAGCCCGTTCCGTAATCAGATTTACATACATAAAGTATCACATGTGTCGTTGCGAACTGTATTTATTTATTGCAGACGTTTATCTGCATTGCTTAAAATTATATCACTTTTAACGGTATTTGTCAATATCTTAGGAATAAATTTCTTGACTATAAAAAGATCAATCCTTATCTTTCATACACAAAACTATAACTGCTTTTTGAGCGTGGAGTCTGTTTTCTGCCTCTTCAAATATCTCATCAGCGTGAGCTTCAAATACCTTTTCAGTGATTTCCTCTTCCCTGTGCGCAGGCAGACAATGCTGGACCATAGCGTCAGGCTTAGAAACCGCCATAATCTCGTCATTGATCTGATAGCCCTCAAATGCGATCTTTCTCTTTTCGGTTTCTGCTTCCTCGCCCATTGATGTCCAAACATCGGTAAACAAAACATCGCAGTCTTTAGCAGCCTCAATCGGCTTGTCGGTCATAAAGAACTTGTCACCGTACTCTTTTGCAAAATCCAAGACCTGCTTGTCAGGCTGATAGTCGGCAGGGCAGGCGATAGACACACTCATTCCGACTTTTAAACAACCTACAATAAGCGAGTTAGCCATATTGTTTCCGTCTCCGATATAACCCATCTTCAGCCCCTCAAGACGTCCCTTGAACTCTCTGATAGTCATAAGGTCCGCAAGAACTTGACACGGATGGCAAAAATCAGTAAGCCCGTTTATTACAGGAATAGAGCCAAACTTCGCCAGATCCTCGACTTCTTTTTGCTCGAAGGTCCTAATCATAATTCCGTCAATATAGCGTGACAACACCCTTGCCGTGTCCTGAACAGGCTCTCCCCTGCCTATCTGCAAATCATTAGACGATAAAAACAGCGGATTTCCGCCCAGCTGATACATTCCCGTTTCAAACGAAACTCTTGTTCTGGTCGAGGCTTTTTGAAAAATCATACCCAAAGTCTTACCCTTGAGCAAGTGATGCTCTATGCCGTTTTTGTTTTCATACTTCAACTGATCAGCAAGATTTAAGATTTCAATAATCTCTTCTTTTGATAAATCAAGCATTTTAAGTAAATGTTTCATATTTATTTCTCCTTTATTAACTGTCTAAAATATTTTTAAGGATACTCAGACCCTTATCGATCTCATCTTTTGTTATATTAAGCGGCGGCAATAATCTCAGCTTTTCTTTAGCTGTCAAAACAAGCAATCCATTATCAAGACATTCCCTGCAAACATCTGCCGCCTTTTTTGTTTTAAGTCTTATACCCAGCATTAAGCCCAGACCGTCCACTCCGTCAACTTCATTTATTTTACAAAGCTCGGTTTTAATATACTCGCCCTTTTGTGCGACTTCATCTAAAAAGTTGTCGTCAAGCACCCTTTTTAATACAACATTGCCTCCTGCACAGCTTATCGGATTTCCTCCGAATGTCGAGCCGTGCATACCCTTTGAAAGAACGTCGCAGCACTTCTCATTAGCCATACAAACGCCTATGGGAACTCCGCCAGCCAAGCCTTTGGCAAGAGTTACAATGTCGGGTTTAATTCCATAATGCTCGCACGCTAAGAACTTGCCTGTTCTTCCCACACCGGTTTGAACCTCGTCACAGATAGTAAGTATATCTCTCTTTGCGCACTCGTCAGCGATTGCCTTTACAAAATCCTTATCAAGCGGAATTACTCCGCCCTCGCCCTGAATGCACTCAAACATAACAGCGCAGACTGTATCTTTGTTTTCATCTAATGTTTTTACAAGTGCGTCAATATCATTTGCAGGAGTGTTTATAAACCCCTCAACAAACGGAAAAAAATAATTGTGAAAGCTGTCCTGCCCTGTTGCGGAAAGGGTACAAAGCGTTCTTCCGTGAAAGCTGTTTAAAAGGGTAATTATATTGTGCCTGCCCTTGCCGTATTTATCAAAACTGTATTTTCTCGCCAGCTTTATCGCACACTCGTTTGCCTCAGCGCCCGAATTGCCGAAAAATATCTTTGAATACCCCGTTGATTCGGTAAGCGTTTGTGCAAAATCTGCTGAAACCTTTGTGTAATAGTAATTAGACGTATGCTGAATTGAATGTGCCTGCTTTGAAACAGCCTCCGCCCACTCATCATCACAAAAACCCAGACTGTTTGTTCCTATCCCCGAGCCGAAATCAATGTATTTTTTGCCGTTTTCATCACAAGCCAAACGCTCTTTACCGCTGTCAAGAACAACATCAAAACGTCCGTATGTAGGCATAATATGCTCGTTGAATTTCTCTATAGTTGACATTTTCTGCTCCTTTATAATCTGTTAATTAAATAAACTGCGTGCCTACGCCCTCGCTTGAAAGTAACTCTATCAAAATCGAGTGTGGAACTCTGCCGTCTATTATTGAAGTCTTTTTAACTCCGCGCCTTACCGCCTCAACACAGCAATCAATTTTCGGTATCATACCTCCGCTAATTATTCCCTTTTTCTTAAGGTATGCCACCTCGGAGACATTCACCTGCTTTATTAGCGTACTCTCATCATTCTTGTCCTCCAAAAGACCTGCTATGTCCGTCATAAGAATAAGATTTTCAGCCCTCAGACAGCTTGCTATCCTAGCGGCAGCCGTATCGGCGTTTATGTTATATGTATCTCCCTGCTCGCTTGTTGCTACAGTAGATATTACAGGTACAAAACCGCTGTTTAATGCGTCTATAATAGGACGCGTAGAAACCCTTTTTATCTCACCGACATAGCCTAAATCGCTCTCTCCATCAAGCTTTTCGGCAACTATCATTTCTCCGTCAATTCCGCAAAGACCAAGTGCCTTTCCGCCGTGCGTCTGAATGTTCTGAACAAGCTGTTTGTTTACCTTTCCTGCCAAAACCATCTGAACAACTTCCATTGTATCAGCGTCGGTATAGCGAAGTCCGTTTACAAACTTAGATTCAATCCCCACTCGGTCGAGCATTGTATTTATCTCAGGTCCTCCGCCGTGAACAAGAACTACCTTTATTCCCACCGCTCCGAGCAGTACAATATCGCTCATAACCGCCTCTTTAAGCGCCTCGTTGGTCATTGCGTTTCCGCCGTATTTAACAACAACGATTTTGTCATTGTACTTCTGCAAATAAGGGAGCGCATCCATAAGCACCTTTGTACGGGTGTAATTTGAAATCTGTTCCATTGTTTAATTCTCCTCTCTAAAAGAATTTATGTAATAAACTACCTGTTTTCTGTTTTTAAATACTAAAACCTTATCATTATACACATCTAAGACCTGTAATCTCCGTTAATTTTAACATAATCATATGTGAGGTCACAGCCCCATGCGGTGGCTTTGCCCTCTCCGTCACCGATATTTATATCTATGATTATCTCGTCCTCAAGCAGAATTTCCTTTGCCTGTTCTTCCGAAAATGCAATCCCTGCTCCGTTTTCGCAAACGTGAATTTTACCCTTTGAGCTTTCAAGCGTTACCGACACATTATTTATATCAAACTCAGCGTCTGCATAACCTATTGCACAAAGTATTCTTCCCCAGTTAGCATCTGCACCGAACATAGCGCACTTAAACAGCGGTGAACATATAACACTCTTTGCTATAGTTTTCGCCGTTTCAAAATCTTTAGCTCCAGTTACATTGCACTCAAGCAGCTTTGTTGCGCCCTCGCCGTCGGCGGCTAACATTCGTGTCATATTCATCATTACAGCATATAATGCCTCTTTGAATATCTCAAAATCTGCATTTTCGCTTGTTATCTCGTCATTGTCTGCAAGACCGTTCGCCATAACCGATACCATATCGTTTGTCGAAGTGTCACCGTCAACAGAAAGACAGTTGTAAGTAGTTTCAACGACTTCGCTTAGTGCCTTTTGAAGCATATCAACAGAGATATTAACGTCTGTAGTTATAAAGTTCAAGGTAGTCGCCATATTCGGGTGGATCATTCCGCTGCCCTTTGCCATACCGCCCATACGGCAGGTCTTTCCGCTTATATCAAACTCAACTGCGACCTGCTTGTCTACTGTGTCTGTAGTCATAATTGCATTTGCCGCCTTGTCGTTTCCTGTATACGAAAGCCCCTCGACAAGCGGTTTTATTCCGCTTTCAATAGGCTCTATCGGCAGAACCTGTCCGATAACTCCTGTTGAGGCAACGATGACCTCGTCGCTCGGTATTCCGAGAGCATCTCCCGCAAGAGAACACATTCTCTCTGCCTTCTCCTCACCGTCAGCGTTACAAGTGTTTGCATATTTTGAATTTGCAATGACCGCTCTTGACTTTCCACCTGTTTTTTCAAGGTGCGTTTTTGTAACATAAATCGGCGCACCCTTTACCTTGTTCTGAGTATAAACGCAGGCAGTATTGCAAAGCGTGTCGGAAACTATAAGTGCTAAGTCGTTTTTATTCTTATCAGAATTAAGTCCGCAGTTTACACCGTTTGCCTTAAATCCCTTTGCGGCACACACTCCGCCCTCAATAAATTTATCATTACCTTTTAGTTTCATAATTATTGTCCTTTTTATCTGTAAATCTCTATATCTAAAGTTATCTAAATTCTTTCCTAATAACAAGCTCAACCTGTGAACCTATGCATTCATCACCGTCAAAATCAAGCCTAATAATAAACGGCATAAAATCCATAATTTTCTTAAAGCATTCAAAATTAAACTGCGGATAAAAGTAATTTAACATTGTGCTCAACGCTGTCCCGTGAGTTGCAATAACTATATTTTCATTTCTGTGCTCCAAAAGAACTTTTTTCAATGCGTTGATATTTCGCTTACGAACTTCATTTAAACACTCACCGTCTTTTATATGATAATTAAAATCCGCCCATTGCTTTTGTATGTAATCAAAAAATCTTTCACCGTGCCAGCCTCCGGCATTACGCTCTCTAAAATTCTCATCTGTGTGAATTTCCATATTAAGCGTTTTTGCAAGGTCGCTAATAGTATCAATACTTCTCTTATAAGGACTAGACATAATAAAATCAATACCCTTGTTCTTTAAAACATTCGTAACCTCTAAAGAATCCCGAAGTCCCTCATCAGTAAGCGGTCTTGTTCTGTCATTATGAATGTTCCTGTCAGGCTCTGCGTGGCGCACAAAATAAACTTTTGTCATTTTTGTCCTCATTTCGTTATTTATACACTTAAAACTCTATTCAAGCCCTGTTTTTTCGTCAAACCCCAAAACAATATTCATACACTGAATCGCCGCACCGCTTGCACCTTTTCCCAGATTATCAAGCCGTGAACATAGCAAAACTCGCTCGTCGTTTCCGCAGACAAAAATCTGCATATCGTTTGTTCCCTCAAGAGTATTTGCAGCCAAAAAGCCGTCAGGCAGAGTTTCTGTACCGCCCAGTTCCATTACCTTAACAAAATGCTCGTTTTTATAATGCTCGCTTAGAGCTTTGTGTATGTCAGACGCTGTGTACTTGCCGTTCAAAAGTCTTGTTATTATCGGCACAGTAACCACCATTCCTGCATAGTAATCGTCAACTATCGGATTAAAAACAGGCGGATAGTCAAGACCGCAGATTTTCTGCATCTCCGGTAAATGCTTGTGATTCTGCGTCAGTGCATACTGTCTGGGAGAGTTATACTCATACGGCATTTCATCACCATCGTAGACTGCTATCATTTTCTTGCCTGCACCTGAATATCCCGACACTGCGTGGCAGGTGACTGGATAATCACGCGGCAGAATTCCTGCGGTTACAAGTGGGTAAACCAGACTTATAAATCCGCTTGCATAACAGCCAGGAACAGCAATTCTGCTTGAGTTTTTTATCTTCTCTCTGTGTGCTGAAGACAATTCAGGAAAGCCGTATGCCCATTCAGGGTTCGTCCTGTGAGCAGTAGATGCGTCTATTATTTTTGTGTGTTTGTTGTTTTTATCAACCAACGATACAGATTCTATCGCCGCTTTATCAGGCAGACACAGAAAAGTAATATCCGACTTGTTTATAAATTTAGCCCGCTCATTTTTATCCTTACGTTTATCCTCATCTATGAGCATAATTTCAAGGTCGTTTCGGTTTTTAAACCTATCAAAGATTTTAAGACCTGTCGTTCCTTCTTTTCCGTCAATAAAGATTTTTGTTTTCATATATATTGCCTTTCGATTTTTACTTATCAAGCTCTCTTAAAACATACTCTATCTGCACTTTTACGCTCTCGGGTGCAGGTCCTCCTGCCGACTTTCTCTGCATCACACAGGTATCAAGAGAAATAGCTTTATAGACATCTTTATCAAAGCTGTCACTCAGCTTTTTATACTCACTTATCGGCAGCGTTTCCAAAGTAACTCCCAACTCTATACATCTTGCAACTAAAGTACCTGTTATTTTATAAGCGTCTCTGAAAGGCATACCCTTTTTAACAAGATAGTCTGCACAGTCGGTCGCATTTATGAATCCCTTAGCCGCCGCATTTCTCATATTCTCTTTTATAACAGTCATTGTAGACAGCATTGGAATAAACGTATTTATACACAGCTTGACCGTATCGACAGCATCGAATATTGCCTCCTTATCCTCCTGCATATCCTTGTCATAAGCAAGCGACAGGTTCTTCATCATAGAAAGCAAAGTATTCAAATCTCCGTAAACACGGGCGGTTTTGCCCCTGATCAGCTCGGTTACGTCGGGGTTTTTCTTCTGTGGCATTATTGAAGAGCCTGTTGCGTAAGCGTCGTCAAGCTCTACAAACTTAAACTCCCACGAGCACCATAAAATAATCTCCTCCGAAAAGCGTGACAGATGCATCATAAGTATCGATATTGCACTCGCAAGCTCAATGCAGAAATCCCTGTCCGATACTCCGTCAAGCGAGTTTTGAGTAATCCCGTCAAACCCTAATAGCTCACAAACTCTCTGCCTGTCTATATTGTAGGTAGTACCTGCTAAAGCACCGCTCCCCAAAGGCATTTGGTTCATTCTCTTGTAGGTATCGTCAAGCCTGCCAATGTCACGCAGGAGCATATTTGCATATGCCATAAGATGATGTGCAAAGGTTATCGGCTGCGCTCTTTGAAGATGAGTATAACCCGGCATAACAGTTTCAAGATGCTCTTTTGCCATATCGGTTATGGTTCTTATCAGCTTGACAGTTATTTCTCTTATCTCCTTTATCTCGTCTAAAAGGTACATTCTTATATCAAGTGCGACCTGATCGTTTCTTGAACGTGCAGTGTGAAGCCTTTTCCCTGCGTCGCCGACACGCTTAGTCAGCTCAGCCTCGATAAACATATGAATATCCTCAGCGTTCGGGTCGAACTCCAAAACTCCGTTATCAATATCGGTTAAAATGCCTTTCAGCCCGTCTATAATGACCTCGCTCTCGCTTTTGTCGATTATTCCGCACTCGCCCAGCATTGTTGCGTGGGCAATAGAACCCTTTATATCGTGACGGTACATTCTTGCGTCAAATTTTATAGACGAATTGAAATCGTTTACACGCTCGTCAATATCCTTTGAAAAACGTCCAGCCCACATCGGCATAGTAAATCTCTCCTTAAAAATATACTAAAATGAAAACTCCCAATAAAAACCTATAAGGGCAGCAAAAATGCCACCCTGATAGTTTTTTATAACTAACGTAACACAAATTACTTCTTTCGCTTTTGGTCCAGCTTAGCCTTAACCTTAATAGGAAGTCCGAACAGATTGATAAACCCAGCGCTGTCAGCCTGATTGTAAACATTGTCCTCGTCGAAGGTTGCGACCTCTTCATCATACAATGTATACGGCGATGTAACTCCTGCATTGATAATGTTACCCTTGTAAAGCTTTAGCTTAACATCCCCTGTTACAGTTTTCTGCGTCTCGGTAACAAATGCTGAAAGCGCCTCTCTAAGCGGTGTGTACCACTGACCGTTATAAACGATATCGGCAAATTTAATACCTATATACTGCTTCATTCTTGCAGTTTCTTTGTCGATAGTAATAGTCTCCAAAACATCGTGAGCGTGGTAAAGAATCGTTCCACCCGGGGTTTCATATACTCCCCTCGACTTCATTCCGACCAAACGGTTTTCAACCAAGTCGGCAAGACCGATACCGTTTTCTCCTCCCAGCTTGTTTAAAGTCTTTACAATGTCAACACCCTTCATTTCTTTGCCGTCAATAGCAGTAGGTATACCCTTTTCAAAATGAATCGTCACATAAGTAGGCTTGTCAGGCGCCTGAAGCGGGGAAACTCCCATCTCTAGGAAGCCTTCCTTTTCATACTGAGGCTCGTTTGCAGGGTCCTCAAGGTCAAGACCTTCGTGTGAAAGATGCCATAGGTTTTTATCCTTAGAATAGTTTGTCTCTCTGTTTATTTTAAGAGGAATATTATGCGCCTCTGCATATTCTATCTCCTGCTCACGGGATTTTAAATCCCAAATCCTCCAAGGAGCGATAATCTCCATATCAGGTGCAAAAGCCTTGATAGCAAGCTCAAATCTAACCTGGTCGTTGCCCTTTCCTGTGCAGCCGTGACAGATAGCGTCAGCGCCCTCTTTTATTGCTATCTCCGCAATTCTCTTTGCAATAATAGGTCTTGCAAAAGAAGTTCCGAGCAGGTACCTGTTTTCATAAACGGCTCCTGCCTGAACAGTCGGGAATACATAGTCCTCTACAAATTCATCGTTCAGATCCTCAATATAAAGCTTAGACGCACCTGTCTTAATTGCCTTTTCCTCAAGACCGTCAAGCTCAGTTCCCTGTCCGACATCTCCGGATACTGCGATAACCTCACAGTTGTTGTAATTCTCCTTGAGCCACGCAATAATTATTGACGTGTCAAGACCGCCTGAGTATGCTAAAACTACCTTTTTGATTTCTTTTGCCATAATATTGTCCTCCAATAATTTTATGTTTGTGATAATTATACACTAAAGTCTTGTATTGTCAAGTGCTTTATGCAGATTTTTTAATATTTTTTGCATATTTATCAGTTTTATGCATAAATAATGCATATATTCACGAATATTATGTATAATTATTCAATATTGCCTTTAAATTTCTCTTTTTGCTTTCTTTTTGCCTTAACATTCAGTATTACTGCAACAACGCCTAAAGCAACAGCAGCCCACGTTACAAAATCGTATTTGAACGAAATTATAATTGCCGCAATAGTCAGAATATCAATAACGATCGCAAAGAGCGTAAGTTTGTTCTGAGAAATAAAATCTTTCATAAAATCGCTCCGTTCGGCTTGAAATAAATTTTAAATAATGGTTATTTTATCATAAATTTATCACTTTGTCCATATATAATAATTTTATCATTAGAAGTGTAAAAGTGATATTTAATTCTTGAAAAACATATTCTAATGATATATAATGTAAAAGGTTAGAAATTAGAGATTAGAAGTTAGATGAATGCAAAAAATTCTGGCTTCTGGCTTCTAGCATCTAGTAGGGGGTAATATTATGGCATTAAAAGAAATTGAAATCAAATCATTGGAGAATCTCAATCCATTCTCAAAAATTGCAGACGACTGGTTTTTAGTTACCGCCGGAGACGAAAACGGATTTAACACAATGACCGCTTCGTGGGGAAGTTTAGGAACTATGTGGGGAAAAAGCGTTGCAGTCACAGTTATACGCCCACAGAGATATACTAAGGGATTTATTGATAAAAACGACTATTTCTCAATATCATTTTTAAAGGACGGCAATAAAGACAAGCTGAACTTTTGCGGTACAAAAAGCGGCAGAGATTTCGATAAAGCAAAAGAAACAGGACTTGTTCCCGTGTTTGTTGATAACACCACGACCTTTGAGCAGGCGGAACTTATACTTATTTGCAGAAAGGTATTTGCACAGGATATTGACCCTGAATGTTTCATTGATAAAACGCTTATCGACAGGTGGTACCCTGAAAGAGATTTCCACACAGCATATGTAGGAGAAGTTGTTAAAGCATATTTGAATGCCTGACATAATTAAAATCAGCAAAAGAAATATCAAATCTAATAACAGGTTAAAAAACAGGAAGCATTTTTGCTTTTGAAGTATTGTATTAAGCGTAAAGTTGTTGTATAATATATTTAAACAATTATGTAGAACAATAGACATAAAAGCAGATATAAATTATGAAGAAAGGAAAATTCAGATGAGCAAAGATTTTGATAAGGACGGCGACATAAAAATCTCCTCGGATTACGATGTCGAGAAAATCATAGCAGAAGTCAACAAAACAGCCGTACAGGAAAAGGAAGCCTTTACAAAGACTTTCAGAGCTGAAAATACACCACAGAACACAAACCAGATCAATCAAAGTCTTGAAAGCGGCGGCATAAAAAACAAAATTTTAAACGATGATGCTGCCGGACTGCAAAAAGAAATTGAAAGAGACGGCAGATATAACGAGCTTAGAAGTATAAAAGTAAACAGTCATAAAGGCAGAAACGCCGTTTTATTTGTACTGGGACTTGTGGTGATCCTTTTGATCGGCGCATATATCGTTGGTTTTATGATGACCAAGGACAGCTTTCTACCAAACACCTTTGTAAACGGAATCTCGATAGGCGGAATGAATGTAAATGAAGCCGCTGAAGCTGTTCATTCGGGTACAGCCGCTGACAAACTTGTTTTGAAAAAGCTCAACGGCGAAACAGTTACTATTGATTACTCGAAAATTGATTATACATATTCCACAGCAGACGAGCTTAATAAAATAATGAATCAGGAAAGCAAAGCCCTTTGGTTTGTAAATCTTATCAACAAATCCAGCTATACGATCTCTACGGACGGAACATATTCAGAGGATAAGCTGAAAGAGATAATTGACAATGCAAGCTTTGGCGTAACGCCGTCGAAGAACGCTAAAATTGTAATGCAGGATGACGGCTTTGTCATAGAGCCTGAGGTTCAGGGAGATATTGCGGACACTGAAAAGGTTTTTGAAGCCGCAAAGGAAGCCATAAACAACGGCGTTGAAGAAATAAACCTTTTAGATGAAGATTGTTATAAAAAACCAAGCGTGGTTTCAAGTGATCTGCAGGGCAAGCTGGAGGAACTGAACAAGGTTTTTAATTTAGAGGTCAAGTTGGATTTTGACTACACCACAGAAAACTTGACCTATGACGTATTCAAAGACTGGGTCACAATCAAAAAAGACGGCAGCTATACAATAGATCAGGAATCGGTATGGGAATGGGTAAACTCAATTAGAGAAAAGTACGATACTCTTAATAAGACCAGAAAATTCAAATCAACGATGCAGGGTACTGTAAAAATAAAGGCTCAAAGAGGTGCGGACGGAAAATTCGACGGTATATTCGGATACTTCCTCGATGCTGACAAAACCGCTGAGGCGATATGCAAGGCTCTTAAAAAGGGTGAGAATACGACCATCGAGCCTGTTTACTGGACAAACGGCGGATATACATACGATACTCAGGGCAAGGTAAAGCGTTCTGCAGATGATGAGAAAAATGTTATAAGCGACATTTCACAACTTGACACTTACATAGAGGTAGACCTTACTAATCAAATGCTCTGGTATTATAAAAACGGCAAGGTAAAGCATAAATGCGGAGTGGTTTCCGGTATGCCTACCAAAGAAAGAATGACCTACCCTGGAATTTACCAGTTATGGATGAAAGAAAGAAACAAAACAATGAGGGGCAGAACATCAGAAGGTTCATACGAATCTAAATGCTCTTATTGGAATTACATAAGCCAAAACAGCATAGGTATTCACGACGCCACATGGCAATCTTCTTTTGGCGGAGATAGATATAAATACTACGGTTCCCACGGCTGTGTAGGCATTTCTCTCAGCGATGCGCAGTATATTTACGAAAACATACCTCTAGGCACAGTCGTAATAATGTTCTATTAAAAAATATGGCTCTTGCAAATTTTTGCAGGAGCTTTTTATTTTCCAATTACATCTTATAAATAAAAAATCACACACCAATGAAACAGTGTGTGATTTATGTAACTTGTAACTATCTTATTACTTTTATTACTCAGCCGATGGAGCGTCAACAGGGCAAGTACCTGCACAAGCACCGCAATCAATACAAGTGTCAGCGTCGATAACGTACTTTCCGTCGCCCTCTGTAATTGCCCCTACAGGACATTCAGCAGCACAAGCTCCGCAGCTGATGCAATCATCAGAAATTTTATATGCCATCTTAGCATACCTCCTTCTATATTTATAAATGTTTAAAACATTTATCATCTATATGATAACACATAATTTAAAAATTGCAAGTCTTTTTATAAAAAATAAATATTAAATAATTTCCTTATTCGCGAGATCCTTTCTATGCTGACAAAATAACCAGCATTTTATTTCCAAAACTGATCCTCATATGCCAAACATAGTTTTAAGAAGGTCAGTTCCCGATTTTGTTGAAAAAATCTTTTCCATCACTTTTTCTATCGCAGCTTTGCTCAAATTGTCTTCATAAGCATTTACTAAGAAATCCGCTTCAATAAGTATCTGATAATCAATGCCCTCCTTCAAATTATATGTATGATGATGCCCGACCAAAAATGCTACTCGCTCTGATATGCTTTTATCCAAATCAAATTCGGATAAAAACTCTCTTACTATCTTTTCCCCCTCGATCTCCTGATATTTGCCGTTTGAGGAATTATATTTTTCTTCAGAGGTCTTTATTCCTATGTCGTGAACAATTGCAGCAATAAGTAAGGTTTCCAATGTTTCATCGCTAAGACACTCACGCTCACCTATCATTTTTGCAAATGTATATACCTTTGCAAAATGCTGAATACGTTTTGGATCCCCTGCATAATATTCAACCATTTTGCTAAATATTTTATTTTGAATATTCATATCCATCTGCTCCTCAGAAAGAGCAAGCCCCCTTTATATTATACTTTATTTATTGACTTTAAATTTTAGTGTTATTTAATTATAACATAATTTTAAATATTTATCACTATTATAAATCTCGCCCTTAAATCAACTTGCTTATTTAAGTAGGTTAGTGTATAATAATTTTAACAATTCTCACCTTGAGATATATTCGGAGGATACATATGACTAAAAAAAATGTTTATACAATAAAAGAACTATACAGCTCAGAAAACGAAGCTTCACAAATTGAAAGATATAAAAAAGCTATAGAAAAGTTTAAAGAGCTTTACGGCGACTGCGAATACCGTATTTTCTCAGCATCGGGAAGAACAGAGGTCGGAGGAAACCATACAGACCACAATTTCGGAAAGGTGCTTGCCGCCGGAGTTTCTCTTGACGTTATCGCAATAGTCAAGAAAACCGACGATAGCATTATCGAAGTCAAGTCGGAGGGTTTTCCTAAAGATGTTGTCGATTTAAGCGATCTGTCTGTTCACGAAAATGAAAAAGAGGACTCCTCTGCGCTTATTAGGGGAGTTGCCGCAGGATTTAAGAACAAAAATTACGGCATCGGCGGATTTAAAGCATATACAACTTCTAATGTTCTAAAGGGTTCGGGACTTTCCTCCTCCGCCGCTTTTGAGGTTCTGATAGGAACGATTTTAAACTATCTTTATAACGACCTTAAAGCTTCCAATGTAGAAATAGCACAAATAGCTCAATACGCAGAAAACGTATACTTCGGCAAGCCATCGGGGCTTATGGATCAAATGGCTTCGAGCGTTGGAAGCTTTATAACCATAGATTTCAAAGACCCAAAAAATCCTGTCATTGAGAAGATTGACTTTGATTTTTCAAAGTGCGGACACAGCCTTTGCATAGTCGATACAAAGGGAAGCCACGAAGATTTAACTGATGAATACGCATCTATTCCAGAAGAGATGAAGGCTGTAGCAGGTTATTTTGGCAAAGATGTACTTCGTGAAATTACCCTTTCCGACGTACTTGAAAACATAACTGATCTAAGAAAGAAATTCGGCGACAGGGCGGTTCTTCGCTCGCTTCATTTTCTTAATGAAAACGAAACTGTAGAAAGAGAGGCAAAAGCGCTCCAAAGCGGAGATTTCAAAGCCTTTTTGAAAGAAGTAACAAAATCGGGCAACAGCTCATATAAGTATTTGCAGAACATTTATGCAAACAAAACCCCTCAAGAGCAAGGTCTGGCATTAGGCTTAAATCTTGCTGAAATGGTGCTTGACGGAGAGGGCGCATGCCGGGTTCACGGCGGTGGATTTGCAGGAACCATACAAGCATTTGTCCCAAATAATAAGCTTGAAAAATTCATAGAAACACTAAATAGCTGCTTCGGCGAGGGAAGCTGTCATATTATTTCAATTCGCCCTGTGGGGGGAATTGAAGTGGCTGATGACATATAATTCTTTGTCGTAAAATTATTATGCAACGGAGAAAAACCTATGCGAATGAGAAGAAAAAAACATCTTGAAGAGCGTCTTGAAGAATGTAAAGATTACATTTTCTTTATGGAGCGTGAGGACAAGCATTTTCAGACTTCTGTTTTAAATAAAGAATATATTGACGTTCAAAAGATTTTCGGCAACAGCAATCCTGTTCATTTGGAAATCGGCTGTGGTAAAGGAGGCTTTGCCTGTGAGAGCGCAAGGCAAAACCCTGATATAAATTTTCTCGCAGTTGAAAAGGCAAGCAACGTCATTGTAAAGGCGGCTGAGGACGCAAAAGTGGCGGAACTTAAAAACCTATACTTTATGCGTGGAAGCGCCGAATATCTTTCCTGCTATATTCCAGATAAATCAATAGACAGAATATACTTAAATTTCAGTTGTCCATTTCCAAAGAAAAAATACGCAAGCCATAGGCTTACGCATCATAATTTTCTTAAAATATATAAGTCTCTGCTCAAAGACGGCGGAGAAATCTGGCAAAAGACCGACAACGCACACTTCTTTGAGTTTTCAATAGAGCAGTTTTCCCAAAACGGTTTTGCCCTTAAAAACGTGACGTTTGATTTACACAATTCCGATTTTGAGGGAAACATAATGACCGAATATGAAAAGCGTTTCACAGACGAGGGATTCCCTATTTACAGACTTGAAGCATATATACTCAAATGATAAAAGATAAAGAGCAACGTCACCGCTGCTCTTTTCTTTTTCATCTGTTATTATATCTAGTTGCCAGCCTGCCGTTGATTAAACTTCTACGTTTATCAAACTTTTTAAAAGGCGGCACTGGATGCAACGTCACCGCTGCTTCTCTATTAACAGTTCTCATACATAGGTACTAGCCCGCCGTTGATCAAACTTCTACGTTTATCAAACTTTTCAAAAGGCGGCACTGGATGCAACGTCACCGTTGCTAGTTATTTATAAGTTTATCCTCATCGCTCCAGCTATAGAGCTTTCTAACTTCCTCGCCTACAACCTCAGCAGGATGCTCAGCGGCAAGCTTTCTCATAGCCTTAAAGTGAACCTGCGAGCCTGCGTCTGACATATCAAGCAGGAAGTCCTTAGCAAATGTTCCGTCCTGAATGTCAGAAAGAACCTTCTTCATAGCCTTCTTAGTGTCCTCAGTAATGATCTTCGGTCCTGTAACATAATCTCCGTACTCAGCAGTGTTGGAAATCGAATATCTCATTCCTGCAAAGCCTGACTGATAAATCAGGTCAACGATAAGCTTCATCTCGTGAATACACTCAAAATAAGCGTTTCTCGGGTCGTAGCCTGCCTCGCAGAGAGTTTCAAAACCTGCCTGCATAAGCGCGCAAACACCTCCGCAAAGTACTGCCTGCTCTCCGAACAAGTCAGTTTCGGTTTCTGTTCTGAAGGTCGTCTCTAAAACTCCTGCTCTTGCTCCGCCAATACCTGCTGCGTATGCAAGACCTATATCCTGTGCATCACCTGTTGCGTCCTGCTCAACGGCAATAAGACAAGGTACGCCCTTTCCTGCCTGATACTCTGAACGTACTGTGTGGCCCGGTCCCTTAGGAGCTATCATAATTACGTTTACGTCCTTAGGCGGAACGATACAACCAAAGTGAATGTTAAATCCGTGTGCAAAAGCAAGGGTCTTGCCCTCTGTTAAGTAAGGAGCGATCTCGCTCTTGTAAAGAGCAGCCTGCTTTTCATCAGGGATCAAAATCATAATCAAATCAGCAGCCTTTGCAGCCTCTGCCGTTGTCATAACAGTAAGCCCTGCTTCCTCTGCCTTCTTCCATGATTTGCTTCCCTCATACAAACCGATAACAACATCAACTCCGCTGTCTTTAAGGTTCAAAGCGTGAGCGTGTCCCTGGCTTCCGTAACCGATAATAGCAACCTTCTTACCCTTTAGCTTGTTAAGGTCGCAGTCCTGTTGATAAAAAATCTTTGCCGTACTTGTGTTTGACATTTTCTTTTCCTCCTAGAATTATGCATATTTATATGCAAATTAGAAAATCAGAAGCAAGAAACAAGAGACAAGAAATTGTCTTGCCGACTGTTTTACTCCTAGATTTTATAGCAAAATTTGCATATATATGCAGTTTAATATTATTTTTATAATAAGGAAATAAATCCCCTTATTTTTATGTTTAAGAAATTTATTTATTCGCACATTCTATTATGAATGTAAAATGTTACATAAATGTTTTATTTATTCGATTATTTTTTGAAAGTCATAATATCTTGACCCTTTTGGATAGCAATAGTTCCCGTTCTCACGACCTCCAGAACATCATAAGGCTTTGTTATCTCCTCCAGCCGGCAGATATGAGCGTATGTATCCGCAAGCAGAATTGTCATAGTCGTCAGCGAAATATCAATGACCTTTGCTCCTGTAATGTCAGCTATAGTCATGATCTCGCTTCGTTTTTCAGCAGGAACCCTCAGCTTTATAAGTATAAGCTCACGCTCCAGCTTTTCGTCTTTTGTAAGGGTTTTAACCTTGATTACGTCAATTAGTTTATTGAGCTGCTTTTCAACCTGCTCTACAATATACTCGTCTCCGTCTACGATAATAGTAACTCTCGAAACAGCTGGGTCGTCTGTTATGCCCACCGCAAGGCTCTCTATGTTAAATCCCCTTCTTGAAAACAGTCCGGAAATTCTCGACAAAGCTCCTGCGTGGTTTTCAACTAAAACTGAAATCGTATACTTCATTGTATCATTCCTTTCAAATTATACTTGTAAGGTGCTTTCAAAATCATCTACAACACACTCAACAAGATAACAGCCCTTGTGCGATGCAAGATTATCTATCGCCTTTTGTGCTGTTTCCTCACTGTCGACCCTCATTGCAGGTATCCCGTAAGCCTTAGCAAGACTGATAAAATCAGGCGAGCCGTCAAGCGATACAGCCGTTAGATGGTTTTTATAAACATTGGTCTGAACTTCTCTAACCATTCCCAAAAAGTTGTTTTTCATAACCACTATCTTAATGTCAACATTGTGCTGAACAGCGGTTGCAAGCTCCATAAAAGACATCTGAAAAGCACCGTCGCCGCAAATCGCGATAACAGGGTGGTTTTCGTCTGCAAGTTTAGCCCCTATCGCCGCAGGTATAGAATACCCCATCGTTCCCATTCCGCCCGACGTCAAAAAGCGTCCGTCACGAATCTTGTAGCTTGTAGCACTCCATATCTGGTTCTGTCCAACGTCGGCAACTACCGTTGTGTTCTTCGGCATCTTGTCAGACAAATCGCTTATAAACTTTCTCGGGTTTACCGTTCCCTGCTTGACAGGCTTTACAGTCTCCTCGAATTTTTGGCTGTTAAGCTCTCTTAACCAATCACTTCGCTCCATAGGCGATACAAGCTCAAGCATCTGCTTTAAAACCAGCTTTGCATCTCCTACAAGCGGAATATCCACACCGAGATTTTTGCCTATTTCAGCAGGGTCAATATCTATGTGAATAACCTTAGTCGTCTTTTTTACAGAGTCGGGATTTCCTATCGCCCTGTCTCCTACCCTTGCGCCGACCAAGAATATAACGTCGCAAAGCTCAACAGCCTTGTTTGCAATTCTTTTGCCGTGCATTCCTATCATACCGTAAAACAACTCGTTATCGGCAGAGAACGCAGATATGCCCATCATTGTCGTCACAACCGGAATCTGCATTACCTTTGACAGCTCTCTTATCTCGCTTACTGCGTTTGACGAAAAAACTCCTCCGCCTATACAAATAAGAGGCTTCTTTGCTTCATTCAAAGCCTTAACAACTCGCTTTATCTGAAGCATATTACCCTTTGTTGTAGGCTTGTAGCTCCTTATATCAACAGTTTTCGGGTAATTAAATTCAATCTCCTGCATCTGAACGTCCATAGGAACGTCAATTAGCACAGGTCCGGGACGTCCCGTTCCTGCAATATAAAATGCCTCCTTAAACGCTCTTGGAAGCTCGTCCTTATTCTTTATCAAATAGCTGTGCTTTACAAACGGCTCGGCAGCGCCTGTTATGTCCGCCTCCTGAAAAGCGTCAGAGCCTATCTGGTCGTTGTTGACCTGACCTGTTATCACAACCAGCGGTATCGAGTCAGCATATGCCGTCGCAATAGCCGTGATAAGATTTGTAGCTCCCGGACCCGATGTAGCAATGCATACACCCGGTCTGCCGGTTATTCTTGCGTAGCCGTTTGCCGCATGACCTGCGTTTGCTTCATGCCGAACAAGAATGTGTCTTATATCGCATTCATATAAAGCGTCATAAAACGGACAGATCGCCGCTCCCGGATAACCAAAGACGACTTTGACCTGCTCTTCTTCCAAGCATTTTACCATAGCTTCGCTTACTTTCATTTCAAGCCGCCTCCATCCTGCCATAAAATACATAAAAAATTATACAACATCTGAAAGATTAAGTCAAGCAAAATAAAAAGTAAAAACAAACATAAATCAAAATACTAAATTATGATATTGTCAACAGTAACCTTTTATAATTACTAATATTCTGTACAACCAGTGCATATATTGCTATATAATAACAAAAAGGTTGATGAGAGCTTGAATATTAAAGAAACAAAGATCAGACAATCGGGTATAGAATTACTGCGTATACTTATGATGCTTCAGGTCATCTTTCTTCATATATGCATTTACGGAGGCTATAGTTCTATCGCTAAACAGGATCTATCAGGGCTTCACAAAGCTGTATTCTATTTGATCTACCTCTCATCAAGGTGTCCTGTGTATATTTATATTTTGATTTTCGGATATTTCTCAGTCACGTCAAATAAAACTTTAAACGGTATTAAAAGCAAAGCCTTAAAAACCTATCTGCCGATGCTTTTTTATTCTTTGTCTATCCCCTTCTTTGGTCAGCTTCTCGGCTTTTGGCGTCTTAGCAGTTTGGAAAAGGCAAGAGCGTTTTTCCCGTTCACTTCAAGAATTTGGTACTTTATGACGCTGTATCTGCTTGTGCTGATTTTAAGTCCGTTTCTCAATAAAGCGCTGACAGCTCTTTCAAAAAAAGAGTATACTCAGCTTGTCATCATTCTGTTTGTTATGTTCTCAGTCTGGACGGTGTTTTCGCAAATTAAGCAAACAAGCGGAGTTATCAGACTTGACAAGATATTTGATCCAAGCGGAAAAAGCCTGTACGGATTTGTTTATATGTACATTCTAGGTGGATATTTGAGACTTCACATACCCAGCTTTAAAAAGCACAATTACATATATTTAATTGCATTTGCCATGCTTACCTTTGTTAATGCCTTTCTTTGCATTTTTTCAGACAGCTATTCTAAAATCTCAACTGAAAACAATAACCCGTTTGTTGTCTTGCAGTGCGTTTGTCTGGTATTGTTTTTCAGAAGTATTAACTTTAAGTCAAGAGCGATAAACTATATCGCAACTGTAAATCTAGGAGTTTATATGATCCACGAGCAGTTTTTGGTAAGAAACAAACTATGGCACGACTGGTTCAGCTTTTTAAGTAAAAAATCCTTCTACTTATCGTGGACCTATCCTTTCAAGATACTTCTGATCTGCCTAACTGTCTTTATCATCTGCGGAATTATTGAGAAAATAAGAGTATTGATTTTTAATGGTATCAAAATCTTATTGGAAAAATTACATAAGTCTAATCACACTATAATCTCATAATAAAAATAATAATTTCCTCGTTATTTTGTTATAATTCTTTTTATTTACCTAAAATATTCAAGATTTTGACATATTTTTATGTTATAGTAATTTTTATAAAATTTTAACATAAAATAAAAAGGAGGGAAGGTTTATGATAGGACTTAACAGAAAATTAGACAAGCTGGGACGAGTAGTAGTTCCGGCAGATTACCGATACAGAACCGGCATTGACATTGGCGATCAAATCAAAATAACAGAAGAAGCAGGAAAACTTATTATTGAAAAAGTAAAACCTTTTTGCAAAATCTGTGGTTCAGAAGAAAACATCAACGAACAATATTCTGTGTGTGAAGACTGTATCAACAAGATTAAAAGTATTTAACAGAAAACCGCTATGGAAATCCACAGCGGTTTTCTGAACTGTTATATAAATTTAAAAGGTTTTATTATAAACAACATTGCTCAAAGAAGTTTTAAAAGTTCATCAACCTTGTTCTTCTCGGCAAGACCTTTGGATAGTGCAGTTGCGTTTGCGGCAGCAGTACCTATTTTCAGTGCTTGCTCATAGTTGTTTGTTTTTGAATACCCTGCAATAAAGCCTGCAACCATTGAGTCTCCTGCACCGACAGCACTTATTACTTTACCTGCCAGAGTGCCCGTTTTATAAATCTTACCATTTTCAGTAATTAGTATTGCACCGTTGCCGCCCATAGAAACAAGAACATTGGCAGCACCTCTTTTCTGAAGCTCTTTTGCACAGTTGATTATATCATCATCTGTTTCTAATGTCTTTGAAAAAAGCTCGCCCAGCTCATAGTGATTAGGCTTTATCAGAAAAGGTCTGTATTTCAGTACATTTGTAAGTAAGTCCTCTGTTGCGTCAACAACGATTTTTATACCTCTGTTTTGAAGCCTTTTCATAATTCTTTCATATATATCGCTTGAAAGAGTGTTAGGAATACTACCCGCAAGCACGAGAATATCTCCGTTATGAATATTATCAAGCTTATCAAATAGCTTATCCATTGCACTGTCTGTGATTTCAGGTCCTCTGCTGTTTATTTCAGTCTCAACGTCCGTTTTCAGCTTTATGTTTATTCTGGTCATTCCCTTGTCAAGCTCTATAAAGTCAGTGTTGATACCTCTTTCTTTTAGGTTTTGCTCAAGGGCTTTTCCTGTAAAGCCTGCAATAAACCCGAGTGCTATGTTTTCAATTCCTAAATTTTTTAATACAATAGATACGTTTATTCCCTTTCCGCCCAGCTGTAATTCCTCTGAGCTTGTCCTGTTTACTTTACCAGTTTTTAGGTTGTCAGCATTTATTATATAATCCCATGCCGGGTTAAAGGTTACTGTGTAAATCATATATGTCCTCCGTGTTTTTATGGTTACGTTTGATTTTTGTTATGTAATAATCTATAATTATATAATAACATATTTTGTTGTGTTTTTGAATAGTAAGAGGTAGTTTGAATTATTATCTGCAAATTAAAAATCAGAGATAGTATGGAGAATGCGATGATTAAAGCGGTTTTTATTGATTTCTATGGTACTGTTGTACATGAGGACGGTGCTGTAATAGAAAAGGTTACTCAAGAAATTTATGATACGGGAATTGCTGAAGATAAATCTCAAATAGGTGCTTATTGGTGGAATGAATTTCAAACGGCATTTACAAATTCCTTCGGGGATACATTTAAAACGCAGAGAGAATTGGAATATCAGTCATTAGTAAAAACTTTAGAGCATTTTCAATCATCTGCGAATGCAAATATATTAAGCAATATGATGTTTGAGCATTGGGTGAAACCGCCTATTTTTGAGGAATCAAAGCAATTTTTTGAGATGTGTCCCGTTCCTGTTTATATTGTATCAAATATTGACAGGGCAGATATATTAAAAGCTATTGAGTATCACAATTTAGAGCCTGAGGGAGTTTTTACAAGTGAGGACGCTAAAGCATATAAGCCAAGAAAAGAATTATTTGAGTTGGCACTGGGTAATACAGGGTTAAATGCTAATCAAGTTGTTCATATAGGCGATTCACTAAGCAGTGATGTTTATGGTGCGGCATCAATAGGAATAAATGCGATTTGGGTAAACAGAGGTTTGAGGGAAGTTCCGTCGGGAGTTGTTTCTATCTCAAATTTGATAGAGGCATTTAGTAAATCGGAGATGTGAAATGAGATTTGTGAAAAGCAGTGGCATAAAAATATATTTATCAGAAAAAGATAAGACATTTATATCATCTTTTGAATGTATAGACAATGCTGTTTTGAAAAACAATGTGTTAGCATTTGATATTTATAATGATAATACTCTTGTTGGTTTTGTTATGCTCAATAATTTTGCTGAGGACAGTTTCTTTTTATGGGATTTTGCTATTGACAGCAACTTTCAAAATCAACATTACGGCGAACAGGCACTAATAGAATTACTGAATATATTAAAGTATAATTATAATGCCAAACTGATCACAACAACTTACAAGTATGGCAATACTCATGCAAAATATATTTATGAAAAGATTGGTTTTGTTGAGGTAGATGCGGTAAATGAGTCTAATATACACGAAGTAAATATGGAGATTAAATTATAATATAACGAAGTAATATTTTAAGAGGTGAGCGTTGTTGTTAAATTGTATTATCGTTGGAATAGGCGGTTTTATTGGAACAGTTTGCAGATACCTAGTCGGACTTTTGCCATTAAAACCGGAAAATGGTTTTCCGATAAAAACTTTGGCTATAAATTTTGTAGGGGCGTTTCTGCTGGGACTTATTACCGCAGCTGCGGCAAAGAGCAAATCAATCAATCCGCAAATTGTGTTGATGCTCAAAGTTGGGGTCTGCGGCGGATTTACTACATTTTCAACCTTTGCATACGAGTCTGTAGATTTGATAAAAAACGGCAGTTTAGCTGTTGCTTTTTGCTATATTGCTGTAAGTATTATCTTGGGCGTGCTAGCAGTATTTGCTGCACAGATGATTATAAAATAAAGCGATAAGATGTTTCATAAGGGCAAAAACGAGGGAAAGGCTCAGGCTCAACGACATAGAAAGGGTGTTTCAAATATGAAAATAATTTCTGTTGCCGCAGTTACTGCCGGAGGAAAAACAACTATTGTCAATGAATTAAAGAAGCGATTACGGAATTCACAATCTCTGCATTTCGACAATTATAATTTTGAGGGTGAAGTCGATAACTTTTTTCAATGGGTTCTAGATGGAGCCAATTATAATGTTTGGAATTTAACACCTTTAGAAGATGACATTTTAAAAATCAAATGTGCGGGAATATGCGATTACTTGATACTAGACTATCCTTTTGCTTATTGCCATGATACAATTAAACCGTACATTGATACAGCTTTTTTCATTGACACTCCACGCGATATATCTTTAGCAAGACGAATTCTAAGAGATATGAGTGATGCCACAGCAGATGAGATACGTCATGATTTGGAAATGTATTTAAAATATGCACGAATAGCTTTTATCCAAATGCAAAAGGATATTTTGTCATCATCTGACTATGTAATAGACGGAACACTAAGTGTAGAAGAAATCGTGAATGAAATTGTTGCACAAATGGATTACAGAAAATAGCTTTTGAAAAAGACTAGGTTTTATGCAAGAGGATATATATCTAGACACTAGAAATAAGTCTCGTGTTTGAGATTACATAAAGGGAAAATAAAATGAACAGAGTGTCATAATGATTAGTTAAAGGAGTTATAAAAATGAGTCAATTTGTAAAGGGAATGGAGCTTTGCAGAAATTTTTTTAATGATTGTGCAAAAGCGATCATTAAGGATAAATTTCCTGATTTAAAGTATTCCGCCGGGTTGATTGGATATGGTTCTGATGTTTTGGGATATGACGATGCTGTATCGACAGACCATATGTGGGGACCTAGGTTTTATTTGTTTTTAAGTAAGGAATATATTTCAGAAAAGAATCATATTTTTTCTGTATTGTCAGAAAATCTTCCTTATACATATAAAGGTTATAGTGTTAATTTTACTGAACCTGATCCTAACGACTGCGGCGTTCAACATCCTGAATTTATTAAAGATGGAACGGTAAATCCTTTGATATTTATTCAGACATTCGATGATTATTTGAATGATCAGCTTGGCACATCTGATTTGAACCATATTAAACCTTATGAGTGGCTTGCTATTTCTGAACATAGACTTCTTTCATTGGTATCAGGGCAATTTTTTGTTGACGGATTGCATTGCACTGAGATCATCTCTAAAATCAAGTACTATCCTAGAGAAGTTAAGTTGTATTTGATTTCCTCAAATTGGGAAAACATATCATCAGAACAGGCATTTGTCAAACGCTGTGGGGAATGTGGAGATGAAATTGGTTCAAGAATTATCTGTTCAAGAATTTGCGAACGGCTAATGAGATTATGTTTCCTGTATCAAGATACATATGCTCCATACAGTAAGTGGCTTGGAACTGCCTTTAGCAAACTTGATATTGACGATAGAATTAAGCAAGAAATATATGGTGCATTATCTGCTAACAATTTGTTAGAGCGAGAGAAAAGAATAGTTAAAGCACAGGCATTAGTTGCGGATTTACACAATGATAGCGGACTTACGCAATTTGTTGACTATCAAATAGAAAATTATTTTGGCAGGGATATTAAAGTCATTTTTGCAGATAAGTTTGCAGAAGCAACGGCACAGCAGTTAGTAGGCACTGTATTTGAAAATACACCTCTAATCGGTTCATTAAGTCAGATTGGCGGTATATCCTCTATTTTTGATTCTATTGTTGATAAAGAAAAATATTTCAAGCAAATTAAAAATTTATATCTTTTATAAGATCAATATGGTAGTAAATCATAGATAATTATATGTTTAATACGCAGAAGGAGAATTCTAATGAAATATCCTAAAATGATTTTATTTGATTACGGACATACTCTTTTGTATGAACCCGGTTGGGATACTGTTAAGGGCAACGCTGAATTGTTGAAGTATGCCATAAAGAATCCTAACAACTGTACTCTTGAGGATGTAAGAAAGGGAGCAGAGTTGATTTTTGATAAGCACATCGAAAGTATTAGGGAAATTGGTTATGATGTTTGCGGTCAAGTTGGCGATAAAGTATTATACGAATATCTTGGGATTGAATTTTCGCTGACACCTCTTGAAATGGAAATCGTGTTTTGGAACGGCGCTTCTTCTGGTGCAATAATGCCTGATGCCGATAAAATGCTCGATTACATAAATGAAAAAGGTATAAGAAGTGCTGTTATAAGCAATCTGCTATGGTCAGGAGATGCCTTAACCGAACGGCTAAACCGATTGTTACCGAGAAACCGATTTGAATATGTTATGACTTCAAGCGATTATCTGTTTAGAAAACCAAATCGGATTTTATTTGATATTGCGTTGCAAAAAGCTGACCTGTGTGCAGAGGAAGTTTGGTATTGCGGCGACAATCCTCAAGCAGATATTGAAGGAGCGGCACAGGTCGGCATTTACCCTGTTTGGTATGATAACGATACAGACAGAAACTACAAAAAGCGTTCCAATGTTCAGATACCGCAGTGTGAACATTTGCATATACGGGAATGGAGCGAAATGATTGATTTGT
Organism: uncultured Clostridia bacterium; assembly: GCA_947626165.1. Classification (GTDB taxonomy): domain Bacteria; phylum Bacillota; class Clostridia; order Oscillospirales; family Ruminococcaceae; genus UMGS1601. Next base: position 161,421 of record CANQRG010000001.1, on the reverse strand, counting down.
TAGAGAAAATAGGAACATAAAAATATGTCTGTCTTGTCAATGAGAGCAAAATACTCTGTGTACAAATACAGCGACTGACGAGGATTAATTGATGACTGGAATTTATGGAAATGTCATAATGATTTAGTTGGAACTGTATAATGCAGGGTTAAAGGTTACTGTGTAAATCATTTATATCCTCCGTGTTTTTTATTCTTTACTCAGTAGTGCAATTATAGAAAATCATATAAATGAACCGCACTATTACAGCGAAGTACGTAATAATGCGGTTTTTCTATTGTTGCATCAAGGGCAACAAAAATCCCTCTTTCCCAAAATTATATAGTAATCTTTTACCACGGCTTGACCGTTCCTACTATTTCGCTTATATTTTTTACTCCGTTTTTATCACACCATTCATTAAGTCCGTCAATTATTTTAATGGGAGCAAACGGGTCGTTGAACATAACAGCGCCTATCTGGAAACACTCCGCACCTGCCATCATCATTTCGACAGCGTCCTCGACGCATGATATTCCGCCCATTCCGCAAACAGGAATATTAACAGCATTTGCGACCTGCCATACCATTCTCACCGCTATAGGAAATACAGCAGGACCAGAAAGCCCCCCTACATTATTTTTTAGTATAGGACGTCTTGATTTTATATCTATTCTCATACCAAGAAGAGTATTTATCAAAGAGATCGCATCTGCACCTTCCGCCTCAACAGCCTTTGCAATATCAGATATGCTGGTTACATTCGGAGAAAGCTTTACCATCAGCGGTTTAGAGGTAGCATTTCTTACTGCTTTTGTAATTTCAGCCGCACAGTCTTTGTTTGTTCCGAATGCCGCTCCGCCCTGCTTTACATTAGGGCAGGAAATATTAAGCTCGATCATATCAACGCTTGTTCCCTCAAGCATTGTAACAAGCTCAACGCACTCCTCAATAGTACCTCCTGCAACATTTGCAATTATAGCTATGTTTTGCTTTTCAAGATTGGGAAGTTCGTAAGTCAAAAACTTTTTAATACCGCCGTTTTGTAAGCCTACAGAGTTTAGCATACCGCTTGGTGTTTCGGCGATTCTCGGAGGAGGATTGCCGTCCTTTTCATTAAGAGTCGTACCCTTAGTTGAGATACCGCCTATTTTAGAAAGCGGATAGAGGTCAGTATATTCACGTCCATAGCCGTAAGCTCCGCTGGCTGTAATTAATGGATTTTTCATTTCAACTCCGCAGAAATTTACAGATAAATCAGCCATTATAATACAACCTCCCTTGCGTCAAATACAGGTCCGTTTTTGCAAACGTGTCCATAAAACTCACGTCCTCCCCGTGTCATTTTCACAGCGCACCCTAAACACGCCCCGACTCCGCACGCCATTCTCTCCTCAAGAGATATCTGACATTGTATTTCATTTTCTATCGCTATCTTAGATACCGCCTTTAGCATCACAATAGGACCGCAGGCGTAAATCATATCCGGCTTTTCATCTTTTATGCACCTTTTTAGTGCGTCGGTAACAAAGCCTTTTTCACCTGCTGTTCCGTCGTCTGTACACAGTATTGTTTTATTATCCTGCAACTTGAAATCTTCCTGAAGTATAACAAGGTTCTTTGTTCTAAAGCCTGAAATCGCAGTTGCGTTTTGCCCGTAATGCTTAGCCACAGCCAGCATAGGAGGTGTGCCAATTCCTCCGCCGACTGTTATTGCCTTTTTGTCAGCGTCAATCAGCTTAAAGCCGATACCCAGAGGTCCGAGCATATCAAGTCTCTCGCCGACGTCAAATTTAGAAAGCGCGTCTGTTCCCTTTCCCTTGATTTGAAAAACTATTCTGATAGTTCCGTTATCCTTGTCAATATCACAAATGGATATAGGACGCCTTAAGAAAAAACCTGGTACGCTTATATGAACAAACTGTCCGGGATTTGCCAAATCACTTAATTCTCGGCAAGAGAGAGTAAGGTCGAACGTATCCTCAGCAGCTTGAGATTTTTTTATAATTTCATACAAACCTTGTGTGAACATAAAAATTTCCTTTCTAACTCATATTATCTACAGCGTTTCGTAATCCTTGAAAACCTGAGTGTTAATAAGCCAGCTTAAACAGCCCTCAAGCATAATCCCGTCGCTCGGCTCAGCCGAATAGCTGAATGTGGTTTTTATCGCAAGCTCGGTAAAAGCAGTTGCTCTGTTTATAGCGATAGGCAGACTGTCGCCCTTTAAAAGACCTCCCACCAAAACGCTTGAAAACATATCTCCGCAGCCCGAATAGTGCGCCGGCACATAATCACACGAAACCTTCCAGAATGTCGAATGTTCCTTGTCGTATCCTACATTGCAAAGTCCTGAGCCTGCCAGAGCAACACTTGTGATAACTACAACTTTGGGTCCTATCTCTGAAAGCCTCACAAGCCAAGATTTGAGTTCTGTAGTTCTCATTGCAGCAGACTGATATTCCTCTCCGAGCAAAATCGCCGCCTCGGTAAGGTTAGGCGTTATAACATCAGCTTTTCTCACAAGCTCTATCATTCTTTGGCACATAGTTTTTGTGTATGTCGGATAAGGCTTTCCGCCGTCGCCCATAACAGGATCGCAAACCTTTAAAGAATTTTTAAAACTTTCAAAAAAGTCAAGGCAATAATCCACCTGCTCCTGAGAGCTTAGAAAGCCTGTGTAAACGCAGTCAAATTTATATTTCATTTTATTATAGTGTCCGAGAGCGGGCTTAATATAATCGGTAAGGTCGCGAAAAACAAAATCGTCAAACCCTGTATGAGCTGACAAAACAGCAGTAGGAACAGGACAAACCTGAATCCCCATTGCCGACAAGGTCGGGATAATCACCGTAAGCGAACAGCGTCCGATGCCGGAAATGTCATTTATAGCCGCAACCTTTTTACATTCAAGCATTAACATTTCTCCTAAATTATTTCTTTAATTTTCTAAAATAGTATATCATATTTTTCATAGTTTAACAACCTTATATTACAAAAAGTTCTCTGAATATACAATTGTTTTTTCGGGAAAATTACTATTACAAATCAAAAAAGGAGGATATATTATGAAAATCAATTTCAGCTCGCTTGCTAAGGGCGTAACAATAGGAGTTGCTGTCGGCGCTGCGGCTTATGCATTATCAAACGCTACCAAAAAGGACAAGAGAATGCTAAAATCAAACACAGGTAAAGCAATAAAAGCTATCGGTGAGGTTTTTGAAGACTTCGGTACAATGTTTTAATAAGCTAAGTTTAACTCTACACATAACAAAAGAGCGGTGTATGCCGCTCGTTACATAATATATAAAACCAAATCGTACAGCTTCGACTTTTCGAAATTAATTATCATAAAATTTCTCCGTACACCATTTTTCACAGTATTTCTCTGCAATCTTAACTTATATAATAATATACTTTGGGAAAAATATCAATATAAATACAGACTACTCCTAAAATGCAAAGAAAATATTTAAGAAGTACCAAAGTTGCCTTATGTAAGGTTTTAATGTATAATATATTTGCAAATTATACTCTAATATGGGTAAGTTTAATTAAGTTAGGATTCAGAACTTTAATACAAGAGACAATCAAAATCAAGGAATGGTGATAAAAATAAAAAATAAAATCTTTTCGATCATCTGTGTTATTTTAACTTTAACCGCATTTTTTTCAGAGAATATTATATCAGTCTTTGCAGAGCAGACAACAAAGCAGGTCGAGGTTTCCACACCGCAGTGTATGCTTGTTCTAGGAGATTCAATTTCTACCGGCTTTGGTCTTGCAAATTACAAAAAAGGAAATAACTATAACACGAATTCATACGCCAATCTTCTTGCAAAAAAGTACAAACTTTCTCAAAAGAGCGATTACTACAATTATGCAATAGACGGTCAGACGTCACTGGAGCTTTATTCAAGAGTAAATGCTGGAAATTACAATGAGGATATTAAAAAATCCGATTTAATATTGATTTCAATCGGAGGAAACGACCTTCTCAGTGCGCTTTTAGATTTTGTAAAAGGCACAATGGGCACGAGCCTGACCGGTGAAGAATCAGAAATTGATTTTGATTTTACAGCTCCTGATATTCTGGCTAAGCTAAACAAAATGGTAGAAACTATAAGCAATAACATTACAAAGTTAAAAGGCAATCTAATCGGCATTACCGATAAAATTTACGAGATCAATCCCAAGACTGAAGTTGTTTTTCAAACGGTTTACAATCCGCTGGACGGCTTAAAGATTAAAATGCCCAGCATTATAACTGATGTTTTCGTTTCAAGAATAGACGAGGTAAACCGAATTATAAATATGAACGCAACAACAGAAGACAACAAGCAAAGATACAACGTAGCTGATGTATATACCAGCTTTTCAGGTAAATCAACAGAGCTTACAAACATAAGCAAAACCGACATTCACCCCAATGCTGAAGGACACGAAAAAATAAGCGAGTGCATAGCTCAAATAGTTGATGACAAAACCTTTTACGCAAGCATCACAGTCAATGAAAAAGCGCCTAAAGCTCAAACCACATCAAAAGCGGTAAGATCACCATTGTTTGCACCGGTAATTATAATGATAACACTGGTGTTTATCGTTGCCTTCTCAGCGATTATAATATTATTTAGAAGAAGAAAAAATAGATACAATAGATACAGTATTAAGCGGTACTAATCAAATATAAGATGACAGCAGGTAACGGCATACAAGCAAAAGTTTGTATGCCTTATTTTTTTGAGGGTAATTTTGATAGTAATAAATTTTCACAGAAATAAAACGTCAGGAATACTATAACATAACGAATGTGTTCCGGACTACGGGTAATTATTTTCAAGGTCAGCGAGGTGAATATCTTGAGAATTGTTCGTATATCTACTAACACAATAAAAATAGCATTATCTCAAAACGATTTAACAATGCTTGAAATAGATTTTTCAAAGTGCGACAGAAATTCGCCCGAAGCCAAAAAGCTTGTTGATATTCTTCTTAACATTCTGAAGCGTAGCGGATTTTACGACATTGGAAATAAAATATACGTCGAGATCTTTGAAGAGTTTACAGGCGGCTGCATTGTTTATATCACTAAAAAAGATTATTACAAGAAATCTTATAAGGAAAATTCTCATATGGTATTAGACGTAATGTTTCAGACAGACAGCATAAAGGAACTTATCGAATTAAGCTCAATGCTTAAAAACGAAATGGGCTTAATAATAAAATCAAGCGTACTATATTATTCAGATAATATATACAGGCTGATGATTTCCTTTCCTAAGGCATATATAAAGCAAACGGCAAAAATATTAAAAAAGATAAAATGCTACAGCTCAAACGACCGCCTTATTATTGAACAAACAAAAGAGCATTACGATTTATTGATTAACAGTAATGCTCTAAGTAAAATTTCCGAATTATATCAGTAAAACTATTTAAGCAGTTTGATTGCTTTTGTCATATTATCAGCTTTGAACAGGTATGTTCCCGCAACAAGTATGTTTGCCCCTCTTTCCTTGACCTCCTTGCAGGTTTTATCGGTAATTCCGCCGTCAACCTGAATATCAAGATCAAGCCCGAGTTCATCAGCTCTTTTGCGGATTTGTTCTATCTTTTCCAAAGTAAAAGACAAAAATCCCTGACCGCCGAATCCCGGTTCAACAGTCATAACAAGAACCATATCAAGCTCTCTCAGGTACGGGAAGACCTCTGATGCCGGAGTGTTAGGCTTGATAGAAAGCCCCGCTTTGCAGCCGTTCTTTTTACATATTTCAATGCACTTTTTTATGTCTTTAGCCGCCTCGGAATGAAAAGTTATAATATCTGCCCCTGCCCTTGCAAATTCAGCAATATATCTTTCAGGTTCTGTTATCATAAGATGAACGTCAAAAGGCAGGTCGGTTTTTGTTTTTGCCGATTTAAGCACAGGAAGTCCAAAACTTATGTTATCAACAAAAACGCCGTCCATCACATCAAAGTGAACAAAATCAGCACCTGCTTTTTCTATCCGCTTTATCTCGCTTTCTATATTTGCTAAGTCGCAGCCTAAAATTGAAGCCGAGACTTTTATGCTTTTTTCTGTCATCATTTTAAACTTCCTTTCAAGATTTGAAAGCCTAATATTTCAGCTCGCTTCCGCCGTAGAATTCCCTTACGACCGAATTTTTAACTACAAGCGAATGGTCAAGACTATCGATCTGCTCAAACATTTTTTCCAAAGATTCATATTTATAATAATCAGAATAGCTATCCTTTATTTCCAAAAGCATAGGCATAAGGTAATCCTTATATACGGACAATTCATACCCGATAAACGTATCTATCTCAAAGTGCGCGCGCTGTTTAAAAGGCATAATATAAAGATTCTCCCCGCGCTCAACGCTTTTAAAATGTTCAAGTACAGCCTCAGCACTTCTCGCTCGAAACTGCGTATCTCGAATTATCCTTCTAATAAGCCTGATTTTTGACGGGTGAAACGAAACGCCGTCTTTGTCAATTATTCTGGTTCTTACGCTTACATATATATTGTTAGAAAAATCGTCTCCGTCCCCTGTCACATCAGGGTTAAGGGCGTGAATACCCTCGATAACTACTATCTCGTTTTTCTCTCTTTTGTATCTTTCCTTCAAGACCCTTCTCTGAGTTTTAAAATCAAAATCCGGCAAAAGAACTTCTTTACAGTTAGCAATAGCCTCAAGCTGCTCTTTTAAAAAAGGTATATCTATTCTCTCGGGAGCTTCAAAATCAATATTCTCTAAATCCCCTTCAAGAGGTAAAAAATAATTGTCAAGAGAAAGCGTCTTTGATGGGTGTCCCAAATTTTCAAGAAGTTTTTCAAGCCTTAGCGCGGTTGTGGTTTTCCCTGAACCCGACGGACCTGAAAGCAAAATGATCGGTCGGTCAAACGAACGATCGCTTATTGCGCTTGCCGTTTTAAGAAGCTGAGAATCATATTCTCTTTCACACTCGTTTATAAAACCTTTTCTATCGGTACGCAAATTCAAATTAATCTTATCGACAGAAATTTTGTTCATATCATTCTCCGTTTCTCATTTATATTTCATCTTAAATCTAATCTATTCAAAACATAGGCAAAAGTTGATAATTCTTAAATTAAGTATAACATCATTTAAAATCTTTTTCAATATTAACACAAAATAAAATAACACATATAATGAACTATCCCTTATTTTTCTCATAATAAAAAATCTTATGCTTGGAGGGCTAACCCTTATGATTAAAAATAAAAATATATTAGTGCTTGGCGGTGATTCCCGTCAGACATTTTTAGCTAAGAGATTAAAAGATAAAGGACATGATGTTTACTGCTTTGGCTTTAATCTTTTTGAAAACTCTGAGCTTAAAAAGGTATCGAGCCTTAAAGAAATAAAAGAAAAAATAGACGTTTTAGTGCTTCCTATCATATCAAGCAACGACGACAAAACGGTAAACGCTCCGTTCTATGACGGAGAAATAACTCTGAACGATGCTATTTCCACTATGAAACCTCACAGCATAGTAGTAGGCGGAAATTTAAGCAAAAACCTGAGAACCCTGTTTTTTGAACACGGACATTTTTCCGTTGACTATTATATCCGTGATGAGCTTAAAATAAAAAACTGTATTCCCACCGCAGAAGGCGCATTATCGATCGCCATTGAAGAAATGCCCAGCACAGTTGCAGGCTCAAAGGCGCTTATCATAGGCTTTGGAAGAGTCGGCAAAGCCTGCGCTAAGCTGTTCAAGGCTTTGGAAAGCGACGTAACAATTTGTGCAAGAAACCTCAACGCTTTTGCATGGGCGGAATTATACGGCTACAAGTCGATGGAAATTGATAAGATAGGCGACTTGCTTTCGGAATACGATTTAATAGTAAACACAGTGCCTGCAAAAATTCTTGACAAAGAAAAGCTGTCAAAGATAAACAAGAATACTCTTGTTATTGATTTAGCGTCAAAGCCGGGCGGAGTTGACTTTGAAAACGCAAGACAGCTTGGACTTAAAACCATATGGGCTCTTAGCCTGCCGGGAAAGGTTGCGCCTGTAACATCGGGACAAATAATAGCGGATACCATACTTAATATACTCGATGAAAGGGGCGACGATCCTTGGCAGTAAATAAAGATAACATATTCGACGGGCTGAGAGTGGGGTTCTGCGTATGCGGATCCTTTTGTACATTTGAAAAAGCGTTTTCCTGCGCATCTCAGCTTGTTCAGATCGGCTGTGAAGTAACGCCGATAATGTCGTTTAACTCAGCGACTATAAACACACGCTTCGGAAAGGCGTCTGACAATGTTGAATGGCTTGAAAGAATATGCAAGCGCAAGGCTATCGTCACCATCGAGGACGCCGAGCCGATAGGACCTAAAAAGCTGTTTGACATTGTTGTTGTAGCTCCCTGTACGGCTAATACTCTTGCAAAGCTGGCTCTGGGAATAACCGATACCCCTGTTACGATGGCGTGCAAATCCCACTTGAGAAACTCAAGACCTGTACTTATTGCAATTTCAACAAACGACGCTCTTTCGGCAAGCGCCAAAAACATAGGTACGCTTCAAAATTATAAAAACTACTACTTCGTTCCCTACTCGCAGGACGATTACATCAACAAGCCCAATTCAATCGTGGCGCATTTTGAGCTTGTGCCTGAAGCTATTTCATACGCTCTGGAGGGACATCAGATCCAGCCGATACTTAAAAAATAAATTCAATTTACACATAACTAAACAAATAAAAGCAGATATAGGAAAACTCCTGTAACTGCTTTTTGTTTTTAAAGGAAATTTCATTGTGATTTGATAATCAATATTTTTTCTATTAAATGCTTGACAAATGAATTTATTAAGTATATAATGTTTCTTATGCTGACCTCGTATGGTCTGCGGAAGATTTTAGGAAAGGAGAGAGATTATGCCTACGTTTAACCAGTTGGTTAGAAGCGGAAGAAAAATGTCTACGTCAAAGTCGACTGCGCCTGCTCTTCAAAAGGGTTTTAACGCTCAGAAGAAAGCTGTAATTGACCAGAGCTGTCCGCAAAAGCGCGGAGTTTGCACAGCAGTTAAAACTGCTACGCCTAAAAAGCCTAACTCGGCTATGAGAAAGATCGCCAGAGTAAAGCTTACAAACGGTCAGGAAGTTACTGCATATATTCCTGGTGTTGGACACAACCTTCAGGAGCACAGCGTTGTAATGATAAGAGGCGGAAGAGTTAAAGACCTCCCTGGTGTGCGTTACCACATCATCAGAGGAACGCTCGACGCTCAGGGCGTTACAGGCAGAATGCAAGCCCGTTCAAAGTACGGCGCAAAAAGACCAAAGGGCAAATAATAAAAAGTCCGAAAAATTAAGGTAGAACTCAATAACCACAGTTGATGTGGAGTATTATATATATAGTACCTCTGCATTGGACTGACGGGGCTGCGGTCAAGGCCGCAGAGCGAGTACCTATGATATCATTTTATGAAGGAGGGAATTCTAGTGCCAAGAAGAGGTAAAGTTGCAAAAAGAGACGTTTTGCAAGACCCGATATACAAATCAAAGCTGGTAACACGTCTTATCAACAACGTAATGCTGGACGGTAAGAAAGGTGTTGCGCAGAAGATTGTATACGGAGCATTTGAAATCGTAGAAGAAAAAACAGGAAAGCCAGCGTTAGAGGCTTTTGAACAGGCAATGGAAAACATTATGCCAAGTCTCGAGGTTAAGGCTCGCCGTGTCGGCGGTTCGACATATCAGGTACCTATGGAGGTACGTCCTGAGAGACGTCAGACGCTGGGACTTAGATGGCTTACGACTTATGCAAGAGCAAGACATGAAAAAACTATGAAAGAAAAGCTTGCAGCAGAAATTATGGACGCTGTAAACGGCGTTGGCGGAGCCTGCAAGAAAAAAGACGATACTCACAAGATGGCAGAGGCAAACAAGGCTTTCGCTCACTATCGTTGGTAATATTAATAGGAGGATTTTATGGCAAGAGATTGTTCATTACAAGATACCAGAAATATTGGTATTATGGCTCATATTGATGCTGGTAAAACCACCACAACTGAGCGTATCCTATTTTATACAGGTATTAACCATAAGATAGGTGAGGTTCACGAGGGCGCCGCTACTATGGACTGGATGGAGCAGGAGCAGGAAAGAGGTATCACGATTACTTCGGCTGCAACTACTGCATTCTGGAAAAAGCACAGGATCAATATTATAGACACCCCCGGACACGTTGACTTTACAGTTGAGGTTGAGCGTTCGCTTAGAGTTCTTGACGGATCTGTAACAGTTCTATGTGCAAAGGGTGGAGTTGAGCCTCAAACTGAAACAGTTTGGAGACAAGCAGACAAATATCATGTTCCACGTATGGTATACGTTAACAAAATGGATATCATGGGAGCAGACTTTTACAACGTAGTTGATATGCTTAAAACAAGACTTAAAACAAACGCAGTTCCAATACAGCTTCCTATCGGCGCTGAGGACACATTCAAGGGCGTTATCGACCTTCTTGAAATGAAAGCGTATGTTTATTATGATGATCTTGGAAAAGATATCAGAGTTGAAGAAATTCCTGAGGATTTAAAGGAAAAGGCTCAGCAATATCACGATGATATGATCGAGCATGTTGCAGAGCAGGATGAAGAGATAATGATGAAGTATTTAGACGGTGAGGAGCTTACGATTGACGAGATAAAGCTCTGCATCAGAAAGGCTACTCTGGCAAACCATATGGTTCCTGTAGTATGCGGTACTTCATACAGAAATAAGGGCGTACAGAAGCTTCTCGACGCTATTGTAGATTATATGCCGTCGCCGCTTGACGTACCTGCAATCAAGGGTGTAAACCCTGATACAGACGCAGAGGAAGAAAGACCTTCATCAGATGAAGAACCGTTCGCTGCATTGGCATTTAAGATAGCTACCGACCCATTTGTCGGAAAGCTCTGTTTCTTCAGAGTGTATTCGGGAGTTCTTGAAAAGGGTTCGACCGTATATAACGCTTCTAAAGACGACAACGAGAGAATCGGTAGAATTCTTCAAATGCACTCAAACAACAGAAAAGATATAGATCAGGTATATGCGGGCGATATCGCAGCAGCCGTTGGTTTGAAGAATACGGGTACAGGTGACACACTGTGTGACGAAAAGCACCCTATTATTCTTGAGTCAATGGAATTCCCTGACCCTGTTATTGATTTGGCTATCGAGCCAAAAACAAAGGCAGGACAGGAAAAGATGGGTATTGCATTGTCAAAGCTCGCTGAGGAAGACCCGACTTTCAGAACTCACACTGATGAGGAAACAGGACAGACTATCATTTCAGGAATGGGTGAGCTTCACCTAGAAATCATTGTTGACCGTTTGCTTCGTGAGTTTAAGGTAGAGGCTAATGTAGGCGCGCCTCAGGTTGCTTACAAGGAAACTATCAGAACAAACGCTGATGTCGACCACAAGTATGCAAGACAATCAGGCGGTAAAGGTCAATACGGACACGTTAAGATTCTTGTTGAGCCTAACGTATCAGGCAAAGGCTATGAATTTATTAACAAGATCGTCGGAGGAGCTATTCCTAAGGAATACATTCCTGCTGTTGACGCCGGTATTCAGGGCGCAATGCAAAGCGGTGTATTAGCAGGCTATCCGGTAGTTGACGTAAAAGTAACTCTTTACGACGGTTCATACCACGAAGTCGACTCGTCTGAAATGGCATTTAAGATTGCTGGTTCTATGGCGTTTAAAGAGGCTATGAAGAAAGCTGACCCTGTTATTCTTGAGCCTATAATGAAAGTTGTAGTTATAGTACCTGAAGAGTATATGGGAGACGTTATCGGAGATTTGAACTCACGCCGTGGACAGATTCAGGGTATGGAAGCAAGACCCGGCGCACAGCAGATAAACGCTTTGGTACCGCTTTCTGAAATGTTTGGATATTCAAACGAGCTGCGTTCAAGAACTCAGGGACGCGGACAATATTCAATGGAGCCTGACAGTTATATTGAGGTTCCGAAATCAATTGCTGAAAAGATTATGTCAAACAGAAACAAGAATAACGACTAAATTTTGTAATTAGATAAAAAAATACGTAAAAAGACTTGAAATTCTTGGAGAAGTAGGGTATAATACTTTTATAACTTTAATAAGTAAAAAATATTTTTAATTTAAAGGGAGGAAAATCCAATGGCAAAGGAAAAATTTGAAAGAACAAAACCCCATGTCAACATTGGTACTATCGGCCACGTTGACCATGGTAAAACAACTTTAACAGCAGCAATCACAAAGACACTTAATTTAAAGGGTCTTGCACAGTATGAAGCTTATGATAAGATCGACGGCGCTCCTGAGGAGAGAGAGCGTGGAATCACTATCAACACAGCTCACGTTGAATATGAGACAGATAAGCGTCACTATGCACACGTTGACTGCCCTGGACACGCTGACTATGTAAAGAACATGATCACAGGTGCTGCTCAGATGGACGGAGCTATCCTTGTTGTAGCTTCATCAGACGGTCCTATGGCTCAGACAAAGGAGCACTTACTTCTTGCTCGTCAGGTTGGAGTACCTTATATCGTAGTATTTATGAACAAGGCTGACCAGGTTGATGACCCAGAACTTCTTGAGTTGGTTGAAATGGACATCAGAGAAACTCTTAACGAGTATGAGTTCCCTGGCGATGATATTCCGATTATCAAGGGTTCAGCTCTCAAGGCTTTAGAGGCTCCGGATGATATTAGTGACCCTGCATACGCTCCTATTCTTGAGCTTATGGATGCAGTTGACGAGTATATTCCAACTCCTGAGAGAGCTTCTGACCAACCATTCCTGATGCCTGTTGAGGACGTTTTCACAATCACAGGACGTGGAACAGTTGCTACAGGTAGAGTAGAAAGAGGAAAGCTCACAACTGGTGACGAAGTTGAGATCATTGGTTTGACAGAGGAAAGAGCTAAGACAGTTGTAACAGGTATCGAGATGTTCAGAAAGATTCTCGACTATGCTGAGGCTGGAGATAACATCGGCGCACTTCTTCGTGGAGTTCAGAGAGAAGACATCGAAAGAGGTCAGGTTCTCTGCGCACCTAACTCTATCCACCCAGAGACAAAGTTCAAGGGACAGGTTTACGTTTTAAAGAAAGATGAAGGCGGACGTCACACACCTTTCTTTAACAACTACAGACCTCAGTTCTATTTCAGAACAACTGACGTTACCGGCGTTATCACACTTCCTGCTGACAAGGAAATGTGTATGCCTGGCGATAACGTAGAGATCGGCGTTGAGCTTATCACTCCTATCGCTATTGAAGAAGGACTTCGTTTTGCTATCCGTGAGGGCGGCAGAACAGTAGGTTCAGGCGTTGTTACAACAATTGAAAAGTAATAAACGTATAAATATAAAGAAACCATCGGAGTCTTTCCGGTGGTTTTTTCTTTACAGCTTTTATTTTATATGGTACAATAAATTAATAAATCACAAATCGGAGAAGTAAAATGGATAAAACATTTTATATGCACAGAGCATTAGTGCTTGCATCTAAGGCGGCAGATATCGGAGAAGTTCCTGTCGGAGCAGTTATAGTTAATAAAAAAACAGGTGAAATCATAGGCGAAGGCTACAACCGACGTGAGACGGATAAATCTCCACTTGCCCACGCTGAGATTATCGCCATTAACGAGGCAAGCAAAAATCTAGGAGGCTGGCGACTTATAGGCTGTGATATGTATGTGACACTGGAGCCTTGCGCTATGTGCGCAGGAGCAATAATAAACAGCCGTATAGAAAAGGTTTGCTTTGGTGCGTTTGACACACGATTCGGAGCTGTAGGCTCTACTGTAAATCTGCTTGATGGAAGGTTTAATCATTGTCCTGAGATTGAGAGCGGAATTTTGTCTGAAGAATGTTCAAGTATAATTAGAGAGTTTTTTAAAAGGCTTAGAAATGAGAAGACAATAGAAACTTAAAAAAACTAAATCATATTTCAAAAGCAAAGCGTTCGGAAAAATTCCGAACGCTCTTGTTTTTGCTATGTAGAACCAACCGTTTTGTTCATTATATTTTTTATTTAATAATTTCCCACAACGAATTGTCCGCAGCAACGCACCGCTATTTTACTTTGACCTTTCTAAGAACATAATTCCACTTACTGTTTACCCTTTTGATTTCACCGTAAGCATCTTTATAGTTTCTGTATGCTCTCACTCTTACACAATAAACTTTCTTACTTTTAATCTTACTGTTTTTAATAACAAGCTTTAATTTAGACGTCGTCTTTTTTAGAATCAGCTTTTTAAAGTTCTTTAATTTGGAAACCTGAACCTCATATCCCTTTGCACCGCTTACTTTTCCCCATACAACATTTATCTTACCTTTTTTCTTGCTTCTGACTTTCAGCTGTGTAAGTTTTGCCTGCGTCGGAATTTGTATCTGAGGTACCGCCGTAGTCGGCGCTGTTGTAGTAGCAGGCTTAGGCGTTGTTTGTGAAGGGGTGCTAGGTTTTGTTGAAGGAGGTGCCGTAGGAGTTTCAGGTGCAGTAAAGGTTCCGTCTTTGAGTTCTTGAGACAATTTTTTTATAACACTTTCATTATACATCAATTTTATTTTATATTGCGTTCTTGAATAAAAATTGTCATTTGTATCCCACAAAACAGGAACAAAACCATAGCTTTTAATAAGCCTTAACATATAGTCTAAAGCTTCATATGTAGTTTTTACTATAGCATTATTTTTAACAAAGCGATCGCCACCATAAATGGAAGTTGTCTCACCTATAAAAACAGGTATATTTTTCTCAGTGAACGCATTTTTCAAAAGCTCCAGCTGGCTTTTGCTGTATTCGATCCAGTTTTTTCCGCCTATCTGACCAGACCAATATGAAGCGTTATCAACATAATGAACAGATACCATTAATCTATCTTCCACTGTATCTGTAGGCATCTTAAAATCCGGTTTTGTAGTATTATCAATATTAGTCCAATAACCAGATGCGATAAGTATTCTCTTTTCGTTGTTTCCGCCGGTTGCCCTTACTGCATCTACAAATGTTTGATTTAGCGTATTAGTCCACAGATAAGCCTTTTCTTTAGAAAGATCAACTACATTGCCGTTAGCGTCAAGAGGACCTCCGCCTAAGTATTCATTAAAGCCCTCAAAAATAAGATAGTCAGAATAATCTTTAAAATATTCCGCGATCTGAGTCCAAAGATGATCAAATACTTTAGAACAACCTTCTAAATCATCATTTGCTGTGAAGCGTCTTATTACAAACTCATCATAGTGATGCATATTTATAACAGTGTAAACACCTGCGTTACGGCAATAATCTACTATTTCCTTAACTCTGCCTATAAATTCAGAATTTATAGTATATGTACCGTCTTCCTCCATCATATTGCCCCAGTATACAGGTATTCTTATCGTATTGAAACCCGCATCTTTCATTCCGTTAATAATCTCTTGAGTAGTTACAACAGCGCCCCAGCATTTTTCATAATCCTGCGGTTTGTTTCCCGGTTGTGTGGAAGCTCCTGAGTCAACCCTGCTGCTGTCAAGCCAGTATCCCTCCATAGTGTTGCCGAGATTGATCCCAAGACCCATATCATTAGCGTAATCCTGCGCTGTCATATCGTCACGCATTACACCGTCGTCAGCCATTCCCGTAACGGTTGATACACCCTGCAACGACAAAGCACTTAGCATTGTACATGTTGCTAAAATACAAGTAATAATTTTTTTGGTTTTCATAGTAAAATTCCTTTCAATATATATTTTAGTGTCAACCGCTTAGCAGTTGGCCACTATTTGACTATTACTTTTATTTTCTTATTCCACTTGCCATATGCTTTCTTAGGCTTACCGTTTAATCCCTTATATGCAGCATATGCCCTTACCCGTACATAGTATGTCTTTTTACTGTTTAACTTGTTGCTCTTTATAGTCAACTTTATCTTTTTTGTTGTTTTATCTATAATTACCTTTTTAAAATTCTTTTTATTAGATACCTGTACCTGATAACCTGTGGCTTTGGTAATTTTCTTCCAGCTTACAGTTATCTTTTTCTTTGCACTGCTTTTAACAGTTACCTTTTTAACCTTCGTTTTCTTAACAGCTTTTTCAGCATTTTCCTTATTCTTTGAAGCCTGCAATACCTTATTATTGTTTGTTGCCTTAGGTGCAACTGTTGTAGGCGCTGTGGTAGCAGGTCTTGCAGATGTAGGGATTGTATTTGACGGCTGGTTAGGATCAACCGATGGAGCTTTATTAGATGAATCTGACGGCTCCTCAGATGAAGGTTCTGAAGGTTTATTCGATTTATCTATAGTCTTAATTACATTTTCGTCTTTATCAATAAATTCAATACATCTAATTAAGAACACATAGTCTGAAACGCCTTCCCAAGAACCTGTAGATGCATAGACACTAAAGCTATCACCCTCATTTATCGGATTTTTAAGATTTAAAACAGCTTTAATTCCAGTAAATCCTGTCATAGCGTATTCTCCTACAACAGTTTTATTGGAATATGTTCCTGCAACAGTTGCTGAAAGATTAATACTTGACCACTGATTGAAAGAAACATCAGAAGCACAATCAAATATGTATCTTATCTTTACTGCTCCTGCCATTGAAGCATCAGCAGTACCGCTTGCTAAATTAGCAGTTCTGTTACCGTTGTAAACCAAACCGAGAGCTTCATCTTTTTCCATAGGATCTAGATAACCTGTCTCAGGCGGCACAAAAGTTCCGTCAGCAAGCTCCTTAGAAAGCGTTTTTATAACCTTCTCATCGGCTTGTGAATCAATTTCACAAAAAGTTCTTGAATAGAAATCGTCACAAGTATCCCATAATACCGGAACAAATCCATAACCCTTAATAAGTCTAAGCATATAATCCATAGCTTCAGACGGGTCAGTTACTTCAGCATCTTCTGCAAAATGCCCTTTATATGATGTAGACGTCGTTGTTTCGCCTATAAACACTGGTATGCCCTTTGATTTGAATGTCCTTTTAAGAATTTCTAACTGATTGATACTATACATTTTCCAGTATTCATTTCCTAATTGATAAGACCAATATAAAGCGTTGTCTACATAGTGAACTGATACCATCAATCTATCCTCTGTTGGGTCATTAGGCATCTTGAAATCTGCTTTTGTCGTGTTATCAATATTAGTCAAGTATCCTGATGCGATAAGCATTCTCTTTTCATTATTTCCTCCGGTTTCCCTAACCGCGTCTACAAACGCCTGGTTTAATGTATTAGTCCACTTATAAGCATCCTCTGTTGAAAGATTAGTTGTTATTGCATCACCCTTGCTGTCAACAACAATTTTACCCTGAGAATCGGTCTGATAAGGTCCTCCGCCTAAATATTCATTAAAACCCTCAAAAATCAGATAGTCAGAATAACCCTTAAAATATTCTGCAATCTGCGTCCAGAGGTGTTTTATAGTTTCGGCACATTGTTCCAGCGTTCCAAAGGTTGCAAAATGTCTAATTACAAATTCATCATAGTGATGTATATTTATAACAGCATAAACACCTGCATTACGACAATAATCAACTATTTCCTTTACTCTGCCTATATACTCAGAATTTATGGAGTAGGTTCCGTCTTCCTTCATCATATTACCCCAGTATACCGGAATTCTTACAGTATTAAAACCTGCGTTTTTCATTCCGTCAATGATATCCTGAGTGGTAATAACATCATTGCCATTCATCCAACAAGTTTCATAGTTTTGTGGTTTATTATCCCCTATTGTCTGTGCACCTGAATACTGCCTGTTTAGGTCAAGCCAGTATGCCTCCATAGTGTTGCCTAGATTGATTCCAAGTCCCATATCATCGGCATAGTCCTGTGCTGTCATATCGTCACGCATTACTCCGTCGTCAGCCATTCCCGTAACGGTTGATACGCCCTGCAATGACATAGAACCCAACATTGTGCAAGCTGCCAATAAACTTGCGATTAATTTCCTCACCTTCATAAAAACATCTCCTTCTAAATATTCCGTTATTAGATATACAAAAGTATTTAATCAATTCCCAAAACTATAAGCAAAATTTCATATTTTAAATGGTTTCACTTTTGCCTTTTGATGATATCACAATAAAAAACAAATGTCAAGTTTTATAAAAATTTTGTTATAAAATATTTAATTTTATAAAAACAGTACAAACGCCCCTGTTGGGGCGTTATAAATATCATGTATAATACTGTGCCTGAGCATTCCACATTTTTGCATATATCCCGTTCTTAATACTCACAAGCTGGTCGTGCGTTCCGTATTCTGCTATGTTGTTTCCTGAAAATACAGCTATCCTGTCGCAAAACCTACAGCTTGAAAGCCTGTGAGAAATATAGATAGCCGTTTTGCTCTCAACAAAACCGTTAAACTGCCTGTATATTTCATACTCGGCAACAGGGTCGAGTGCCGCTGTCGGCTCATCTAAAATAACTATAGGCGAATCTTTGTATAACGCCCTAGCTATACTCAGCTTTTGCTGTTCGCCGCCCGACGGCTCTATGCCCTCTTTGTCAAATTGCCTGAAAAGCGATGTTTCAATACCCTTATCCAAAGAGGCTATCTTATCTCCGAGCCCTACCTTTTCACAAAGATTCTGTACCCTTTCATCATCAGGATTCGCGCTTATAGATACATTCTCTTTAATGGAAAACGCAAACAGCTTGAAGTCTTGAAACACGACCGAGAAAAGGTGCGAATACTCATCAAAATCATAGCTGTTTATGTTCTTGCCATCTATGAGTATCTCTCCCTTATCGACCTTATACAAACGGCAGAGAAGCTTAATAAAAGTAGTCTTGCCTGCTCCGTTCAAACCAACAATAGACAGCTTTTCACCGCTGTTTATCTTAATATTAACGCCTTGCAGAACATACTTATCCGTTCTCGGATATTTAAACCATACATCTTTAAATTCAATATTATGCTTGCCGTTTTTGTCAATGGGCTCACTGCCGAACGCTGAATCTGTTTTTATCCCCATAAAATCGACATAGTTATACAAATATGTAGAAACCATAAACAGATTTTGCAAAGAGCCAATCGTTGACATCATACCGTTTGTAAACTGACTTGCCGCAGAAGCATACATAGTGAAATTACCTATTGTGATAAGCTTCTTTATAGCCATCAAACCTAAAATTCCGTACATTCCAACGCTGTTTACAGTATTAATAATAGAAGAAATTCCTGATAACCTTGCTATTTTGTTGTTTCCCACTCTTATTACGCTAACGTATTCATCTGCGACTTCGTTACAGTTATTTATAAGCATATCCGACGCATCATAAAGTCTTATATCCTTGCCGTATTTAAAATCATAGCTCTGCCAGAAGTTGTAGTTAAGCTTTCTGTCGAGAATTGCTGTATCTTCATTTTGCTTTTTCACTATGCTTTTTGATTTATTTGTAATCAGAAAATTAAGAACCAGAACAGTTATTGAAATCAAAATAACCCACACAGAACCTGTGAACAGCACCGCTCCTGTTGAAAGAATAGAAAGAAAACCTGAAACCATATTCGTAAAATGGATCATAAACCCGTCCACTCCGCCATACCATTCCAAACCGTTCTGAGCCTTTGATGCCAAGTCGAGTATCTTTGGATCTTCTGTAAGGTCAAAATCCATCTCTGCACATTTCTGCTTGTGCTGCATCTCAAAATACCTCGTGAACTCATCTACCTTCTTCTGATATGTCTGAGTGCAGAAGGAGTCGATCGCCATAACCATAATGTATGCTATTACAAATATCACAGTTATAATGACCATACGCTTTATATTTCTGCCCGACTGGAATTCGTCGATAAGCAGTTTTGGCAAAAACACTATAAACAGCGGATATACAGATCTCATAACCGCAGCTATAAGATTAAATACTATGTAGCTTTTAAATTTTCTAAATATAATACTGTAAAAATATTTTAACGTTATGAAGCTCTTTTTTAAATCGCTTATCTTTACTTTTTTCCTACTCATTCAGCACCACCTCGCTTTCATAAGCCTCCATTTCTTTTTTCTTCTGCTCCTCTTTATAATACTGAGCCTGAACCTCAAACAGATGTGCGTAAGCTCCTCCGCTTTTTAAAAGAGATTCGTGAGTTCCGTACTCGACAAGACTGCCGTTTTCAAACATGGCTATATTATCGCAGAACCTTGTAGAAGAAAGTCTGTGAGATATATAAACAGCCGTCTTTCCCTTGATTATCTCGTCAAACGACTGATAAAGCTCATACTCAGCCAGCGGGTCGAGAGCAGCAGTTGGCTCATCTAAAAGAACTATAGGAGCGTCTTTGTAAAGCGCCTTTGCAAGCGATAGCTTTTGCTTTTCTCCGCCTGACAAGTCTATACCCTCATCGTAAATTACCTTAGTCATCTGAGTTTTTAAACCGTCTTTCATTGACCTCAACTTATCTCTAAGTCCCGAAGCCTTTAAAACTCTGACCGCTTTGTCGCTCTCCACTCTCTTATCAGGACGCATTGCGACGTTCTCACCCAGATTAAGGGCAAACATCTCGACATTCTGAAATACAGGTGCGAATATCTTAAAATAATCCAAACGGTCATACTCTCTGACGTCAACACCGTTTAAAAGGATCTGCCCCTCCGTTACATCGTATATTCTGCACAGAAGCTTTATAAATGTTGTTTTTCCTGCACCGTTTAAGCCTACTATCGCAAGCGTTTTACCGGGCGTCAGTTTTAGGCTCAGATTTTTAAGAGCATACTTTTCCTGACCGTAATACTTAAACGACACATTTTTAAATTCGATCTCATAGCTGTCTGCCTTTGGAACAGGTCTTGTGTTTTCCGAAACATCATTTGTTGAATCATCGTCTACAAAGTCACGAAAATCATCTATTTCCATAGAATTCTGTTTCATTTCAGAATACATAACAAATGTCGTTCTCAAAAACATTGTATAATTGTTTATAATCGTTGAATACAATACAAAGTTTCCAAGTTCAAGATTGCCGTTTACAAGCATAAAAATCAAGTAACCATACTGAAATAAAGTTTCAAAAAGCGTTACCACATAGTTTTTCATTTCCCATTTAAGCCACCTGTTCTTATGACCTATAAACAACTTATGCGCCTGATTATTTACCGAAGTATGCTTTGATTTCAGAAAAGAACGCATATTGTATATTCTTATATCCTTTGCAAATGAAAAATCACTTTGAACCTGACCTAAATACCTTATCTTACGGTTAAAAGGCGCCATATTATCCCAGCAAAGTCTTTTGTCCTCTTTTTTGGTTGTAACATTCATATATGCCTTTAAAAGACCGGTAGCCGTAAACACAATAAGCAAAAGCGGATTAAGCGTACATATGATTACCGCAGAAACAACAATATTTACAGCATTCTGCATAAAGAATCTTGAATTGTTTAAAAATCCTGCTGAGCCTCCCCAGTCGGCAGCTTTTTTTGCCTTTTCAGCTTTGTCGAGAATTTCAGGTCTTTCAAGATATTCGTATCTCATTGTCATAAATTTTTGATTGTATCTTGTTACAAATTTAAAACTGATGAAATTGGCATTCGACCACCATAGATAACCTGTTCCCTGAGCCCCGAAATTTGTAACCGCACTTATCACTCCCGCTATTATCAGAGTTACAATAAGCGAACTGACAGTAGCTCCTGCCATAACATCATCAATAATAAACTTTGACGTAAAGTTCCAGATATAATTTATTAATACATTTGACGCTATCCACAAAAGCGTCAAAATCAGCATTGATTTTTTATACTTCCATACATATTTGTAAACATAGATAAAATTTGAAAATATAAAATGTTCTTTTACTGATTTACTTTTGTCTTTTTTACTCATAAAGCCTCCAATTTCTTGTCTTATTTTTGATTGATGTTTCATTTACTGTATATTTAATACAGCTTCACCATATTTCTTAAAAGTTTCATTGTTACCCCCCCCATTTATTATATTAAACAAAATGGACAGGAGAATCCTGTCCATTGATAACCAAAGCATATTCAAGTTATTATTCTGCCGTATCTTCTGCCGATTCCTCAACAGTTTCCTCTGCCTTTTCTTCGACAGCCTCTTCTGTCGTTTCTCCAGCAGGCTCTTCTGTCTTATCCTCAGCAGATTCTTCTGTTTTTTCGTCAGAAGTTTCCTCTGCCTTTTCTTCGACAGTCTCTTCTGTAGTTTCTTCAACAGTTTCCTCTGCTGTTTCCTCTACAGGCTCGTCATCTTCAACAGGAGGATTCTCGGTTGAGTAAACGATATTCGACTCAGGCTCTGCGTTTGTCTCAGCTTCTGCCTCTTCCTCAGCAGGTTCTTCCTTTTCAGGCTCAGGCAGCAAAGCTCTCATAGACAGACTAATTCTCTGTCTTTCTTCGTCTATTTCGGTGATCTTAACCTCAACCTCTTGACCAACGCTAAGAAAATCAGCAACATTGTCAACTCTCTGGTTGGCAATTTGTGAAATATGAATAAGTCCGTCAATACCCTCAATTATCTGAGCAAACGCTCCGAATGAAGTTATTGAAACTATCTTTGCAGTAATAACTTGTCCTACTCCGTAGTTCTTATCAAAAATTGTCCAAGGATTATCTTCGTCTTTCTTATATACAAGAGAAACCTTTTCAGCTTCCTTATCGATATCCTTAATTGTAACCTCTATCTCATCACCTACAGAAACAACGTCAGATGGATGTTTGATTCTGAGCCACGAAAGGTCAGCCTTTCTTACCAAACCGTCTATTCCGCCCAAATCAACAAACACACCGTAATCGGTTATAGACTTGACCGTACCTGTTACAGTCTTGCCGACCTCAGCGCTCTCGAAGAATTTTGCCTTTTGCTCTGCGCGCTTTTCACTATTTATAATTCTTATTGAACCGACTGCTCTGTTTCGATTTTTATCTACTTCAATAACCTTATACTCTACAGTTTTATTCAGCAAATCATCTAAACTGTCAGCACGTCTTTCAGTAGCCTGAGACGCAGGAACAAATACTTTAAATCCATTGGTTGAAACCAAAACTCCACGTCTTACAATATTTGTGACAACGCCTGTTAAAATTGTGTTTTCCTCATGTGCCTTTGCAACATTTTCAAAGCCGGCAATAGCGTCAACCTGCTTTTTTGAGAGCGTGTCTACGCCTTCCTGATCGTTAGTCTTTAGAACTATAACTTCAACCTCATCGCCTACCGAAACAATATCCGACGGTGATTTCGCAGGATCGTCAGTAAGCTCATCTTTAGGTATAACGCCCGTGTGCTTAGTGCCGATATCAACTAAAGCTTCCGTCTTGTTTACAGCGGTTACCGTACCGGTTACTCTTGCCCCTATATATATTTTTTTCAAAGACTTCTCTATAGCCTCTTCAAAATTAAATTCTTCTTCATTGTTCTGTAGAAGTTTTGTCATGGTTTGTTTAACCTCCTCAATAATATACGCCGGCGTCGATGCACCGGCAGAAATTCCTAAATAATGTACTCCATCAAAATCCAAATCATAAAGCTCGTCAGCGCTCTCAACAAGATAACACGGACAATACTCCGAGCATATTGATTTAAGCTTCAACGTATTAGAGCTGTGACGTCCGCCGACAATAACCATTTTATCAGACTTTGACGCAATTCTCACAGCCTCTTCCTGACGTTTTGATGTAGCGTCACATATAGTATCGAAAATCAATGCAGATTCTCTGACACTATGTATGTATTCCCTGCACTTTTCCCAAAACTTTTTGTTAAAGGTGGTCTGAGCAACAAAAATTACCTTTTCTTCCTCGGTCTCTGATAATACCGCCTTCAACTCCTCAAGATCAGAAAATACATAGCATTTGCTCTCACAATGTCCGCTTATACCGATAACCTCAGGATGTGCCCTATCTCCTGCAATCGCAACCAGATAACCCTCACGGGATTTCTCGCTGACAATTCTGTGGATTTTGGAAACAAAAGGACAAGTAGCGTCAACAACATTGACGGAAAGTTCATCTAAACGCTTATACACATCAGACGAAACGCCGTGAGAACGTATTATAACCGTTTGACCCGGTTTAACCTCGCTTACGTCGTTTACAACTTCTACTCCTTTGCTTTCCAAGTCGGAAACAACGCTCTGATTATGAATGATCGGTCCTAATGTAACAACATTATTTCGGCTATTTAGATTATTATACACTATTTTTACGGCTCTGTCTACACCAAAACAAAAGCCAGCGGTTCCTGCAACTAAAATTTTACAGTTTGTTAACATTTGACCCTCCAACAACTATTCATTCTCTGAATTATTTATGTACGGATTATCAGCTTCAACCAAATCAACAATTTCATTCATTATAGTATGCTTTAACTTTTTTAACTCCTTAGGACTTGTACTCGATATATTCAATTCATCAGGATAAATGGGCTTTCCGAATTTAACTGTGACCTTTTTTCTGAATTTGAGTTTCCCCTCAAATACTATCCCTACAGGAATTACAGGTACCAAAGCTACTGCCGCTATCAATGCGACCCCTGTTTTTCCTCTGCCTACTTTTCCGTCCTTAGAGCGTGTACCCTCTGGAAAAATAACAAGATTTCGTCCCTTATTAAGGCATTTAAGCGACGTGTCTATCGCCGAGGTATCTCCTTTTCCTCTTGTTACAGGAAACGCTCCCAACGCCTTTATGAGAGCCGCAAAGAAAATATTCTTTTTAAAAAGCTCCTCCTTAGCCATAAACGAAAACGGCGTTCTTACAGCAAGAGATATAAGCACCGGATCGGCATAGCTTCTATGGTTGCTTGCAAAAATGTGCGAACCGCCTTTCGGGATATTCTCTTTGCCAATGAATTTCAAGTTGTAAAAAATATGATAAACAAACAGTACGATAAACCTTAATAAATTATATATAAACATTCTCAACGGAGACAGTTTGTGGCTTCTGTCAACAGGTCTGACGTCTAACCCTCTCAAAAAGCCGTTGCCCTCATTATCTCGACTGCCTAAAGCATCTTCTTTTAGCTTATCTGAATTATCAGGTTTTTTTTTAAGTTCTTCAATTACAGTGTTGTATATAACCTCAACAGACTCATCTAGGTTCAGGCTTGTAGTATCTACCTCAACAGCGTCATTCGCCTTTTTAAGAGGTGCAATATCTCTGTGCATATCGTTGTAATCACGCTGCTTTATGTCAGCCAGAACCTCCTCATATGAGGAGCTATCCCCCTTTTCCTGAAGCTCTTTGAATCTTCTTTTGGCACGCTCCTCAGCTGACGCCGTAAGAAAAATCTTAACATCGGCTTTTGGCAGCACAACTGTTCCAATATCTCTGCCGTCCATAATTATATTACTTTCTTTCGCTATATTCTGCTGAAGGTCAAACAAAAACTCTCTGACCGCAGGAACAGCGGAAACCCTTGAGGCTCCCATTGAAATTTCGGGAGTTCTTATTTTATCCGAAACGTCCTCTCCGCAAAGCAAAACTCTCTGCGAACCGTCAGTATAAGCGAGCCTTAAGTCAACTCCGTTCAACGCTGACTTTACATTATCAATATTGTTCAAATCCACGCTATGTTCTATCATATATAAAGCAATAGAGCGATATAGCGCACCCGTATCGACATAAATATATTCAAGCTTTTTGGCAACAGCCTTTGCTATCGTTGATTTCCCAGCCCCTGATGGACCGTCTAATGCAATATTAATGCTCATAATATCCTCCTGCATAATATTTATAATATCTTGTTTTATAAAATACTTCCGGCTGCCAGATTAGCTGTAGCAAAGGCAATTTGCAGATTAAATCCTCCTGTATAGCCGTCAACGTCGAGAACCTCTCCGATAAAATAAAGCCCCGACACAAGCTTTGATTCCATAGTGCTCGGATTTATTTCCTTTGTGCTTACTCCGCCTCTTGTTATGATCGCCTCGTCGACAGGCCGAAAGCCTTTTATATCTATCCGCAGATTTTTAAAAAGCTCTACCAACTTTCTTCTCTGCTCCTTAGAAATATTATTTACCTTTTCATCACCGTCAATACCCGATAATTCTATCATAACAGGTATCATTTTCGCAGGCAAAAGTTTTTTCAAGACGTTTGCAAAATTTCTGTTTGGATTATCATTAAAGTCTCTGAGTATGCGCTTGTCTAAAGTCTTTTCGTCAAGAGCAGGCTTTAAGTCGATTACTATATAATAGTCATTTTCATCTATATTATTAATATGCGCGCTCGATGACAAAACCAGCGGTCCTGACACTCCGAAATGAGTAAAAAGCATCTCGCCCAGTTCAGAATACAAAGGCTTCTTCTTTCCGCTTTGCCAAAGACTTAACGTAACATTTCTAAGCGAAAGCCCCATAAGTTTTTTAGGAAAATCCTGCTTAGTTTCAAGCGGAACTAACGACGGCTGTATATCCGTCACAGTATGACCGGCTTGTTTCGCAAGCATATAGCCGTCCCCTGTAGAGCCTGTTTTAGGATATGACTTTCCACCTGTTGATACTATAACGCTTTTTGAGATAAACTGTTCACCGCCGCACTCCGCGCCGATAACCCTGTTGTCGTCAATGATCAATCCCGTCGCTTTTTTATTTAAAACAGTTACTCCCAGTCTCTTTACTTCATCGCAAAGCGCTTTTACAATATCCTTTGCGTCGTCGCTGACAGGGAAAACCCTGTTTCCTCTTTCTGTTTTTAACGGCACGCCCAGCTTCTCAAAAAAATTCATTGTATCGCTCGGCGAAAAAGAATAAATTGCGCTATATAAAAACTTAGAATTGCGCGGAATGTTATTAAGCACAGTCTGGGCGTCGCAGTTATTTGTTACGTTGCATCTGCCCTTTCCCGTTATCATCAGCTTTTTTCCGAGAATTTTGTTTTTCTCCAAAATCAAAACAGATTTCCCTTTTCGAGCAAGCAATATCGAGCAAAATAAACCGGCGGCTCCTCCGCCGATAACTATGACGTCATATTTACTTGTCAATATAACTTCTTCCTTTCACTCGGCTTAAATTTACTACTCTTCATCATCTGACTCGCTTTTTTCGTATACGTCGTACTTTTCCCAAATATACTCAAGCCTTTTAAAGTTATCTGAAATCTTCTCTTTCTTGCTCATAGACACTGCAACTATCAAAGCGTTTATTAAACTCAAAGGCGCAACAAGAGAGTCTACAAACGAAGCCATATCGCTTTGCGCAATAAGAACATTGTCCGCATACTTAACTAACGGCGAATTTTTGCTGTCAGTGAACGCAATGACCCCTGCTCCGTTGTCTTGAGCATATTTGAGAGCGTTAAGCGTCTGCTTCGAATACCTGGGAAACGAAAAACCTATTGCGACGTCCTTGCTGTCTACCCTTAGTATCTGCTCGAACATCTCGCTTGTTGATGATGAATGTACGAGCTTTACATACGGGAAAATCAAATTGAGATAATATGACGTGAACGACGCTAACGCTGCCGAGCTTCTGTTGCCTATTATATATATTGTATGAGCGTTGACTATCCTATCGACCGCCTCGTAAAAATCTTTCTTCGAGCACTCGTTTAAAGTGCCTCTTATTCTGTCTATATCAAGACTTAAAACCTTATCTAGAATATCGTCCTCGCCTAACTGATCGGATGTAACGTCCATTCTCTGAAAGGAAGTAAGCTTGTTTCTCATAAGGTCCTGCAGCGCTTTTTGAAATTCCGGATAGCCGTTAAAACCAAGCTCTATAGCGAACCTCACTACAGTAGACTCGCTTACGCCAACTGTCTGACCAAGTTTTGAAGCAGTCATAAACGCAGACTTATCAAAATGCTCTAATACATAGCTTGCAATATGCTTATGACCTTTTGAAAAATGAGAAAAATTTTCTTCTAAAGTCACCAATAGATCCTTTTCCATATTTATGACTATGCTCCGATCGGAGCATACCTCCTTCCGCTGTTTTAAGAAAAATTCTTTTACTTATCACTGTTAGACGCATCAATGCCAAAGGCAGTATTTTGAAGATAAATAGAAACCTTCCTAAGCTCCTCTGTTTTTTCCTTATCAACAGAATACTTTCCGTTTTCACACTTTAAAACGTCGCCCTCTTTGACCTCGCAGCCAAGCTCGCTTATTTTTATATCAAATGACTCCTTTTCCGATTTTTCAACGGTAACTATTCCGTCCTCAATTTTCTCGACAATTAGTAATTCATTTTTCATAGTATTTTATTCCTCACTGACATTATTATTGTCAGACTTTTCTTTCTTGATATTCATTCCCTCTCCGTCCGACTCAAAAACTATAGTTCCGTCTGTATCCGTTGTGTAAATTTCAGATGTATACCCTCTTAACCGTTCAAGGGCTTCTTCGTGCGGGTGACCGTAGCTGTTGCCTGCTCCGCACTGAATAACCGCATATGCAGGTTTTACCTTTGACAAAAACAGATCGCTTGACGATTCTCTGCTGCCGTGGTGACACACCTGCAATACCTTTGCAGATAAATCACAGCCTCTATTTACAAGCTCTTTTTCGCTTTGCTTACCCAAATCGCCAGTTATAAGAAAGCTGTTCTCACCGTGAGTTATCTTTGTAGCGACAGAATAATCGTTCAAATCCTTATACTTTTTCTTAGGCGTATATGTGTTTATAACGGCAGAACCTAAATTAAATACAGAATCATCAGCGCTTGTTATTGTAAGCCCTTTACTTATAATCGCCTTTAACAGCTTGGTATATGTATATGAAGTCGGAACTTGTTCATCAGGGATTTTAGGCATTATTATTTTACCTATCTCTATGTCGCTTTCCACAACAGCTCTAAGCCCTCCGATGTGATCGGAATGAGGGTGAGTTCCAATTACATAATCTAGGCTTTCAATATTCTGAGTTTTAAGATACTCGACCACCTTTTCTCCCTGATCGCTCTCTCCTGCGTCAATAAGCATATTCTTACCGTTGCACATAACAAGCGTGCAGTCTCCCTGACCGACATCTATAAAATGAACCGATAAGTCAGCGCTTGAAGCAGGCTTGCCTGCAAGTCCGCTGTTTTGTTTAAGGTTCTCGCCTAAGTTTGTAAAATGAGTAACAGCCGCCGCAACGACCGCAATTATTGCAACCGTTACAGCAGACGCTATTTTCTGCGATTTACTAAGTGATTTTCTTGCCATATGATTTTCCTCTGTTATTCGCTTCTCGTTGCGGAACGCTCAAGCCACTGTTCTTTTGACATTAGAATCTCTCTCGGCTTTGAGCCGTTTGCTTCACCTATAACGCCCATCTGCTCAAGCTCGTCCATTATTCTTGCCGCCCTTGCATAGCCAAGACTAAGTTTTCTCTGCAAAAACGACGTCGAAGCCGTCTGGTTTTCAACAATTACCTTTATTGCCTCTTCCAGCTTATCATCGGAGTCGTCAGAAAGAAAATCAGAGCCTCCCCTTTTTTCGCCCTTTTGCTGAGGAACATGGCTGTCTATCTCTTCAATAATGGTATCGCTGTATTCAGCCTTTGCCTGGTTCTTGAGAAAATTAACTACCGCTCTTACCTCGCTTGTAGGTACAAAGCTTCCCTGAATTCTCATAGGCTTGCCAAGACCCACAGGCTTATACAAAAGGTCGCCCTTTCCAAGAAGCTTTTCTGCTCCGCCCTCGTCGAGTATTACTCTCGAATCGGTGTTATTAGAAACCTTGAGTGCAACCCTGCTCGGTATATTTGCCTTGATAAGTCCTGTTACAACGTCAACTCGAGGAGACTGCGTTGCAATGATAAGGTGCATACCTGCCGCACGGGCAAGCTGAGCAATTCTGCAAATAGAATCCTCGACCTCCTTTGGCGCCGCCATCATCAGATCGGCAAGCTCGTCTATGACAATTACTATCTGCGGCATAGGCTCCATATCCTCTTTGTCCTTGACAAATTCATTGTAATCCTGAAGGTCACGGACGCCGTTATCTGCAAATTTCTTATATCGCTTCAGCATCTCCGAAACTGCCCAGCCTAAGGCTCCCGCCGCTTTTCTAGCGTCGGTAACTACAGGAATAAGCAAATGAGGTATTCCGTTATAGATAGGAAACTCAACCTGCTTAGGGTCTATAAGTATTAGCTTTACCTCGTCAGGCGTTGCCTTGTAAAGAATGTTCATTATTATCGAGTTTGTAAACACAGATTTACCTGCGCCCGTCGTTCCTGCAACAAGCATATGAGGCATCTTTGAAATATCTCCCATAACGATATTTCCCTCTATGTCTTTGCCTACTGCAAACGACAGCTTGCCCTTCGCCTTTCTGAACTCACTGCTGTCTATAAGCTCTCTTATAGATACGCTGTCTCGCTTTTCGTTTGCTATTTCTATTCCTACTGCGGCTTTTCCCGGGATAGGAGCTTCAATTCTTATACCCTCTGCCGCAAGATTAAGCGCAATATCATCAACAAGACCTGTAATTTTAGATACCTTAACTCCTGCCGCCGGCTGAAGCTCATACCGCGTTACCGACGGTCCTCTGTGAATATCGACTATTCTTGTCTGAACTCCGAAACTTCTCAGCGTGTCGACCAACGTCTCGGAACGGTTTGCAAGCTCCTGCTTATAGCTAGCCAGGTTACCCTTTTGAGCAGGAAGTTTTAATAGAGTTATAGGCGGCATACTGTATACGTGTTTGGAATTTTCCTCGCCAAAGAAGGTCGTCTGTCCGTTGTTTTCAACATATATTTCTGCACCTTGCTCTTTTTCATTGGACGGTTTTTCATCAGGCAGCGCATTCTTGACTATCTCCTGAAGATCCTTAGCTTTAACAGCGCCTGCCCTTTTAGATTTTCTTGATTGCTTTTTATGCGCATTATCATTGTCAACATCAATAAAATCAGACGGGTCCGGGTCAAAGAGCTTGTCAGGCATTGCCCTTTCCACAGGCTTTTTACGGCTTACAGACTTACGGTTCACTTCACCTGCATCAAGATACTTTGCAATATCTACCCTTGCGTTTCTGTTATGCTCCTCAAGCTCCAAAGCGCGTCTGTGTTCGCTGTTTCTTATCCTCTGAGCGTTGTCCTCTTTTACAGCCTTATAGCCTGTTCTTATAGGTCTTGTTACACCCCTGAACAAATCTACAATCGTTTTATTCGTCAGAAGCATTACAAATACAATAATAAGAAGAATGATAACTATTATTGATCCAACTTTATTTAAAAGTGCATATAACGGCCAGCCTAAAATTGCGCCGATAACTCCGCCGCCCTTTAGACTAATCCCGCTGTTATAAAGAGAAGCTATCTTTCTGAAAAACGAGCTGCTGACAGGAGTAGGAAGACCAATCATAATCGAGTGGAAAAGCGCCGAGATCAAAAGCAGCAGAATTACGCTTTCTATTACTTTTGCCAGAACAATGCTCTGCGATTTATCAAGAGCGCAGATTATGGCTATATACAAAATCACAGGCGCAAGCAAAAATACCGACAAACCGAATATTCCTCTTATACCCAAGTGCATAGAATGCCAAAACGCAGACCCCGACACATATGTAAGCAAAAATACAAAAGCAGACAACGCAAATAAAATTATAGAATATGTACGGGTATGATTAGCTTTTTGTGCCGCTGTTGCTTGAGATACCGCTTTCTTCTTTGAGGCTTTCGCCGTCTTGGAAGCAGGCTTCTTTGAAGCTTTTGTTTTACGTTTTGTTGCAGGCTTTTTCTTTGCAGCCATTTTAAATTACTCCTTTGTTTTTTATCTTCTCTCTTTTATACCAATAATCTATGAAGCGATCTTCTCAAATATTGAAACTATGATAACGACTGCTCCCAACACTCCTGTGTAATACGCAAATATCTTGAATTTATCTGTTTTAACAAGCCAGTTTACCATCTTTATTGCACATATACCAACGATAGCAGCAACTACAAATCCCAAAATATAAGTCCAGCTAAACGACATATCGGTTTGAACGGCGTCTTTAACTTCTACCAGACAGCCGCCGAGAATTGCAGGTATACCTAAAATAAACGAATACTTAACCGCCGTTTCTCTGGCAAAACCCGAAAACAGTCCTGCTGAAATCGTTGAGCCCGAACGTGATACTCCCGGCAAAAGCGCAATACTCTGGAAAAATCCCACGAAAATTGAATCCTTGACCGTTATATCGCCAAATTTTTTATTTCCCTTAGAGCATTTATCGGCAAGAAGTAATATAGCCGCAGTATATAAAAAGCATATACCCTCTGCAAATATAGTAGAGTCCTCCGCAAAGCCCTCAAAAAAGTCCTTGAATATGTAAAAGGGAATAAGCACCGCTGTTGAAAGTATTACCATAAGCACCGCTCTTCGGTCGGCGTTCATTTCCTTAAAGGAAAACTGCCTTTTGAATATGTCTTTTACCATTCTTACAAACTCGCATATCAAATCCCATATGGTATCCCAAAACGCTATAAATACCGCAAACAGCGTTCCCAAATGAAGTATCGCAGAAAACAGCAAAGCACCCTCTCCGCTGTTTCCTGTAAAATGCTGATACAATGATAAATGCCCCGAGCTGGATACGGGTAAAAACTCTGTTAGTCCTTGAATAATCGCCTGAAAAATCGCACTGATTACTGACATTGTGCCGTTCCCTTCTTAAATTAGCTTTGTTGTCGTTGTTCTTTTTATATTAATGTCTGTTTAAAAACATCAAGTAGTCATACGGGTCGGTCGAATGAATACTCTTTATACTCTGCTGATCTCCGTAGTCAAGATAATCATACTTGACGTTATTGAACTCCCCTGTTTTTGTGACATAGCTTTTATTTATCTTTTCAATATCGCAAAAAACATCATAGGTATTTAAAATAGTCTGAAACATAATCAATCACCGTTATTTTCTTTACATTTCTTTTCATTTGATTCGGATTCTATCAGCTCATATAAACACTCAATAGCGTCTGACAGTCCCCCGAGACTGTCTATTATTCCCTCTTTAACAGCGCCCTCTCCGTCCAAAACTGTTCCGACGTCCATAACAAGCTCGCCTGTTGTCATCATAAGCTCTTTGAAACGCTCGGGAGTGATATTGGAATTATCGCAAACAAATCTTATAATTCTGTCCTGCATCTTATCGAAATACGAAAGCGTCTGCGGAACGCCCAGCACAAGACCGTTCATTCTCACAGGGTGAATTGTCATAGTGGCTGACGGGACAATAAACGACTTCTTTGAACAAACAGCCAGCGGAACGCCTATAGAATGACCTCCGCCGAGAACGATAGAAACTGTCGGAGTTTTCATTCCTGCTATAAGCTCGGCAATCGCAAGACCTGCTTCAACGTCTCCGCCGACGGTGTTTATTATAATTACCAAGCCCTCAATTGAGCTGTCCTGCTCTATAGCTACAAGAGCTGGCATAATATGCTCATACTTTGTGGTCTTATTCTGCGGAGGAAGTATATAATGCCCCTCGACTTCTCCTATTATAGTCAGACAATGAATAAGATGTCTTGCGTTCTTAAGGCTTATATGTCCAACACGCTCTATCTGCTCAGTCTGAGACGGCTTATCACTGTTATCTGAATTGGTCTGAGGCGATTGATTTTCATTGTTACTGTTGTTTATATCTTCCGACATTTTGAATAATTCCTCCAAGAAAAAATATATTAATATTTTTTCTTTTTATAACAAAAATTATTCAAATCAATAAAATATAAACCTCTTTTTAGTCTTTATATAATATAGTTTTTTATATCTTATTATTATACCACTTACACAAAATAAGTCAAGCAACGGTGCCGGCGTGACGGCAGGGGTGACCGCCGAGCCGGCGGTTGCCCTGCTGCCTTTGGAGAATTTTGTTTAATGTTTAACTTTGATAAACGGCAGGCTAGTACCTAGATGCAAGAAACCAGAGGCAAGAGGCAACGGTGACGTTGCATCCGGTGCTGCCTATTAGTTAGAAACAAGAAACAAGATGCCAGAGGCAAGAAAAGCGTTCGGAAAAATTCCGAACGCTTTTGCTGTCTGTTCACTGAACCTGTTTAATTGCTACCCATTTATATTTTTATAAATTACCTTTTTGCCTACCAAAATCTTTGCGTTTTTAACTTTGCTCTTTTTATTTTTCAACTGCTTTTTAAGCTGTTTAGCAACCTTCTTGTTTTTTACAACAAACTTTATACCTTTTTTGGTGTTCTTAAAAGAATTTTTCGCGATTTTAGGAGCTTTCTTTTTATTTTTAATTGTTACTTTTGATAACTTTTTGCAGTTTTCAAAAGTGCTGGAACTAATTCTTTTAACTCCGTTTATGGTTACATTTGTAAGTTTTTTGCAGTTAGAAAAAGCATTAAAATGTATATTAACATTACTTGAATCAATATTTACTCTACTTAACACTTTGCAATTATTGAATGCACGCTCATCAATTTGTGTAACATTTTTAGGAATAGTGACAGCTTTTAATTTGCAGTTTTGAAATGCGCATTGACCTATTTCAGTTAAATTCTTTCCAAATCTCACATACTTTAAACTTGAACCCGCAAATGCATGGGTATATAAGTTCTTTACACTGTCGGGAATAATTATTGAATTGAGTTTTGTTTTAGAAAAAGTATATCCCCATATTGTTTCCAGACTGTCAGGCAAAATGATATTAGTAATTTTTTTGTTACCATAAAAACCTGATATACTTTTTAATTTGTTAGGTAATCTGACATTTTCTAAGGACTTCCAATTTCCACTTAAATTTTTTAATGTATCTGGAAGTTGAACATATTTAACATGCCCAAAGCCAATACCTCCATAACTCAATAGTTCTTCTACTCCATCAGGAATTATAAGATCAGTGCTTTGATTAAATGACATGTATACTGTTTTGCCATCTTTAGACAAAAGCAAATCATTTTTATAGCTATAGTACAAATTATTTGGGTCAACAGATAGCTTTAAATTTGGGCAATTGCCCAAATAATCAAAATGAGCTGTATCTGAAAAATCTTTATTATAATGTACAACAATACCATTTTGAATGCCAGATTCCCTATCTATCATAGTGTTTTTAGGCAAATTCATTTTCTTTAAAGATTTAAGTCCATAAACATCAGATATATCATATATAGTTTCAGGCAATACAATTTCTTGCACGTTATTATATGCAGGAGATATTGGTTCTTCTGACAAACTCAAATCAGTTACAGTAAACTCTATTCCGGCATAGGTAACCTTTTCAGGTATTTCAACCTTTTGAATATTAGGAATATCAACAACAGTAGCTGTTTTGGAAATATACACCGAACCATACTGTGCATAATCCTTTATAACATAAGTAAAATTGCCAACTTTTACTTTTCGTGCATTTACATACTCATCATATGTTCCTTGATAGAAGTATGCAGATGCATTACCTGCAAACGCACTGACTGCAATAACAACAGTAATTAATAAACATAATAGCTTTTTTAGCTTCATAAAAATCTCCTTTTTTAATTATTATGTAGAATATTTAGCCCACTGACTAGCTGTTAGCTCCGAAGTGTCCAAGCCTGAGTTTTTTACATATTTCTTAAAATTACTTAGTTTAACATCATCACTACATGGACAAAGAAACCAATAATAATCATATTCTGATGACTTTTCTGTAACCAGTAATGAAACATTAAACTTTGCATCATCATATCGATTTGGGCAATAATTAGGACTATCGACACAAGTTCTATTTACAATTGTTTTATTATTTTCGTTTAATAAATATCCACCATCTTTAGGTAGCTTTGCTAAGAATCTATACTCAACAATACCTTTGGCAACATCAGTCGCTAAATTAGATGTAAAATAACTCATTGTTAATCTATTTGTATTATGAAGAATAGTTCTATGAGAATAAACATCTCCTAATAAATGCGCAGCATATCCTAATATTCTCATTTTCATTTCTATTGCTGTACGCTTGTTATCATTAGTTCCAGTGTTTCCATTGTATTTAACAAGCCTTCCAGATTCTTTAATTAAATTTTGTAGCTGAGTAGTGGTATATCCTGTTGTACCTTTTATCTTTTCTTTTGCACTGTTTCTTGCTGCTATAATTTTGTTATTCATATCATCATAACTTGTTGGGTTACTTTGTCTTCCTAAAAACACTGCAAAATACCATAAAAATTCTAGATTTATTACATAATTTCCTGCTCCATGTAATGCCGGTATATTAGCAACTGCATCTTTTTTTGTTGAAGGAAAATACATATCAGCCCACTTAGAAGTACATGTAAAAATGTCTAAGTAATATTGCGGTAAATCACCTATATTATAATTAATAATATCATTGTGACCATTTTCTAACCACATTGGTGATATTTCGTTATCATTTGAATTTTCTATATTGCTTTCTTCTGATTTTAAAAGCAAATCCTCAAAAATTGATGAAGTAAAACTCTGACTTTCCTCTGTTGGGATTTCAACATCATTAGCAAAAATTGAAGCTGACGAACTTAGCGTTGCGGTAAATGTCATTAAAAATGCCAAAGATAAACTTAAAATTTTTTTGAATTTCATAATGTCACGTCCTTGTTGTTTAAATTTAGATTGTTTATAGAATTCTATAGTTTTATTATATTATGAAAGTTATAGAAAGTAAAGGAAGTTTTATGTAACTTAAACAACTTTGTAGACATATACAAAAATCAATGTCTTTCTTTGTGTAATATAACGTATATTTCATTACCGTCGCTATGATTATTAAAAAGCAGTTAGCATTTTATTATTTACAATAAATTTACCCCATTTTATATTAAATATTTAATATTTAATTAACTATACTGTCGAATGCTTGTTAAATTCTTGACAATCCCCCTGTTTTGATTTAAAATAATACAAAGAATAAAATAAAGAAAGGGTTTTAGAAAATGGGACTTACGTTAACTGAAAAAATACTTAAAAGCCACGTTGTAGACGGCGAGTTTGTAAAGGGAAACGAAATAGGCATTAAAATCGACCAGACGCTAACACAAGACGCAACCGGAACAATGGCTTATCTTGAATACGAAGCTATGGGAGTTCCCCGCGTTAAGACGGAACGCTCAGTGGCTTACATAGATCACAACACGCTTCAGTCGGGCTTTGAAAACGCCGACGACCACAGATTTATCGGCTCGGTTGCAAAAAAACACGGCATCTACTTTTCACGTCCCGGCAACGGCATCTGCCATCAGGTACACCTAGAGAGGTTCGGCATTCCGGGAAAAACGCTTATAGGCTCTGACAGTCACACTCCAACAGGCGGCGGTATCGGTATGATCGCAATCGGCGCAGGCGGTCTTGACGTTGCAGTTGCAATGGGAGGCGGAGCATATTATATAACCTATCCGAAAATCGTTAAGGTCGAACTCACAGGAAAACTTTCTCCTTGGGTTGCCGCTAAAGACGTTATTTTAGAGGTTCTTAAAATCCTTACCGTTAAAGGCGGAGTAGGAAAGGTTATCGAATACTGCGGAGAAGGAGTAAAATCCTTATCTGTACCCGAAAGAGCGACAATAACCAATATGGGTGCAGAGCTTGGCGCAACGACTTCTATATTCCCATCTGATGAAACAACGCTTGAATTTCTAAAGGCTCAGAACAGAGCAGACGTATGGACAGAGCTTAAAGCAGATGACGACGCAGTTTATGACGAGGAGATAAAGATCGACTTATCAAAAATCGTTCCTATGGCTGCCTGTCCTCATTCTCCTGATAACATAAAAACTGTCGCTGAGTTAGGTCCTATGAAGATAGACCAGGTTTGCATAGGCTCTTGCACAAACTCATCTCTTATGGATATGATGAAAGTCGCTCACATTTTAAAAGGCAAAACCGTTCACCCTGATGTTTCACTTTCAATCGCTCCGGGCTCTAAGCAAGTTCTCAATATGCTTGCTCAAAACGGTGCATTGTCAATTATGATAGACGCTGGCGCAAGAATTCTCGAATCTGCCTGCGGTCCTTGCATTGGTATGGGACAGTCTCCTAATTCAAAGGGAGTATCTTTAAGAACATTTAACAGAAACTTTGAGGGACGCTCAGGAACAAAGGACGGACAGATTTATCTCGTTTCTCCTGAACTGGCTGCCGCTTCGGCAATAGCAGGAGTTTTAACAGACCCGAGAACTTTGGGCGATATGCCAGAATTTAAACTCCCTGAAAAGTTTGTTATAAACGACAATATGATAGTGCCTCCTGTTCCTGTTGAGGAAATGGACAGCGTTGAGATTTTAAGAGGTCCTAACATAAAGCCTTTCCCGAAAACCTCTCCGCTTGAAGATACTATTGAAGCTCCATGCTCGCTTAAAGTCGGAGACAATATAACAACAGACCACATTATGCCGGCAGGCGCTAAAATACTTCCATTGCGTTCTAACATTCCCGCTATTTCAAAGCACTGCTTTACAGTGTGCGACGAGGACTTCCCCGAAAGAGCGTTAAGACTGGGTAAGAGCATTATAGTAGGAGGTTCAAACTACGGACAAGGCTCGTCAAGAGAGCACGCCGCGCTTGCTCCACTCTACTTAGGCGTTAAGGCGGTTTTGGTAAAGAGCTTTGCAAGAATCCACAGAGCAAATCTTATAAACGCAGGTATACTCCCTCTTACATTTGTAAACGAAGCCGATTACGACAAAATCGGTCAGGGAGACGAGCTTTTGCTCGAGAACGTAAGGCAGGATATAGTGGACGGAAAGAGCGAGCTTACTCTTGTAAACAAATCTAAGAATGTTAAAATTCCTGTTTTGTGCGAGTTAAGCGGACGCACTAAGGATATTGTTCTTGCAGGAGGACTTTTAGATTATACAAGAGAACAGCTTAATAAATAAGGACAAAAGCTATGAGAAGAAACAATTCACCGCATAATTCTAGTTTCAGAGACGGACAAAACCAAAGCTACAGAGAATTTGACAGACGTGAAAATCAGAATGGCTATTATCAAAATCCGCAAAGACCTGTTCGCTACCCTGATAAAAGAAAAAAGCGGAACACACCAGGATTATCACTGCTGATCAAACTCATATGCCTGCTTGTTGCAGTTATAATTGTCTATATAGTTTTATATATCAACATTTTCAGCTACAAGCCGGAAATTACCGACGTTCTTACAGCTACAGGAAGCAAAAGCGCAGAAATAATCGAGGACATTAAGGTTTCTGACAATCTTTATGTGTACGCCTATACTGATAACGGAAGGCTTTCCGCCTCTTATATTAAGGTGAAAGGCTCCGGTGACAGCAAAAGCTACAAGTGTCTGAAAAGATGCGGTTATCTTAATATTGATACTTACAAAAAGGATATGCAGGGAAAGAAAATGAAGTTTTCCTCAAAGGGAGATTTCCGCTTCGGTTTGGACTTTTCAGGAAGCGAGCAGTACGACCAGTTTACAGAATACTTTGATAAAAACGATATATACGATTACAAATCGTGTCCTGTTAATATTGAAGGAGTAAATCAGATATTTATAGTGTGGATGTGGAATGAATAAATAACTTTTATTAAGGAGGAATTGCTATGGCAGAAAAAATCAAAATGAAAACGCCTCTAGTCGAGATGGACGGAGACGAAATGACAAGAATTCTTTGGAAGTGGATAAAGGAGATACTTCTCGAGCCGTATGTAGACTTAAACTGCGAGTATTACGATCTTGGCTTGAAGCACAGAAATGAAACCAACGACAAAGTCACATTTGACAGCGCGGAGGCTACGAAGAAGTACGGAGTAGCTGTTAAGTGCGCAACAATCACCCCTAACGCGGCAAGAATGCCCGAGTATAACCTAAAAGAAATGTGGAAATCTCCTAACGGAACTATCAGGGCTATCTTAGACGGTACTGTTTTTAGAACTCCAATTATCGTAAAGGGTATTTCTCCTTACATACCCACATGGACAAAGCCGATAACGATTGCCCGTCATGCATACGGTGATGTTTACAAAAATACAGAAATGCGCGTAGACAAAGATTCAAAGGCTGAGCTTGTTGTTACCGACAAGGACGGTAACGAGTCAAGAGAGCTTATCTATGATTTCTCTGACAGCGACGGTATTATTCAGGGTATACACAACAAAGACGAAAGCATTGCAGGCTTTGCAAGAGCATGCCTAAACTACGGTCTTGATTTAAAGCAGGACGTTTGGTTTGCGACAAAAGACACTATTTCCAAAAAATACGACCACAGATTCAAAGACATTTTCCAAGAAATATACGATAACGAATATAAAGAAAAGTACGAACAAGCAGGTATCGAATACTTCTACACGCTTATCGACGATGCTGTTGCAAGAGTTATCCGTTCAAACGGCGGCTACATCTGGGCTTGCAAAAACTATGACGGCGATGTTATGTCCGATATGATCTCAACGGCTTACGGCTCGCTTGCTATGATGACGTCTGTATTAGTTTCTCCTGACGGCATTTATGAATACGAAGCCGCTCACGGAACTGTTCAGAGACATTACTATAAATATCTCAAGGGTGAGGAGACCTCTACAAACTCCGTCGCAACAATCTTTGCATGGAGCGGCGCTTTGAGAAAAAGGGGCGAACTTGACGATACACCCGATTTAGTTGATTTTGCAAACAAGCTGGAGCAGACTACCATTCAAACCATTGAAGACGGCGTTATGACAGGCGACCTTTATCTGCTTTCAAGTCTTGAAAACAAGAAAAAGGTCGATTCAGAAACCTTCTTAAAGGAAATAGGAAAGCGTTTAGACGTACTTGTAAAAGCCTGACGTTAATACATAAAATAATTTATAAGATTTAAGGGATGAGATTAGTGGCTAAGAATAATGATATTTCGGCATCTGTTATAAAAAGACTGCCCAGATATTATTCGTATCTCGAAGATCTGATTGAAGAAAATGTTGAGCGCATTTCTTCAAAGGATCTAGCCGGACGAATGAAAACCACCGCTTCTCAGATACGACAGGATCTAAACTGCTTCGGAGGCTTCGGTCAGCAGGGATATGGATATAATATCAAGGCTTTACATGAAGAAATAGGCAGTATTTTGGGTGTTGACAAGGAATACAAAACCATTATGATTGGCGCAGGCAACTTAGGCAAAGCCATAACTTCTCAGATAAGTTTTGAGAAAAAAGGCTGCAGGCTTACCGCTATATTTGATAACGACCCAAAAATAATAGGGCAAACCGTTGCAGGTATTGAGGTTTCAGATATAAAAAATCTTGAAAGCTTCTGTAAGGTAAATACTCCGTCGATTGCGGTTCTTTGTCTGCCGAAAGAAAATGCTTTCAGTGTTGCGAAAAAGCTTATCGAGCTCGGCGTTAAATCATTTTGGAACTTTTCGCATTTCGACTTGAACCTACACTTTGATAATATCGTTGTTGAAAACGTGCATCTTGGAGACAGTCTTTTAACGCTGACATATAAAATCAGCTGTTGAAGGTTGAGATTATAGTCAAAGCGCATGATATAAGCGTTCGGAAATAATTCCGAACGCTTTAACTGTTATTTATAGCTTTTTATATTTAGTTATCTCAACTTGCTCTCCGAAATAATACCTTATAACTAAATCACAATTTTCCTACACCTTTTTAATTTCGTACTCTTTTCCAATACAAGTATCAAAAACCACTGCGCCGTCTTTTTCCTCACAGCTAATCTCCTCGCCGCCGCAGAAGACCTGAACAGGTACATTAACAACAAGCCTGCAAGTCTCGCCGCAGTTTGAAACTATCAAAGCCTCTTGAAATTCTGAATTTTCCCACTTGCAGGATACAGTAAATCCTCCCCTTGCTTTTAGGTTTACAAACGAGCCGTTTCCCCACTCTTTAGGCAGTGCAGGAAGCAGAATAATCTCCTGGTTAATACTTTGTAATAATGCCTCTGATATTCCAGCCGCACCACCGAAATTTCCGTCAATCTGAAACGGCGGATGATTGTCAAACATATTCTTATTCGTTGAGTAAGACAAAAGCGCCGCAATGTTTTCATAAACCTTATCGCCGTCACCGAGCCTTGCCCAAAGATTGATTATCCACGCTCTGCTCCAGCCTGTGTGACCTCCTCCGTGAGAAAGCCGTCTGTTAAGAGTTGCTCTTGCAGCGTCTGCTAAATTCGGCGTTTTTCTTACAGAGATCATATCCGCAGGGTATAATGCAAAAAGCTGTGAAATATGTCTGTGACCCGGCTCCACCTCGTCATAGTCTATAGCCCATTCCTTTATCTGACCGTACTTTCCTATCTCAGGTTTGGGTAACCTTTCACGCATCGACTTTAACTTTTCTGCATAATCAAAGTCTATACCCAAAATCTCACTTGCCTTTATTACCGCTGTAAACAGCTCGTAAATTATCTGGCTGTCCATAGAAGGTCCAATGCAAAGCGAACCCTTCTGCCCTGATTCTGTTAAATATGTATTCTCAGGAGAAACAGACGGGCAGGTCACAAGCTGACCGTTTTTGTTCTCTATAAGAAAATCAGCAAAGAACTCGCTTGCCTCTTTGATAGTGCCGTACTTTTCTTTTAGAAAATCCTTGTCTTTGGTGAACATATAATGCTCCCATATATGCAAGCACAGCCATGCCGCACCCATAGGCCACTGAGTTCCGGGCATCCACAGATCCTGCGGTGCAGTATCCCCCCATAGGTCTGTGTTATGGTGGCAGACAAAGCCTCCGCAATCGTACATTTCTCTCGCCGTTACTCTGCCGTTTGGACGCATTTTCTCTATGATGTCAAAAAGCGGAGTTACCAGCTCAGATAATCCTGCCGTTTCAGCAGGCCAGTAATTCATCTCTGTGTTTATGTTTATAGTAAACTTACAGCCCCACGCAGGCCACATATCCTTGTTCCATATACCCTGAAGATTCAAAGGAAGCGTACCCTCACGGCTGCCTGCAATCATCAGATACCGAGCGAAGTTATAGTAAAGCTCAATCAGCTTGTTGTCCATTCCGCCGTTTTTAACATTTTCAAGACGTTCATCTGTCGGAAAAGCCGAATTACCCTCACTGTTATCCTCAAGTTCTAATTTAACCCTGTCATAATATTTTTTATAGTCCCTTATATGACGTTCTTTTATCTCTGCAAATGACAACTTTGAAGCCCTCTCAATATCGTTCTTTGCCTCTTTTTTGTAATTCGCATATCTATAGCTTGTCTGGCAGGAAATCAAAATGGTTATCTCGTCACACTTCTCAGCCTTTATGTAACTTCCCCAGCGTTTAACTGTTCCCGAAGTCGGAATAACTTTAATATAAGATGCAAAGTTAATTCCGTCCTCACCGCCCATACCGCCGTAATAGAAAATTTCATCGTCTGATACAGGCGAGTTATTGTCGAAATAATCATCTCTGCCGTCAATATGTATGCGAATATTAATGCTCTCCTTTTTATCAGCCCTGATATTAACAGCCAGAACATTGTCGGGATAAGACGCTATAACTTCACGGGTGTAGTTTATTCCGTTTGATGAAAATTCAACAGACTGCATAGCGGTTTTTAGGTCTAAGCTTCTTTTAAAATTCTGTATATCACCCAAACCTCTTTGATCTATAATGAAATCCCCAAGCGGCATATAATGACGCTGATTTATCGGAGTTCCGCAGAAAGTGTCACGC
The DNA here is from genome assembly GCA_947626165.1 of uncultured Clostridia bacterium. Classification (GTDB taxonomy): domain Bacteria; phylum Bacillota; class Clostridia; order Oscillospirales; family Ruminococcaceae; genus UMGS1601. The sequence continues at coordinate 117,931 of CANQRG010000001.1, read as the reverse complement.
ACTATATCCTCCGCCTCAGAAATCTTCTCCTCAAACAAAAGCTCCCTTACCTTTTTAAGGTTTTCAAGCGCAGACTTATTATTTCTTTCTCTATATCCACCCGACCATACCGAGTCCTCATTAAGCGAAATCGTATCATAATACGGATTGCCGTACACCATTCCGCCTATTCTCCCGTTTCCTACAGGAAGTGCTTCGTTCCAATCCTCAGCCCATTTATTATACCAAAGCTCTGTAGATGTTTTCATAATAACCTTATACCTTTCTATGAATTTATGTAATTTTTTTAAATTATACCACACTTTACATATCTATTACAACTGTAAATACAGTTATTTTAGTGTTTACAATACTAATTTTATATACAAAAAACCGACCGATTATAAAACCGGTCGGTAATTTAATAACTGTAATTTGTTTATCCAACAAGTCCCGAACGCTCAATACCCTCTGTAAAGTATTTCTGTAGAAATACATACATAACAAGTATTGGAGTTATTGCGAGGATACATCCGGACTCCAGCCAAACGATCATTTGACGCGGACCTACAGTCTGGTTGTTAAACAGTTCCGCCTGAAGCGTTGCCGTCAGATTTTTCAGCATTAACGCAACAGTATCATTCTGGTTGAAGAATGAAGACGATACATAGTAGTCGTTCCAGTACCATACTACCGAGAACAGGAATACTGTCAAAAATGACGAAGCGGCATTAGGAACCATTACAACTATGAAGGTTTTAAGCGGTCCGCAACCGTCAAGATAAGCAGCGTCCTCAAGCTCCTTCGGCAGTCCTCTAAAGAACTGTCTGAATATGAGAATGAACAATCCGGCTCTTAAGCCGTTAGCGAACAATGCAGGTAAGTACATCGTAAGTCCGCTGTTGATGAGCGAAATGGTGTCGCCTGTGAACAATTTAACCAATCCCAGCGGATTAAAGTACGAATACTGCATATACAGAGGGATAGTTGTTATCTGAGGCGGTACAATTATCATCAAAACAACGATTACAAACAAGAAGCCCTTGCCCTTGAAGTTAAATCTTGCAAATCCGTAGCCTGTAATTGCGCAGGTTATAACCTGCAAAATAGAAGCAACGAGGTTCAGCTTTATTGTGTTAAGAACAGTTGCTCCGTATTTCATAACATCCCAAGTCTCCTGAATGTTTTGAAGCGTCAAGCTTTTTGGTATCCATACAATAGACGGGTCGTTCATCTGTGCGTCCGGTCTGAACGCTGTTGAAACCATAAATATCAAGGGATACAGAATGATAAAACACAAACCAAACAGAATTAAAAATCTGAATATCGGCCAAACCGAACCTACAAAGGCTTTACGTCTGTTATATCTTTTTTGTTCAGGGGTGATATCTATAGTGATTCCGGCCTCTTTCATAGCCTTTTTCTTCGCTTTTTTAGCGGCTTTCATTTCCTTTTCAAAGCGTTTTTCTTCTTTTTTAGTTGCCATCTATATCCCCCCTTATCCTACTTCGTAATATACAAACTTATTGATAATAGCAACAAGTATCGCAAGCGCCACTCCAACAATCAGGAAGTACGCCCACGCCATCGCGGCCATATACCCGTAGTTCCAGTCGCTTCCCTGCGTAAGAATAAGCTTCATAACCTTATTCTCAGGGTCGACGAACGAGTCGATAACTGTGTAAACTAAACTTGCTAATATCATCGGGCTTATGTATGGCATAGTGATTTTCCAGAAGTATTCCCAAGCGGTAGCTCCCTCCATCTGAGCGGCTTCTTTTGCCGAGAACGGTATGTTCTGCAAAGCCGCGAGGAACAGAAGAATCTGGATACCTGAGTTCCATACAAGGTTGAATATGTCAGATGTCACCGATGTGATAGTGTTGGTAAGCGCGTCGCTTATACCGTAGATTCCTAGAAACTCCAGCAGTTGGTCGACCAAATTAGTCTCAAACAGCGTGTTGAACTGCTCGCCGCCTCCTGCTGCGTATCCGCCGGTATCCATATTACCATTGATAATCTCAATAACAGGTCCCGTTGCGATAATAACCGGCAGGAAGAATACTGCTCTTGCAAAGGTTCTGCCTCTGAACTTTTGGTTCAATATAACCGCAACGAATATCGAGAATATAATAATCAGCGGCGTTTTCAAAGCTGTTGAACCAAGTATCTCAACTAAATACTGTGAATAATACTGGTCTTTTCTAAAGGCGTCGTGGTAGTGTCCAAGACCATTCCATTCAAGCTGCATAACTCCTCTTTGTGGCTGAGTCTCGTTAAACGAATAAACAAGTGACTCAATCAAAGGAAGTATGAAAAAGTAAATCGTTCCTATGATCCACAATGCAATAAATGCATATCCGTACAGTGCTTTTCTTCTTTCATACGGAATTTTTAAACCCTTGCGCTTAACGCCCTTAGGAGGCTTCAAAGCCTTAACTTCTTCCTTTGTAGGTGTTGCAACAACATTTTCTGTGTTTGTCATTAGCCTTGTGCGCCTCCTTCCTTAATAACCTGACTGACATCAACATCTGCTCCGTCGATTGAAACCTTTCCGTTATTCAGATCGACTTTGACTGTCGACTCTTTAGCAGTTCCGTCCTCACTGCCGTAGGTTGTCGTTAAAATGTTGTTCTGTCTGTCTATTTGATAATTAGTTATAACCTTATTGCTTACCGCGCTCAAAACCTGCTTTGCAGCTTTTGATTCAGCAGCAGCCGTATCTATCCAGCCCTCGTAATTTGCATAGTACAAATCACTGTATGAAGTATCAGATAACTTTGAACTCTGCTCATAAAGCATATCATAATGCATCGCCGAACCGTAAGCGAGAGCAAGCAAGAATGTTTCTTCTGAATTAGAACTCTTGTTTATCGCCTGAGTTGCATAAGGCACATATCCGTGAACTACCATTTGATAGAACGGTATATCGTAGTCAACGATATTAAATCCGCTTGAATTAACGGGGATATTCGTAATATGGTCAACATACGGAATTATATAAGAGTTTGCTCCGTCAGCCAAAATCGAACCAACATCATTATTAGCCTTTTCATAGCCTTTAACGATGATATTCATAGTATCCTGTCTGCTTGCAAAATTCTTAGCCGAGAAATCAGATACAAGCTTTGAAGAAAAACCTCCGAATGAAATGTTTTTAAGCTCTTCTTTCTTATAGCTCGACGTTATCTCGTCAAATACCTTTGAATAGACCGTCGGGGTCAAAAGCGCGGGTGCAACTCCCGAATCCACTCCGAACGCCGGATTGTACTGTGTTTGTCTGGAGTATGCGTTTGAAACTCTTGTAGCTGTGCTTGAGAATGTCCAATATCCCCAAGAACTGCTCTCCATCTCCATATTGTCCAGTGACGGATAAATCCTTATTCCGTTAGACTCCGCAAACGACATCAAATCTTCAAAATCATTCTTACCGCCTAAAGTACCAGCCGGTTTTGCCTTTGTTGAAATCTTCTTTCCGATAGATTTATCCGTCCAGTCATTATAATTGGCAACAATATCTGTAACGCCGTTGTCCTGAAGCTTTTCAAGAATTGTCTTAGCCTGATCAAATGACGTTACCGACGTTTTCAAATTGAACGGCAATCCCAGAATCGATTTCTGCATTATTACTCCGCCGTACAAATCAACGTAGAAGTTCGATTCGTTTTCCTTAACCTTAGAAGTAAGACCCTTATTCTCTATCAGATAGTTTCTGTAAACCTTTGCACAATCTGCGTAGTTTACATCATTATCCTTAGCGATAGGATAGTAGGTGACTGAAATTTCGTCTTGAGCTATATTGCCCTCCTGGAAAACCTTTAGAGGATCCGACTCGCCGCTTAAATAGAAATCATCAGAAGTTCTTACCTCAAAATCAAAATAAACATTGTTATAAGTCTGATTGTTCTGTCCGCTGACCTGTGCGTTTACAGAAACATTGGCGTCTCCGCTCGTTGCGACCGCTACTAACGCCTTGTTTCCTGAAACTGTTGCGGCTACCGGCATATAAGCCTGTTCTGTAATTTTTGAAGCTGTAAGCGGAACAATAGTATAATCTCTTCCGTAAACCTTCTGGGAATACGAGCTTGAATAGCTTGATTTTCCGTTGTTATACTCAATAACAGCTCCGCTTCCGTCAGGAACTATCATATAGCCGTTTACCTTTTTACCGTTTATATCCGTAGTAGGCGCGGCGCCAAAAGACGGTGTAAGACTTATTTGAGTTAAAACCTTTCCGTCCTCAACGGAAATATTATCCTCTTTTATTTTCGTTGTGTCACACGAAACGGTTAATGAGTCCTCGCTCAATGTATATTCTACCGGAATAGTAAAACCATCTGTGAAGTCATATGTAAATGAAACTCCATTACTGGTAGCTTTCATAGTAGTTTTACAAATATCCCTTGTTCTCGACTCAATTCCCGAATACAGAGGAGAAGTTGTTCTCTTCGCCTGATCTCCGTACTCAAGCGCAAGACCTGAGTTAAGCTGCTGTCTCTGGGTGTCCTTCATATAAGAATCGCCTCTGGACGTTTTACCAAGCGGAGTGTCGTCAGCCAAAGCATTTATCGGCGTACTCCACCAGTAGTTAGGCGTTGATGCTGTTTTGTCAATAAGACAGACCCTTTCATTCTCCTCATCATACCAAAGCTCCAGATTGCCTGCCTCGGCTGCTTTCTTGCAGGTTTTAAGCGCCTGCTCGTCGGTCACTTTTGCAGGAAGATCATCTGTGCCAGAGCTTCTGGTAACTGAAGATGTGCTTCTTTCCGCCTGTGAATCAGTTTCTTTATCAGTTGAACCTACCATAGTTCCGATAGGAAGCATCAAGGTAACAACTAATGCTGATATAATGATTTTTCTTAATCTTTCACGCATAATTATTACCTCCTTTATCCTCTAAACCGATATGTCAGCTCTGTGTAGATCGACGCAATAAATACATACACCTGCTGGAACAAGCTTATCAAAAGAACAAGCAAGAACAGAATTATCAGCATTGCAACAAGCGTAAACACAATAGACAGAATGGTTTTCGGGAATGAATACTGGTGAACTGTTCTTATTGCCTGGATCATCAAAACGACCGACCATCCCAGCCCGACATAATAAATAACATTCATCCAAACTATCTCATCGCTTACAATGAAGTTCGAGATAAACACACTCAAAAACGTACCAACGATATAAGGTACCAACGCATAAGCTGAATAAATACAAATCCTCTTAACTGTTCCCTCGCCGTTAAACAGCGTGCACAAAGCCCAGTTTGCTATTACCCATGTAAAGAAGTAAACAATACTCTGCACAAACAGCGGTACGATATTAAATATCTTTACATACGAATTATTAAACTGAAATCCTGTAAGCTGTCTTTTTACTACCATAGCAACGAAAAGCAAAAGTACGATAACCAAGGCAATTTTCATTGAGCCTTTCTTTTTCCATCTTAAATCGTCGTAGCCCTCAACCGGATGGAAAATAACATGCTTCAGCCAACCAAGTTGTGAAAATTCATACATATTATTTACCCTCCTTCTGCGGTTTCTTTCTTATCTTAGGCAGTTTTATTTTGCCTTTTTTAATAAGCCTTCTCAAAACTATAATTGCAACTATTATAATAAGTAAAATTATTATAATCAGCGTGAAATTCGCTCTCAGAAAATCATCACGGTCATACTGATAAGCTCTGTCATAAGAACGCTTTGAAACGGAGATCTTGAAATATTCCATTGCCTTTTCGTAATCGCCGGTGTTCAAATAAGCCTTTCCGAGTCCGTAATATGCTAATGAATATCCACCGTCTCGCTTTATTACCTCGTTCCAAGGGTCGATTGCATCTTCATACAGCCCTTTTTCATACAGAGCCGCAGCCTCGTGAACGTACTTTCCAAAGGTAGTTTCAACAAATATTGTTATATCGTTCTTCTTACCGTCTATAACAAATATTTTTTCATTGACCGCCTCTATACCGTTCGGCGCTGTGAACGTACCCTTCTGGTCAGACGTACTGTTCTTTGAACCGAATATAAACAGAAGATCATTATCCTGAGTATACTGGAATATACGTCCTGTCTCATAGTCCAAAAGATTTATAATTCCGTCATTGTCAACAACAATATCAGTCAGTCTTGAGAGAAAGCTTCCCGTATCTACAGAAGCATATTCAGTCAAATCCCCGAATTCATACTCGTTTCCCGTAGCGGTGTTCCAAATGTTCTCACCGGCAGGGTTAAGTTTTTTAACCGCGTCTGTAGAAGCGTTAGCCGCCTCTGTTACAGTATAGATAAAGCCCTCGCTGTCAATATCGAAGTTTGCATATTCAACCGGAACGTTTCTCGTCATTGACGCTATCTGCTCGTTTGAAGCAAACTTTCTCCAAATTGCCTGACGGATAACGGCAGCCGTCTGCTCAACTCTGTTAGCGCCGTAGAATCCCGTAAACTCACCCGTTTCATCAAACACAACTGCTCCCGTTGTTACAGATGAAACAACTACATATAAAATTCCTGCGCTGTCGACCAAAATCTTTGACGGGTTAAATGTTTCAGATGCGTTTGCATAAAGCTCCGAATCAGGCTTTGTATACTCAAGCGTGCATACCGCCGAATTCTTCGACTCAATCGCAGCCTTTACAACTCTTGCATTTTTATTGTCCGCAACAAAAATAACAGGCTTGTTTGTTGTTTTATCTATATTTACATATACACCCGTCGGGTTAGAAAAGGTTGAAAGACCGGTTTCCGCATCTAGTGACGTCTGCGACCCGGTAACGCCTTTATAGCATCCGATAACCTTAAGATTTGAGTCGGTTCTTAAAATCCTGTCGTTGCCAGAATCAGCTATCCAAAATTCTTTTAAGCTCTCCTCGTAGAATATATCAGAAGCCCCTGAAAGATCGGTCGGTTCTTCTTCGCTTATAAACAAATCGCTCTTTGGGTCAGCCAGCTTATCAAGCTCCATCTCATAGCCGGTAATAGTCTCATCAACTCTGTATCCGCTTTGCGACGGAATAGCGTCTCCCCAAGCATCATAGTTGTATGATACATACGGCTCACTCGCATACGAAGTCACAGACATTGCCGCTGTTATGCTTAGTGCGAGTCCGACCGAGACAATATTTTTAAACATTTTCTTCATTCTCGACACCATTATCACCTAATTTCCTTTACATATTATTTTAAATGTTTATCCGTTAGTCTTTAATTCCTGAATTAGCCATTGTTTCCATTACGTTACCTTGAGCTATCATGAATACGACCAGCGGCGGAATTAACAGTAATACTGCTGTCGCAAACGTAACGCCCTGACGGGCAATACCCGCAGCGGTTATCTGCTGCAAAATAGTCGGAAGCGTTTTAAGCTCCTCCGAGTAAATCAGAGCGCCGCCCTGAATCTGCCATGCCGCCTGAAATGCAAATATGATAAGCGTCATCAATGCAGGCTTTGAGTTAGGAATAACTATTCCCCAACAAATTCTGAACAATCCTGCGCCGTCAACCTTTGCAGCCTCTATCATTGAATCGTGAATCGTTGTGATACTCTGTCTCATCAAGAACAGGTTCATAGGAGTTGCAATACTCGGCAGGATAAGCGCCCAGTATGTATTTATCATACCGAGGTAAGCCATTACTAAGAACTGCATTATCCACAATGCCTGCGATGTGAACAAAAGTGCTGTTACGATAATCTTGTTTATCACGTTGCTTCCAGGGAATCTGCACTTTGCAAGTACAAACGCTGCCATACATGATACAAACAGATTGGCAACTGTTACAACTATCGTAACAAAAACGCTGTTGAATATGTATCTTGAAAGCGGTACCCAAAGGCTTGCGGCAATCTTAAACATATCCGAATAGTTTGACAAAGTAGGGTCTAAAACGTAGAGCCTTGGCGGGAATACGAATAGCTCATGCACCGGTTTGAAAGATTGTATCAGCGCATAGTAAATAGGGAAAATCATAAATATTCCAAGCAGACACAGAAACAGGAAAATAACTATATCTCCGCCGAGAGAGCCGTTTACTCTCTTTTTCTTGTCTCTGACTTTAAGCTTTTCTATATCCTTTTTCTTTCTCTTTTTTGACATATCGTATTCACCTCCCCTAATCTAAATACTTAGCGAGCAGCCAGTTGATAAACTTATTTACCAGCAGCATCGCCGCGAACAGAACGAAACATATTGCCGAAGCATATCCCATCTCGTAACGTATCGTACCGTAGTCGGTAGCGTGGTTCATAATAGTGTGAACCTTGTAGTCGGTAGAAGGCAAACCGATAAGCGATTGTCCTACAACTCCGACTGTGAATGCTGCCGAAATTTGAAGTACAGCTGCGAATAACAGCTGCGGTCCCATTGAAGGAATAGTGATGGTGAAAAGCTCCTGCCATCTGTTTTTAATTCCTTCAATTGCTCCGGCTTCATACATCGACTTGTCAATGTTCTGGAAACCTGCACGGAGCGCCAAGAAACCGGCGCCCATTGAGATCCATAACTGAACCACGATAACAACTCCGAACATATAAGCTGTATCCGTCAACCACTGAACAGGCGCGTTAATAAAGCCTAAGTCCAGTAAAACCGAGTTGAAATATCCATATGTATCTCCTGAGAACAACAACTGCCAAATTACATAAACCGAAGGCGTCATTGAAGGAGCGTAGAATACGAACGTAAATATTGTTTTCAGTGCAGGGTGCATTTCATTTATGAGCCATGCTAAGAAAAAGCTGAGAACATAGCTGAAAGGACCCGTGAAAATTGCAAATACCAACGTATTCTTTACCGCTGTCAAGAATATATCGTCATTCAAGAACAGGGTATAGAAGTTTGATAATCCGATAAACTTTGGAAACTGCACCATATTAAAGTTTGTAAATCCCATAGGAAGCGACATTATAACAGGGATTATCATAAATATTGTAAACAATATCATAAAAGGAGCAAGCATTCCATAGCAACCGATATTTACTCTCATCTGATGCAGAGTGTTCCTGAATTTGCCCCTATCTCTCATTAAAACAGGCTTTTCTGCAACAGCTGCGTTTGTTTTTGCCATTACCTATTACTCCCTCCTATTTATCATCATACTTGTACATACTAAGGTCTTTAAGCTTACGAGTGATCTCGGCGTTAATATCCTTGTTGTACCACATTAACGTATCTCTTGGGTTAGATGCGTTGTTTACAGTTTCTCTAAATGCGTTCATCACGTTTCTTGTAACTGCATAAGACGCCGGAATAACCGGAATCTCTACCTGCTCTGCAAATTGAGACTTTATCTTTGAGACCTCAGTTGTAGACCATGACTCGCCCTCTAAAGCATCAAGGTTAGCGGTATCAAATCTACCCATAGTACCCATTATAGCCTCAATATCGTTTGCATACTCTATCTGTGATTCAGTAGATGTAAACCACTTTAAGAAGTTCCATGCAGCCTCTTGGTTCTTGCACTTCTTAAATATAACTCCGCAGGTTCCCGACGAGTTTGAAGCGTGGCTTATAGAGCCGTCCTCTTGTATTGTTCCCGGAATCTGCTTAAAGTCCCAACATCCTCTTATTTCAGGAGCCGCAACGGACAGCTGATTGAAGAAGTTGTATTCCTTGATAAGGATCGGCATATCTCCCGTCCTAAATCTTGAGAATGCGTCATACGTCTGGTCGAAGCTGTATGTTGTATAGAACTTAGTCCACTTCTCAAACGCAGAAACGGCTTCCTGAGTGTCAAACGTAGTTTTAGTCTGTTCTTCATTATAATAATTCAAGCCCTGCTGCAAAATCAGCGATGCGAATGTGCTTCCGCACTCGGTAGTCGTAGAAACGGTCGTTATTCCGTTACCTAAGTTCTGTGCTATCGGAAGTATCAATCCAACCTCCATATAGTTCCTCTGAAGCTGCGGAAGTATCGAAATCAACTGATCCCACGTCTGCAAATCACGTTCAGGGTTTATTCCCTGCTCAGCCAGAATATCAGTACGATAGAACATCATAGGTACTAACTGGCTTACCGGGATTCCGTAAACGCCCTTATTATATTTATATAGTGTAGCCGCGTCCGTCTGGAAGCGTGACATAACCTCGTCATAATCGTCAAAGGTCGTAAGGTCTGTCAAAACATCTCTTGCGGCAAGCTGAATAGGGAAGTCTCCTCCTAGGAAGAGTACCGCGTCAGGACCCTTTCCTGCAAGAGTCGCCTCAACAACTCCTCCCTGCACAAGGTTTATGGAAACCTTTGTATCCGAGTTTGGATTGAAATCACTGTCAACCATCTGGTTTACGACCTGAGCCTGGTCACGTCCGAGTGAAACCCAAACAGTAATATTGTCTTCGCTCTCTGCTGAAAGCGAGTTGTAATCTGAGAAGAACGAACCTACAAATGAGTCAAATCCGAACTTAAGTCCGCCGAAGAAGGTTTTCTTTACAGATGTAAATTCCTTGCTTGCCGGAACTACCTCGATCAAATCGACCTCAAGCGGCTGACCTCTGTATTCTCTTACCCAAGATGAAACAGAAGTGATATTGTCCTTAATCTGCGAAAGAAGCGACGGGATATCGTCAGGTCTTTCAATACACTGGTCGAGAACTAAAGCCATTTTCTCAAGAGTTACGGCTTCTGTTCCGGAAGTACCGGTCAAACCTTCTATGTAAGCCTTTTTGTCTCTTAAAGTCTGAGCCAGCTCTTTAAAATCAGGAACGATAGACGGTATAGCAACATCTATCATATAGTTGTTGTATTCGTCAGGATCAGGTCCTGTTATTTGTCTTACTCTTCTGTAATAGCTTGTAGTTGCATAAACTACATCGTCAAGGTCTGACATAACCTCGCCTATCTCACCCGGAACAGCCTCCATAGTAAGCTCGTGCTCTCCGGCTTCGAGGTAATAGTAAATAATATTACCGTCAGCGTCTTTTGGAGTTGTTACTTCCCACTCTGTATTATAGTAGAATTTAACCTGATCCGACTCCTTGTTCGGAACAACTCCGTCTATGAGAAATCTCCTGTTAGAATAGAAGCCTCTCATTTGGTTTTGTCTTGCCCTTACTCCTATTTTATAATAACCTGAGGTCTTAACATTTAACTTCCATGTAATTGCCTGCGTAGCTTGCGTCCAGTTTGCAGAACCTATTGTATTGTACTTTGTTTTGTTCGGGTCTGAAGGCGATGTCAAATAAGAATCCTTATCGCTTGTCGGATAAAGAACTCTGTCCGTTTTATATGCCGCTTCTTCTCCCTCAAGACCAATAATATCAGCGTCTTTATTTTGAGAAAGCTCTGACTCCGACGGAGCCTTATAAGCTTCAGGTTCAGCCTGCTGATAAAGCTTTATACTTTCAATAGCAATCATAGCTTTGGTCGATTCAAATGAAATAGTGTGCTTGCCCTTTTCAAGATAGAACCAAAGCGGATCGTCATAAAGTCCGTCTATGTCGGCAAAGTATTTTTCCTGCCAGCATACCTGCTCAACCTGTCCCGGTCTTATATCATTTCCGTGATAATCCTGCTTTATCTCAGTTTCGTTTACCCATCTCTTATCAAGCGTGATTCTCGAAGCTGTATCATAAGGCGTTTTGCCGTCTATTTTTAAATTAAGCTCAACTCCTGTTGCGCCTCCGGCAGGAATTTCATAAGAAATCTTTACATTATAAACGCCGGTTTTTGAAACATTGACAGGGAAAGATATTTTACCCTCCTGATTAGACCAATCAAGAGCTTCCCTTCCGTCGACAGTTTTCTTTGAAACCTGCGCGCCGTTACCGGCTTTAAACTTTGTTTGATTTCCTCCGTAGATGTACCCCTCGTTATCTGAAACAGCAGGTCTTTGAGCTTCAGCATATTTTTCTCGGTACTCAGTGTAAGAAATAGTATCTCCTGAAGACTGCGATATAATGTCAATATCTTCATTAGATGTTGTCTGCGCACTGGTATCAGCACTGGTTTTTTCAGCGTCATCTGCCATAACGGCAGGAACCGTTGCTGCTATCATAGCAAGCGCCAATACATAAGAAAGCGTACGCTTGAACAATTTTTTTCTCACTATAAATCCACCTTTCTAAAATAAATTCTGCATTAAGGTTTAAGCCAAGCTACGACTTATTTTAAACCTCTGATATATTCACCATTTGGTTGACAAAACTTAAACGCCTGATTTGAAAATTTCAATTCTGCCTTTATTTTCATCAAGCTCTACCTTTACCTTATCTCCGCCCTTAATTCCAAGAGATTTGATGTAGTCTTTCGGTATCTGAAGCCTACCGCTTCTGTCAAGAACAATAAGCTCCTCACGGAGATCCTCGTCGCTTTCGTCCGCATTGACAATATCTCCAAGCTCTCCAAGCTCTTCAGCCATCGACTTTTTCCGTATGATTTCCGAACTTGTTCTGCCGTCTCTTATTGCGACTACACGGTCTATATGATTTGCAAGCTTTATATCATGCGTAACGATAACTATTGTAATGCCTTCTTCTTTATTTAGGCTTTTAAAGATATCCAAAATCATCTCCGACGTCTTTGTGTCGACAGCACCCGTAGGTTCATCTGCTAAAATCAGCTTAGGATCGTTAGCAAGAGCGATCGCTATCGCAACCCTCTGCTGTTCACCGCCCGAAAGCTGATCAAGCTTTGAATTTACCCTGTGCGAAAGACCTACCTTGTCTAAAAGCTCCAGCGCTCTTTCCCGCCTCTTTTTCGAACCTTTTAACAGCATCGGCATTTCAACATTCTGGACCGCCGTCAGATACGGTATGAGGTTTCTCGCATTGTTCTGCCAGACAAAGCCTACAGTATTACGCTTGTAATCCATATAGTCCTTATCCGAAAACTTGAGAAGATTTTTCCCGTCAACGATAAGCCTTCCTGCCGACGGCTTATCAAGACCGCCCAGCATATTCAAAAGCGTTGACTTTCCGCTTCCCGAATTTCCGACAATTCCTACAAGTTCGCCTCTCTCAACATCTAAATCAAGCCCCTGAAGGGCAACGACTTCAACCTCTGATGTCTTATAGATTTTAACTAGATTTTCACATCTTATCATATATTTATCATTTTCAGACGGTACTGTTTCATCGTAGGACAAATTATTGTCCGACAAATCTGCACGATTTCCGACTGTCATTTGTGTTTGCGTACCTCTGACGGCTTCTTGTGTGCCGTTCAGGGCGAAATCATCAATCAACAATCTCACCGTCCTCTAATGTATAAACCCTGTCTGCGACCTCCATCATACTCGGGTCATGAGTGGTCATAACAATGGTCATACCCTCTTTTTCGACCAGCTCTTTAAACAGCTTAACTATGTGCAGAGAAGTAGCAGAGTCAAGCTCTGCGGTAGGCTCATCGGCAAAAACGATTTTCGGCTTATGGGCAATAGCCCTTGCGATAGCCGTTCTCTGCTGTTCCCCTCCAGACATTTCTCCGGGACGGTGAAACATACGCTTCTCCAAACCGACGTTTCTCATAACCTCACGAGTACGCTTGTCACGCTCAGAATAAGGAACATTTGCAAGCCTTAAACCGAACTCGACATTCTCATAAGCCGTCATAGCCGACATAAGGGCAATCGACTGAAATACAAACGCCATATCATACCGTCTCAGGCTGTCACGCTTCTTCTCAGAAAGCTTTGTAATATCCTCTCCGCCGAACCATACCTCGCCGCTTGAAGGATAATCAAGTGCGCCTAAAATATTAATAAGCGTTGTCTTTCCGCTGCCGGAAGGTCCTCTCAAAACTGTGAGCTTACCCTCCTCAATATCAACGCTTACATTCTTTAAAGCATTTACAACAATATCATTTCCCGTCTTAAAGTCACGGCAAACGTCTTTTGTATTAAGAATAATGCTCATAGCTTCTCTCCGGCTTGATGTTTAATATAGACGTTTTGTGCATTTTGCACATATTATTTTTTCGGGGACAAGATACCTACCGTTTTTTGAAATTTCAGCCTAAACAAACTACAAAAACACATTTTCAGAGGTGTGTTATTGTGATTTTGCTCAAAATAGATGTAAATTTCTCGTTATAATTATAGCAATATTACTACTGTTTGTCAAGGTTTTTGAAGAAGATAAATAAATACTTTTTCTTGTGCAATTTGACGTAAACTGTTTACTTCATACAAAAGTATAATAAATTATTTGTGCAATATGCACTTGATTTAATAAAAAATTTATAAATTGGATTTGCAAAACAAAGGCAAGTCTACTTTATTCACAATTTATTAAGTGTTTTTAAGCGGCGTCATTGGGACAATATTCAGCTTATTTAATGTTCTTAATACAAACATTTATAATAATTTAACACAAATTAAGGGCGATCTGTTTTCAGACTGCCCTTTTATTTATTCTATCTTGCTTTAGTTTTAATTTCCTCCACAAGCTTAGATACAAGCTCGTCTACCGATAATTTACCTACATCTCCGTCTTTTCTCGAACGCACCGAAACTGTGCCGTCCTCCATTTCCTTATCGCCTACAACAAGCATATAAGGTATCTTTTCAAGCTGAGCCTGACGTATCTTATATCCCATCTTCTCGCTTCTGTCGTCTATCGACGCTCTTATGTGTTCAGCCTCTAGCTTAGAGAGCAGATCCTTTGCATAATCAAGCTGCTTATCCGATACAGGAATTATCTTAACCTGTTCAGGTGCAAGCCACAGCGGAAACGCTCCCGCAAAATGCTCGATAAGAATTCCAATAAATCTCTCTATGCTTCCGAACACAACTCTGTGAATCATTACAGGACGGTGCTTTTCCCCGTCAGCGCCTGTATATTCAAGCTCAAACCTCTCAGGAAGCTGGAAGTCAAGCTGAATCGTTCCGCACTGCCATGTTCTACCCAGTGAGTCCTCAAGGTGGAAGTCTATCTTAGGTCCGTAAAATGCTCCGTCACCCTCATTTATAACAAAATCAAGACCTATTTCATCAAGTGCATCCTTCAGTGAATCGGTAGCTACCTCCCAATCCTCATCACTTCCCATACTATCCTCAGGGCGGGTTGAAAGCTCAACGTGATACTTAAATCCGAACAGACTGTAAACCTCATCAATAAGCGCAACTACTCCCTTTATCTCGTCCTTTATCTGTTCCTTTGTCATAAAGATATGAGCGTCGTCCTGCGTAAAGCAGCGTACTCTCATCAGACCGTGCAATGCACCCGATAGCTCGTGGCGGTGAACAAGTCCAAGCTCGCCAAGTCTTAAAGGCAGGTCACGGTACGAATGAAGCTGGGTTTTATAAACCAAAAGTCCTCCCGGACAGTTCATAGGCTTGATTGCGAAGTCGGTTTCGTCTATCACTGTTGTATACATATTGTCTTTGTAGTGATCCCAGTGACCTGAACGCTCCCACAAAGCCCTGTTCATCATCATAGGCGTAGAAATTTCCTGATAGCCCGCTTTGGTGTGAACCTCTCTCCAGTAGTCAATAAGCGTGTTCTTTAAAATCATACCCTTTGGCAGGAAGAATGGGAATCCCGGTCCCTCGTCCATAAGAGTGAAAAGTCCAAGCTCTTTGCCAAGCTTTCTGTGATCTCTTTTTTTAGCCTCCTCAAGGCGGTCTAGGTATTCCTCAAGCTCGCTTGCCTTAGGAAAAGCTGTAGCATAGATTCTTGAAAGCATCTTGTTCTTTTCGCTTCCGCGCCAATAAGCACCCGTACAAGATGTAAGTTTAAACGCCTTGACAGGTGCGGTCGTCATAAGGTGAGGTCCTGCGCAAAGGTCGGTGAACTCTCCCTGCTTATAGAAAGAAATAGGCTCGCCCTTATCAGAATGTTCCTTACATAACTCAACCTTATATATTTCGCCCTTCTCCTCCAGATACTTTATTGCCTCGTCAGGAGGAAGCTCAAACTGCTCCAGTTCAAGACCCTCCTTAACGATTTTTTTCATTTCAGCTTCTATTTTTTCAAGCTCCTCTGTTGTAAACGGAGTTTCTCTGTCAAAATCATAATAAAAACCGTTGTCTATAGCCGGACCTATAGCAAGCAATGTTTCAGGATAAAGACGCTTAACCGCCTGAGCAAGAATATGAGACGCTGTGTGCCAGAAGGTTTTCTTTCCGTCGGGGTCGTCAAAGGTCAGAACCTCAAATTCGCAGTCGCTGTCGATTATAGTTCTTATGTCTTTGACATCGCCGTTTATTTTAACGGAACAAGCCGCTTTATAAAGACCCATTCCTATGCCCTTTATAATCTCAGCAGCAGACATTCCGCTTTCGACCTCTTTAATGCTTCCGTCTTTTAATGTTAATTTGATCATATTTTCTACCTCTCTTATCATATTATATCTGTAAATTTAATTTATCGCTTACTGAAAATTGGATAATAGTAATAATCCACAAATACCAAAACTCCAACTATAAGAAGACTTACGCTTAAAACGGCGCTTACTGTATTAAAAATACTGTTCGTTCGCTTTGATAGTACACTCTTGCCGTCTTTATCAACGCTGAGTTCTCTAAACGCTGTGTTAGCCCAATAAACAAACACAAAAAGCATTATCGCCAACAGTAGGGCTACATACATAATCATTTTATGATTTACAGCGAGCAGGAACATTACCATAACCGCAATCTCAGCGGCTACAGACAGAAAGAATGTTATAAAAGCACCTTTTTTCTTTAATTTCATACATTGTCCTCCTTTTAAGAAAACAAAAAACCCAAAGGATTTTTTATCCCTTGGGACGATAAATCGTGGTTCCACCCAATTTCTCGCAGACAAAGCTGCGACTCGTTAGTACCTTTAACGCAGGTTTACGTCGTTTATTAGACGAAGCTCAAAGGCGGTATCTGAAAATCAATATTCATTTTGCTTTCAGCCATGGCAAAATTCTCTTTAGAATACATTACGATATTCAGCTTCCTTATCATTGCTTTGTATATTAATTATAGTTTAGCACTATTGTTTAAACTTGTCAACACATTTTATTTTAATTGTTTCATAAATATGTTAATTATTATATCGAATTTTCCTTAAATATACATATGTTAAATTATTTATATTTGGACTTGACACAATGCACAAAATATAGTATAATGAACCTGTATATTATTGTATTTATACAACAAGGGTTATTTTGCTAAGTAAAATCCTTATTGACGTATAGATATTATTATTTTATTACACTTTACTTTTGAAGGTAAATGTTACTATAAAACTATTTAAAATTTTAAAATTGAATACACAAATAGGGCATACCTTCCTAAGTAATATTACTTATAGAAGGAGGAAGCTATTAAATGAACACATGGTTGATTATACTATTGTGTTGCGGTGCTTTTTTAATTGGTGCTCTTGTGTGCGGATTTATTGCATTTAAGCTAGGTATAAAATCAAGAATGCGTACTGCCGAAGCAGAAATAGGCTCTGCAGAAAAGGAAGCTGAACGTATTGTTAATGAAGCTAAAAAGAATGCTGAGAATATTAAAAAAGAAACTTTGATCGAAGCTAAGGAAGAGATACATAAACATCGTTCCGAAGCGGAAAAAGAAATTAAAGACCGCCGCAATGAAGTATCAAGACATGAGCGACGTATCCAGCAGAAAGAAGAAACTATGGACAGAAAGCTGGATAATATCGAGAAAAAAGAAGAAGCTTTACAATCTAAGCTGAAAAAAGCTGAGGAAACTTTAGCTGAGTCTGACAGAATTAAGAAAAGCCAGCTCGATATGTTGGAGAAGATTTCAGAGTTTACTAAGGAACAGGCAAAAGAACATCTTTTATCCAGCCTTGAGGACGAGCTGATTCACGAAAAAGCTGTTAAAATTCAGGCTTATGAAGCAAAAATTAAAGAGGAATGTGAGAACAAGGCAAGACAGTATATTTCCCTCGCAATTGCTAGGTGCTCCTCTGATCAGGTTTCCGAAACCGCTGTGTCAGTGGTTCCGCTGCCTAACGACGAAATGAAAGGAAGAATAATCGGTCGTGAGGGAAGAAATATCCGTACCATCGAAACTCTCACAGGCGTCGATTTGATTATCGACGATACCCCAGAAGCTATTACCCTCTCCTGTTTTGATCAGGTAAGAAGAGAAGTAGCAAGAATCGCACTGGAAAAGTTAATTCAGGACGGTAGGATACATCCTACCCGCATTGAGGAATCTGTTGAAAAAGCAAGACGTGAAGTTGAATATAAAATCAAACAGGAAGGTGAACGTGCAGTTCTCGAAACTAACGTTCACGGCATTAATAACGAGCTTGTTAAGCTGCTCGGCAGACTGCATTACAGAACAAGCTATCGTCAGAATGTACTAAATCACTCCATTGAGGTTTCTCACCTCGCCGGTATGATGGCGTCTGAGCTTGGCGTTGACGCCAACCTCGCACGACGGGCCGGTCTTCTGCATGATATCGGTAAGGCTCTTAGCTATGAAATTGAAGGCTCGCACGTTCAGATCGGCGTAGATGTATGTAAAAAATACAAGGAAAACCCAGATGTTATTCACGCAATTGAAGCTCACCACGGTGACGTTGAAACAAAAACTGTTATTGCCGCTTTAGTTCAAGCCGCTGACGCTATTTCAGCTGCAAGACCTGCGGCAAGAAGCGAAAACTACGAAAACTATATCAAACGTTTAGAAAAACTTGAAGAGTTATGCTCATCTTATGAAGGCGTCGAGAAATCATACGCTATTCAGGCAGGTCGTGAGGTTAGAATTATGGTTAAGCCTGAAAAGGTAAACGACGAAAAAATGATACTTATAGCTCGTGAGATCGTTAATAAAATCGAAAACGAATTGGATTATCCGGGTCAAATTAAAGTTCACTTGATTCGTGAAAGCAGAGCTGTTGAATACGCTAAGTAAATATATTTTATTAACCACTGGGGAGATGCTCCTCCCTAGTGGTTTTTTCGTTAACCCCATTCTTTTGCTTGCCCACAATTAAAAAGGAGACTAAACCTCATCGGCTTAGTCTCCATTTTTGAAGTAAACAATCTATTGAATTGTATTACTTAATCTGAGTTGAAAGAATTACTTGATTTTAACCTTTCTTAAAACAAAGTTCCACTTGCTGTATGCCTTCTTTGTAGAACCATCAGCAGCCTTGTATGTCGTGTACGCTCTTGCACGTACATAGTAGGTCTTCTTGCTCTTGAGCTTCTTGTTCTTGATTGTCAGTTTCAAATTCTTAGTGGTCTTTTTTAATACCTTAGCTCCCGACTTGAAGCTGCTGCTCTTTGAAACTTCTACCTGATAGCCCTTAGCATTTGCTACCTTCTTCCAGCTTACGTTGATCTTGTTCTTTGCCTTGCTCTTAACTTTGAGCTTTGTAAGCTTAGCCTGTGTGATCTTTAATACCTTAACTGATACCTTAGGACCTGCAGTTGTAGGTGCTTGAGTTACATTTGTCGGCTGTGTCGGCTGTACAACACCTGGCTTGATTGCTCCGTCACGCTTGCATACACCGTTTGCATCATAGTCGTGTCCCAGAGGTGGAATCAAGGTCTGTGGTGTAGTGATTGTACCGCATACACTGCACTTAACACCTTCAGTTAAGCCCCATGTCTCACATGTTTCGTTTACTGCTTCCAGTTTAACATCATTCTTGTGAGGAATTGTAGGTACTACAGTCTGTGGTACAAGAACTTCTCCGCATCTGTCGCACTTCAATCCTTCTGTCAAACCAGTTGCTGTACATGTTGCTTCTACAGCTTCAAGTTTAACTTCATTGTGTCCTAATGCTGGAATCTTTAGTAACTCGTCATAGTTTTCTTCTGTTACTTCTACATATTCCTTAACTGTAGCTTCTGGCTCTGATGAATCTGATGAACTCGAATCACTATCGCTTGAAGAAGCAGTTGTTGTGCTTGTTGGTTCAGTTTCGCTTGATGAATCAGTCTCGCTTGAAGAATCAGTTTCGCTTGATGAATCATCAGGCTCAGGTTCAGTAACCTTCTCTACGAATTTTGCTCCGCAGACTGTACACTCATAGTGTGCTTTAATTCCGTCTTCTGTACATGTTGCTGGAACTTCTTCCTTCAAATTCTCAAGGTAACTATGACCCTTTGCAGGATTATCAGTATCTTCTTGCGTGTCTTTTGCACCGCATACTGAACATTCAGCTGTCTTTGTTCCAGGTGTTGTACATGTTGCATCATTGTTTGATGTGTATTCGCCCCATGTATGCTCGTTTGTTGCAGGAATTACTAATTGATCTTCTGTAACCTGAGTATATACATCACCATCTTTAACAAATAAATTCTTACATACTGAACATTGATAGTGTGCCTTTGTTCCAGGATCTTTACATGTAGCCTTTTTCTCTGCGATTTCTTGACCATAAGTGTGGTCTTTCTTAGGTGTTGTAGTTGGTGCAACAATAGTTACGCCGCAACCATCTCTATCGCACATAACCCAAGCTGTTCTACCTTCACTTGTGCAAGTTGATTCAATAGCAGGCACTGTCTTTGGTAAGTGACCCAATGCCTCAATAACTAAGTCTTTATCAGCTATCTTATCCTCGCCAATTGTGTCTGTATACTGATATTTAGACTTATCAGCAGCAACTTCCTTAATGTATTCGCCGTTTTCATCTGTAACAATTGCTTTCTGCTTTCCGCATACTGTACATACTGTGTATGACTTCATACCATCAGTTAAGCACTTAGCGTCAACTGTTACTATTATCTCACCGTCGTATACGTGGTGTGTTGGACCAGATTCCATAACGATCTTTGTTTCATCAACGCCGTCGCCCTGTTCGTTAGTAACGTCTTCATATTCGCCATCTTTAACTATGATATAACGTTTGCAGTTGCTGCACTTCCAATAATCATAAGTTCCGGCTTTTTCACAAGTTGCATGAGTTCCCTTTGTCTCTTCAAGCTTAGCATACTTATCATGGTGGCAGTCAATATTTCCTGCTTCACCGTATTCAGCTGCACTACTATCACTAGAACCAGTTATCTCTGTAATTGTTCCGCCGTCAGCAACGATATCATACTTTTCTTTATTAGTCTCGGTATTCTTAGTTTCACCATTTTTATCAACGTCACCGTCAATTACTTTAGTTACCGTACCACCTGATACAGTTACTTTAGCAGAATCAACACTTGCCATACCATGTACATTAGCATGAGCGCCGACAACTAACTCTTTTACTGCACCGTCCTTAACGTTTACAGTAACTTCGCCAACTTTTCCGCTCTTTGCAGATGCAAGACTATTAACTGTTCCGCCTTCAACGTTTGCCTCAGCCGTAGCTGTATTACCGTTAGAACCTGCGGCATAAACAGTCTCAACAGTTCCTGATTTAACTGTAACTGTAGCTGAGCCTGTGTAAGCGTAGCTTTCACCGCCGCCGTATACAATAGTCTTTAAAGTTGTGCCGCTGATTGGATCGCTGTATGAGTTTTTGCAACCATCAATGATAACCTCTGCGCTTTCAACGCGTGCTTTAGCCTCAGCATAGTCAGCTGTCGTTGGATCACCATTTGGCTTCCAACATTCTTTATTCTTATTAGCTTCGTAATTGCAACCATCACAACCCTGAACACCGCAGTTTGCGTTATCATAACTTAAGAAGCTTGATGCTCCGCCTTGAACTCTATAAACTTCTGCGTTGTTCTTGATTGTTACCTTTGCAGTGCCGGTACTTGACTTATGCCAGCCGCCGCCGAAAACATATTTAACGTGAGTAGTTCCGTCCAAAGTAATGTCTCCATTAACAGTTGTTGAATCATCATTATGCTTACCGCCGAACAAGTTGACAATGTCGTAGTTTGTTTTTACATAGCTTCCGTCTTCACAAGTGATTTTGGTAGCTTTCCATACACCGTCTTCTAATACATCTGTAGCTTCAACTTTATATCCATTTGCCACTACATATACTACCTGATAATCCTTTTGATTGCTGCCTTTAACAACATTTACAATCTTATCTAATTTGTTTGCAGCACTATCTCCTATATTATCCTTCTCGTCATTATTTAGATATACATCATAGTAGTAATAAGCATTTTCCTTATCCTTTTTCTCTTGAATGTCTGCGTTGTACTTTTCAACAGAACTTGGATTAGCTGAGAATGAATATTCCTGCTTTGCTACATCCAAAGTCTCATTGTTTGATTTACCTGCGTGTAACTCTTTAACAGTACCGCCTGTGATGTCTACATTTGATTTTGCAACAGTACCGGTAATATTCGGATAGCTTGCTGCGCCTATATAAAGGTTAGTTATTTCACCGCCTGTAACTGTAATATCTGAGCTTGCAAGATTACCTCTTTTTACAGAGTAAACGTATGTAATAGTACCGCTTTCAATGTTAACCTCAGAATTACCGGTAGCACCGTTAGAACCGCTGGCACATACAGAAGTAAGTTTACCGCCCTTAATATTTACGGTTGTATTTTCGGTTTTGCTGTAGCCTTCACCGCCGCCATAAACGTCATTTGCAACTGTACCGGCTTCAATATTAACTACTGCCTTCTTAACTAAAGTTGCGGAATTAGCTGCATTGTCTTTCCAACCTTTGTCTTGACATGCATTTTCGTTGTCTTTAATAAGACAATTTGCTCCGCCTCCGCAAACCCAATTAAGCTGTGCTTCGCCTTTAACTGTTATTTCTACATTTTCAACAATTGACTCATGAAGTCCACCGCCGTAAACAGTATTCAAATGTGCGCCGTCAATTGTAATTTTTACAGGCTTATCTGCTGTGCCAACTGGTGTAGCACTGCCATGACATCCTGCAAATACATTTGCGTTTGTTGGAACTGACTGTATTTTGTTTTTAGCTCCTTCAGCATCAAGCCACGTTACAGTATTCGTTCCTTTCGTTGCATCAAAAGCAACCTCAATATCTGTACCATTAGCGAAAACATTATACGTTGTTTTTTCGCCCTCTTTAATGGTAACATACTGCGGATCGCCAGGACTAGTCGTTGTTGTCTCCGCAGCTGAAACGAAAACCGCCGTAGATGGCAAAGAGCTAGCAATAAGTGCTAAACAGCTTAAAACACTTAAAGCTTTTCTTTTCATTTTCAATGTTGTTTACCTCTTTTCTTTTAAAATTTTTAAATTGAAATGATTTATATAATGCTAAGCCGAATTTTTTAGCTTAGAATTATAACTAATTAAAGTATACAGCATAAGGCAATAACAAAAATAAAAAAACCATAAACTTTTTTTTACAATTGTATGAATTGCTTTATTTAGCTGACTAAATAGTAAGTAATGAATGCATTGCGTAGTTTTCGCTAGAAACTCATAAATTCATTTTTTGTCAAAAATCTCATAAATTCATGCTTCGTCAGAAAACTCATTGAGGTTATTATAACATAATTTAGTGAAACGGAGCTTCACTGCTTTGCGGAGCAAAGCAAAAGGTGCCAGCCTTAAATTATGGTACAATGTTCTCAATGCGGAAATCTTTTAGATTTCCGGCAATGCATTTATGCATTGCATAAGTTTTCGCCAGAAAACTCATTGAGGTTATTATAACACAGCGCTAAAATAATTGCAACACTAAAATATTGACAATTTTCTTATTAAATTTACACCATCAGCAGTGCATAATAATCAAAAAAGCGAACAATATATTGTAAACCTTATCCAACGGGTGTTAGTATTATAACACTAAACGCAATAAAAAGCAACACCTAATTTTTTACAAGATTTCAGTAACAATCAGACCAATATCAGTGCAAAATAGTCAAAAACGGCATTAAAATTGCAATTTTTCAAGAATTCAAATTCCTTTATTTAGCAACTCATAAATGTTAACACAACTAAACTCTAAATACAATTAAAATGCTTTTACAACTTTGTTAACATAATATTACATATAATACACTTACACTGTATTGACTGTCAACGCAAAAAGGCATGTCCGCACACAAAGCAATTTAGAAGACGACCCCCAAAGCCGGAGGGTACCAACTTATGGGGGAAGTCTACAAAAAGGAAAAAATTTAATTATGAAAACAAGCTAATTAATTAACGACAGCCTTTTCGGTATCCTTCTCAAAGATATGAATTCTATTTGGGTCAATAGCGACCTTAATTTTATCCTGAGGTCTAACGTTATTTCTAGGAGAAACCCTAGCGGTCATTTGAATACCTACGCAGTTGAGGTAAAGGTAGGTTTCTGCGCCCATCATTTCAGCTACTTCAACGGTAGTATCGATAACGCCAGTTTTAGCAGAAGAAATAAACATTTCCTCATCGTGAATACACTCAGGGCGAATACCCAAAACTACTTCCTTACCGACAAGCGGTTCAAGGAGTTTCTCATCTGATTTAGACTCAGGGACCTCGACAGTATACTTAACGCCTCTAGTTTCCTTAGTATCCTCTGTACCGAACTCAATCACATATTTTCCATCGACTTTAAGCAATTTAGAGTCGATAAAGTTCATTTGAGGCGAGCCGATAAAACCGGCAACGAACTGATTAACAGGGTGCTGATATAGGTTATTCGGGGTATCGACCTGCTGAATGAAGCCGTCCTTCATAACGACGATTCTATCAGCCATAGTCATAGCCTCAGTCTGGTCGTGGGTAACGTAGATAAACGTAGTACCCAATCTCTTATGGAGTTTAGAAATTTCAGTTCTCATCTGGGCTCTCAATTTAGCGTCGAGGTTTGAGAGCGGCTCATCTAGCAGGAACACCTGCGGTTCACGAACGATAGCTCTACCCAAAGCTACACGCTGTCTCTGACCTCCGGACAAAGCCTTAGGTTTTCTATCGAGCAGGTGAGCGATATCGAGGATTTTAGCGGCTTCCTCGACCTTTTTAGCGATTTGGTCTTTAGGAACCTTTCTGAGCTTAAGACCGAACGCCATATTCTCAAAAACGGTCATATGAGGATAGAGAGCGTAGTTCTGGAAAACCATAGCGATATCTCTGTCCTTAGGAGCGATATCGTTGACTAATCTGTCACCGATATAGAGCTCGCCGTCGCTAATTTCCTCAAGACCGGCGATCATTCTAAGAGTTGTTGACTTTCCGCAGCCTGACGGGCCAACGAGAATGATGAACTCTTTATCCTTGATTTCGATGTTGAAGTCTGAAACAGCCACAACATTACCAGGATACTTTTTGTAAATTCCCTTTAGTGATACACTTGCCATTTATGTATGACCTCCCGTTAATATATTTTAAAAAGTAAATTTGCCTAATAATATGATAACAAATTTAAAAGGGTAATTTCAACGGTTTTTTCACTAAAGTTTGAACAGAGAAATTATTTATAATTACTAAATCTGTATAATTTTACTTCCAAGTCTCACAAAATCTTTTCAACATCTTTGTGCAAAAGTTCCAAACACTCTCCGAGAGCAAGATCCGGGTTCATTTCAAGATTTCCTATCTTAACGCGCTTCAAAAAAACGACTTTATTTAACAATTTATGAAACATTCTTTTTATTTGATGGTACATACCCTCACTAATATAGACATAGCAAGCTTTTTCATTTTCTGGAACAAATTCTATCCTAGCAGGAAGGCAAACGTCGCCGCCGTCGATTTCCATACCTTTTTCAAACTCACTGATATAATAGTCTTCCACAGGTTTTTCTAGTTCAACGTAATACTTTTTCTCAACATGGCTTTTAGGCAAGAGCATTTTATGGGCGAGCTCGCCGTCGTTGGTCAGAAGCACAAACCCCTCAGTATCCTTATCTAGTCTACCTGCGGGAAACAATCCTTCACGAAAAAGCTCAGGCGGAACAAGCTCCAGCACAGTCGGAGATTTTCCATCGTGTGTGGAGCAAACGTACCCCTGAGGCTTATTCAACATAATATACACATACTTCTTATAAGCTATTTCCTCACCTTGAACGGTGACAGTATCCTTTCCGGCAGTTATCTTTTCATCGCTATTTTTCACAACATTACCATTGACTAAGACCTCGCCTTTTCTGCAAAGGGCTTTAGCGTCTTTTCGCGAAACGCCGTTCAACTGATTTGAAATATACTTATCAACGCGCATTATTTCCGATTTCATTTTTAATTCCTTTATTAAACTAATTTTAATTTACCACTGCTGAGAGCTGCTTTCTGCTAAAGTATTTTGAGAAGATTGCTCGGTACTGCTTTCTTCCGTATCACTGTTATCGGTCACATTTGCAGTTTGTGTTTCTTCTTCAGCTTCTCCGTCCAAATCCGACTCTGCACTGTCCGAACTGCTGTCGAAGGCGTTCTTGGCTTGTTTTTTATCAGATTTAGAATTCACATCTGAACTGCTGCTAGCGTTTTCCTTATCCTTTTTAGATTTCGCCGACGAGCTCTCAGAGTTCTTTGATTCATCTTCAACGATTTCCTCTTCTTCAGCTTCATTTTCATCTAACGACGCTTTATCGTCCGGATCAGGATTTTTAAGTCCCTGCATAAATCCGTCAAGCTCATTACATGAAACATCTCCGCCTATTAAATTACCGTCGAACACCATCAAATTAATAACAACATTCTCAGGATTTCCGGGATAATTATACACCGCATATGTATAAATTTCAACCATTTCTCCTTTATACTTCTTTAGATTAAAGCCCTGCTCCTTCTGAAGCTCGTTATAGCTTTCGTATGTTTCGTTAAACTCCTCAGGTATTGAAACTACTTTACAGCTTGTATATTCCTCAGAGACCTCCCAGCCCATTTCGCTCATAAACGCCTGTCTTTCGCTCTCGGTTTTCATAGGGTATGTTTTAGCCGTAGCCTTATGCACGATTCCGCAAACTATAAGTATCACCAAAAGTGCAATAAGTATACCGCCGCATATGACTAACCCTTTTTTTCTTACTTTAAATGTTTTTACGATCATAAATTAATGCCCCGCTTTCTATACAGTTTTTCATTTATGTATATGAAAGTACGGGCATAAATATGTCCGGCGAGCCGCCGGAGGCTCTGCCGCCTATTAGAAATTTATCCTAATGTGTATCATTTCAAAACGGCGGACTAGTACATAGGAATTAGATATTGCTAGAAGCAATAAGCAAGACCGGCGAGCCGGCAGGGGTGACCCCTGCACGCAGTGCCGCCTTTGTATAGTTTGATTAATGTTATAGTTTGTACAACGGCGGACTTATTAATTGATAATTGACAATGGACAATGGATAATGGATAATGGATAATGGATAATGGAAACAATTAAGATATTTAGAATTAATATGTCTTTAAATTCTTCATTATTTGACAAAATATTTATTTTATTTTATAATGTGTATAAGAGAGTGCTGTACATAAAAAGGCAGGCGGTTTCTCCCCGAAAGGGGGTGATAATATGGTATCATTTTATGAATTGTTTTCATTCATTAGCATGATAACCGAAATTATCACTCTAGCTTTTCTTATATTTAATAAGAAAAATTAGAAGCTTTTTTATATAAATAAAAAAGAACAACCGCCAATCTTTCCAGGATACGGTTGTTCATAACCAAACTGGGGAGTAAACCGCCTAGGCATTAATTTGCCGTGTGCAGCACTCTCTTTTACATTTATATTATAACATATAATTTTATTTTGTCAAGCGTTTAAAATCATGAAGTTTAGATGCAAGACCGGCGTGACGCTGGAGGCTCAGATACCAGAGACAAGAGGCAAGACCGTCAAACCTCTAACTTGCTATATTTTATTTTTTGTGGTAAAATAAATATTAAAGTAACAGCCGATTTGAAAATGCCAAAAAAAGGAGCAAGCAATATGGAGAATAATGTTTTTCCTAATGACAACTTATCAGGAGAGGAAATTCATAATACCGATAGGATAGACAAGCTGGAAAGATGTATCGACAGCGTTTTTGACGCCGTTGTGGAGATCAATTTAGAAAACAATCTGGCTTACCAAGTTTACATTAAAAAGGGTACTCTATATTATAAAGAGTTCGGAAGCAATAGGATGTCGTATTCAAGGCTGTGCAGACTAATGATAACAGGTATGGCGGACAGTACGGATGTTGAAAGGCTTACAAATTTCCTTAACCCCGAGAGAATTAAAAATGTTAAGCTTGACAGAAAAGGAAAGAACAAAGAAAAAATACAGTTCCGCACAAAAGACATAAACTCTGTTTTGTGGAAAGAGTGCAGTATTATTTATTACCGAGACGGGAAATCGGTCAAGAGGATATGTACTCTTAAAGATATTACCAATGATAAGAATTTTGAGGTAATATATAATGCGCAGTCAAGGCTTATGCACGCAACCCAGAATTCTGAACGCGAGATATTAAAAGGCTTTATCCACACTGTAAATAACTTGTGCGATAAGGTTTTAGAGCTTAATTATACAAATTATGAGTGCTATCAGTATGATTTTTCAAACGATGTTTTAAAAAAGAAAGGTATGGACGAAGATTTAAAGGAATACATAAAATATCTCTCGCAAGATTCGATTTATTATGAGGACGTTCAAAGGTTTTTGAACTTTATCAGTATTCCCAATATAACAGAACTTTCACAAAAAGGCGTAAAGAACACCGACATTAAATTGAGAATAAGAGAAAACGCAGAATCAGATTACGAGTGGTATGTTTTGACGGGTATTTTGACAAGAAACGAAAATAAGGAAATAATACTCACGCTGTTTTGCAATAATATCAACAAGAGCGAAACAGAAAAAATAAAAAAGCAAAATGTTCTTGAGACTTACCTGCTGGCTGCCGAGAGCAAAATAGAATCGGCAAATCAATATAAAAACGCTTTTTTGAAAAATGCTTACTTCTGTATTTATGCAAGCGTCGATAATGACTTGATAAAAGAAGATGTCACTGACATAAACGGCAATAGTCTTTTAAAAACGATTGGATTTACCGCTCCTTGCAAGCTTTCTGAATTTTCAAAAAAATGGCTGGACAGATATGTAATAAAGGTAGAAAACTCAGAGATAGATACAAGCACATTCAATCTGGACATATTGAAAGAGACATATAAAAACGGCAGCCGTTTTTATAAAGGAGAGTATAAAACGATATCGACAACTGGTAAGATAATCTGGCTTGAGTGTTATACTATGCTGTTAAAGACTGAGTCTGATAATGAGCTGATGATGCTTCACTATGCTTTGGATATAACAAGCGAAAAAAGAAAAAGCGATAATTATAAAGTCTAGAACTGTCTTTTGGGCAGATGAAAAAGCTGAATGAAATCTCATAACTACTCAAAGGATTTGCTGTGATATAACTGCCTGAGGGGTAAGATTAAAAATCTCAAAGGAGGATGCTTCTAACTAGCATAATAAATTATGATTATACAAACAGATAAAAAGGTTATTCTGGCTTCGGCGTCGCCGAGGAGAAAAACGCTGATAAAACACCTGTTCAGCGATTATGAGGTAGTGCCTTCAAGCGTTGACGAGGACGATTATAAAATGCTGTCCCCGTATGAGATGCCGGAATTTCTTGCGGCTCAAAAGGCAAAGGATATCGCTAAGTCTTATCCTGACGCGATAGTTATAGGCTGTGATACGTCGGTTGTTCTGGGAGAGAGAGTTTTAGGAAAGCCCAAAGACGAAGCTCAGGCAAAGAATATGCTTTCTCTTTTATCTAACAAAACCCACAAAGTGATAACTGGGGTATGCATTATCTGCGGAGATAAGGCTATGTCGTTTTCTGTTTCTACAGACGTTACCTTCTACGAGCTTGACGACGACGAGATAGACGAGTATGTTCAGTCGGGAGAGCCGTATGACAAAGCGGGCGGATATGGTATTCAGGGTCTTGGCTCTGTATTTGTAAAAGAAATCTCGGGAGACTTTTACAATGTAGTTGGGCTTCCTGTTTCGAGACTCTACAGAGAAATGATAGAATTTTTAAATTACATTGAAGAATAGAAAACCAAACTAGTCAAAGATATTTTTAAGATTCTTCTCGTTTTGGTATTCATATAAGTGCAGAGTGTTGTTTTGGTCTAATGTGGCTAAGAAAATGTCCTTGACTTTCTTTCCTCTTGCTGAGAGTTCCTTATTGAGCCACGTTTCGTCGACGCCGCAGTATTTGAGATTCTGATGCATAACTTTGCCGTCTATAATAACATTGATATTAAGGTATTCGGGCTTCGGCATAGGCTCAAGCTTCAAATCTCCTGCTGTCACGGGTCGGTATTCAGAGCAAGGGAAGAAACTTATCTCACCGTTGTTTTCCATAATAGCGTAGTTTATTTGTGAAATGTCGAAATATCCGTTTGTTCTTGCTTTTGTAAGAAGGTCGTTGATATCGAGCTTAGCCTTGATCAGATTTTTACTGTAGATTTTTCCGTTTTCTATCAAAAGCAAGGTTCTGCCTGAGAAAAAGCGTCGGCATTTTATTGACTTAATAGTAAGAATTGAAAAAAGAAACACTACAAGACCGTAAATTATCATTGCGATAATTGCGGTAATTATCTCATCGGCTTGTCGGGAAACAGAAAGCTCGGCGGCAATAGAGCCTATGGTTATTCCGTTGATATAGTCGAACATATTTAGCTCAGATATCTGCTTGTTGCCCAAAAGCTTTGAGATAAGAAACATTATTATTATAGAGAGCAGAGACGCGCCTATTACTTTTAGAACTAACATATATTATCACCCTTTATTATATTGATAAAGCAAATTCAGATCATCAATCAGAATTTATTCATATATGTTATTATTTTCAGGACGGTGAAAATTATACTTTTAATATCTTGCTTATAAATGCTTGACAAAATAAAATTATATGTTATAATATAAATATAAAAGAGAGTGCTGCACATGGGCAATTTAATTGCCTTGGCGGTTTACTCCCATGAATAGTGTTTAGAAACACCGCAACATTGGAAGCGTGGCGGTGTTTCTTTTTTATTATAAAATAAAAAAGCTTCTAATTTTTCTTATTAAATATAAGAAAAGCTAGAGTGATAACGCTGGTAAAAATATTACCTATAATACTATCCGATGTTTTGTGCGGTTTTGCAAAGCAAAATTTCGGACATTGTCCGAAAAGCACAAAACTCGTATTTGAAAATCGCAGATTTTCAAATTCCACCTCCCTTTCGGGGAGAAACCGCCTACCGTTCATGTACAGCACTCTCTTATTCACATTATAAATTAAAATAAATAATTTGTCAAATTATAACGAACGGTGACTATTCAATAACTCACCGTTCTTTTTTCCTACCCCTAATTTATAACATCTAACTTCTTTCTTCTATCTTCTTGCATCTAATCTCCTAAACAAAACTTCTCTCGCCTTTTCTTCCAGCGTGTCGTCAAGAGGCGTCATCTCAACCGAATTTCCATCACGCTCAGCGCAGTACCTTATTATATGATCGGCAAGCTTTGGGTTCTTTGAAAGCAGAGGTCCGTGAAGATAAGTCGCTATAATATTCTTATCAAAATAACCCTCGTCCTCACTCCCAAAGCGGTTTCCGTTACCATAAACCACCCTGCCGAACGGTTTATCAGTTTGTGATGTCTGTCCGCCGTGATTTTCAAAGCCTATTATCTTAGACATCTCTCCGTTAAGCTCCGCCTCGATAATTATATTTCCTATGCACCTCTTATTCTTATTCAGCGACGCTTCAGTATGATAGGGAAACATTCCAAGACCATCTATGACCTCACCATTAGAATCTTTGTAATACTCGCCCATAAGCTGGTACCCTCCGCAGATAAGCAAAAAGAAAGTACCGTTGTTAAACGCTTTCATTATTTCATCACGGCAGCTTTGCAGATCCTCCGCTAAAAGCTGCTGCTCGAAATCTGCCCCTCCGCCGAGATATATCAAATCATAACTCGAAAAGTCAGTGTCCTTCGTTCCCACGCTGTGATGCTCAACCGCCGTTTCAATACCCCTAGCCTTTGCCCGGTAACTCAAAACCTCAATGTTACCGTTATCGCCGTAAAGGTCTAGCATATCTGAATACATATGCAATATTCTTATGGTTTTCATATCTTTATTCCTCTTTGTTTTTATCAATATAATTAATTACAGCGGTCCTTGTCGGCTGAACCGAAGTGTAATTAGCAATTATGAACTTCTCTCCCTCAGTCGAAAACAGATTTTCAACCGCCTCGTCCAAATCAGGGCAGACCTCGATTTTTGATGCGTCATATCCGCTTGTCTTTATTCTTATGGCAATGTCATAAGCCCGCCTTCCGCTTGTTATTACCCTCGTTACGTCCTTGAATACCTCAAAGTTTATGTCCCATATCCACGAAACATCATAGCCGTCGGCTAGATTGTCATTTAAAACGAACATAAGTTCTTTCTCGTGATCGCTCTCGTTCATGACGCGAATTGTCATATTCGCACCGACAGGGTTCTTTGCTAGGTTTATAACTGCATTGCTCTTTCCTATGCTGAACTTCTCCATTCTGCCGTTGTTTACTTCAAATCTTTCAAGAGTGTCTCTGAGAATATCGTCGTCGATATTATACAGCTTTGCAGCCGCACATACAGCCGCCATATTGTAGACATAGTAAATACTCGGATTGTTTATATCGTACTCTCTGCCGTCAACCGTAAAACGACGCTTCTCAAGGTCTACATTCTCAACTTTTAAATAAATTTCATTATCGCCAAATCCGCACTTAGGACATTTAAAGAGCCCTATATGAGAATACTGGTAATACTCATACTCAAGAGGTTCTCCGCATACGGGACAGAACTTGCCCTCTCCAACCTCGTGAATCTTATCGGTGGCGTATTTGTATTTCTCAACGCTGAAATACTTTACATTTTTATTGTCGGGGTTAGCTAGTCCCAAACGGGCAACATTAGGGTCGTCGGCGTTTAAAATGACATTCCCCTGAAAAGTCTCCAGAAAGCTCTTTACCTTTAAGATCAGCGTTTCAACCTCGCCGTTTCTGTCAAGCTGGTCTCTGAAAAAGTTTAAAACTATAAGAGTCTCCAGCTTCAGCTTCTTGAATATCACAGGTACATGCGATTCGTCAATTTCAAGTACAAGACAGTCTGCGTGGATCTTACCCGTCGGCGAGCACAGCTTTAAAAATAACGATACTATTCCAGTATCTAGGTTGTTTCCCTGCTTGTTTGTAATTACATTCTTTCCGCTTTGCTCGAAAAGACGGTTAACAAAGTTGGTGACAGAGGTCTTGCCGTTTGTGCCTGTGACCGCTATGATAGGGCAGTCTACCTTGAAATAGCCAAGTATGTTTTTATTTATACCAAGCAGAATAAGTCCGGGCAGATTTCCCGCGCCCTTGTGAAGAAGCTGTAAAGCCTTTACTATCAGCTTTCCAAACTGCAATGTCAAAAAGTTATATAGTCTCATAAATTTCTCTATTCTCCTAAATTATACTTTGACTTTCCTTTTCGATTTTGACTTTGAACTCCGCTTTTCCGGCTTGATTTTCATAATATAACGCCACGGACGTTCTATGTCTCTCGGTCTTGCATATCCTATTCCAACACGCTTATCCCGACGTATTCTCGCCTTTACGCCTGTGTCCTCTATCCAAAGCGTGTCGTTGTCATAAATCGTCTGCCAGTTGGCGCTCATATCAATCCCCAACTGCCTTGTCAGCTTTCCCGGACCGTTGTAACGCCCCTCGCAGGCGCGAATCAAAACCGCCTGAGGGTCGCCCTCGTCTCCCGTTACAATATTTATCAGACAGTGAACACCATAGCATAAATACACATATACCGTTCCTGCCTTTCCCCAAAGAATTTTCGTCCTTTCGGTCTTGCCCCTGTGGGCGTGGCAGGCTGTGTCGTCCGTACCTTTGTATGCCTCTGTCTCGGTTATCATCAGACGTCTTTCTTCGCCGTCGACTATGTGAACAAGCGTCTTGCCCACAAGCTCCGGGGCGACCTTTAAAACGTCTCTGTTAAAAAAATCATATCCAAGCCTCATTATTCTATCGGCTAAACCGTTCTCCTTTCTTTATTTCTCTTTATTGACCCTCAGCCTTTCGACAAGCTCCTCATCGGGCGTTACATAAACCGTTCGGTAATTTGTAAAGATCACCATTCCCGGTTTCGCGCCGTTCGGCTTTTTTACATACCTTATCTCTGTGTGATCAACAGGTACGTTCGACGACTCCCTAGCGCCGGAATGATAAGCGGCTATAATACACGCCTCCTCGATCGTCCTGTCGGGAGGAGTTTCGCCCCTGCATTTTATTACAGTATGCGAGCCTGTTATCTTCTGTGTGTGTAGCCATATATCTGTTTTTGCGCTTTCCTTTAAGGTCAGCTTGTCGTTCTGCTTGTTATTTCTGCCCACAAGAATCTCAAACCCGTCTGACGACCTAAACTTTATCGGCGGAAGCGCCTTTGGCGGTTTCCCCTTTATTCGACTGCTTTTTATATACCCCTGCTCGGCAAGCTCCGACCTAAGCTCAATAACGTCGCTCTCGCTGTCAGCTCGGGTAAGAGCGTCAAATACGCTGTCTATATACCTCAATTCCTCCTCGCCGTTCTTAATAAGCGAGACGAGCATTTTCTCGGCAGTATCGGCTTTTCTGTATTCGGCATAATACTTCTGCGCGTTCTGCGAGGGAGTAAGCCTTTTGTCAAGCTTTATTCTAACCTTCGGCAGATCCTCCTTTGTGTAATCCTCAGCTTCGGCATAGTCCATTCCCTTTTCAAGCCTGTAGATGTTCGACATTATTAGGTCGCCGTAAAGCTTTAGAGTGTCACGCTCCGCACACTCTTTCAATTCCTCGCGCTGATTGGCTATGCGCCTCGATATTCTGTCAGACGTGTTTACCAAAAACTTGAACAGGTCGGACGCTCTTTGCTTTGTTCTTGCAATTCTGTCCCTTGCAGAGTAGAAATAGTCTAAAAGCTCGCAGGCGGATTCAAAATCTTTAGTCACCATCAAACTTCCGTACTGATTGATACTGCAAAAGCAAAAATCCTTTAGCTGTCCGTCCTTGTTCTTTAAAACCGTGAACTTGTTTTTATGATTTGATACTTCATCCGCCGTTTTGTTTATAAAAAACAACGCTCTGTCAATTTCATCTTCGCTAAGCTCAGAGCAGATCTTTTCACCGCCACGAAGCGCAAAAAACTCAACCTCACGGGTAAACACAGGCGAAACACCCTCAAAAATCCTTATAAGAGACTTAGAAAATATCTGCTTTGAATAATCATTTAGACTGCTTTTGAACTCATCAGCGGTAAAGTCAAACATCGAAAGCCTTTTGTCCTTAGGCGGTACCTGATATGTGATTCCCGGCAAAACCATTCTCACGCTTGACATATCCTGCCCTACACGCTTTATACTGTCAACTATCCTGCCGTCTGAGTTTATTAAAATAAGATTAGAGCGTCTGCCCATTATCTCTACAGCTAACGTGAAACGGCAGATATCTCCCATCTCGTTTGCAGAGTCGAAGTCGAAATAGAGTATTCTCTCGAAGCCGTCCTGCCTGACTGAGATCAGCTTTCCACCTGATAAGTGCTTTCTCATAAGCATACAGAACATAGGCGGCGTTTTTGGGTTTTCTATCTGCGAGTTTGTTATGTGAACTCTGGCTGTTCCCGCACTTGTGTTGAAGATAAGCTTATATGCCCCCTCACGGGTACGAATGGTGAAAAGTATTTCCTCCTTTGACGGCTGGTATATCTTATCCACTCTACCGTCAAGCAAAACGCTTTCAAGCTCTTTCTTTATTAAATTTAAAAACACTCCGTCAAGAGCCATTTTATCATATCCTTATTGTGTTCTTTTCTAACCCTTAGCCTCATACCAGCTTTTGCCCTCTTTAACTTCGGTAATAAGCGGTACTTTAAATTTAACGGCGTTTACCATTTCCTCGCCGAGAATAGCTTTTGCCTTTTCCTTGTCCTCAATTGACGACTCTATAATAAGCTCGTCGTGTACCTGCAAAATCAGTTTAGCATTTATTTTTTCCGCTTTCAGCCTTTGGTAAACCTTAACCATAGCGATCTTAATAATATCCGCCGCCGTACCCTGTATTGGCGCGTTCATAGCAACTCTTTTACCAAACGCCCTCAGCGGTCCGTTCGGGGCAGTAAGCTCCGGAATATACCTTCTTCTGCCGAAAACTGTTGATGCATAACCGTTCAGCTGAGCATCGTGTACGGTCTTATCCATAAATTCCTTTACCTTTGGATGGTGAGTAAAATAATCGTTGATGTATTCCTTTGCCTGTATTATAGGTACGCCCAGATCCTCTGAAAGAGAAAACGCGCCCATACCGTAAATTATTCCGAAGTTTACAGCCTTTGCCGCCCTTCTCATTTCAGGAGTGATAAATTCCTCCGGCATATCAAAAACCTTTGCCGCTGTGGATGTGTGTATATCCTCGCCGTTTATAAATGCATTCTGCATATTCTCGTCGCCGCTTACCTCTGCTAAAACTCTCAGCTCTATCTGACTGTAATCGGCGTCTAAAAGAATATTTCCCCCGTCTGCTACAAAGAACTTCCGCATATTTCTTCCTATTTCTTTTTTCACCGGAATGTTCTGCAAATTAGGCTCGGTTGAGGATATTCTTCCTGTTCTGGTCTCCGTCTGCTTGAATATTGAACGCACCTTGCCGTCACTTTGTATAACCTTTAAAAGCCCGTCTACATACGTTGAACTCAGCTTTGTAAGCGTTCTGTATTCCAGAATCATAGGCACTATCGGATGAAGATTTTCAATCGTTTCAAGAACCTCGGCGCTTGTTGAATAGCCGCTTTTTGTTTTCTTCTTTTTGTACGGCAGTTTGAGCTCCTCATAAAGAATCGTACCAAGCTGTTTAGTAGAAGATATGTTGAACTCCTTTCCGGCAAGCTCGTAAATGTTCTTTTCAAGTTTATCTATCTGCTCTTTAAGCCCTTCGCCGAACTCCTTTACTCCGTTTATGTCTACCTTAACGCCCTCGCACTCCATAGAAGCCAAAACCTCGCATAAAGGCTGTTCAATGTCATACAACAGAGACTCCATTTCTTTAAGCTCAATTTCTGCTTTAAGCCTCGAACACAAACTGCTGAGTGAGGAAATGTCAGCATGTTCTCCCATATCACGGCGGTATACCACTCCGTATACCGCACATAAATTTTCCACTGTATAATCTGCCGCCTGAGAATCCAGCAGATATCCCGCAAGGTTGCAGATAAACGTAACATTTTTAAGCTCTGAGCCGTTTGAAAATGCAAACTTATACGCTTCTTTTCCCTCAAAGCACAGCTTTTC
The DNA here is from genome assembly GCA_947626165.1 of uncultured Clostridia bacterium. Classification (GTDB taxonomy): domain Bacteria; phylum Bacillota; class Clostridia; order Oscillospirales; family Ruminococcaceae; genus UMGS1601. Next base: position 80,885 of record CANQRG010000001.1, on the reverse strand, counting down.
ATTTTCACACTCAAATACCTTTTTAACAAGCTCCTTATCTTCGGTTAAATACAAATTATTCTCCGAAAGCATCTCTAGATAGAAGCTGTCGCTTTTCCTACTGAAAATAAAGTACAGCTTGTTATTACTTTTCGCAATAGCGTCTATTATTTCATTGTTGAGCTGACACACTTTAATTTCCGGCAAACCAGAACCCGGCATATCATAAATTGAAGACTTGTCTCCAATTTGATGTTTTAAATTAAGCTTATCCATTAGCTTAAACATCTCCAGCTCTGAAAGTGTTTCAATCAAAGCATTTGTGTCAACTTCACTCGGCAGATAAGCGTTTACATCGTCATCTATCGGTACATTTAATACTATTTTTGCTAAAAATCTGCTTTCTATCGCCAGCTGTTCTCCGACTTCTAGCTTCGCTTTAACTCCGTTAGGCAGCTCTTCGTCCTCTCTGAAGCCCTTGTAAAGATTTCTTACGTCTCCGTATTTCTGTATCAGACTCAACGCCGTTTTCTGACCTATTCCCTTGACTCCCGATATATTGTCGCTGGAATCTCCCATAAGCGCCTTTACATCTATCATCTGCTCGGGCTCGACGCCGTATTCCTCCCTTATCCTTTCGGGAGTGTAAACTCTTGTTTCCTTAATGCCGGCAAGCCGTACAGTCACATTGTCACGAACAAGCTGAAAGCTGTCTCTGTCGCCTGTTAAAATAAAGCACTCGTTTCCGTTTCTTGAAAAAATATCGGATATCGTACCGAGTATATCGTCCGCCTCATATCCCTCGACCTCGATAACCTTTACTCCAATCTCCGATAAAATCTCCTTTATTTTCGGCATCTGCATTGCAAGCTCTTCAGGCATTCCCTTTCTGTTTGCCTTATAGCTTGATACTGCCTTGTGCCTGAATGTCGGGGCTTTTAGGTCAAACGCAACCGCTACACAGTCAGGTCTGACTGTTTCAAGCTCCTTTAAATAAGTGTTCATAAAGCCTGTTATAGCGTTTGTAAAAAAGCCTTTTTTGTTCGACAGCAATTTTATTCCGTAAAACGCTCTGTTCATTATGCTGTTTCCGTCAATAGCTAGTATTTTCATTTTAATCCTCCGTATTTTCGTATAAACTATATAACGCTTTTAGCTCGTCCGAGAACTCTTTTCCGTCCTCCGACTGGGTATAAAACTGCGGTTCTATCTTCATAAAAGGCTTTGAGCCTTTCTTTCCCTCAACAAGAACCAGCCAAGCCGCTGTGCTTTTATTCTTTGAAACAAATCTCACTCGCTTAGGTTCCAGGTTATTATTTCTCATAGCAACCATTATATCACACAGACGCTCAGGGCGGTTGCAAACGCAAAGTCTGCCGCCGAACTTCAAATTCCGTGACGCCGATAAGCAGACATCGTCTATAGTACACAGCACCTCGTGACGTGCTATCGAGCTTGACTCAACATCGTTCTTTATACCTGCTCCATCCGCCTTATAAGGGGGATTGCAGATAATCAGATCAAGCTCCTCGTTTGATTTGAAATCCTTTAAATCTCCAAGCACAGGTATTATCTTATCCTTTAATCCCGACTTCTCCGCCGACAAGCACAACTGGTCATAAGCCTTCTTTTGAATTTCAAGAGCGTATATCCTTTTCGGTGAATAGTCACGCTCAAGCAAAAGCGCGGCTATTCCATTTCCCGAACAAAAATCTGCGGCAATATCCTTATGCCTTGCCTTTGCAAAATCAGCAAGCAGGAAAGCGTCTGTTCCGAACCGATGTTCATCAGATATACAAACAACTATTTTATCAGACAATTTTTCAAAGGATAAGTCGTTATACTGCATATTTATCACCAACCTTTGCTTGCAAAGGGTTACTTTCTTAAGTAAAGCATTTATAGTTTTGTAACATATATTACATCTATTTTTCTATGGGAAGCCCTCTCTTGCAGGGCTTCCCCTCTTTAAAATCAATCCACCGGATTGATTTTAAATTCACCCTTTTCGGAGCGCACTACGTATGGTTTTCGCCGACTGATGTCGGCGACAGGGCTCCGCCCTTGACCCGCAAGCCTTTTGAAAAAGGCTTGACCGAAAACTTTTAGTCTTTTGTATTTATTTATTACTCTGCGGTTTTCAAAACTGTATCGCAAAAGCTCAAAAACTCGTCATAGGTCGAAAGCCCTCCGCAGGCGTTTCTAAAACCTGCCGCATTCTTAATTCCTTTTATATACCAAGCAACATTCTTTCTTGCCTCTTTCATTCCCTGACGCTCGCCCTTAAACTCTACTATCATTGAAATATGCCGCTTCATAACCTCAATGCGCTCTTTCAGCGTCGGCTCGGGCAGGCTTTCGCCCGTCTCAATGTAATGCTCTATCTCCTTAAACACCCAAGCTCTGCCGTATGAACCCCTGCCGACCATTACAAGGTCACAGCCTGTTTCGTTATACATAGCTTGAGCATCAGCACCGCACTTTACGTCTCCGTTGCCTATGACGGGAATAGATACCGCCTCTTTAACCTTTCTTATTACGCTCCAGTCGGCTTTACCCGAATACATCTGCGTTTTTGTTCTTGCGTGAACAGCCACAGCGGATACTCCGACCCCCTCCAGCCTTTTCGCAAGCTCAGGAGCGTTCACGCTTTCGCTGTCCCAGCCGGAGCGTATCTTAACAGTAACGGGGCACTTCGCCGCTTTTACAACAGCACTCGCTATCATCTCGGCTGTTTTAGGCGTTCTCATCAAAGCCGAACCGCTTCCGTTCCCTGCGATTTTAGGTACGGGACACCCCATATTTATATCTATTATATCAGGCTTGAAATCGTTTAAAATCTCTGTCGCCCTTGCCATATAAATCGGGTCTTCTCCGAAAAGCTGGAGCGCAAAGGGACGTTCTCTTTTATCAATCTCACAAAGAGCCTTTGTCTTTTTATCAGAAAAGCAAAGACCCTTTGAGGAAATCATTTCGCTTACAAGATACGACGCTCCGTACTCCTTGCACATAAGCCTGTACGCTCTGTCGGCAACCGACGCCATTGGCGCTAAGGCGGCGGTCTTTTTTATTTTGACATTGCCTATATTAATTTCTTCTATCAAAAGTACTCTCCCAAAACCTTGTAATTTCAGCTTAATAGCCAAGCTCCTCGCCCACTAAAATAACCTTGATCCTTCCCTTATGTCGCTGTTTCGCAGAAATAAGATAACTGCAGCAGATTCTGAGATCGCTTTCACAGCCTGCGGTCATTTCATTCCCTTTGCCCTGAGAAACCGACACGCACTCTCCGCATTTACTGCAATATGTATCTATTCCAAGCCTGACAGTATTTTTAGGCGCGGCAATAGTCTTAACCCTCATAACTGCCTCGTCCAAATTTTTTACTATCTTGTTATACCCTGCAACCATTATAACGCTCGACGGTCCGTGAGCTATCATAGAAACTCTGTTTGAATTTCCATCGACGTTATACAAAACGCCGTTCTCTGTTATGGCGTTGCTGGAACATAGATATGTATCGCATAAATACTGCTCGCCGTACAGTCTGCGAACCTCATCAGGCGTTCTTCCCTTTGAGCGGTCGATAAAGTTGTACTTCCCGCTTGTTAAAAGCTCGGTAATTCCGCATTCGTTCAGAGTTACCGAACCGCCTGTAGCAACGCTCGTTCCTTCCTTTAAAAGAGACTGAACTATTGCCTTTGCCTCCGCCTTATCTTCGGCGATGTAAGCCTCCATATTGTTCTTTCTCAGATTTTCCGCTACGCTTTCAAGTTTTGCTTTTAATGCTTGTTCCATATGTAATCCTCCTTTTAGATACAAGAGACCAGATGCAAGATGCAAGAGCGGATAGCCGTCGCTGGCACTTCGCATTTAATAATTGTATAAAAATTAAAGTCATCAAGAAGCAAGAAACCAGATACCAGAAGCAAGAACTTATCTTTCCAACAAAGTTCTGATAGTAATATCTTGTATCTTGCTTCTAATTTCTTGCCTCTAATAGCTGAGCCTCCGACGGCTCGTCGGTTAATTGTCTATTGTCAACCTGAACAGCTTATCGACCAGCTCAGCCAATCGCTTATTTTCAGGCTTTGAAAGAGTTGGGTCGTCCTTTATGATTGCCCTTGCTTCCTCCTGCGCCTGCCTTAGAATTTCGGTATCCTCCGCCATATCTGCTATTTTCAAAGCGGGAAGTCCGTGCTGACGGCTTCCGAAAAAGTCGCCCGGACCTCTCAGCTTTAAGTCCTCCTCCGAAATCTTAAATCCGTCGGATATTTTCGACATTATTTTGAGCCTTTTTACACATTCCTCAGTCGGGTTGTCGGTTATCAGAATACAGTATGACTTCTCACTTCCACGTCCTACACGTCCTCTTAGCTGGTGAAGCTGTGAAAGCCCGAATCGCTCGGAGTTTTCTATTACCATAACAGCCGCGTTCGGAACATCAACTCCCACCTCGACAACAGTTGTAGAAACCAGAATGTCGATATTGCCGTTCTTGAACTCTTGCATTATCGCGTCCTTTTGCTGAGGCTTTAGCTTGCCGTGCAAAAGACCTACTCTGTACTCTTTAAAATACGACCTTGATATCCTGTCTGAGTATTCCTTTACAGACTGAAGCTCTAAATCGTTTTCCTCTATCATCGGGCAGACTATATATGCCTGACGCCCTTCTTTAAGCCTTTGTATTACAAAGCCAAACGCCCTCTCTCTGCCTTTGCCGGTTATGGCGAAAGTCTCGATAGGCTTTCTGCCTTTCGGGAACTCGTTGATTATTGATATGTCCAAGTCCCCGTAAATCATCAGCGCAAGCGTTCTTGGTATAGGCGTTGCCGACATAACCATACAGTGAGGATTGTTGCCCTTGTTTGAAAGGGTCGCTCTCTGTTCAACGCCGAACCTGTGCTGCTCGTCGGTGATGACAAGCCCCAGATCGTCAAACTCGGTAGAATCTTCAACAAGAGCGTGAGTTCCGACAATTACCGAAACCTCGCCGGACTTTATGCTCTCCTTTATCTCACGCTTGTTTTTAGCGGTAAGAGAGCCTGTCAGCAGACATATTTTAATGCCAAACGGCACTAAGAAGTCGGAAAGGGTTTTGTAATGCTGATTTGCCAGTATCTCGGTAGGCGCCATAAGAGCCGTCTGACAGCCGTTTTTGCAGGCGAAAAACGCACAAGCCGCCGCAACGGCGGTCTTACCCGAACCAACGTCTCCCTGAACAAGCCTGTTCATCGGAGAGCCCTTTTTCATATCGCTAATGCAGTCGTTTATCGCATTCATCTGAGCGTTGGTAAGCTTAAAAGGCAGACCGTCATAGAACTCGTCAATTGAAACGTCTTTCATCTTACAGCCCGTCTTGCCTCGACTTCTTCCCTTTAGCTTTAACATTCCAAGACCAAGAGTAAGAAATTCATCAAATACAAGTCTGTTCTTAGCAATAGAAAGACTTAGAAAATCCTTGGGGAAATGTATATTCTCAAGAGCAAAATTCAACGAGCAAAGACCTCTCCTTGCCGCTATCTCTTTTGGTATAGTTTCGTATATCTCGCCGTCGAGATACTTCAAAGCATTCTGAACAGTCGTTCTCAAAAGCGACTGGGTAAGCCCCTCAGTAAGCGGATATACAGGCAGAATTTTATCAGCGGTATCAGCGTCTAAAATAATTGGAGAGGATATTTCCTTTCTGACAAGGTTGCCTGTGACCTTTCCGTAAAGCAGATACTCTCTGCCCTCGATAAGCTTGTTGAAGGCAAACTCGCTGTTGTAAATTACGATAGTGATGTCGCTCTCGTCATCGGTCATGACTGCCTTGTAGATGGTCATTCCCTTGTGTATTCTGGCAGCAGCAAGCCTCTTTACTATACGTCCCTTTATTATGTTATTCTCATTAAGCACAGCGTCGTTTATAGAAACAGAACTTGAAAAATCCATATAAGAACGCGGATAATGATTTAACAAGTCGGCAACGGTCGACACGCCGAGCTTTTGATAATACTCGGCTCTTTTAGGACCGACGCCCTTTAGATATTTAATATCGCTGTAAAGCTTAGTATTCATTACTCCTGCTCCGTTAAGAGACTTCCTCCCTGCTGTGTTGTTTGATGGATAAAACATATATATTTTAATTCTAACACATTTTAAAGGAAAATCATAGACTTTTTTTTAAAATTATGATACAATGACTTCAAAGTATTTTTAACGGGGTTTGACGGCGCTTATTTTCGCCGTCAGCCCAAGAAAGATTTTTAGTATATTTTAGGGAGTACAAAATGTCAGGTACGCTTTATGTTGTCGGAACTCCTATCGGCAATCTGTCAGATATGTCAATGAGAGCTTTGGAAACTCTTAAATCGGTTGATTTTATCTGCGCTGAGGACACAAGGGTCACGGCTAAATTATTAAACCATTTTGAAATAAAAAAGCCGCTTATCAGCTATCACGAACACAACGCTGTGCAAAGCGGTAAGAGCATTGTGGAGAGATTAAAGTCGGGTGAAAGCTGCGCCGTTGTAACCGACGCAGGAATGCCGTGTATTTCAGATCCGGGCGAGGACTTAGTTAAGCTCTGCGCCGAAAACGGAATAGAAACGGTTGTCGTACCTCTTGCTTCGGCGGCGGTATCTGCTCTTGCGATAAGCGGACTTTCAACCTCGAGATTTACTTTCGAGGGCTTTTTATCGACAACTAAAAAACAGCGTCTTGAGCATCTGTCGAGCCTTGTAAACGAAACACGAACTATGATTTTCTATGAAGCTCCCCACAAGCTTATCTACACTCTGAGAGATATGTATGAATTTTTCGGGAATCGAAAAATATCTATTTGCAGAGAGCTTACAAAAATCCACGAGGAGGTTATAAGAACGACCATAACCGGCGCGATAGAAAAGTATGAAGCTGTTTCTCCAAAGGGCGAGTTTGTATTGGTAATTGAGGGAAAGCCCAAAGAAGACGAAAGTCCTGACACTATACAAGACGCAGTCGCACAGGTAAACGAGCTTATAAGCAAGGGTATTCGGGCTGCCGAAGCCTGCAAGCAGATTGCAAAAATAACCAGCTTTTCTAAAGGCGAATTATACTCAAAGATTTTATATGAAAAACTGTAATCAGAGGGAATTTTATGCCGGTAAAATATAAACCAATGAGCAAACAGCATATAAAGGCTGTCTCGCAGATAGAAAGAGAGTGCTTTTCAAATGCGTGGAGCGAGAACGCCTTTTATCAGGAGCTTGAAAACCCTATGTCGCTTACTTTAGTCGCCCTGCATATAAATGACGTATTATCAAATGAGACAGTCGCAGGCTTTGTAAACGTGAGAATAGTAGCCGGCGAGGTTTATATAAACAACATTGCCGTGTCGCAGCCCTTCAGGCGAATGGGATACGGAAAGGGGCTTTTGCTGTCTTTAGAAGACATCGCTCGGAGTGAAAATGCGTCATTCATAACTCTTGAGGTGAGAGAGTCAAACTTTCCTGCGATCTCTCTATACGCTTCTTTAGGCTACAAAACGGTGGGAAAACGAAAAGGCTTTTATAGAGACCCCGTTGAAAACGCCGTATTGATGACCAAATACCTTATTTAGGAGTTTAGTGCATATGAAAATTCTTGGAATAGAAAGCTCTTGCGATGAAACAGCCGCCGCTGTTGTCGAAGACGGAAAAAACGTACTTTCAAATATAGTTGCGTCGCAGATAGACGAACATAAGCTGTACGGCGGAGTTGTTCCTGAAATAGCGTCCCGCCGCCACTGTGAAAACATTTATATAGTTGTGGAAAACGCGCTGAGCGAGGCTAACTGCACTCTTAACGACATTGACGCTATTGCGGTAACTTATGCGCCGGGTTTGATAGGAGCACTGCTCGTCGGCGTTTCATTTGCAAAGGGGCTCGCTATGGATACAGGTCTGCCGCTTGTGCCTGTTCACCATATATCGGGACACATAGCCGCCAATTATATTTCAAATCCGAACCTCGAACCTCCTTACCTTGCATTGGTCGTAAGCGGTGGTCACAGCCATATAATCGAGGTTCTTGACTATACCGAATATCGAATAGTTGGACGCACTCGGGACGACGCCGCAGGAGAATGCTTTGACAAGGTCGCAAGAACGATAGGATATCCGTATCCCGGCGGCAAAAGCGTTGATGAAGCGTCAAAAAGGGGCGATCCCGACGCTTACACTCTCCCTCACCCTAAAGTTGCGGGAAGCGAATATGACTTTTCATTTTCGGGGTTAAAAACCTCCGTTATCAACCTTGTTCACAATGCCTCTCAAAAGGGTGAGCAGTTAGACTTAGACAGCCTTTGCGCGTCTTTTCAAAAAACCATTTCAGAGATTTTAGTTTCAAAGACAATAAAGGCGGCACTTGATTTGGGCTATAAAACCATTGCCGTTTCAGGAGGAGTTTCGGCAAATTCGGGTGTAAGAAGTCTGCTGTCGAGCGAGTGTAAAAAGAACGGGTTTGAGTTTTTCTGTCCGGAGCTTAAATACTGCGGCGATAACGGAGCTATGATAGCAAGTCAGGGGTATTTCGACTTCTTAGCTGGGAAACGAGCTGATGAAAGTCTTAACGCTGCTGCAACAATGCCGATAACAGAGATTTATTAATAAATAAAGACGCCTGACTTACAAGTCTAAGCGTCTTTTTCTTTTTGTTCGCTGTTTTCAGCTTTTAATTTCTTGATTCGTTTATCGTCTACTGAAATCACGGTAAACTTAACTCCGCCGTACTCTACGGTCGGTTTTTCATTTTCATTTGGTATTCTTCCCAAAAGACTTATTACAAATCCGCCTATGGTATCGCAGTCGTTATCCTCGGGAAGCTCTATACCAAGCTCATCGGCAACGTCCTCAGTATCGGCTGTGCCCAGAATCTCGTAGACGTTTTGCGACACCTTCTGTATCTCTTCAAGCTCGTTATCATACTCGTCCTGAATATTTCCAACAATAGCCTCAAGCAGATCCTCCATAGTCACAAGCCCTGCCGTTCCGCCGTATTCGTCAACAGCTACGGCTATCTGTACTTTTTGTGAAGTGAAAATTTCAAACAGCTCAAAGCAATGATTGGTTTCGGGTATATACTTTATCTCCCTTAAAAATTCTGAGATACTGTGCTTTTCAGGATTTTCATCAAATATTAGCGTAAGCAGGTCCTTTGCATAAACAACTCCGCAAATATTGTCTATAGTCTCCTCATAAACAGGAATACGGGAAAAACCCTTTTCAATTATAAGCGATACGGCGTCTCTTAAATCGCTGTTTAGTTCAACTGCCGATATGTCCGTTCTGTGGGTCATAACGTCTCTGACTTCTATATCGTCAAACTCGAATATGTTGCTTATCATTTCCTTTTGACTGTCTTCAATATCGTCAGCGTCTTCGCCGTTTAATATCTCCATAATTTCATCCTCGGTCAGAGAACCGTTCTTCCTCTTACCGAATATCTTTGAAAATAATCCTCCTGTTTGCCCGGCTGAGTCATCCATTTAGTTTTCATTTCCTTTCGAGTTAGTTTTAATTTTTTCAAATACATATTAACCTATTAATCCTAAGATGTCAAGAAAACTTTGCGAAAATGTAAGTTTTTGTCTTGCTTCTTATTTCTTGTCTCTAAACGCTTGACAAAATAAAATTATATGTTATAATATAAGCATAAAAGAGAGTGCTGCACATGGCAAATTAATGCCTAGGCGGTATCTCCCAAAATGTGGTATTAAAGAAACACCGTTACTTTGAGAGAGTAAGGCGGTGTTTCTTATTTTTTATGAAAATATGTAAATAAGTTTTACTACTTATTTCGATAAAAAATATTGAAACAAAGTGTGACAATATTGATAATAAAATTCGCAAATAAAAACAAATCCGAATAGTTTATCATTGTCTCACCTCCCTCCAAAGGGAGAAACCGCCTGCCTTTTTATGTACAGCACTCTCTTATACACATTATAAAATAAAATAAATAGTTTGTCAAATAATAAAGAATTTTCAGACTTCTTTATTCTAAATTTATGGCTTCTTGAATTCTTGCTTCTAAATGCTTGACAAAAGAAAATTATATGTTATAATATAAATATAAAAGAGAGTGCTGCACATGGCAAATTAATGCCGAGGCGGTTACTCCCAAAAATATGGTATTAAAGAAACACCGTTACTTTGAGAGAGTAAGGCGGTGTTTCTTATTTTTTATGAAAATATGTAAATAAGTTTTACTACTTATTTCGATAAAAAATATTGAAACAAAGTGTGACAATATTGATAATAAAATTCGCAAATAAAAACAAATCCGAATAGTTTATCATTGTCTCACCTCCCTCCAAAGGGAGAAACCGCCTGCCTTTTTATGTACAGCACTCTCTTATGAACATTATAAATTAAAATAAATAATTTGTCAAATAATAAAGAATTTTAAGACTTATTAATTCTAAATATCTTAATTATTTCAATTATCCATTGTTCATTATCAATTATCCATTATTTTTATCTCTCTCCATAGTTTCATCAACCGCACGATTAAGAAACTTATTTAAAGAGCCGTCATAATCCTTTGCGTGTTCAGAAATTATTTCCCTTTTCCCTTTCGGAACTCGCATATGAATACCATCATAGTGGTTTTTATCATATTTTTTTGTTGCTCTTTGCTGTGCTTTACTAATTGGCATATACCTCACCTTTCAAAAGTTAAATTGTTTTTTAATATATCATATTTATATATAATTATCAATATATACATATATAAATACCAAATATTTGTCTATATTGTCTATTGTTTTTCTACGGGTACCAATATATAATATAAACATACCAAAAAAGGAAGTGACATCAATGGATAATAAAAACAGAAACATAAGCATACAAGACATTGAAGAAATACATAGAAAAACTGAAATGAAAGGAGTAATTGAAATGAAAAAGGAAAAATCAATTAAAGTTATTGAATTGGACGAACTAAGTCATCAAGCAGATATATTGTCGGGACTTTCTCATGTTTGTGCAATGTATTTAAGTTTTACAAAAGAAAACAATTTTCTTCAAAACGCACTTGAGTGCTTAAATGACGAAGCTAATAAACATCAGGATTACTGCAATTTACTTCTTGAAAAAATCAGCACTTAATTTTCCATTATCCATTGTCAATTACAGTTTTCCTTTATCCTCGCAAAAGTTTCCTCCGAGATAATATGCTCTATCTTGCAGGCATCAAGCTCGGCATTTTCCCTCGATACGCCTAAACCCTCCAGAAAATCTGTTATTACTAAATGCCTGTGATATACCGACTCCGCTTTCTTTCTGCCCTCGTCTGTTAGAACTATCTGCCCCGACGGCTCGACGATTATATATCCATTTGCTTTCAGAATACCCATAGCTCGGCTCACGCTCGGCTTTGAATACCCCAGCTCTGTCGCAATGTCAATAGAGCGCACATATCCTGTTTTATTGTGAAGTATTAAAATGGTTTCTAAATAATCCTCTCCCGATTCGTGAAGACAGCATTGTTTCATTTTAAATCCTCCATTCATACGCAATTTTTTCACACCCTGATTTATTAAAACATCTACAAAATCTTTGGATTCCTCAATGCCTCAATAACGGCTTCTGCTGAATTTTCTTCAGCGTGCAGGAAATTAACAGGCTCGTTTATATCCCGAAGATAGTGTGCGTCTGAGCTTGTTATCACCTTACAGCTGTTTAAGTAATCGTGCCGAGCTTTAAGCTCCGGCAGATTATTGAGGTTTTTAAGCTCTACAGTTTTAAATGTAGAATCCGGCGGAATAAAGCCTAAGTTTGCCAAAAGCGAGTTAGCCTGCTTGTCTATGTGAGCAGGTATAGCAACTCCGCCCATACTTTCAACCAACGGAAAAACCTTTGAAAATGAAATGGTCGTCGCATTGATAAGCAGTTTGTTCTCGTGTCCGATTATCTCGTCATCGCTGTTCATTATTAGTTGTTCGCCGAATATATCGGGATTATTCTCTACAGGCATTATTCTCTGATTTACATACTCGTCAAGCTCAAGCGCTTTATCCAAACTTGGCATAAGACATACAACGTGAACTTCTTCCTCAGTGGTAAGCTCCATTCCGCAGATAAGGGTCTTGCCGTAAGCCTTTGCGACTTCGCTTGCGGCAACGCAGTTTTTCGAGGTGTTGTGGTCGCACAAGGCGATAACATCAAGCTCTTTAACGTAAGCCATTCCGACGATATTTGCAGGGGTGGATTCATTATCACCGCAAGGCGAAAGACAGGAATGTATATGTAAATCGTAAGACAGGCTAAGCATTTTCTTTAAGCAGGTCGTGAATCATAACTGCCGTTTCATAAATAGGCTTGTCTGACTGCACAACCGTTATCCCCTGCATCTCAGCCTTTGGGAGCATATTTTCATCTATTGCCGTTCCCTCAGCAAGAACTATAATACTCATCTCGGTAAGCGCCGCAACTGCGACCGCATTTATATTTCCCATAATGGTTATCCAAACGCAGTCCTCAAAGCCTTTTGACATCACAACGCTTAATAAGTCGCAGCAGTACACACCGCTGATATTTCTACCTCTATTTTCATCGGGAAAATTTAATACCTTAAATCCTGCTTTTTCAATAAGCTGAGAAGCCGTCATATTATCACCATACCTTTCGTTTTAGGTGTAATTAAATCTTTTTCAAATCACTTGATATTTTATGTATATACTCACGAAGAAGATGAATACAATCCTTCTCATTTGCAATTCCCCTGACAATATCTTCGGCTAACGCCTTACAGGTCGGGGCTCCGCACGAACCGCAGTCAAGACCGGGCAGTTTTTCGCAAAGCTGTTCGACCTGCTCCATTTTAGCCAGACCGTCAGCAAAGTCACGACCTAAATTAAACACAGGCTGATACTCTAAATCCTTATCCCAATAAACCTTGTTCACGTCGCTTGATTCTTCAATATGGTTTTTTGCAACAGGCATATATTTTCTTAGATGCTTTAACTTTGATTTTGCCACATACGGGTTTTCCACCTGCAAAACTCCGCCAACACAGCCTCCGGAGCAAGCGTTAAGCTCTATAAAGTCAAGGTTTGAGATTTTCTGGTCCTCCAGCTCCTCTAACACCTTGATAACATTTTCTATGCCGTCGGCGGCAAGATAGCTATCTGTTAAAAGTCCTCCTGCTTCTCCGCCTGACGCTCCCCAGCTTATGCCTATTTTTCCTGCCTGCAAAAGGTCGTCGCTCTCGTTCTGAGCCTCGACCATATACGGCAGGATTTCTTTATAAACGTGCTTAATAGCGACAACTGCGTCGATTTCAGATTTTTCATTAACAATTGGGTGCTTCGCCGCCGATACTTTGGCAGGACACGGAGATAAAAAGATTATCCCTATTTTCTCCCTAGGAAGTCCCGTATCTTTGAGCGCTTTCTTAGCAGCCTCCTCGGCGGCTATTTCAACAGGCGCATTTATCGGCAGAATATGCTCGATAAGATTGGGGAATCTCACCCTTATAAGCCTTACCACCGACGGACAAGCCGAGCTTATAAACGGAGCCTTATCCTTGTGCTTTTCTATGTATTCCCTTGAAAGCTGCGAAACAAGCTCCGCCGCTGCGGAAACCTCGAACACATCGTCAAAACCCATATGCTTTAGAGCGCGCAATACTATATTAATATCCTCTAAATTGTTGAATTGAGCGTAAAAAGACGGCGCGGGAAGCGCTACCTTATATTCAAATTTATCTAAAATATCCAGCGGATCGTAATGGGTCTTTTTTGCGTGGTGAGGGCAAACCCGTATACATTCTCCGCAGTCTATACAAAATTCAGGAATAATATGAGCCTTTCCGTTTCTAACTCTTATAGCCTGAGTAGGACAGCGCTTTATACAATGTATACAACCCTTGCACAGATCCTTATCAAGCCTTACCGAATTTATAAAATTCTCCATTCCCCACACCTCACTTCTGTTTAAATTCTCTTTAATCTTCTTATGTATTTGTAGTTAAACCTAATTTATTTTTACCTTCATTACAACTGTTGTTCCCACACCGAGCTTTGTATCTATTGTAAGTTCATCAGAATACTTTTTCATATTGGGCAGTCCCATACCTGCGCCAAAGCCAAGCGACCTTATATTTTCATTCGCTGTAGAATACCCTGCCTGCATAGCCTTTTCAACATCGGGAATTCCCGGACCAACGTCCTTCAGCGTCATAATTATTTCTGATGGTGTTACCTCAACGGTAATATCGCCGCCCTTTGCGTGAACGACCATATTTATCTCACCCTCATACATTGCGATAGCGACCTTTCTAACAACATCAGGACTTACTCCCATTTGCTTGAGCTTTCCCTTAACGTCGCTGGACGCCTCTCCTGCACGAGTGAAATCCTCTCCGTCAACAGTGTATTTGAATTTCACAGACGTACTCAATGCTTAGCACCTCCGCGAAGTCCCTTTTCGTATAGTATCCCGCAGGCTTCAAACATTCTCATATCCGTAGCCATAAGAACAAGTCCCCTGTCTGCCGCCATTTCAATGATAGCTTCATCAGGTATTTTTCCCCTTACAAAGCATATGCAGATAATATCCATCATCTCGGCTGTTCTTATGACTTGTGGGTTGTTAAGTCCCGTGATAAGAACAGACTGATCCTTGACAAACGCTAAAACATCGCTCATCATATCAGAACCGCAGGCAGTATGAACGTCTTTTCCGATATACTCTTCACCGCAAAGTATTTTTGCATCGAGAAATTCCTTTACCTCTAAAATTGTCATAATGATCCTCCTAATTAGTGTAGCTTATTAAAAAGCCCAATTGTTCAAGCCTATAAACCTATTTTATTTGCTTTAAAAATATTTCTTAAATCAAATTATTTAACATATATATTTATATACCTTTTTATAATAACATTTTTTCTATTTGTTTTCAAGACCATTTTGCTTTTAAAAATTGCCAACCGATATAAATTTATTTATTACTGAACAAATTGTACAGTTTCAACAAAAAAGTCAGCTTGTCTATGTATATAATGTTCATAGCAGTTTGACGGATAATATGTTATAATAGACTACAAGTGATTAAAAAGCACTTATATCAGTATTACTGAGGAAATGGTTCGCCTTTTCCAAACTTAGCTGATACATTCAGTTTAAAAATTCAGCTATTGAAATATATCTGATTTTACACTAAACATTAAGGAGGTTCACAAATGGCAGCAAAGGAATGTTCTATCCCTTTCTCAGGCACTAAAGAACAGGAAGCAAAGCTCAGAGAAGTTATCGCTTCTCACAAAAATGACAAGGGAGCATTAATGCCTATTCTTCAGGAAGCGCAGGAAATTTACGGGTATCTTCCTATCGAGGTGCAAAAGATCATTGCAGCGGAGATGGATATCCCGCTTGAGAAAATTTACGGAGTAGCTACCTTCTACTCACAGTTCACGCTCAACCCTAAAGGAAAGTACACTATTTCCGTTTGTCTCGGAACGGCGTGTTATGTAAAAGGCTCGGGCGATATTTTTGACGAGCTATCCAAAAAGCTGGGAATAAAGGGCGGAGAAACGACCTCAGACGGAAAGTTTACGCTCGTTGACTGCAGATGCATCGGCGCTTGCGGACTTGCTCCCGTACTCACTGTCAACGACGACGTTTACGGACGCTTGACAGTAGACGATGTTGATGGTATCATCGCTAAATACTCGGAATAATGATGACCGAAATATCACTCAATGTGTTAGACGTTGCACAAAATTCTGTTAAAGCGAAAGCGTCGTTAGTCGAGGTATCAGTTGCGGCTGACACAACAGCCAACAGGCTGACTATTAAAATCAACGACAACGGCTGCGGAATGACTGAAGAACAGGTTTCACAGGTCTGCGACCCGTTCTTTACAACAAGAACTACCAGAAAGGTAGGGCTTGGAGTTCCGTTTTTCAAGGAGGCGGCTGAAAATACAGACGGCTCTTTTGAAATCAAATCAAAGGTCGGCGAGGGAACACAGGTAACTGCTATATTCACTCTTGACCATATTGACAGAATGCCTCTTGGCGATATGTCAAGCACAATGCACAGTTTAATTACGTTGAACAAAAGCATTGATTTCGTTTACACCTATACGGTAAATGACAAATCTTTTAAGCTGGATACACGAGAGCTTCGTGAAATTTTAGGAGATGTTCCGTTTGACGTTCCTGAGGTTTCAGCTTATATAATGGATTTTCTCAAATCCAATAAGGAAGAGGTCGATCAGGGCCTGATTATTTAAATGACTAAATAGGAGGAAATATTCAATGAAGTCACTAGAAGAATTAAGGGCTATCCGTGAAAAAATGCAGGGACAAGTCGGACTTCGCGATGAAGACGATAATGTTACCCGTGTAGTTGTCGGAATGGCAACCTGCGGAATTGCCGCCGGTGCAAGACCGGTATTGAACGCTTTTGTTGAGGGCGTTGCCGAAAAAGGTATCGGAGATAAGGTTATGGTTACGCAGACCGGATGTATCGGAATGTGTAAATATGAGCCGATAGTTGAAATTATGGAGCCTGGCAAAGACAAGGTTACATACATTAAAATGACTGCTGAAAAAGCAAAGGAAGTTATCGACCGTCATTTGATAAGAGGTCAGATAGTTTCTGATTATACAATTAGTTAAGGAGGAGTACATATATGTATCGTTCACACGTTTTAGTATGCGGCGGAACAGGCTGTACTTCATCCGGAAGTGCACAAATAGTTGAAAAGCTGGAAAGCGAAATTGCCAAAAACGGGTTATCCGACGAGGTTCAGGTCGTAAAGACCGGCTGCTTCGGACTTTGCGCTTTGGGACCTATTATGATAATCTATCCGGAGGGTACATTCTACTCAATGGTAAAGGTAGACGACATTCCCGAAATAGTATCTGAGCATCTGTTAAAGGGAAGAATAGTTTCCCGTCTTGTTTACGACGAGACTGTTACCGACAAAGGTATAAAATCGCTTAACGACACAGCTTTCTACAAGAAACAGCACCGTGTCGCATTGAGAAACTGCGGTGTTATCAACCCTGAGAATATTGAAGAATATATAGGTACAGGCGGATATGAGGCTCTGGGTAAGGTTCTTACCGAAATGACCCCTGAAGAAGTTATCCAGACTATTCTCGACTCAGGTCTTAGAGGAAGAGGAGGCGGAGGCTTCCCTACAGGTATGAAGTGGAAGCTTGCCCGTAATATCGTTCCCGACGCTGACCAGAAATACGTTTGCTGTAACGCCGACGAGGGCGACCCGGGCGCATTTATGGACCGTTCTGTATTAGAGGGCGACCCACACGTCGTTTTAGAGGCTATGGCTATTGCAGGTTATGCTATAGGAGCTTCACAGGGTTATATTTACGTTCGTGCTGAGTATCCTATCGCTGTTAAGCGTCTGGAAATCGCTATCAATCAGGCAAGAGAGTACGGACTTTTAGGTAAAGACATCTTCGGCACAGGCTTTGATTTTGACATCGGTCTGCGTCTCGGCGCAGGAGCTTTCGTTTGCGGTGAGGAAACTGCTCTTATGACGTCTATTGAAGGCAACAGAGGCGAGCCTCGTCCTCGTCCGCCGTTCCCTGCTGAGAAGGGCTTGTTCGGCAAGCCGACAATACTCAACAATGTTGAAACTTACGCAAACATACCGCAGATAATCGTAAACGGCGCTGACTGGTTTGCTTCAATGGGTACAGAAAAGTCAAAGGGTACAAAGGTATTTGCGCTCGGCGGTAAAATCAAAAACACAGGTCTTGTTGAGATACCAATGGGTACAAAGCTGAGAACTATCATCGAAGAGATAGGCGGAGGAATACCTAACGGAAAGAAATTCAAGGCTGCGCAGACAGGAGGTCCTTCGGGCGGATGTATTCCTGCTGAGCATTATGATATCGAAATCGACTACGATAACCTTATCGCTATCGGTTCTATGATGGGTTCAGGCGGACTTATCGTTATGGACGAGGATAACTGTATGGTTGATATTGCTAAGTTCTTCTTAGCGTTCACAGTTGACGAGTCCTGCGGAAAGTGTACGCCTTGCCGTATCGGTACAAAGCGCTTGTATGAGCTTCTTGACAAGGTTACAAAGGGTCAGGGAACGCTTGAGGATCTGGATAAGATCGAAGATCTATGCTACTACATAAAGAACAACTCGCTTTGCGGTCTCGGACAGACTGCTCCGAACCCTGTTCTTTCGACTCTGCGCTACTTCAAGGACGAGTATATCGCACACGTTGTAGACAAGACCTGTCCTGCAGGAGTTTGTAAAGACCTTCTCAAATACGTTATCGACAAGGATAAGTGCAAGGGCTGTACTCTTTGTGCAAAGCAGTGTCCTGCCGGAGCTATTGAGGGAAGCGTTAAAAATCCACACACTATTGATCAAAGTAAATGTATTAAGTGCGGCGCTTGTATGGAAAAATGCAAGTTCGGCGCAATATCAAAGAAGTAGGGAGGCGTTTTAGATGGATATGATAAATATTAAAATCAACGGAGCAGACTATCAGGCTCCTAAAGGTTCAACTATTCTGGAAGCGGCTCGCCTTGCAAATGTCGAGATTCCTACGCTTTGTTTCTTAAAGGAAATCAACGAAATAGGAGCTTGCCGTATATGCGTTGTTGAGGCGCAGGAAAAAAGAGGCGACGGCTTTGGACCTAAGAAAATTGTTGCTTCCTGTGTATACCCTATATCGGAGGGTATGAACATTTTCACAAGCACACCGAAGGTTATCGACTCAAGAAAGAAAACACTTGAGCTTATTCTTTCAAACCATAACAGATCGTGTCTTTCATGCGTTAGAAGCGGAAACTGCGAGCTTCAAAAGCTGGCTAAAGATTACAAGATAGAGGACGAAAGCATTTACGACGGTGCTAAAACAGAATCTATCCTTGACTGTTCATCTGCCCATATGGTAAGAGACAACAGCAAGTGTATTCTTTGCAGACGCTGTGTAGCGGCTTGCGCTAAAACACAGGGTATCGGCGTTATCGGAGCTAACGAAAGAGGATTTAAGACAAACATAAGCTGTGCATTCGAGGACGATCTAGGCAATACCTCATGCGTATCCTGCGGACAGTGTATTGCAGTTTGCCCGACAGGCGCATTACACGAAAAGGACAACACCTCTGAGGTTTTCGAGGCTATAGCTGATGAAACAAAAACAGTTCTTGTTCAGACAGCTCCTGCTGTAAGAGCTGCTCTCGGTGAGGCATTCGGTCTTCCTATCGGAACAGATGTAGAGGGCAAAATGGCTGCCGCACTGCGCAGACTGGGCTTTGACAAGGTGTTCGACACTGACTTTGCCGCTGACCTTACAATTATGGAGGAGGCTAACGAGTTCGTAGAGAGAGTTCAAAATGGCGGAAAACTTCCGCTTATCACATCATGCTCACCTGGTTGGGTAAAATACTGCGAACACTACTTCCCTGAGCTGACGGAAAATCTTTCAAGCTGTAAGTCTCCTATGCAGATGTTCGGCGCAACGGCTAAAACCTACTATGCTGAAAAGATGGGTCTTGACCCTAAGGATATTGTTGTTGTGGCTGTTATGCCGTGTACGGCTAAGAAGTTCGAGATAGGCAGAGATGACGAGGACGCAGCAGGCGTTCCTGACGTTGACATTTCAATCACAACAAGAGAGCTTGCAAGAATGATCGAAAGAGCAGGCATTAAGTTCTTAGAGCTTGAAGACGAAGAATTTGACGACCCTCTGGGTATCTCAACCGGCGCAGGAGTTATCTTCGGCGCAACCGGCGGAGTTATGGAAGCCGCACTTCGTACCGCTGTTGAAACTCTTACAGGCGAAGAGCTTGAAAGCGTTGACTTCAAAGAAGTTCGCGGAACAAAGGGCATTAAAGAAGCAAGCTATGACGTTGCAGGTATGAACGTGAAAATCGCAGTAGCTTCAGGACTTGCAAACGCAAAAGAGCTCCTTAAAAAGGTTGAAAGCGGAGAAGCAGATTATCACTTCATTGAGATAATGGGCTGTCCGGGCGGTTGCGTAAACGGAGGCGGTCAGCCTCAGCAGCCAGGTTCTGTAAGAAACACTGTTGACATTCAGGCGCTGAGAGCAAGCGTTCTTTACAATAGCGACGCTGCTAAAACTATTAGGAAATCTCACGAGAATCCGGCTATTAAGCAGGTTTACAAAGAGTTCTTCGGCAAACCGGGAAGTGAAAAGGCTCATCACGTTCTCCACACATCATATGTTAAAAGAGAGCTTTATAAATAATAAGTAAGTTATTATACAAATTCAGGCATACGGAAAACCGTATGCCTTTTTTGTTGCAGTAAAAAGCCGTGTACGCATTTATACACGGCTGATATATTGCTTTTTCTATTTAGATATTTCACCTTTTATCTTATCAAACAATCCCTTTTTGCCCATTACTACCTCTACTGTGTGCTCCGTTCCGACCTCAAACAGCGGAAGAACATTTCCGTCTATATGCTTTCCGTCGACAGTAATGCTCTTTATTCCCTTGCAAACATTGTCGGGATTTTTGAACGTTATATTGTATCTTATCCCTCTGAACTCTCTCGATACCTCAAAGCCGTCCCACTCGCATGGGATTGACGGATTGAGTTTAAGTCCGGAGTAGTCAGGGATAATTCCCAAAATATACTGGGAAACCGCAACAAAGTTCCACGCAGCAGTACCTGTCAACCAGCTGTTTTTAGCCTCGCCGTGACGCTTTGCGTCCTTTCCTGCAATCATCTGTGCATAAACATAAGGCTCTGTTCTGTGAATTTCAGATATGTCCTCGAGATAAGCAGGCGCAATCTTTGAGTAGTATTCAAAAGCCTGATTTCCACGTCCCAAAAACGCCTCAGCGCAGATTATCCACGCATTATTATGACAGAATATACCCGCATTTTCCTTATATCCGGCAGGGTATGTTGATATCTCGCCGTACTCGATATAGTATTTTGTAAACGCAGGGTTGTTTAAAACAAGACCGTATTTCGTATCAAGATATTTCTTTACGCTGTCCATAGTCTTAATATCAAGACCATCTTCATTGCCTATCTCGCTCATAACGCAAAAACCCTGAGGTTCAATAAAAATCTTTCCTTCCTTACATTCTTTTGAACCTACCTTGTTTCCGCAGTCGTCATAAGCTCTCAAGAACCACTCGCCGTCAAAGCCGTGTTTGATAATGTTCTCTTTCATCTCGTCAATAGCATTCTGAGCCTTTTCAGCCTCACTGTCAAGACCCTTGTATTCGCAGAGCTTTACATACTCAGGACCAATAAAGGTGAACATTCCAGCCACCATAACAGACTCAGCTACCTTACCGTCCTTTGAGGTAGATGTCTGGAAACTTTCACCCGGAGTGCTTGAAAAACAATTTAGATTCAAACAGTCGTTCCAGTCGGCTCTGCCGATAAGAGGCAAACCGTGAGGTCCGAGATTATTTACAACGTGGTAAAACGACTGATGAAGATGATGCATCATTCTTTGAGACTTAGACTCATCATTATCATATGGAACCATCTCATCAAGTATCGAATAATCCCCTGTTTCCTTTATATACTGCGCCGTTGATAGAATCATCCAAAGCGGATCGTCTGAAAAATCTCCGCCTATCTCGTTATTGCCCTTTTTGGTAAGAGGCTGATATTGATGATAGCAGCCGCCGTCCTCTAACTGAGTAGCGGCAAGGTCTAAAATCCTCTCTCTTGCCCTTTCTGGAATCTGATGAACAAATCCCAGCAAGTCCTGATTGGAATCTCTAAAACCCATTCCTCTGCCGATACCGCTTTCAAAATACGAAGCTGAACGGCTAAGATTAAATGTAACCATACACTGATACTGG
Source organism: uncultured Clostridia bacterium (assembly GCA_947626165.1). Classification (GTDB taxonomy): domain Bacteria; phylum Bacillota; class Clostridia; order Oscillospirales; family Ruminococcaceae; genus UMGS1601. The sequence goes on along the minus strand of CANQRG010000001.1, from coordinate 59,098 downwards.
TTCCATATGTTTACCATTCTGTTGAGCTTGTCGTCGTCTGTTTTTACATTATACTTGGAAAGCAGTTTATTCCAGCTTTCTTTAAGCTCCGCTAATGCCTTATCAGCCTTTTCAGCAGTGTCCATAGACTTTATCATTTCATAAGCCTTTGATTTGTTGATAGAGCCGTCCTCATTCCACTTGTCGTTATCGGTGTTTTCAACATATCCCAGAGTGAACACCAGATCCCTTTTCTCATTCGGGTTTAATGTTATAACAATACAGTGAGAAGCAACAGGCGACCAGCCGTCGGCTACAGAATTTCTAGGCTTTCCCTCCATAACAGTCTGAGGATCACCAAAGCCGTTATAAAGTCCCATAAAGCTCTCTCTGTCTGTGTCAAAGCCGTCGATATCGCAGTTTACAGTATAGAAAGCAAAATGATCCCTACGCTCTTTATATTCTGTGATATGATAAATTGTCGAACGCTCTATTTCAACCTCGCCTGTGTTGAAATTCCTCTGAAAATTCTCGCCGTCGTCCTGAGCGTTCCATAAACACCACTCTACAAAGGAAAACAACTTAAAGGTCTTAGGCTTGTCTGAGGTGTTCTCTAAAGTAACCTTCTGAACCTCGCCTCTGAAGTTCAGCGGAACAAAGAATGTTACCTCAGCGCTGATCCCATTTTTCTCGCCCTTTATTATAGTATACCCCATACCGTGACGGCAGGTATAGCTGTCAAGCTCTGCTTTAACAGGCGACCAGCCCGGCGACCATACGCACTCGCCGTCATTGATGTAGAAATACTTTCCTCCCATATCTATAGGCGCATTGTTATAGCGGTACCTTGTTATTCTTCTCAGACGCGCGTCCTTGAAAAAGCTGTATCCGCCCGCTGTGTTTGAAATAAGCGAAAAAAACTCCTGCGAGCCTAAGTAATTGATCCAAGGATACGGCGTCTTTGGATCATTTATCACATATTCCTTCTTTTCATCATCAAAATAACCATACTTCATAAAAATCACCATTCCTGCGTGAAATATACTGTTCACGCTATTTTCTATGTTATATTATCCCATTTAATTGACACAGCAAAAACTATTGCTGCTGCCCATCATTTCTCATTTATGATTTTTCACACTTTTTTGTGAAAAACCTTTGCCAGCATGAAAAGGTTTCACCCTTAAAAAGCTCTATATAACCGCTTATATCACGCTCAAGCGAAAGATTGGGCGCATTTATCATAGCGGTCATAGGCTCAGGGCAAAAGTAACCCTTATTACCCTCGTCATTCCAAATGTTCCAAAACTTAAACTCCTTTGAAACCTCATTGCAAAGCCGAATACCCTTTTTCTTATCTGTTGCATAACAGCCGTAAAAATCCTCACCGTCCAGCTTGTTCATACTCGCTGTATACATATCGTTTGAAATATCCTGCAATGTCGGCATTTTTGTTCCGTTTTTGTATTCTATATCCCAATCTGAAAGCTCTATAAGCCGCTCAGTTGGAAGATTTCTCTCATTAAGTTCGAACTTCTTTTCAATCGGCACAGACAAAACCATATCTGACTCATTTCCTCCGTCGCAGAAAGGAGCGTTAATACAGGTATGTGTGCAAATGGATACGGGAAGCACCTTATCAGAAAGGCTTGTCAAATTTATCTCCTGCTTTAGACCGTTCTTTGAAAGAGTGAAGGTGTATGAAATTTTAAATTTCAGCGGAAAATATTTAAAAAACCCGTCGTTTTCATCATAATCATAACAGGTGACTAAGACCGCCGTATCATTTTCCTTATCGGCATAAAGCTCCTTTATTATGTGAACACGATTCTGCACAAAACCGTGCAGATGGTTGTTAAATTCTTTCTCGTTCACCGGAAGATTATATACTGCGTCGGAAGTCTTTAAAACTCCGCCGTCAAAGCGATTCGGCAGATAAAGAGTGGGAAGTCCCCAAATTTCTCTGGCTTGGTCTACTGTTTCCATAGTAACATCGTCTTTATATCTGAAAACCTCGACATTAAATTCTTCATCACGAAGCCTTAAAACGCTTGAACCCATCTGATTGGCAATAACCGCTGTATATTTATCGGCTTTAAGCACTACACATTCCTGATTTTTAAAAAGCATTTTTTCTGCCGCTGACAATACTTTCTCTCCTTTTTATTTTTGTATTCCAAATTTTATTTCTTTTTTTCACAAAATTTATATAATTATATCATATATATATTTTTTTGTCTATTAGCTTTGATATATATTTTTATTTTTCAATGAATATTTGTGACTCTTAGAGACATAATAAGATTACACACAAAACATTAAACAGTTTTGTGTTGGAGGTGTTTTATTATGTTAGATAAAATCGCTATGCTTCTGTTGATCATAGGCGGTATAAACTGGGGTCTAATAGCTGTTTTCCAGTTTGACCTTGTAGCCTTCCTTTTCGGAGGTTCTGCCGCAATCATCAGCAGAATAGTATATGCACTTGTAGCAATTTCAGCATTGTGGTGCATATCGTTGTTTTTCAAAAGAGAAAGTCCTCTTGCCGATGCTAACGGAAGCCGCTAAGGATAACTCGCTTTTGAAAAGATAAAAGAGAGCTTAAAAATGTTTTTTGCAATTTAAGTGAGTTTGCAAATTGTAATTAACAGAAATTTAAGCTCTCTTTTTTCTTTTTTAGAAATAGTTTTGTAATATTTGCCATAAAGTTTACATTTTATTGGCTAAAGGTTACAGAATAAAATACAAATTGGTTAAAAATTAGATAATTACTTGACTTATTTTACAGCTTGTACTATAATACAATTGATGTTAATTTATTTTAAATTAACATTCGTTTTGTTGTCTCCTTTCTTTTGTTCTACACATAGTTTTTTTATTTTGTTGCAGTGCCAATAGGTACTGCATTTTTTTTGACGCAACAAATAAAATGATTGTTTAATATAGGGCTTTTTACTTGATTTTACCGAATAAATGTTATATAATATCTTGTATATCACATAATAAAAAGGAAAAGGAGGAAAATAATATGTCAAAGCCATATTATATCACAACACCTATTTATTACCCGTCTGGCAATCCGCATATCGGTCATTGCTATACAACAGTTGCGTGCGATTCAATTGCACGTTACAGACGAATGCAGGGTAGAGAAGTGATGTTTCTGACAGGAACAGACGAACACGGTCTTAAAATTGAGCAAAAAGCCGCAGAAAAGGGCGTTACTCCGAAAGAATATGTTGATGAGATAGTTGAAATATTTAAAAGGCTTTGGAAGTTTATGAACATCGACTACGACAGATACATCAGAACTACCGATGATTATCACGTTAAAAGCGTTCAGAAAATTTTTAAAGAGCTTTATGATAAAGGGTATATCTACAAGGGTGAATACAGCGGAAAATACTGCACTCCTTGCGAGAGCTTCTGGACAGATTCACAGCTTGTAGACGGTAAATGTCCTGAGTGCGGACGTGAGGTGACTGAGGCTAAGGAGGAAGCCTACTTTTTCAAAATGTCGCCATTTGCCGACAGAATTGAAAAGCTCCTGACGGAAACAGACTTTCTTCAGCCGAAGTCAAGAGCAGTTGAACTGGTAAACAACTTTATAAAGCCCGGTCTTGAAGACCTCTGCGTTTCAAGAACCACCTTTAAATGGGGAATTCCCGTCACCTTTGACGAGGGTCATGTTGTTTATGTATGGATAGACGCGCTTTCAAACTATATAACAGCGCTTGGCTTTTACAATGATGAATATAACGATTACGATAAATTCTGGCCGGCGGACGTTCATATGGTCGCTAAGGATATTATGAGATTTCACGCAATTATATGGCCCGCTATGCTTATGGCTCTTGAACAGCCTCTGCCAAAGCATTTGGCGGTTCACGGCTGGATAACCTTTAACGGACAGAAGATGAGCAAATCGCTCGGCAATGTGGTTGATCCGTTTATTCTCGGAGAACGATACGGCGCAGACGCTATACGCTACCACATCTTACGAGAAATGGCGCTCGGCGCTGACAGCTCTTTCTCAAATGAGATTATGATAAACCGCATCAATTCAGACCTTGCTAACGATTACGGCAACTTGGTTTCAAGAACGGTTGCGATGGTAAACAAATACTTTGACAAAAAGCTGATAACAGACCGTGAAAGCGGAGAATTCGATGACGAGCTCATTTCAGTGTGCAAGAGCCTATGCGACAAGACCGACGCCTTGATGGATAAGACCGAGCTTAACAATGTACTTGCAGAAATTTTCAATGTTGTTTCAAGGGCAAACAAATACATTGATGAAACAACGCCTTGGATCCTCGCTAAAGACGAATCAAAAAGAGCAAGACTTGCAACGGTTTTATACAACCTTTTAGAGGCAATCCGAATCACATCTACGCTCCTATCCTGCTTTATGCCTGCAACAATGCCAAAGGCTTTAGAACAAATAGGTGCGTCAGACTATGCAACTTATGAGAACGCAAAGAGGTTCGGAGTATTACCTCTTGATGTTGAAGTAAATCCGGGCGAGGTGCTTTTCCCGAGAATAGATGTTGAAAAGGAAATTGACGAGCTTAACAACATTATTAAAAACAACGCTCCTGCCGATGAAAAGCCGGAGATTGAAACACTGCCCGAGATCACAATTGACGACTTTTCCAAAGTTGAGCTTATTGTTGCAGAGGTTTTAGATTGTGAAAAGGTCAAGCGTTCTAAAAAGCTGTTAAAGCTCCAGCTTGACGACGGTCGAGGCGGACGGCAAGTAGTTTCGGGAATATCTGAGTGGTATGCTCCTGAAGATTTGATAGGCAAAAAGGTCATTGTTGTTGCAAATCTCAAGCCTGTAAAGCTCTGCGGAGAGATGTCAAACGGTATGATTTGCGCCGCTGATATGCCGGACGGCTCTGCAGGAGTTATATTCCCTGACCAGAGTATTCCTGTAGGAAGCAAGATAAGATAAAATATATATCCACCGAAAAGCGGTAGAAATTCGGTGGATATTAATTTCTGCCCATAGTTTAATGGATAAAATAAAGGACTCCGACTCCTTTGATGTGAGTTCGATTCTCGCTGGGCAGACCAGCGGCGAAAGCAGGCATTTTGCGTACCCAATTTGGTACGCTTTTTTTATTACCCACTTTCTTGTAATATCTTTGCGAACATACAATAAGATTTAAGAATATAATATATTAAAAGACCGAAATAGAAAGTTCAAATGTTGGTATAATTATCTTGTTCGACTTTTTGTTGCAAATTTTAGTTTTTTATGATATAATGTCTTTGTAAGTGAATTATATTGCAAGGGAGGCTGTTAATATGAACAATGCAGATGATAAAAATGAATATGTATCACTCGATTGTCACAATTCAACTATTGAGCTTCCTTTAAACCATAAGTTAAAACAACATCAGTTGAAGCTTAAACATACATATATAAGAAAATACAGCTTAATTTCTATAGTATTGATATTTTTCACTTTTTCGGTTTTAGGCTGGCTGTGGGAAACCTTTTTGCAGCTCATTGTAGATGGCAGCTTTGCAAATCGAGGAATGCTTTTCGGACCTTGGCTCCCTATATACGGCTTCGGCGGCATACTTGCATTGTTAATACCTAAGAAAATTACTAAAAACCCCATTAATACTTTTATCGTGATCGCCGTTCTCTCCTCTGTTATCGAATACGCCACAAGCTGGTTTTTTGAATACACCAGAGGTGTTCGCTGGTGGGATTACAGTAATTACGCACTAAATTTAAACGGAAGAGTTTGCTTGATAGGCGCAGTTTTCTTCGGTCTGGGCGGTTGCTTATGCGTATATTGTCTTGCACCGATGTTAGATGACTGGATTAAAAAACTTTCACACAAAACTGTACTGTTTTTCTGTATTACACTTATAATTTTCTTCTCTGCCGATTTGATTTATTCAAAGTTTAATCCAAACGTAGGACAGGGTATAACTGATTATTCAAAGTCTGTAGTTACATACATTAGCGACAATTCTATTGATTGTTAAGTTTATTTAAACATAAAAATCGGAAGGTATAAAGCCTTCCGATTTTCTTTTTACTTCAATTTATTATATTCCTCACTGTCAACGGGTTCAAGCCACTCATTTGATGCCCCCTCAGCCGGAACCTCAACTGCAAGATGTGCAAACCAGCTGTTTGGCGCCGCGCCGTGCCAGTGCTTTACCTCAGGCGGAATGTTCACCACATCTCCCGGGTGAAGCTCTTGTGCGGGCTTTCCCCACTCCTGATAATAACCGCGTCCTGCGGTGACAAGTAAAATTTGTCCACCCTTGTGATGGATATGCCAGTTGTTTCGACAGCCAGGCTCAAATGTAACATTGCCTATGGATACGCCTTCATTAGTCAGCATATTCAGATAGCTCTGACCTACAAAATATTTTGCAAATGCATCGTTCTTTTCCCCAACAGGGAACACGCTTAAGTTATTTTTGTCCATATTAAATCAAATGCCTTTCTGTATTATTTTTCATCAACACGTTCAAGTAAATAATCCACTGAAACATTATGAAAATCAGCTAAATGTATTAATATTTCGGAAGGTATATCAAGTTCTCCTCTTTCATATTTTGATAAATTACTTTGAGATATATTGATTATTTCAGCTAACTGTTTCTGTGTCATATCCTTATCTTCTCGCAAATCACGAATTCTTCTATACATATAACATCACCAATATTATTATACACCAACTTCTCATACTTTTTAACTTTTAGTTGAAAATCCGCTAAAACAATTTTGGCGATGAAAATATGCTATACCTCTTTTGCCTAAAATATTGTAATTATAAACAGTCAGAACCGTTAACACATACGCTTCTGACTGTTTTTATATGACCATTAAACTTTATACATAGTTTTCAGGATCCTGCGCCGCTCCGTTAAGCCTTACCTCAAAGTGGCAGTGCGCTCCGGTTGAAAACCCTGTAGAACCGACATAACCCAATGTCTGACCCTGATTTACCTTATCTCCCACGCTGACAATGCAGTTTTCCATATGTCCGTACAATGTCATATATCCGTTTCCGTGATCAACAATACAGTACCTGCCGTAACCGCCGCCGCAGCCGCAGCTTCCGTTTTTGCCGTAATCGTGAGGGCACGAATTTTCAGCCTGAACAACTGTTCCTGCGTCAGAAGCCACTATCTGCGCTCCTCTGATTCCGCTTGAAGATATGTCAATACCTGCATGGTAAGCGCCCCAGCGCCAGCCAACACCATATGTGATGTTATAATATCCCGGTACCGGCCACATAAAGTCGCCCGTTACTGTGGAAGAACCGCCCCTAGTTCTGGCAGTGTTTCCGCTTGGAGTGTCATTCTGACCTGCCGCACGTCTTGCGGCTTCTTCCGCTGCGGCACGCTGTCTTGCTTCTTCGACAAGCTTTGCCCAAGTAGCTTCTGCTTGTTCCTGCTCTTTAGCTATCTCGCTTTTTTTCTTTTCAAATATAGCTTTCTCTTTTTCAAGATTCTCTTGAGCCTCAGCACTCTTAGAATACAAGTCTTTCAGTTTAGCTCTCTGTTGTTTCTTTTCTGCCTTCTGCTTGTCATATGTAGCCTTTTCAGTCTCGACCTGAGCTTTTTGACCTTCCAGCTTTTGCTTTGCCGCTTCATACTCATTTTTCACAGCAACAAGATCATCAATGATCTTGTTGTCGTGATTGGCAACTCTTTTAACAAGCTCGACCTTCATCAGAATATCGTAAAAATCATCTGCTCCGAGTATTATAGACGTATACGAATCATTTCCTGCAATATACATTGCACGAAGTCTTTTCTTGAAATCGTTTATTCCCGATTCAATTTCAGTCTTTTTTGCGTCTACAAGCTCCTGTGTTTCGGCGATTTGAGAATTAAGGTTATCAATGTTCGCCTGAAGCTCAGATATGTATTCGTCCAGACTTTGGATAGTCTTCTGGACTGTATTCATTTGCTTTTTAATAGCCTTTTGATTTTCCTCTTCCTTGGCTATATCGTCCTCGGTATCTTTGATTTGCTTGTCGTATTCGTCCTGCTGAGCCTGATATTCTTCAACCTTTTCCTTAGCGTCTGAAATCTTAGACGCAGAGGTTTCCATTACATTCTTATACGGAAGTCTAAAAAATCCGAAACTCAAAGCTAACGCTACAACACAAGCAACAGCCCTTTTTAAAAGTCTTTTCGCTTTCATTTTGTTCCTCACTTAGTTCTAAATGCACTTGCTTTTGTTCTTTTATCTTTTTTATACCTTAACATACTTGCTTGTACTGATAGTTGTTCCGATAGCGCCGATGACCGCACCTGCAATCAGATAAGCAATGCCCACAGGTAAAAATATATCTTTAAATGAATAGAGAGAATCCACTCCTAAAATTGTCAAGATATGATAGTTGTCCTGAATTAGCGATGCTGCTCCTCTGTAAACAAACATCGTAAGTATAAATGCTGCAACAGCCGCAACTATTCCAACTATTGTACCCTCTATCTGGAAAGGTATCTTGATAAACTTATTTGTAGCTCCGACGTACTTCATTATATTGATTTCTTTTCTTCTTGCAAAAACACTTGTTCTTGTAGTGTTTGAAATAATAACAAGACACACTATAATGAGCGCTGCAACAACTGCTAACGCAATAACAGAAAAGATATTTCTAACGCTTATAAGCACGTCTGCAAATTCATTCGATGCCTTAACCGAGTCAACGCCTTCAAGCGTAGACATACGGTTAGTAGTATCAGCCATTTTTTCGATATCCTTTACAGAGACCTTATATGTGTCGGGAAGCGGATTATCTCCGTCTGTATACTGGAACAACTCCTGCTCCTCTTTTGACATATCATCGATCATTGATTCCCAAGCTTCTTCTTTAGAATAAAAGACAGCTTTATCAACATTCTTTATATCCTTAATGCTTGTCTCTAACGCTTTAATAGCTTCATCTGTTGAATCGTCCTTAATAATAACGATAACCTCATTCTTGCCTTCAATTCCGCTTATGATTTTGTTTATATTAACTGAGGCTAAAACTGACAGCCCAACCATCAAAAGCGAAACAAGCATTATACAAAACGATGCAAACGACATCATTTTATTTTTCCATATACTTGTTATACCCTTGCCAACAAGGTAATTTATACTACTGAGCTTCATTTGCGCCTCCTATAGTTTCGTCGAAGGCAATGCTGCCGGCGTTGATGTTTATTATTCTTCCTCCGAAATGCCTTACAATGTCATGCTCATGCGTAACCATAAGAATAGTTGTTCCGCATTCATTAATACCCTTTAATAGCTCTACTATCTCATAAGAAAGCGCAGGGTCGATATTTCCCGTAGGCTCGTCCGCAATAATAAGCTGAGGGTCGTTTACCAAAGCTCTTGCAAGCGCAACTCTCTGCTGTTCGCCGCCCGAAAGCTCCTCAGGGTACGCCTTTGCCTTGTGAGCAAGTCCCACAAGAGATATTACATACGGAACTCTGCTTCTTATATATTTTTTCGGTGCGTCTATAACTCTTAGTACAAACGCAACATTTTCATATACTGTCATTGTAGGGATAAGCCTGAAATCCTGAAAAACTATACCCAGAGTTCTTCTTAAATTAGGAATTTTTCTTCTCTTTAGCTTTTTAAGATTAAAACCGTTTACGGTAACCGTTCCTTCAGTAGCGTCAATTTCCTTTAAAATAAGTTTTATAAGCGTCGATTTTCCGGCGCCCGACGAACCTACTACAAATGCAAAATCTCCGTCGTTAATTTTAAGCGAAACATGATTTAAAGCGTCTACTCCGGAAGAGTATGTTACCGATACATCTTTAAATTCTACCAAAACTACACCGCCTCTAAATTCGGTCTTTACTTTTACCTCGCAAAGACCATTTCTAAACTTTAAAACTTAACCGGATTTGCCGACAGATACTTCTTAACCATCAATGCTATCTTGAATATGATCGCATGGTCAAATTCTCTTAAATCAAGTCCTGTCAGTTTCTTAATTTTTTCAAGTCTGTAAACCAAGGTGTTTCTGTGAACAAAAAGCTTTCTTGAAGTCTCAGATACATTGAGGTTGTTTTCAAAGAATTTTTGAATTGTAAAAAGCGTCTCATGGTCGAGCGATTCAATAGAGCCTTTTTTAAATACCTCTCTTAAAAAAGTTTCGCACAGTGTTGTGGGAAGATGATAGATAAGTCTTGCTATTCCGAGGTTGTCATAAGAAACGATAGTCTTTTCTGTATCAAAAACCTTTCCTACTTCAAGTGCGATCTGTGCCTCTTTAAAAGAGCTTGCCAAATCGTTTACTCCCTCAATAACCGTGCCGATTCCAACATTAACTCTTGTATAAAACTCAGAACTTAATGTGTCTGAAATAGACTTAGCCAGCTTTTCCAAATCGGTAGGCTCGATATTTTCGTGAACCTCTTTTACCAGCACTATATCCGACTCTGAAATATTGAACACAAAATCCTTGCTCTTATCAGGGAAAAGGTTCTGTATAACGTCATAAGCCGAAACATCGTTTGATGATAGTATTCTTATAAGCAGTACAACCCTTGAAACATCAATGTTAAAATGAAGTTCCCTTGCCTTTATAAGTATATCGGCAGGAAGGACATTATCAAGCACGACGTTTTTTATAAAATTATTTCTGTCATATTTCTCGTCATAGTATTGCTTTAAGTTAGCCAGAGTAATCGCGAATATACTTGCATACCTTGCAGCCATTTCGTCAACGCCCTCAACAAAAACTGCAAACTCAGGCTTTATATGAGTCCCGAACGGCTTGTATGTATATCCGTCAAGAACAAATATCTCATGTGATTCATTCAAATCAAGAGAAACAAACTCATTTATTGTTCCTACCTTAGAAAGCTCAGAACAAGCTATTACCGTAGCTGTTTCATCAACAACTCCGATAACGCAATCCACTGTGTACTTCATTTGCTGAATAACACTTTGAAATAATCTGTTTGACATATCTTTTACTCCTCATAAATGATTTTTTCTATGCCCATTGGTCAAGCTGTTACTATTATAATAACAAAAAAATGATAATTTTGCAACAATAATTATGCGTTTTTTTGGTGAAAAGCTATAACACATAAAAAATATATTCAAAAAATCATCTTTTATTTGTATATATTACAGATTGTAACACATTATCATCAATCTTATGTTAATAAACAATGAACAAAGATTTATCGACGCTTTTAAACACCTACTTTTCGACTAATTGCAAATTCCCTTGTTAAAAGTTTTCTTTGGTCAATAAAAAAATGCAAAAAAACAGCGAAGCATTCAAAAGCTTCGCATAATTTTTATATTTGTCTATTAATTTGAAAAATTAAACTTCCTCAGTAAAGCCGCTTTCAACAAGCTCGACCAATCCGTCTACAGCGTCCTTCTCATCTGCTCCGTCGGCAATAATTCTAATAGCGGTTCCGCCTACAATGCCCAGGGAAAGAATACCAAGTAAGCTTTTAGCGTTTACTCTTCTGTCCTCTTTTTCTATCCAAATCGACGACTTAAATTCATTAGCCTTCTGAATAAAGAAAGTTGCAGGGCGAGCGTGCAAGCCTACCTTATTTTGAACAACAACATCTTTAACAAACATTACATATCTCTCCATTTCATTAAATCACTCAAAGCAATACTCTGCTATTTGTATAAATATATTATACCCTAATATTTTTCTTAGTCAACGCTAAATTAGGATAAAATAGCGAAATAGTCAAAAATTCTGCTTTTTGATTACAGACTGCGTTATGAACTCATAGATATTTGTGTAATTTAACCATAAAAACCTTGATGTACAAAGCATTTTGTACAAAAATCTTTAATAAAATTTATATATTCACCACTTTATGTCATTAACAGTCGAGTATAGTACCCGATAAAATTTCTAAAAATTTCGTCAAACATCTTCTTTATTCCTCAAGTATTCGGATAAAAATTTCCGGTCATTTTCAGAAAGATTTTCAAAATCGATCAAATCAGGCCGCTTCTCATAAGTTGCGATAAGAGACTGCTCGTGCCTCCACTTATCAATATTGGCATGATGCCCAGACAAAAGAATCTCAGGAACTCTCTTATTATGCCAAACCTCAGGACGGGTATACTGGGGATATTCAAGCAATCCGCTGTAGTGGCTTTCGTCCTTGTAATTATCCGGGCTTGACAAAACGCCGTCGATCATTCTGACAACTGCGTCTACAATACACAAGGCTGGAAGCTCTCCGCCTGTCAAGACAAAATCACCTATTGAAATCTCCTCGTCGACTATTTCTTCAATTACTCTGTTGTCAACACCCTCATAATGCCCACATAATAAAAATATGCTGTCAAATTCAGAAAGTTCCTTTGCCTTTTCCTGATCAAAAGGCTTTCCCTGCGGTGAAACATAAATAACGTGAGGGTCAATACCTTCAGTAACCGCCTTAAAGCATCTGTATATAGGCTCAGCCTGCATCAACATTCCTTTCTGTTCGCTGTAGGGTGTATCGTCAACACGCCTGTGCTTATCCAGAGTGTAATCTCTTATATTGTGGCAGTTGACCTCAAAAATACCCTTTGCTCTTGCCCGCCCTACAATGCTCTCAGACAAATATGTCTCACAAAGTTCCGGAAACAGCGTTGCTATATCAATCCTCATCAAAAAGTCCCTCCAGCGGTCTTATATACATTTTCCCGTCCTGCAGATCTATTTTGATAATTACATCTGCTATAGCCGGTATATAGTATGCCTTTCCGTCGTCAGACTTTATGTGATACACGTCGTTTGCTCCCGTTTGAAAAACGTCCTTTATCTCTCCGTATACCCTCTGGTTATCGACGTCAATAACGGTAAGTCCTATTAAATCCTGAAAGAAATAATATCCCTCCTCAAGTCCGACGTCCTCTCTGTCCATAAAAAGAATCTTATTTCTCAAAGCCTGTCCTTCCTCGACAGAATCTACGCCTTTAAGCTTCATTATGACCATATTTTTTTGAACTCTGCTGCGTTCGACTTCAAACTCTTTTTTGCCGTCTTTTGAATAGAGCTTGTCAAACTCACAGATAAACTCGGGCTCATTGCACCAAGGCTCAACCTTTACATCGCCCTTAAGTCCGTGAACCGATACGATTTTTCCAATCTCCAGATATTTTTTCATAGGAATGTTCCTCACTAAACTATATTAATCTTCCCCGACAAGTATTCCTTGATATGAATTTCTCCTTGCCATTTCTTTGTCTATCTCATTCATTACGCAAAACTTTTTTAAGCTCCAAAGAGGGGCAATTAGATCCTCTTTAACCCCGTCGCCTGTAACCCTTTCAATAACTACATCTTCGGGTATCCTCTCAAGCTGATCGCATACGATTTGAACATACTCGTCTCTTTCAAGGGCCTTGACCTCACCGCTTAAATACTGTTTATGCATCTTTGTTCCTTTGATTATATAAAGAAGATGAATTTTCATACCGTGAGGGTTTAATGCTCCTACTGTCTGAGCGGTATTTATCATCATGTCCTCAGTTTCGCCCGGAAGTCCGTTTATTATATGAACACAAACATCTATACCACGTTCTTTGAGCATATTGTAACCCTTTAAAAAATCATCATAAGTATGACATCTATTAATCCTCTTTGCAGTAAAATCATAAATTGTCTGAAGCCCCAGCTCAACCTCAAGGTTTGTTTTCTTTGAAATTTCATAAAGCATATCAGCTATTTCTTCGTTTATGCAGTCTGCTCTCGTTGAAATATTAAGACCTACGGCGTCTTTTAACTTCAGCGCCCTCTCAAACAGCTCTTTTTGAATATTCAGAGGCGCATAGGTATTTGTTCCTGCCTGAAAATACGGAATACACTTAGCGTCACTCCACTTTTTCAAAAGAGTCTGCCTGATGTCATTATACTGACTTTCTATATTATCAAGGGGATCTCCTGCGTAATCTCCGCTCATTTTGTTTGAACAATAAGTACAGCCGCCTACTCCCTTTGTGCCGTCTCGGTTAGGGCAGCCAAAATCAGCATTAAGGGGTACTTTAAAAACCTTCTTCCCATACTTATGTCTTAGATAATAGTTATAGGTATGGTATCTTTTATTATCGTCTGAATACTTAAAATTATTGCTCGTCATCTTCAAAACCTATAGTAGTATTTGCTGTTGTTGCCTGCGGTGGAGTGTAAATTGTCGGCGGTTCGGTAGTATGCGCAGAGGTTTTAACTGTGGTGGTTTTCCACGTAGTTGTTCCCCTAAACGACCATGTAGTACCTTTAAACACAGTAGTTGTAGGCGTTGAAGCGGAAGTCGTTTTCGTTGTAGTTTTCTTAGTTGTTGTCTTTTTAGTTTTTGCCGTCGTTGTCAGCTGTCCGGGACCTACAAACACAGAGCCCTTTAGTATCCTTGTGGTGTTGGTCGTTTTGCCTGTATACTGAGTTGTAGTTGGCGGAGCAGTTGTTGTAATAGTTACCATAATAGGTTCATCATAGGTCTTTATACCGATTATCTTTCCCGTATCAACAGATACAAAGCCCTTTTCGTCATTATAGCCTGCAAGTCCGTAAGCGTATGAAAATACCCTGTTGGCGTCAAACAGAAGCTGCTTTCCGGGAAGTCTTTTCATATAATTTTTCGACAGCTTTTTTGTAAACTTTCCGTTCAGCACAGTTTCGGTTGAAATTTTATTGTTGTTTTCTATATACTCCCCATTATTTCTCAAAAGCGCAAAGGAAATACCCATTATCATTATAAGTATAAACACGACCGCAACATTGATAAAGTTATACTCTCCCACAACAGCGTCTTTGCCGATTTTGCGCAGCACAGCATCGCCCTCAAGTGAAGCTGTTTCATTCCCCTCGGGCGGAACCTTTAAGCTAGAGTTATCAGGATAAACCGCATTTTTGTAATCATAATCATTAGGTTTGTGCCGATTGTTTTTTAAATCGGTCTTTCCATTATATCCCCCAGCCTGTGAGTTATTAAGTTTTCTCTTTCTTTTTTTACTCATTAAAAACTATCCTTTATACATCAAGCCGTAACGCTTGAAGCTGTTGCCATAACCAGTAATAAACAAACGCCTACAGTTTGAGAAATTCTCAGAACTGAATAATTCTTTTCATTTTTCTTTGAAAAATCTCGAAGGTTAGATGCTACAACTTCTTTAACCTTAGGTATCATAATAAGCACGCCTATTATTGCAAGGAACAAATATGATAGCGTTTTATTTCTCATATTTACGCTCCACCAATAGTCTGTGCCTATACCGAATAGCGCTTTAAACCAGCGAAGAAAATCCTGTAAACTTGCAAAATACGCAATAGCCGCACCCATAAACACTGCGAGCAGAGTATAAACATATCCTACGATTTTTGGAAGCATATCCAAAAATCTTTTCAAAAACAGCTTCTCAATTACCACCAGCAAAGCAAAATACAGTCCGAATATCAAAAAATTCTGACTAAAACCGTACCATAAGCCTATTAAAATCCCCGAAAGTAAAATGCCAGAAATGTATTTTACTTTGTTCGTTTTATAAGGAGCAATCAAAAAGTCCTCGAAAAACTCTGTCAAAAGCTTATTAAAGCCCTTTACAATACCGCTTACATATCCGCTTAAATGTATGGGCGAAAAGTTTTCCTTATACTTAAAACCGTTTAGAGTTCCAAGACCCAAAGCCATATCGGTATAGCCTGTTAAAACGAAATATATACTTCCGATAAACGCAAACATTCCCACCCATGCTCCGAAAGGCGTAAGCTCGTTTAAATTCAATCCTGCGGCTTTGATTTTTTCAAATGAAAGCCCTAGTATCATTACCTTTGCAAAGCCTATTATAAACCTGTTCAAGCCGTCGTTTAAGTTTTGACCTGTTATAGTTCTCCTTCTTATCTGCTCTGAAACATCTCCGTATCTAACTATTGGTCCCACAACCATAAAATGATAGTTTACCATATAAACAAGCAAACAAAATATATTCTTTTCAGGAGTAATCCTTTTTTTATACACATCTCCGACATATGAAATTCCTCTTATTGTATAGAAAGCCATACATAATGGAATTAGCTTTTTTGCAAATGTCAGCTGTTCAACACCGAGATTTCTAAACAAAGAGTTCCAGCAGAAAACTATATACAATGACGAGTTCATAACTATCGAACAAACAAAGCCTAAATTTCTGAGCCATTTTTTTCTGCCGTATCCTGCTAAAAGCCCGAACAAATAGTCAAATATAACCGTGGTAAACAACAGCAGTATTATCATCGGTCTACCAAATGTAAAGAACACGATCGACGTTAAAACGAGTATAAGATTTTTATACTCTGTGCTTCTGTCCAGAAATGTTATCAGTACAGTTATCGGAAGAAGTCCATATATAAATATAAGATCCGAATATAACAAACCGCATACTCCTTTTAACAAGAGGTTTTCCTCTATTTTCTTGACTTATATTTTAACATAAACCATATGTTTTATCAAGTTGCATTTCCCAAATAAATAATAAAGGTATTCCCTTATTATCAGGAACACCTTTATTTATAGTTATTATTATTTTTTGATATAATCAGAAAGCCAAGCGCTTGCTATATCAAGCGCGTCATAAAGACTGGTTTTCTCAGCGGTTTTATTTATTCTCTCATTCGGAGGCAAACTATCATCGGTAGCCATTCTGAAAAGTCTTACCCTGTTTGCAACATCCAATCCGTTTATTTTCTCGGTAGAAACTATCTGCATCATAACTACATAATCGTCTGTCATATTGCCGTAGTAGATCTCTCTGCCCTTTCTCACAAGCGGTAAACCCTTATAAGTGAAAAAGTCGCATTTTTTTGTTGCCATATCCTTCACTCCTTTCTGTGGTCTATTACTATTATAACAAATATCCTATGTGAAAATTGTCTTTTATTAGTCTTAAAACTTATTTTAATTCGTTTGAATTTCCTTGCCTTCTATTGCTTTCTGCATATCTGAAACCAGCTTGTTTACATAAGCGCTTTCAATACGATAGCTTGTTTTTCCGTTCAGCTTGACAATGGTTCTTCTGTTTGTGTCCTTAAAGAACTTCAAAACATCTTTGCCGCCGTCAATTCTGTTTATGCTGACCGTCAGATAGCACTTAGTTTTCGGCTCTTTAAAATAAACCTCTGTAGTTGGACATTGAAGCAAAACCTGATACCAGCTCTTCCACACCTCAACGTCAAGCTCTTTGCCGTTTAATTTAACAGAACTCAGCTTCATTTCCTGCTGCTCGTCCTCATCGGCTTGAGCGTCAGGATCGATCTCCGATTTCAGCTTGAATACAGTCTTCTTCTTGCCGTTGTCAACAACGACCGATCTTAAATCGGTAGCGGCATTATAAGTCATAAGGCTTGAAATAAAGTCTGACGGCTCTGCTCCCACCCAAGGCAGGCTTTCGGCAGAAACCTCAAATATAACATCCTTGCCGCTTACTCCGTCAAGATATGTGTAATAAGACTCAACTGTCGTAGTCTCCTTGCCTTGTGAATCCTTTGCATAAACGGGATCTCCTACCGACAATGTGTATGTTCCATCGCTTGTCTCAAGTCTGACCTTAGTTGTTGGGTGTGAAAGTCCGTATCTCTCAAAATCCTTTTTATTTGGCTTTGCCTTGACGGCAGAAACAGCCGACAACCCCCACATTCCGTGAGTTATCGCTGCCGAATTTGTTGCGTCAAGATATGCGTATACCGGCTCTGACATAACCTGTGCCGACGGCATATTATTCAATGTCTTTTCAGGAGTAATGATAACCATATCGTAATCAAGAGATTTAGAAGTAATCGTCTCCCTTATAAAATCGGGGTAATCCTCGTCGCTTACCGGCTTTTCAAGCATTGTTAAGGCTATAAAATCCTCTTTGGTATAAAAGAAGTACGAAAGCGAACCGGAGGCTATTGTATAAACGGTATTCTTTCCTTGCTCGCATACATAGTAATCGTCCTCGTTCGGCGCAATATCACCAATTAAATAGGTCCTGTTTGTATTGTTGTCATCAGAAAATGCAACCGTAAATTCCGCACTCGGCTCTTTAAGACCGTATTTCGACAGATCCTCTGCATTTTCTTCCGCTATATCGGTTGCAGAAAGCTCTGCAATTATCGACGCCATTCCTGAATATACCGTGTTTGACTGCTCGATACCGTCTAACGCCTTTATCTCCCATTCATCAGTCTTTCCCTCAACCTGACTTATTTTAAAGCTGTCTTTCTCGTTTTTGACATCTACACTTTTAACATAGGTATTATCAAGATTTTCTGCAATATCATCTGTCAGTGGTATAGTCTTAACGCTTTCAGCCGAACTTGATGATACATCGCTTGAGCTATCGCCGTTCTTGCCTGTTATATTCAACACAAGCAAAGTAACTCCTAAGCAGACGATAACAACAGCGCATATAATAATACTCTTTACTTTAGAATTCATTTAGATTTCTCTCCTATTGCCTATCTGTTCTTTCTCCTTATCCAGATTATGATTCCCAACGCAAGAACAATAACAGGAATTATAACTATAAACACCCATTCAAGAACCCTTATCTGCGTGTTTGTCAGGTCGAACAAGCCTCCCTCAACTGTCTTTGGCTCGATAGTAATGCCTGATGATTTTCCCGTAACACCGTTTATAATGCTAAGTATCCAATGTCTGTTTAAATACTGCGACATCTGAAGCACAGTATCATCAAGGAAAAATTCAGAACCAAGAGCAATAAGGTTACTGTAATTAGTTTTACCGTCAATAAACGCAGCCTTTGAGCCTACTGCTGCGGTAACTGTTACTCCGTTTGTCAGCTCTTTACTGTTTTTATCCATAGTATAACCTGTATCCGACGTCTGAATATAAGCCTCGCAGGTTCTCATATTTTTTTCATCAAACTCAATGGTAATAGGCTTTGTATATAAACTTGTAAACAGCCTCAATGAATCATCCTTGATGTCGTCCATAAACTTGTCGCTTGAACGCTCCATAAACACATATCCGTTGCTTGCATTGCTTCCATTTGAATCATATACAAACTCGTCTCTGAACTTTATTCCGTACTCCTCTAAAAGCTCGTCGATATTCGGAGTGTCAGGCTGCTGAACGCTTTCAATGTAAAGAAGATTCTTTTCAAGCTTCTCATCGTTATCCAAAAACGCCGATACCTTTTCAACTTCCTCTGCCGTATAATCAACGCTCGGAGCTCCCATAACAATAAGGTTTGCTTCCTTTGGAATATCCTGAGTCGTTATATCAACACTGTTTACTATATATCCGTTTGCATTTAGCAGACTTTGAAAATATGACAACGATGTCAGTTCGTTTCTTCCCGTAAGCAGAGTAACTGTTACAGGATTTGCGTCAGTAACCTTTAAAATTGCAGACGTGATAGCCTGTTCTGCACAGTTGCTCTCAATTCCCGTTGGATAGTTCTGAATAGCGGTCATTCCACCGTAGTATTCTATAAACGAATCAAGAGTTCCTCCCATATTCTGCTGAAAAGATGTTTCAAAATCGTTTGAGAAATTAACCAGGTCCTGCGGATGCACAACCGTTGTTCTGTCGTGATTTTTGCCCGACTCAACTATAATGTCATACTCGGAAAGACTGTCCTCATATTCTGATTTTACCTCAGGATTTGACAAAAGGTCTATATATTCAATAGAAAAGTTTTTATTGCTCTTAACAATGTTTTTCAAAATCTCGTTAGACTGTCGAATATATTTCGAGGTCGAAGTAAATTCACTCTCCTCAGACAAAACCGTGATTTTTACCTTTTTATCCACTCCCTTGATATAATCCGCAGTTTCATCAGAAATCGTATAAGATTCATCTGATGTCATATCAATGGTAAGCGGAAATCTCTCAAACACGCTTGTCGCTACGATATTCACAAGCACCAAAACAACTATGAAAACAACAGTTAAAACAGTAGCCATAGTACCGTGCTTTAGCCTTTTAAAATTTTTCTTTTGCTTTTTCTGCTTTTTTACCTTATCCTCAGACTTCTCCTCTTGCAAATCAGATACTTCTGAGACTTCACTAAACTCTGAATCTGTTTCAGTTTCAATTTCTGTTTCAGTATCAAATTCATTATCAAATTCATTATCAAATGTTTCAATCACATCGGTTTCTGAATTTTCTGTTGCCTCTGATAATATCTCTTGCTGTTCAAAATCTTTTTCATCCATATTCATCTTCGCTACCTCCTTTAAGCCCAACGGCGTTTTTCAAGCACTCTGACTGTAAAGAACATAAATGCTACGGCAACGCTGATGAAGTATAATGCACTCGATAGATCGAATTGACCGTATGTAAATCCGATATATCTTTCTAAAAAGCAAAGCTTATTGAGAATAGTCTGTATAATTTCAATAGGTATAAAGCTTGAAATAACCGAAAGCAGGCTCATCAAACCTATTGAAGCCAGACTTATAACCGCTGAAACGACCTGATTTTCAGTAAGGCTTGAAGCAAAAATGCCTATTGAGATACATGCAGCGCCCAGAAGCAGCAGACCTACAATATTTCCGAAAACAGTGAGCCAGTCAGGCTTTGAAAACGCCGAAACAACTACTGAAAATACAAGAGTTATTGCTAAACCCATCATATAAACTAAAAATGATGCGAAAAACTTTCCTGCAACGATCCCCGATAAATTAACAGGAGACGTCAAAAGTATTTGATCTGTTTTCTGTCTCTTATCCTCAGATAAGGTTCTCATAGTGAGTATGGGTATCAAAATTACTATTATAATAAGCAGCCATAGAAAAAACTGGGTAAGCTCTGCCGTTCCGTACCCTTGAGCGCCTCCCGAAGAACCGGAAGAGCCTTTAGCAATTGATGTTACAGAATAATCTATTCCTGCCAGAGCAAAAAATATAGCAAGAAAAATATACCCTATAGGAGTAGTAAAATATGAAACAAATTCTCTTCTAAAAATTGCCTTCATTATTCATTACCTCCGTTTCTTTGCACAGCGGGAATACTCTCCCCGACTGTAAGTCTTAAGAATATATCTTCAAGCGACATATCCGAAGTTTTAAGCTCCATAATATACCAGCTTCGCTCAGAAATCCTCTTAAACAGCTCACGGCGAATATCAACGCCCTCCTCAGATTCAATAGAAAACTCGCAGAATTCGTCGGTATCTTTTGATGTCATATTAACAGCTTTAACGCCGACTATAGAGCTGATAACCTTTTCAACCTCATCATAAGGTCCGTCTATCTTGACTGAGATTTTATTGTTATTTACAAGGTTCTTTGAAAGGTTTTCTTCGGTATCGTCAGCAACTATCTTACCCTGATTTATTACAACGATTTTATCGCACACAGCCTGAACCTCAGACAAAATATGAGAGGACAGAATAACCGTATGGTTTTTGCCTAGCCTTTTGATAAGCGTTCTTATTTCAATGATCTGATTAGGGTCAAGACCAACAGTAGGCTCGTCTAAAATAAGCACGTTGGGATTTCCGACAAGTGCCTGTGCAAGACCAACTCTCTGCTTGTATCCCTTTGAAAGGTTCTTTATAACTCTGTTATAAACATTTTCTATTTTCACAAGATTACAAATGTCTTTAAGATGCGTATTTCTCGGCAGCTTGCACTTTTTCAAATCATACACAAACGAAAGATATTCCTTAACAGTCATATCCATATAAAGCGGCGGCTGCTCGGGAAGATAGCCTATCTTCTGCTTAGCCTTTATAGGGTTTTCCAGAATATCGATCCCGTCTATCAGCGCAACGCCGTCTGTTGACGAAATGTACCCTGTGAGAATATTCATAGTTGTGGATTTACCTGCGCCGTTAGGTCCTAAAAAGCCGAGTATTTCACCGTCTTCGGCGGTAAAGGAAATACCGTCTACAGCCTTTTTGTCTCCAAAATGCTTTGAAAGATTTTTTACCTCAATCATATAAGGATAACCTCCTCACGATAGTATTTTTAAATCATCTGTATTTTAGCAGTTTATTGTGATAGTTATATGAAAAACTAAAGAAATGGTCTTGCCTGTCATTAGCTTGACAAGCTGCTTAACTCACTTTGACAGCTTTTCTATAGCCGTTTTAACTCTCTTTATGGACTCGTCTTTGCCCAAAATAACGCAAAGCTCAACTCCGCCGCCCGGCGTGAAAGCCTTGCCGGAAACAGCAACTCTCAGCGGCCAGAATACAACTCCGTTTTTGACCTCCATTTTCTTAACAAGTTCTGCTACCTTGTTGTATATAGTCTCCTGATTCCAGCTGTTCTCGTCAATACCCTCTAAAACAGGCAAAACCTCTTTTAAAGAAACAAGTGAGTTTTCCTCATTTGTTTTCATCTTTTTATGACAGTACAAAGCATTGTCATACTCGGGCATTTTATCAATAAAGTCAACCTGCTCAGGAATATCAGTAAAAAGCTCAGTTCTCGGCTGCAAAAGCTCTGCAACCTCTCTTAAGTTTATATCCTCTCTCTTTATAGCCTGCTTTAAATAAGGCATTGCATGGCTTTCAAACTCCTCAATAGGCATTTTTCTTATATACTCGCCGTTTATCGCTTTCAGCTTCATAGCGTCAAAAATAGCAGGTGACTTTGAAAGTCCCGAAACGTCAAATTCCTTAATCAGTTCAGGAAGTGTGAAAATCTCTCTTTCTCCTTTAGGCGCCCAGCCGAGCAATGCAATATAGTTGAGTATTGCCTCAGTCAGATAGCCCTGCTTTATCAGATCCTGATAAGACGCGTCACCGTCACGCTTTGCCAGCTTGTGCTGCTTGTCCTTCATTATATGCTCAACGTGAATATACTTAGGTACCTCCCAACCGAACGCCTCATAAAGAAGATTATACTTAGGCGTTGAAGAAAGATACTCGTTTCCCCTTACTATATGGGTAATTCCCATCAGGTGGTCGTCGACTACATTTGCGAAATTATACGTCGGATAGCCGTCGCTTTTTAGAAGTATCTGATCGTCAAGCGTTGAGTTAGGAGTTGTTATATCTCCGTAAAGCTCATCGTGGAATGTCGTTTCTCCCTCTGTGGGAACCTTTTGCCTGATTACATATGGTATTCCGGCT
Organism: uncultured Clostridia bacterium; assembly: GCA_947626165.1. GTDB lineage: Bacteria > Bacillota > Clostridia > Oscillospirales > Ruminococcaceae > UMGS1601. Next base: position 36,081 of record CANQRG010000001.1, on the reverse strand, counting down.
TCAAGCTTTTCTTTAACTTCCTCGTCGCTCAAATTTCTGCAATGCCTGTCATACATAGGCATAACTCCGCTTGCCTCCTGAACAGCCTTTAACTCGTCCAAACGCTCCTTATCACAAAAGCAGTAATAAGCCTTTCCTTTATCGACAAGCTCTATTGCATAATCCTTATACATTCCCATTCTCTCAGACTGTATATAAGGACCGTATTTCCCTCCAACGTCAGGACCCTCGTCCCAGTTTAGTCCGCACTCCCTGAGCGTATTGTAAATAACGTCGGCCGCACCCTCTACAAGTCTTTCTCTGTCAGTGTCCTCAATTCTCAGAATAAAGTCTCCGCCGTTTTTCTTTGCAATAATATAAGTGAACAGCGCCGTTCTTAGGTTTCCTATATGCATATACCCTGTGGGGCTTGGCGCAAATCTTGTTCTTACCTTACTCATTATTAATCCTCCCAATGTTCAAAAAATTCTCTTGTTTTATTTATATCAGACTTGACCTGTCTTTTTAGCTCATCAACACTTTCAAACTTCCTCTCCGGTCTTAAAAAACAAATAAGCTCAACCTCTACAACTTGTCCGTATATATCTCCCTCAAAGTCAAGGATATTAGTCTCAATCAACGGCGCAGACCTTTCCTCAACCGTTGGCTTTACGCCGATATTTGAAATACTGTTATACCATTTGCCATCTATCTTTGTTCGGGTAATATAAACCCCGAACAAAGGTAATATATATCCTTTTGTGATCTCCTGATTTATCGTAGGGAAGTCAAGCGTTCTGCCTATTTTGTTTCCGTGCAGAACAGGCAGCTTGTAATAATAATTGTACCCAAGCATCTCGTTTGCCCTTTTGATTTCTCCATGCCTTATGCAGTCTCTTATATCTGACGAACTTATCTTTCTGCCCTCATATTTAGCCTGCTTGACTATGACCGTCTTTATATGATACTTTTCACACAGTAATTTTAATTTTTCTGCGTCTCCTTTTGCTCCCTTTCCGAAGCGAAAATCCTCTCCGCAGACAACGACCTCTGCATTCAGTTTTTTATGCAAAACCTGCTCAACAAATTGAGCAGAAGTCATATTCTTCATTTCATCAAAAGCAGGGGAATATATATAGTCGACTCCCAATTTATCAAAACGCTCTTTTTTTAAATCGTCAGATAAAAGCATTTCTATAAATCCTCTGCCCTTTGTAGTGACGGTATCTGTTTTAAATGTAAAAAGTACGACATCCAGCCCCTGCCTTTTAAACTCACAAGCGGTATTAATAACAGCCTGATGCCCTCTGTGTACTCCGTCGAATATCCCCATTGTTACAACAGTTTTATTCTTAAAAGCATCTTTGCTTTTTGTTATGTCTAAAATCATAATATCAATCCCTTTGCCAAGAACCGAATTAGATTACATTCAAAATCTCAGCTTAAAAGAAATTCTTTTTTATAACAAATTCATTTGTTTTTCCGTCTGCAAAAGCCAGTCCTAAAAACACATTATCACTTCCGTACACACGATATGTATTTCCGCCCTTTGCCATAACCTGTTCTAGCCTTAGCTTTACGCCGTTTTTATATAGTCTTGTATGCTTTTGATTTAAAACGACTTTTTCATAAATCATAAAAGCACTGTCAATCGGGTACATTATCCCCTCAATACCTTTACCGCTTTCTATAAGCACACGAACCTCGTCAAGCGTATGGCTTTGAGAAATATCATATCCGCTAGACGATGTTCTTTCAAGAGACGTCAAAACTCCGCCTGTGCCGAGAGACTCGCCCAAATCGTGAATTATGGTTCTTATATACGTTCCCTTAGAGCAGTGTACCTCTATTTCTCCTGTTTGAGTTTTCTCGTCAAATTCTGTGACTTCTATGCTTTTGACATTGATCTTTCTCGGCTTTCTCTCTACCTCTTTACCCTCTCGTGCAAGCTCATAAAGGCGCTTTCCGCCTATTGATACTGCCGAGTACATCGGTGGAAGCTGTTCTGTTTCGCCTAAAAACATCTTGACATTTTCTCTTAGCCTGTCAAATTTGATGTCTGACTTTTCCTCAAAAATGATTTTGCCTGTAATATCCTGTGTATCTGTCTTTATACTTAGCTTAAATCTTGCTTTATAGCTCTTTTCATTGTTAGGCAAAATATCACAAGCCTTTGTCGCCTTGCCGACAAAAACAGGCAAAACTCCCGTAGCCATAGGGTCTAGTGTTCCTGCGTGACCCAGCCTTTTGATATGAAGGATACCTCTCAGCTTTGCAATAACATCAAAGGATGTAAACCCCTTAGGCTTGTTTATAACGATAATTCCGTTTAATTCTTTATCCATAGCTTTATAATTATTCAAACATCTCAGCGGCTCTGTCTGTTATCTTTTTCATAACCTCGTCAAATGTTCCGCTTATCTGACAGCCGGCAGCACGAAGATGACCTCCGCCGCCGAAGCTTTTGCAAAATGCACAAGCGTCGTGCTTATCGGTAGTCCTTACCGACAGCTTATAATCGTTATTGCCCTTTTCTTTAATGGTTATGCCGACTTCAACACCCTCAACTGTGAGAGGAATTGTCGCCAGTTCCTCAAACTCGGCAGACTCCACACCGCTGTTGTCTATAAGAGCCTTCGGCACAAATTCAATAGCGCATCTGTCATCAAAGCAGAATTTTAGATTTCTCAAAACCTCCTGCTCGACCTTTATTACTCCCCTTGGCTTGACATCAAACATCATACGGTTTAAATATCCGTGATTTATACCGTATGAAATAAGCTCAGCCGCTATCATATGTGTTTTAGGCGAAACGCTTTCAAACTTAAAGCAGCCGGTGTCTGTCGCAATGCCGATATAAAGACAAGTCGCAATCAGCCTTGTTATAGGTCTTTTCATATATTTTATCAGCTCATATAATGTCTGGCAAGCTGCCGCAGAATCATTATCAATATAATACAGCTTCGCATATTTTTTATTTGTCATATGGTGATCTATACAAAGGTCGACTTTTCCCTCTTTTTTGTACTCAGACAAATTATCGCCTAACAGCTCCAAACTGGCGATGTCCACCGCAATAACGCACTTTTCCTCAAAATCCATAGGCTCGTAATCAGGGTACATAAACTCTTTATACTTTTTAGGGAAAGGCTCGTTATTTACAACATTAGCTTTCTTTCCCATATCCCTAAGCAGATAGCATAGTGCAAAGCCCCCGCCTAAGGTATCGCCGTCAGGACTTTTATGCGTTAAAATCGTTACATTATCACATTCGTCGCTTTCCAAAAAGCTTTTTACCTTTGAAAAATCCACTTGTATGTCACTCCTTTGCGGAAATCACTTAATTGTTTAACGTGATCCAACCTATCATTATTTCTCGCTGTCGTCATCAGACATCGATCTATCACTTGAAACCTCCTTTAAAATCTTGTTGATTTTAATAGAATGTTCCATAGAATTATCAGCGACAAATTCCAGTTCGGGGCATTTTCTCAGTCTGAGAACATTGGAAATTTCACGCTTTAAAAGCCCAGACGCCGACTCAAAACCTTTAACAGCTTCCTTTGCCTTTTCAAACCCCTCATAAGACGAAACATAAACCTTACAGTACGAGATATCGTTTGAAACATCACAGCGAACAATCGTTATCATACCGTTGTTATTGATTCTAGGGTCTTTTAAATCTCTTATTTTACCTGAAATAATTCTTCTTATATCCTCAGATAATCTTCTTGGTTTGTAACCTGCCAATTTGTTCTCTCCTTAAAGTTTTGATATATATGCCTGCTGTAAAGACCAGTAGGTCTGAATTAAGTATTTTTACGCTAGTCTCTGTACTCTTCCATATAGAAGGCTTCTAAAATATCTCCCTCTTTAATATCGGAAAATTTCTCAAGAGATATACCGCATTCATACCCTTCTGAAACCTCTTTAACGTCGTCTTTAAACCTTTTCAGACTTGCCATCTTATCCTCAGCGATAACGATACCGTCACGAACAACTCTTATTTCGTTGTTCCTGCCGATTTTGCCCGACAGAACATAACATCCTGCAACCTGACCGACATTTGAAATCTTGTATACCTGTCTTACCTCTGCACGGGCAGTTTCGACCTCACGGTATTTAGGCGCAAGCATACCCTTCATAGCGTCCTCTATCTCCTCGATTGCGTCGTAAATAATTCTGTAAAGACGGATATCAACTCCGTCACGCTCGGCGCTCTCTTTAGCGATAGGGTCAGGACGCACGTTAAATCCAACGATAATAGCGTTTGAAGCAGCCGCCAGCATAACGTCGCCCTCTGAAACAGCACCAACAGCGCCGTGGATAACCTTAACTCTTACCTCGTCGTTTGATATCTTTTCAAGAGATTGCTTAACAGCCTCGACCGAACCCTGAACGTCAGCCTTAACAATGATAGGAAGCTCTTTTCTCTCTCCCTCTGTGATCTGGCTGAACAGGTTTTCCAAAGTAACCTTTTGATACTGCCCGAATATCTCTTCCTTTGCCTGATGCTTTCTCTGCTCTGCAAGCTCTCTTGCGAGCTTTTCGTCCGCAACGACATTAAAGGCGTCTCCGGCGTCAGGAACCTCGCCCAAACCTGTTATCTCAACAGGGGTCGAAGGTCCTGCCGACTTTATCTCCTCGCCCTTGTCGTTTCTCATTGTCCTTACTCTTCCAACAGCAGTTCCTGCTATAATAATATCTCCCGAATTGAGCGTTCCATTCTGAACAAGTATAGTCGCAACAGGTCCTCTGCCCTTATCTAACCTAGCCTCAATAACGGTTCCTTTTCCGAGCCTGTTCGGATTAGCTTTAAGCTCTTTGACCTCCGCAACAAGCAATATGTTTTCCAAAAGCTCGTCAATTCCCATTCCTGTAACAGCAGATACCGGAACGCAGATAACGTCTCCGCCCCATTCCTCGCAAAGAATTTCATGCTCGGTCAATTCCTGCTTTATTCTGTCTGGGTTTGCGCCCTCTTTGTCCATCTTATTTATAGCGACAATTATAGATACCCCTGCCGCCTTTGCGTGGTTTATAGCTTCAACAGTCTGAGGCATAACTCCGTCGTCTGCCGCAACAACCAGTATAGCAATATCAGTAGCCTGCGCTCCTCTTAGCCTCATAGCTGTGAACGCCTCGTGTCCGGGGGTGTCAAGGAAAGTAATAGGCTTACCGTTGCACATAACCTGATATGCTCCGATATGCTGTGTAATTCCGCCAGCCTCAGAGTCAGTAACGTGCGCGTTGCGAATTCTGTCAAGTATCGAGGTCTTTCCGTGATCGACGTGTCCCATAACAACTACTACCGGACATCTCTCAACTAAATCCTCTTCCTTATCTTCTTCATCGACAATAAGACGTTCTTCAATAGTTATGTGTACTTCCTTTTCAACCTTAGCGCCAAGCTCCTCAGCAACCAGTGACGCGGTATCAAAATCAACGACCTCGTTAATTGATGCCATTACGCCAAGACCCATTAGCTTCTTTATAACCTCGGTTGCAACAACCTTTAATCTCGAAGCAAGCTCTGATACAGTTATCTCGTCAGGAATTGAAACCTTGAGCTGCTGTTTTCTTGCACGCTCAAGCTCCAGCCTTTTAAGTTTCTGAGCCTCTGTTTCAACCTTGTTTGACTTGCGCTGTTTTCTGTATTGCTGAGACTTTTGTTTTATCTTCTGTTTTTTGGTATAGTTATCCCTTCCTCTTCCCGACTTTGTTTCGGCAAGAGTGTCATACTTCTCGTTGTATTTATCCAGGTTTACATAGCTTCCCCTTGTATCAACAGTCTTGGTGTTAGAGTGCGTTTCTTCGCCCTTTGAAACGGTTACTCCGCTCTGAGAAGAACCGGTTGAAACAAGTTTCTGCTTTGTTCCGTGATCCTGCTTTTTAGGAGGTGTTTTCTTCTTCTGCGACTGCGGCTTTTTCTCTGTTTTCTTTTCAGCCTTTTTCTCTGGTTCAGCCGTTTTAACTGCTGTCTTTGGCGGCTTTTCTGTCTTCTTTTTAGAATTTTCTGATTCTGCCGCCTTTTTAGGCTTGCTTACAGACTTCTTCTCCGCTTTTGCAGCAGGCTTCTTTTCTGACTTTTTAGGCTTTGGCTTTTCCTTTTTCTCTTCTTTAACAACACCGCTTGCAAAATATTTATCAAAGCTCTCGACCTGATTTTTCTGGGTAAAATATTCAAATACATATGTTACCTCTTCCGGGGTAAGCGACGAAACTGTCTTTTTAGAGTCTCCAAATACTCCCTCAAGGCATTTAGCAACTTCTGAAGGAGTAAGTTTTAAATCTTTAGCAAGCTCTCCGAGTTTATAGTTTTTTACCATAGGTTTCAATAACCTCCTTAACATTGAACGTATCATCATCTATTTCAATTTCTTTCATATAATTTTTCGCTTTTTTCATAAATCCGCCGTCGTTGACCGATATTATCCCGACTTTTTTACCAAGCTCTACTCCGACCGTTTCCATATCTATACCTAGAGAATAAAGCGGCACATTTTCGTTCAAGCAAACAAACTTAATTTCTTTAAGACTTTTAGGTGAAATGTCAACAGCAGTACATATACCCTTTGAACTCCCGCTTTTGCAAGATTCCTTGCACATATCCATTCCGAGAGAAAGTTTACCTGCTCTCCTAGCCATTGTTAAAAGACCCATTATCTTATTCATTTAGACAGCTCGCTTTCCATTGTGTCATATATATCGTCTGATATCTGACACGAAAAGCTTTTTTCAAGCCTTCTCGACTTTCTCGCTTTCTGAAGGCATTTCAAATCACCGCAGATATATGCGCCCCTTCCCGATTTCTTTCCTGTCAAGTCGAGCGAAATTTCACCCTCTTTTGATTTAACAACGCGTACAAGCTCTTTTTTAGGCTTCTTTTCACCGCAGCCTATGCACATTCTCATAGGAATTTTCTTAGTTTTCATATATGGCTATCTTCCTTTACCTCTCGCCTGAACGATTTAATCTCAGTTATATTTAGTTTGCTTTTACTTATATATTATTCTATCTCAATCGGATTTTCAGGACTGATATCAATTTTATATCCTGTCAGCTTTGCGGCAAGTTTAGCGTTTTGTCCTCTGTTTCCTATTGCAAGAGAAAGCTGATCGTCAGGAACAATGACCTCGCTTGCTCTTGTTCCGTCCTCTGCAAGCATAACCTTTACTACGTCGGAAGGAGAAAGAGCTGACGCAATATATTCCGCATCGTCATCGCTGTATGGGATAATATCTATTTTTTCTCCGTTTAACTCCTTTACAATAGCTGATATCCTTGAACGCCTTGGTCCTATGCAGGCGCCTACTGCGTCTACGTTCTCGTCCTTCGATCTTACAGCTACCTTGCTTCTTGAACCTGCTTCTCTTGAAATTCCCATAATTTCAACCGTTCCGTCATATACCTCCGGAACCTCTATCTCAAACAATCTCTTTACCAAATCCCTGTGCGTTCTTGAAATTTTAACTAAAGGACGCTTTTCCGGATTGATTATACCGACAACATAGACCTTTATAATATCTCCCTCGTGAAGCGTCTCTCCCGGGATCTGCTCTTTTCTTATCAAATAAACTTCGTTGCCCTCAATAGATACAACGGCATTTTGGGTATCCGGCTCAATTTTTATCACAGTTGCCGAAACACATTCGTGTTCTTTATTATCATAAAGCGCTAAAAGATTTTGCCTTTCAATTTCTCTTATATCGCTCCTTATTGACTGCTTTGCAGACTGCGCCGCAATTCTCTTGAACTTTGCAGGATTAAGTTTTATTTCGACCTGAGAACCGATTTTCGCTTTTTTTGAAATCTCAAGCGCATCATCTAAACTTATTTCATTAGCCTCGTCCTCAACCTCTTCGACTACAGTCTTATTGATTTTTACATTAAGTCTGTTTTTCTCCATATCAATTTTAACAAAAATGTTTTCTTCAAAGGTATCAGGGAAATCCTTTTTCACAGCCTTAAAAATACCCTGCTCGATCTTCTCAATCAAAATATCCTTGCTTATTCCGTTTTCTTCTTCCAAGAGTGATAGAGCCTCAAAAAATTCTTTGTTCATTTTTTCTTGTTCCTCCTTATACTATATGTCAAATAAATCTTCATCATCATTGAGCTTTACATATGCACATTCCGACATCGGAATAACATCTTCCTTCTCCGAGCCGTCAAAGCAAACCGTAATATCAGGCTTTGAATACCTGATAAGCGTTCCGACCGCTTCCTTTTCGCCGTTTCTCGCCCTTATAAAACGTATTCTTACTTTCTCACCGATAAACCTTTCAAAATGCTCAGGCTTTCTTAACCGTCTTCCCAGTCCCGGACCTGAAACCTCAAAAACATACGACTGAGATATAGGGTCAATTTCATCCAGCAGTTTATTGAACGGTCTTGAAAAACTCTCGCAGTCGTCAATATTAACACCGCCGTCTTTATCAATAAACACCCTAAGATACCACGTTGTACCCTCTTTTTCAAACTTGACGTCCCAAAGCTCAAGCCCCAGTTCATCGCAAAGAGGTTTTGCAAGCTCGGCGATTCTGTGAACTGTCGAGCCGGATTTTTTATTATTCATTTTAATGCCTTACCTTTCTCTGAAATTTAAGTCGGTTCCGATAACAAAAATACGCTAAAATTCAAATTTCCTAAACAAAGACGAAAGACCGGAAGTTAAATTTCCAGTCTTTCAATAAAACTATTGTAGTAATTATAACACCTTTTAACTTAATTTGCAAGTGTTTTTTCTATTTTTTTGATAAATAATTAAAAATAAACACATACTTAAACTAAAAGCTAAAAATCCTTTAACATTTCGTTAGCTCTTTTATAGATATCCTGCTCAGTTTCGTCGAGATAATATACTCCGTTATGATAAAGTATCTTTCCTGCGCACATTGTAAGCATAACATTTTGCTTTGAACCGCTGAACACTATATTTTTCGTAATGTTGTGAACAGGCTGCATATTCGGCTTGTTTAAATCTATAACGACCAAATCCGCCTGCTTGCCAGCCTCTATAGTATCGCAGTTTTCAAGACCCATAGCTTTAGCAGAGCCTGCTGTCGCCATATACAAAACGTCATTGGCAGGACAGCTTGATGCGTCCATATATTTAATCTTCTGTAGCCCCGTTACAAGATACATCTCCCTGAACATATCAAGAGCATTATTAGACGCCGCTCCGTCTGTTCCTATGGCGATATTAATTCCCATATCAAGCATTTTTGAAACATCGGCAACTCCGCTTGCAAGCTTTGTGTTAGAGCCTGGATTAGTTATCGCCCAAAGCCCTTTTTCCTTAAAAATATTCATATCGTTTTCGCTCAAATACACACAGTGAAAACCGCCGCCGCCGTATTCATACAGACCCAAATCGTCAAATAGTTCTGTAGGGGTTTTATTGTAACGTGAAATACACTCTAAAACCTCCCTTTCAGTTTCGCTGTTATGAGAATAAAACGGCTCCTTGTATTTTTGGCAAAGCTTTGCTATTCCCTTGATAGTCTCAAGTTTTGTAGTATATTCAGCATGGCAGCCGAACTTATAAGAAATCAAGGGAGAAGTATTGTTAAATCTCAAAAAGTCCTCTTCGTCCTGCTCCGGACTACCCCCGAAATCATTAGTTGACGAACATATTACCGTTCTGAAGCCCGCGTCGAGATTTGCTCTTACATAGTCGTCAAGTTTGAAATACATATCAAACGACGCAGTTATGCCGCTTGACAAATATTCTAATATCGCAAGCTTAGTAAATTCATAAATATGCTCGCCCGTTAGCTTAGCCTCCATTGGAAACACCTGTTTTGTCAGCCAGTCCTGCAAGGGCATATCGTCTGCATATGAGCGAAGAAACGTCATCGCAGAATGTGTATGCGCGTCCTTGAAGCTAGGCATCAAAAGATTGCCCTCTAAATCAATCTCACGCTCAAATCTTTGACTATCGAGCTTATCAGCTTTCGGTTCGCCTACAAAAGAAATCTTATCCTTATCGACCCAAACCTCACCTTCTGTTATACCAAAACCATCGGCAAGAGTGAGAATTTTTCCATTGTAAAATCTAATCATACTTATGTTATACTCCCTCAGAAGTATCCTCCATTGTGCGATTTACTGCTTAGTGTTTAAATAATCAGATATGTTTTCAATAGCTTCCGTTAAAAGCCTTTTAAAATCATCAGCCACCCTGTCAGCCGTTTCACTAACCTCAATGTGCGAAATAGGACTCTTGCTTATACCTGCCGCCATATTGGTAATGCAGGATATCCCGCATATATTCATACCCATATGCTTTGCCGCAATAGCCTCACAGGCTGTACTCATACCAACGGCGTCCGCCCCAATAGCTTTAAACGCCCTTATCTCGGCAGGAGATTCAAACTGCGGTCCTGTAGTTTGAATATAAACTCCCTCTTTTAGATTAATATTGATCTCCTTAGCAGATTTTCTTATAATATCCGCCAGATCCCTGTCATATATCTCGCTCATATCAGGGAAGCGAACACCCAGCTTATCAATATTTTCGCCAATGAGAGGGCTTTTTACAAGAGATGATATCTGGTCGGTGATAAGCATAAAATCTCCGCACTGAAAATTCTCGTTAATTCCCCCTGCGGCGTTTGTCAGAAACAAAACCTTTGCGCCCAGCATTCCCATCAGCCTAACAGGCAGAACTACATCAGTAATGTCATACCCCTCGTAAAAATGTACTCTCCCCTGCATAATGACCGTCTTAACGCCGTTTACTGTTCCAAAAACAAACTGCCCTCTGTGTCCTGAAACGGTAGACACAGGAAAGCCGCTAATATCCGAGTAGGGGATAGTAAGCTCAATTTTGACATTTGCGCTCTCTGCATAATCTCCCAGACCTGAGCCGAGAACAATTGCTATCTCGGGAACGAAATCGGTCTTTTTGCGTATATACTTACAGCACCTTTCAATCTTTTCATAAATCTTGTTCATACAAAAACTCCTTGAATTTTTAATTATACCATTTTATAAAGAAATGTCCTTAGTCAGCAAAACAAGGACATTATGATTTATATTGTATAACAAAGTTATCTCTCTTGCTTTTTAGGAATATGATAGATGTCCATATATTCCTCAACATCTCTGTCGAAATTCTCGCCCGTTTCCTTTAGTTTTCTTACATATTTATGCGATTCGAAAGACTCATCATCAGCCTGTTTTATAGAAGACGCAATATTTGAACAATGATCCGATACTCTTTCTAAATTCGTCAGAAGGTCTGTAAAAATAAAACCAAGCTCTATTGTGCAGGTTCCCTTTTGAAGCCTCTTTATGTGTCTGTTTCTAAGTTTTAAGCAAAGCTTGTCTATAGCCTCCTCCAGCGCCTCAATTTTGGTTATTACATTCTTATCCTGAGTGGTAAACGCTTCAACCGCCATATCAAGAATATCAGTTACAGCACGGCATATGACTTTAAGCTCAGCCCTTGCTTTTTTAGAAAACTCGATTTTCTTATCGTGCATTTCATTAGAAAGTTTGATTATGTTTTTTGAATGGTCGGAAATTCTCTCAAAGTCGCCTATAACGTGCAGCTGCATTGCTATCGACTGGCTGTCCTTTACAGACAGATCCCTGCTTGACAGCTTGACAAGATAAGTTCCTATCTTATCCTCAAACTTATCGACCATATCCTCATTTTTTTCGACCTGCTTAGCCGCGTCGGCGTCATACTTGTTTATCGTCGCTATCGCAAGACGTATATTTTCCCTCGCCATCTCCGACATTTTAACGAGCAGAGTTCTGCACTGCGCTAAAGCAACGCTAGGCGTTGCAAGAAACCTGTCGTCCAAAAGGGCAAATGTGCTTTTCTTTTCCTTCTCCTCATTATCCTCTCTGATGGTAAGATAAGCAAGTTTTTCAAGAACCTTGATAAACGGCAGAAGTATAATTGTTACCCCGAAGTTAAACAGCGTATGAACTATAGCTATCTGCGCCGCACCGACAGTGTCGTTCAAAAAGCTGAAATCTATTATCGAGTTAAGGATATAGAATACAGCTAAAAACAGCACTGTTCCTATAATATTAAAATAAAGGTGAACAATAGCTACCCTTTTAGCAGCCTTGTTAGTTCCAACAGAAGATATTAGAGCCGTTACGCACGAGCCTATATTCTGCCCCAAGATAATAGGAATAGCAGCGCCGAATTTAATAGCTCCCGTAGCAGAAAGCGCCTGCAAAACGCCTACAGATGCCGACGAGCTTTGAAGTACAGCTGTAATAATAATACCTGCCAAAACCCCGAAGAAAGGATTTGAGAACATTGTCAAGATATTTGTCAATCCCGGAACAGCCTGAGGATCTATAGCCCCAGACATTGTATCCATACCGAACATTAAAATTGCAAAGCCGAGAAGTATAGCTCCGATATCCCTTTTCTTGCCCGATTTAACAAACATATAGAGAATTAATCCTATCAGCGCCAATATCGGTGTGAAAGAAGACGGCTTTAGCAAAGTGAGCCAGAAATTATCTCCCTCAATGCCTGTAAGGCTCAAAAGCCACGCTGTAACAGTCGTGCCAATATTTGCACCCATAATGATACCGATAGCCTGGTGCAGTTTCATTATTCCCGAATTAACAAAACCTACAAGCATAACTGTTGTCGCCGCAGAGCTTTGAATTACTGCCGTCACACCCGCACCAAGCAATACCGCTTTCAATGGATTAGACGTTAGCTTTTCAAAAATTCTTTCTAATTTTCCACCGGCAAGCTTTTCAAGACTTGAGCCCATTACATCCATTCCGTAAAGAAACAGAGCAAGTCCGCCTATAAGCTTCAACACTGCAAACAAATTCATATTTTACTCCCTTATTTTCAAAATTATAAAACCCTCAAATATTATACACTATTATGAACTATTTTGCTAGTACCCTTAGTTAAATTTAAGTAAATTTTCAAGGATCTTATTAACAAATATGATAAGACAATAAAAAACAACCCTTAAATCTATTTAAGAGTTGTCTGTTTTAAGTTTAATTATACCAACTGAATAATTGCCATTTCAGCAGCGTCTCCGCGGCGAGGTCCGATTTTGATGATTTTTGTGTAACCACCGCTGCGTTCAGCATACTTCGGCGAAATCTCATCAAATAACTTCTTAGCAACGCTTTCTTTTGTAACATACGAAAGAACTTGACGCTTATTATGCAGTTCAGGAGTTTTACCTAGTGTTATCATTTTTTCGGTCATAGCCTGAACTTCTTTGGCTCTTGATACAGTTGTTTCTATCTTACCGTTTTCGAGAAGAAAAGTAACCATAGCTCTGAGCATTGCTCTTCTCTGGTCGCTTGTTCTGCCTAATTTTCTTGAACCTGGCATGATATTCACTCCTTTTCAAATTTTCAGCGAAATGATTAGCTGTTTTCCTCTGAGCTCAGTTCATATCCCAAACTTCCGAGCTTTTCCTTGACCTCTTCAAAAGATTTCTTTCCGAGGTTTCTCACCTTCATCATTTCTTCTTCTGACTTTTCAACCAAGTCATTAACAGTATTTATTCCCGCTCTCTTCAAGCAGTTAAACGAACGCACGGATAAGTCAAGTTCCTCAATGGTCATCTCAAGCGCTTTTTCTTTTCCCTTATTATCCTTTTCTACCATTATCTCAACAACACTTGTTTCTTCAGATAAATCAACGAAAAGTTTAAGATGCTCGCTGAGGAGTTTGGCTGCCAACGATACAGCTTCCTTTGCAGAGATCGTTCCGTCTGTCCAAACCTCTAGGATAAGCTTATCAAAATCTGTAATTTGTCCTACACGGGTGTTCTCCACCGTGTAATTTACCTTTAATACCGGCGTATAAATACTGTCAACAGCAATAACACCAATAGGTGCGTTCGGCATATAGCTTTTATTCTTTTCAGCAGAAACGTATCCGCGTCCCCTGTCGATAACTATTTCCATATAAAGCTTTGCGCCTTCGCCCAATGTGGCAATGTGCATATCCGGAACAAGTATATCTACCTCAGAGTCCGTTTTGATGTCACCGGCAGTGACCTCACATTCTCCCTCTGCTTCAATATAAATGGTCTTTGGTCCTTCGCCATATAGCTTTGCTGTCAGTCCCTTTAAGTTAAGAATGATCTCTGTTACGTCTTCCTTAACCCCCGGAACAGTTGATAACTCATGATGTACACCGTCAATCTTTACCGAATTAACGGCAACACCGGGTAATGAGGAGAGTAATACCCTTCTTAAGCTGTTGCCCAGGGTAGTACCATAGCCTCGCTCCAGCGGCTCAAGAACAAATTTCCCGTATGTCCCGTCACCCTTTTGCTCTGCTATTTCAATGTCTGGCTTTTCAATTTTTTCAAGCATTTAAAACCCTCCTGTTCGTAATAACGACGATTGTTTTAACGAATGATATAAGCTCTGCTGCAACCAGCTTCGGCAAAAAGCCAAAGCCGCAGGCAAACTTATTATTTTGAGTATAACTCGACGATAAGATGCTCTTCGATCTCGTAATCGAGGTCTTCCTTCTCAGGAGCTCTGACTACTGTAGCAGACAAAGTGTTGTTATCCTTATCGAGCCACGCGGGAACTGTTCTGCCCTTTGTTGCCTCAATAATTTCATTGAACTTTACACTCTTTTTGCTCTTTTCTCTAAGAGAAATAACATCGCCCGGCTTTACTCTGTATGAAGGGATGTCAACTTTCTTTCCGTTGACTTCAAAATGTCCGTGACCGACAAGCTGTCTGGCTTCTCTTCTTGTCATTGAAAGCCCCATTCTGAAAACAATGTTATCAAGCCTTGACTCAAGCATAGTCAACAGGTTAGTACCTGCCTGACCTTCCTGCTTTTCAGCCAATTCATAGTAGTGATAGAATTGCTTTTCCAGAACGCCGTAAATGAACTTGAGCTTTTGCTTTTCTTTCAACTGAAGTCCGTACTCTGATACTTTTCTTCTTGAATTTTTATTCGGGTCTCTCTTTGTTTCCTTACCGACACCCATAACCATAGGACTGATGCCTAAGGACTTACATCTCTTCAAAATTGGTTCTCTGCTAACTGCCATTAGTTATTACCTCCGTTTTTTAATTAATATCCAATCTTCATTATTGGACGCCAAGCAAACTTTTAAACTCAGCTTTGTAAACTATACACGTCTTCTCTTCGGCGGACGGCATCCGTTGTGAGGAATAGGGGTCACGTCCTTGATAAGTCTGACCTCAAGCTCCTCTGTCTGAAGCGCTCTGATAGCGGCTTCACGTCCTGAACCCGGTCCCTTTACATAAACCTCAACGGTTTTCAGACCGTGCTCCTTTGCAGCTCTTGCGGCAGTCTCAGCGGCAGTCTGTGCAGCGAACGGTGTTGATTTCTTTGAACCTCTGAATCCGAGTCCGCCTGCGCTTGCCCACGAGATTGCATTGCCCTGCAAGTCGGTGATAGTTACTATTGTGTTATTGAAAGTAGACTGGATATGAACCTGTCCCTGTTCAATATTCTTTCTTTCGCGTCTGCGGCGAATAGGTTTCTTCTGAGCCATTGTTCATACCCTCCTTTACTTCTTCTTATTTGCGATTGTCTTTACAGGACCTTTACGGGTTCTTGCATTTGTCTTTGTTCTCTGACCTCTTACAGGAAGCCCGCGGCGATGGCGAAGTCCTCTGTAACAACCGATTTCTGTTAATCTCTTGATGTTCAATGCAACATTTCTTCTGAGGTCGCCCTCAACTGTCAGGTTCTTGTCGATGTAGTCACGAATCTTTGATTCGTCATCATCTGTCAAGTCCTTAACTCTGGTGTCAGGATTTATTCCTGTTGCCTCAAGAATTTTTGTTGCGGTACTTTGACCGATTCCGTAAATATAAGTCAGTCCTATTTCAACTCTCTTATTTTTCGGAAGGTCGATTCCAGCAATACGAGCCATTATTTAGCTGCACCTCCATTATTCATTCGTTAGCCTTGCCTTTGCTTATGCTTAGGGTTCTCGCAAATAACCATTACCTTGCCCTTGCGCTTTATAACCTTGCATTTTTCACAGATCGGCTTAACTGAAGGTCTTACTTTCATGTTAATACCTCCTTTAAATACCGAAAGCATTACGCTTTCTAAAACGATTGGTTTTGAGGAATTACCTATTTTGATCTCCAGGTAATTCTTCCCTTTGATAAATCATAAGGTGACATTTCAACCGTTACCTTATCTCCCGGAATAATACGAATGTAGTTAAGTCTTAGCTTTCCTGATACGTGCGCTAGAATCTGATGTCCGTTTGCAAGCTCAACTTTAAAAGTAGCATTCGGCATAGCTTCTAAAACCGTACCTTCAACCTCGATCACATCTTCTTTTGACATAAATGTTTACACCCTTCCTTTCCTTAATAAGCTACGGCTGCTTGAGCCCTTGGGTCGAGAACTCATTTAGCACCTTTTTCAGTTTTTTGTTTGTTAAGGCTTCCATTGAAATCAAAGAGCCGGTAGGTGAAATGTGCTTTATGTTTTTCCGCTTAGGCTTTTCGAGCTTTCTCTCCTTGCCGTTTGCTATCTCCACAAAGCCGCCGCTTATTCCCACTGCAACGAAAAAGGAATTTTTATCGCGGCCTGCACAACTCTTTACAACAGAGCCAACCTTTATATCCACAACGCTGCCTCCTAATTAATCGGCTTGCGTCAAAATGACCGCGCCGTTATCAGTGATAGCGATTGTATGCTCAAAGTGAGCCGACAGCGAACCATCCGTTGTCTTAACAGTCCAGTCGTTCGGCATGACCTTTACATTCGCGGTTCCTAAATTTATCATAGGCTCTATAGCTATAACCATACCAGAAACCAAACGCAAACCATGTCCCTCTCTGCCGAAATTCGGTACTTCGGGGTCTTCGTGAAGATTTTTGCCCACGCCGTGACCTACAAACTCTTTAACAACACTGTATCCGTTGTCCTCATTATGCTTCTGAATCGCATGACCGATATCGCCGAGCCTGATACCCGGCTTTGCCATATCTATTGCAAGATATAAGCTCTCCTCAGTCGACTTCATAAGCGCCTTTGCCTCATCAGATATCTCTCCGACCGCAAAGGTTTTTGCACTGTCTCCGTGAAAGCCTCCGATATACGCTCCCACATCGACAGAAACTATATCGCCGTTTTCGATCTTTCTCCCGTCGGGAATACCGTGAATGACCTCGTCGTTTACAGAAATACAAGCCGACGCCGGAAACCCGCCGTATCCCAAAAACGACGGAACCGCCCCATGCGACGTTATATACCTGTGAATGACCTTGTCAAGCTCTTTAGTGGTCATTCCTGCCTTTATCGACTCTCCGGCAATTTTTAATGCTCCGGCAGTGATTTTCCCTGCCTTCTTCATTTTTTCAATATCGCTGTCTGATTTAATATACAACATTGATTACGCCTCAATAGCAGCAAGAGTCAGCTTTGAAGTTTCTGAAACCTCTTCCTGTCCCTCAACAGTTACAAGCTTTCCCTGCTTCTCGTAATAACCCTTCAAAGGAGCTGTCTGCTCGTGGTATATTGCAAGTCTGTTGTTTACCGTCTCAGGCTCGTCGTCCTTGCGGATAACAGTCTTACCGCCGCAAGCGTCGCAAACGCCCTCTACCTTTGTAGGCTTGAAGTCAACGTGATAAGAATTTCCGCAGCTCTCGCAGACTCTTCTGCCTGAAAGCCTCTGCTTTATCTTCTCGTCGGGAACATAAATCTCAACGACCTTATCAATTGCAACTCCCATATTGTCAAGAGCCTCTGCCTGCGGAACTGTTCTGGGAAAACCGTCGAGTATGAAACCGTTTTTGCAGTCGTCTTCGGCAATTCTATCTTTAAGAATTCCTATAACTACTTCGTCAGGAACTAACTTTCCACTATCCATATACCCCTTTGCCTCAAGACCGCTCTTTGTTCCGTTTTTAACAGCTTCCCTGAGCATATTTCCGGTCGAGATGGTAGGAATATTCAAAGCCTTGCATATAACCTCAGCCTGAGTACCCTTACCTGCTCCTGGAGCTCCTAATAAAATCAAATTCATAGATAACCACTACTCCTGATATTTCTTATTCAAGGAATCCCTTGTGATGACGCATCATCATTTGTGATTCCAGAGTACGAACAGTCTCGAGCGCAACAGAAACAACGATTAGGATAGACGTACCGCCCATTGCGATGCTGCCTACGCCTGAGAACTTAGCAAAGAATATCGGGAAGATAGCGATGATTCCTAAGAACACTGCTCCTACCAGAGTGATCTTTGACAATACTCTCTTTATGAATGTAGTTGTCGGCTTACCGGGTCTGATTCCCGGAATACCGCCGTTGTTCTGCCTTAAATTGTTTGCGATCTCAACAGGATTGTACTGCATTGAAACGTAGAAGTAGTTAAATCCGATAATCAATAAGAAGTAGATCACAGCGTATACCATACTATCATAGCTGAACCACTGAAGCAATTTAACATAGAAATTCTGCCAGAATCCTGTCGGATCGGTAGGTCTAGCTATAAACAGCTCAAGCGTTGACGGCAATGACATAAACGACATTGCGAAGATGATAGGAAGAACTCCCGACATTGCAACCTTGATTGGAATGAACGAGCTTTGTCCTCCGTACATTTTTCTTCCGACAACACGCTTAGCATACTGTATCGGAATTCTTCTCTCTGCATTATCCATAAAGATAATGAATGCGATCATTGCTATGAAGATAACTATTACTATCGGTACAAGTATCATATATCTTAGCTCGCCTGTTTTGAACAGCTCAATAAGAGTTCCTACAGCGGCAGGTCCTCTTGCAACGATACCGGCAAAAAGTATCATTGAAATACCGTTTCCGATACCCTTTTCATTTATCTCGTCACCGAGCCATATGATAAGCGACGCACCTGCTGTAAAGCAGGCAATGATAATGATTTCTGCGAACAGCTTTTTCCAGCCGGTTGTGTATACCAAAGCGTCGGCTGAATTCTTTAGTGTCAGATAATAAGCCCATGCTTGGAATATTGCAATTCCGAATGACGTGTACCTTGTTATCTTGTTGATTTTCTTTCTTCCTTCTTCGCCTTCCTTAGACAGTCTCTCCAGAGGAGGGATAGCGTAAGTCAGAAGCTGAATGATGATCTGCGCATTGATATAAGGTGAGATAGACAATGCAAGTAAGGTAGCCTTTGAGAAGTTACCTCCTGACAGGATATTCAAATAGTTGAAAAAGTTACCGCTGGTTGAAGTGTCCTGAAACCACGAAGCCAACGCAGCTTGATCCAGAAACGGAACAGGTATTGCTCCGCCTATTCTGTAAATTATTATAATTAGAAGAGTGAATAGAATTTTCTTTCTTAAATCCGTCACTTTCCAGGCATTTCTTAAAACCTCTAACACCTTACATCACCTCAGCCTTTCCGCCGGCTTTTTCGATTTTTTCCTTAGCGCTGGCTGAAAAAGCGTTTGCCTTAACGGTCAGGTTTTTAGTTAGCTCACCGTTTCCGAGAATCTTTATTTTATCATACTTGCCTTTTACAAGTCCGGCTGCTTCAAGAATCTCAGCATCTACAGTAATTCCGTCGTTAAATCTTTCCAAATCAGAAACATTTAAAGCAACTACCTTATCTGCAAATATATTATTAAACCCACGCTTAGGTATTCTTTGGGTCAATGGCATTTGACCGCCCTCAAAGCCCGGTCTAACGCCGCCCCCTGAACGAGCCTTTTGACCCTTATGTCCCTTGCCGGCAGTTTTTCCCTGACCTGAGCCATGTCCTCTACCAATACGCTTTCTTTCCTTGTTGGAACCTGCGTTTGGTGATAATTCGTGCAATTTCATTTTTATACGCACCTCCTTGCATTACGCTTCGGTTACTTTGATAAGGTGACTAATTTTCTTAATCTTACCTTGTGTCTGTGCGTTATCAGGTTGAATTGTTTCCGCACCGATTTTTCTCAGACCAAGAGAATGAGCGGTAGCAATTTGGTCTTTTTTCGTTCTTATAAGACTTTTAACTAATGTTATTTTCAGATTTGCCATTGCTTTATTCCTCCTTAGCCTAATATTTCTTTAACCGTCTTGCCTCTCTTTGCAGCAACCTCTTCTGCTGACTTGACTGAAGCTAAACCGTTTATTGTAGCCCTTACTACATTACATGGATTATTAGAACGAAGCGATTTTGTTCTGATATCCTTTATTCCTGCCATTTCCACAACGGCTCTGACAGGTCCGCCTGCGATAACTCCCGTACCGGGAGCAGCCGGCTTCATCAAAACCCTGCCCGCACCAAAAGCGCCGACGATTTCGTGTGGAATTGTTGTTCCTCTGAGTGAGATTCTTATAAGGTTTTTCTTTGCGTCTTCAATTCCCTTGCGGATAGCGTCAGGAACTTCGGAAGACTTACCCATACCAAAACCTACTATGCCGTTTCCGTCTCCGACAACAACGAGCGCCGAAAATTTCATTATACGGCCGCCCTTAACAGTTTTTGATACTCTGTTAATGGAAACTACCTTTTCACTCAGTTCCAGTGTTGATGCATCTATTAAAGCCAAAAGTATAACCTCCTTTAAAACTTAAACAAAGCGTGTAATTTACTTTGTCTGCACAAATGAATCTGAATCTGCTTAGAATTTCAGACCGCCCTCACGAGCTCCTTCAGCTAATTCCTTAACTCTTCCGTGATAGAGATAACCGCCTCTGTCGAATACGACATTTTCGATTTTCTTATCCAAAGCAGCCTTGGCAACAGCCTCGCCGACCTTCTTTGCGCCCTCTGCGTTGCCGCCGTTTCCGTCAAACCCCTTGTCGAGACTTGATGCTGCAGCGAGTGTAACGCCGTTTACGTCGTCGATAATTTGTGCATATATATGCTTTGAGGAGCGGAATACACTTAGACGCGGACACTCAGGAGTTCCCGAAACCTTGTTGCGGAGCCTCTGGTGTCTTTTGTTTCTGGCTTTTGCCCTGTCAATCTTTTTAACCATAGTGTGAACACTCCCTTACTAAGATTTTGCACCCTTACCGGCTTTACCTTCTTTACGGATAATTCTTTCGTTTTCATAACGAATTCCCTTACCCTTATAAGGCTCCGGCGGACGCTTTTCGCGGATTTCGCTAGCGAACTGACCAACCGCTTGCTTGTCGGCGCCTGAAACTACTATCGTGTTCGGGTTTGTAACCTCGATTTTAACGTCGTCGGTCTCAGGAACCACTACCTGATGTGAATAACCGAGATTCATAACAAGGTCGCTGCCCTGTTTTGCCGCTCTGTATCCAACACCTTCGATTACAAGTGTCTTTGAATAACCGTTTAAAACACCCTCGACCATATTTGCGATAAGTGTTCTTGTCAAGCCGTGAAGCGACTTGTGCTTTTTGTCCTCTGAAGGACGGCTTACTTTGATCTCATTGTTCTCAAGGGTAATTATCATATCCTTGTGAAATGTTTTTACCAATGTTCCCTTAGCGCCTTTAACAGTAACTACATTACCATCAGCAATACTTACGTCTACTCCGGCAGGAACACTTATTGGTTTAATACCTATTCTCGACATAACTGTTCCTCCTTACCAGACAAATGCAAGAACTTCTCCACCGACATTAAGCTCTCTTGCCATCTTGTCAGTAACAATTCCCTTTGATGTTGAGATGATTGCTACTCCGAGTCCTTTCATTACCTTTGGCATATCCTCGCAGCTTGAATAAATTCTCAAGCCCGGCTTTGATACTCTTCTAAGTCCTGAAATAACCGGTGTGTTGTTCTCGTCATATTTTAGAGTAATTCTAATGATACCCTGCTTTTCGTCTTCAATGAATTGAAAGCCTGAAATGTAACCCTCGTCAACAAGGATCTGTGTGATAGCCTTCTTCATTTTCGATGCAGGAATGTCAACTGTTGCGTGCTTTGCAGAACTTGCATTACGAATTCTGGTCAATAAATCAGCTATTGTATCAGTAATTTGCATTGCAGTTAACCTCCTTTAAATGAATGTTCTTTACCAACTTGCCTTTTTTACACCCGGGATCTGACCTTTGTGCGCTAACTCTCTGAAGCAGATACGGCAGATGCCGAACTTTCTGAGATAAGCGTGAGGTCTGCCACAGATTTTACATCTGTTGTAAGCTCGAGTGGAATACTTTGGCGGTAATTGCTGTTTGTTTTTCATAGCCTTCTTTGCCATATTGATTTCCTCCTCTTTCTTACCTGTCAGCGAACGGAGCGCCCAGTAATGTCAGCAGCTCCTTAGCTTCTTCATCAGTTTTTGCAGTAGTGATAAAGTTGATATCCATACCACGAACCTTGTCGATTTTATCATACTCGATCTCTGGGAAGATAAGCTGCTCTTTAACACCTGTTGAGTAGTTTCCTCTTCCGTCGAACGAGTTAGGATTAATTCCTCTGAAGTCACGAACACGCGGAAAAGCTACGTTAAATAGTCTGTCAACGAATTCGTACATTCTTTCTGCTCTCAAGGTTACCTTAACTCCGATAATCTGTCCTTCTCTAAGCTTGAAGTTTGCGACAGATTTCTTAGCCTTGCAAACAATAGGCTTTTGACCTGTGATTGCTGCTAAGTCAGCCATAACTGCGTCAACGACCTTTGAATTGTCCTTAGCCTCTCCGCAGCCTACGTTGATAACGACCTTATCAAGCTTTGGTATTTGCATAACATTTTTGTAGCCGAATTTT
This sequence comes from uncultured Clostridia bacterium, assembly GCA_947626165.1. Taxonomy (GTDB): domain Bacteria; phylum Bacillota; class Clostridia; order Oscillospirales; family Ruminococcaceae; genus UMGS1601. Next base: position 13,451 of record CANQRG010000001.1, on the reverse strand, counting down.
TTCATCATAGCAGGAGCTACGCTGCTAACATACTCGTCTTTAAGTCTAGCCATCGTTTACTCCTCCTTAAAACTCTTCACGGCAGTCTGCATTTCTGCAAACTCTAACCTTTGAACCGTCGTCCAAAATCTTGTGTCCGATACGGGTCGGCTTTCCGCATTTTGGGCAAACTGCCTGAACCTTGCAAGCGTACATTGCAGCCTCAGCCTTAACTATTCCGCCTGCCTCGCCTTGTCTTCTTGGCTTAACGTGCTTTGTGCACATATTTACGCCTTCAATAATAACCTTTGACTCCTTAGGAGATACAGCGAGTACCTTTCCCTTTTTGCCTCTCTCTTTTCCTGAAAGAACAATAACGGTGTCGCCGGTTTTGATGTGTAATTTATTCATTCTAACCGCCCTCCATTATAATACTTCAGGAGCAAGAGATAAGATCTTCATATAGTTCTTATCACGAAGCTCTCTGGCTACCGGTCCAAAGATACGGGTACCTCTTGGATTCTGATCTTCTTTTATAATTACAGCAGCGTTTTCATCGAAACGGATGTAGGTTCCATCCTCACGACGAAGACCCTTTGCTGAACGAACGATAACTGCTTTAACTACATCGCCTTTTTTAACAACGCCGCCCGGTGTTGCTTTTTTAACCGAAGCAACAACTACGTCACCGATGTTTGCATATCTTCTGCGTGTTCCGCCTAAAACTCTGATACACATAAGCTCTTTAGCTCCCGTGTTATCAGCAACCTTTAGTGAAGTTTGCATTTGTATCACAGTGCGTTCCTCCTTTCAAACTTAAAAGGTCTAAATTAAGAGAATTTCTCTTTTTCAACCTACTTACTATTACTACTTAACTTCTTCCAGAACCTTAACCAAACGCCATCTCTTATCCTTAGACAGAGGACGTGTTTCCATAACCTCAACCACGTCGCCTATATTGCAGACGTTGTTCTCGTCATGCGCTTTCAGCTTCAAAGTTCTGTTAATGATTTTCTTATAAAGCGGATGTTGAACCTTATCCTCGATAGCGACAACTATTGTCTTATCCATCTTGTTTGAAACAACTTTTCCTACTCTTGTTTTTCTAAGATTTCTTTCGCTCACAGTTAATCCTCCTCTTAATTATTCTTCGCTGGACTCTTGTTTACGAATGAATGTCTTAACACGAGCAATATCCCTCTTGACTGCCTTCATTCTCATAGGATTGTCAAGCTGGTTGATAGCATGCTGAAAACGAAGGTTAAAAAGCTCCTGCTTTAACTCAGCCAATTTCTCGTTAAGCTCTTGCGTTGATAAATCTCTGATTTCACTTGCTTTCATTATTGCTCACCACCCGTTTCTTGAGTTTCTTTAGCTATAAACTTACACTTTATCGGAAGCTTGTGCGATGCAAGACGCATAGCCTCTCTTGCAATCTCCTCCGAAACGCCTTCTATCTCAAACATAACTCTTCCGGGCTTAACAACCGCTACCCAATACTCGGGAGCTCCTTTACCTTTACCCATACGAGTTTCCAAAGGCTTCTTTGTAACAGGCTTATCCGGGAAAATCTTTATCCAAACCTGTCCGCCACGCTTGATGTATCTTGTCATAGCGATACGGGCAGACTCTATCTGGTTTGAAGTGATCCATGCAGGCTCAAGAGCCTGTAAACCGTAATCACCGTTTGTTACCTTATTTCCGCGGTACGCCTTACCTGTCATGCGTCCTCTGTGCTGTTTACGATGTTTTACTCTCTTTGGAAGTAGCATTATTCGTTACCTCCTTCTTTTTTCTCGTTTCTCGGTCTTGCACTGCGGCGTCTTGGTCTTTCGTCGCCGTTGCCTCTGCTGCGGCGTCTTCTTTCAGGTCTGTCCTTTGTCTCTCTCTTCTGAGTTTCAGGAACCTCGCCCTTCAAAACCTCTCCACGGTAGATCCAGACTTTAACTCCGATTTTTCCGTAAGTTGTGTCTGCCTCAGCAAAACCGTAATCAATGTCAGCTCTGATAGTCTGCAGAGGGATAGTACCCTCGTGATAACTCTCAGCTCTTGCGATTTCTGCGCCGCCCAGACGTCCCGAGCATCTTGTCTTGATACCCTTTGCTCCGAACTTCATTGCTCTGCCGATAGTCTGCTTCATTGCTCTCCTGAAAGAAATTCTGTTCTCAAGGTCCAAAGCAATTCTTTCGGCAACAAGCTGTGCATTCAAGTCAGGCTGTCTAACCTCAATAATATTTATCGCAACCGACTTGTTTATCATTTTTTCGATTTTCTGACGAAGCTTCTCAATAGTAGCTCCCTTTTGTCCGATCACCATTCCCGGCTTTGCGCAGTGAATGTGAATCTTTACTTTATCTGCAAATCTCTCAATCTCGATACGTGGAACACCTGCTGAATATAAGGTCTTTTTGATATAATTTCTGACCTTATGGTCTTCTACAAGTGTATCGCCGAAAGTTGATTTATTCGCAAACCAACGGGAATCCCAATCTTTGATTACTCCGACACGATATCCATGTGGGTTTACTTTCTGGCCCATAGTTTACCTCCTCTTTCAGCTTATTCCTTTTCTTTCAGAACCAAAGTAACATGAGATGTTCTCTTTAAGATTCTGAAAGCTCTGCCCTTTGCTCTTGGCATAATTCTCTTCAAAGTTCTTCCCGGACTCACAAAACACTCAGCAACATAGAGATTGTTCTTATCCATACTGTGATTGTTTTCTGCGTTTGCAGCGGCCGACTTCAGAAGCTTTTCAAGATATTCACAGGCAGCTTTTGGTGTGTGCTTTAATGTTGCCATTGCAACATCGTAATCCTTTCCTCTAATAAGGTCAAGAACTATCTGAACCTTACGAGGAGCGATTCGAGCATCCTTTAATATAGCTCTTGCTTCCATTTGAAATCCTCCCTTCGGCTGCTACTTACCGGTGTTTGAAACCTTTGAACCGGCATGGCCTTTGTATGTTCTTGTCGGTGCGAACTCGCCCAGCTTATGTCCTACCATATCCTCGGTAACATAAACAGGAACGTGCTTGCGTCCGTCGTGAACTGCGAATGTATGACCTACGAAATCAGGGAAAATCGTTGAAGCTCTGCTCCATGTCTTTAAGACTTTCTTTTCTCCTGTTTCATTCATAGCTTTAACTCTTTTGAGTAGAACCTCTTGTACGAAAGGTCCCTTTTTAACACTTCTGCCCATTATTCAGTTCTCCTTTCGTTATTTGCCGTTTCTACGTTTTACGATAAACTTATCTGACCTGTTGTGTTTAGCACGGGTCTTGTATCCGAGAGTTGGTTTACCCCAAGGAGATACAGGTCCCGGACGTCCGATAGGCGACTTACCTTCACCACCGCCGTGAGGGTGGTCGTTCGGGTTCATAACAGAACCACGTACAGTAGGTCTCCAGCCCATATGACGCTTTCTTCCTGCTTTACCGTAGTTTACGTTGCTGTGGTCGATGTTTGAAACCTGACCGATAGTAGCCATACAGTTAAGCGGGATATTTCTCATCTCACCAGATGGAAGTCTAACAAGCGCATATCCGTTTTCCTTACCCATAAGCTGAGCCATATTTCCCGCACTGCGGACAAGCTGACCGCCCTTGCTTGGATAAAGCTCGATATTATGAATGAAAGTACCTACGGGAATGTTCTGCAGCTGACTTGCGTTACCCGGCTTGATGTCAACATTAGCGCCTGCACGAACGATATCTCCTACCTCTAAGCCGTGAGGTGCGAGAATGTATCTCTTTTCACCGTCCTCGTATTTCAAAAGTGCAATGAATGCTGAACGGTTCGGGTCGTATTCAAGAGTCATAACCTCTGCGTTCATATCCAGCTTATTTCTCTTGAAATCAATTATACGGTATTTTCTTCTTGCTCCGCCGCCTCTGTGGCGAACAGTGATCCTACCGTAACTGTTTCTTCCGGCTTTCTTCTTGACCGGCTGAATCAGGCTTTTTTCCGGAGCAACCTTCGACAAGGAAGAATAATCGATAGTAGTCATACCTCTTCTTCCCGGAGTCGTCGGCTTATAGCTCTTTATTGCCATTTGAATTTCACTCCTTTTGAAGTTTGTTTTGCGAGAGCCTCATTTAAGCTCCCATACATACGCTTTGCAAAGACTGCAAAGCCCTTTGCTGAGGCTATACTAAGTTGTTGAAGAACTCGATTGTCTTCTCGCCTGCAGCAAGTGTAACGATTGCCTTTTTCCATGAAGGTGTCATACCCTCATACATACCCATTCTCTTTTTGCGGCCTCTGCAATTCATTGTATTTACCTTTGCAACCTTAACTCCGAAGAGCTCTTCGACCGCCTTTGCAATCTCGATCTTGTTTGCGTCTTTGGCAACCTTGAATGTGTACTTATTCATCTCCAAGCCTTCCATAGAAGCCTCGGTAATGATCGGCTTTAAAATAATATCTTGAGCAGTTTTTTCCATTATGCATAAACCTCCTCAATCTTATCTACGGCGTCCTTAACAACGATAAACTTGTCGTGATTAAGAATGTCATAAACATTTAACGTATTGACAAGAGTAGGCTTTACACCCGGAATGTTTGAAAGGCTCTTAACGACCTTTAAATCCACTTCCGGCATAACAACCAGTGCTTTAGTCTCTACATTAAGCGCTTTCAGCATTTCAACCATTGTCTTTGTCTTGAACTCATCACACTTGATAGAGTCAACAACAACGATATCGTTGTCTAACACCTTTGAAGAAAGAGCCGACTTCATAGCAAGTCTCTTTTCCTTCTTATTTAACGAATAGCTGTAATCTCTTGGCTTTGGTCCCAAAGCGATTCCGCCGTGTACCCACTGCGGAGCCCTGATAGAACCTTGTCTTGCATGGCCTGTTTCCTTTTGTCTCCAAGGCTTTTTTCCGCCTCCTCTTACTTCTGAACGAGTGAGAGTAGACTGTGTGCCCTGTCTTTGATTAGCAAGGTAATTAACGACCATTGCGTGCATTATAGCTTTATTCGGCTTGATTCCGAAAACAGAATCATTAAGCTCAGCGGTAGCAACCTCTTTGCCTGTCATATCATATACTGAAACCTGTGGCATAATTACTTCCTCCTTCCACTAAGCCTTCTTAACACAATCAACAACGGTTACCGTACCGTTCTTAGGACCCGGAATAGCTCCCTTGATTGCGATAAGATTATTTTCTGCGTCGACCTTTACAACTTCGAGATTCTGGATAGTAACCTTTTCGTTACCCATCTGTCCAGGCATTCCTTTTCCCTTGAAAATTCTCGAAGGTGACGAACAAGCTCCCATAGAACCTGCGTGCCTGTGAACAGGACCTGTACCGTGCGACTCTTTAAGTCTTGCAAAGTTGTGACGCTTAATTGTTCCTGCAAAACCTTTACCCTTGCTGGTTCCGCTTACATCAACGATGTCGCCCTCAGCAAAAGTGTCTGCTTTTACAATGTCTCCGACGTTCAATACGTCGATGTCGTCAAGTCTGAATTCCTTTAAAGTTCTCTTTAAAGCAACGTCAGCCTTTTTGAAATGTCCCTGTAAAGGCTTATTTACTCTCTTTGCCCTGATGTCGCCGAAACCAAGCTGAACAGCGTTATAGCCGTCGTTCTCAACTGTTTTCTTCTGAACAACAACGCAGGGACCTGCCTCTACAACTGTTACAGGAATAAACTTTCCTGCTTCGTCGAAAATCTGTGTCATACCGATTTTCTTACCGATGATTCCCTTTTGCATTATTTTTTCCTCCTAATTGGTTATTGGTTGAGGCTCAAACCCCAACATGACCTGCGTGAATACTGTTTTGAAATCGCACCTTGCGATTTCCGTTGGAAACTACTTGATTTCCATTACAATATCAACACCTGCAGGAAGGTCAAGACTCTGAAGCGCCGATGCAGTGTCGTTCGTTGGTCTTAGTACGTCGATCAATCTCTTGTGAGTTCTCATTTCAAACTGCTCACGGCTGTCCTTATCCTTGTGAACAGCACGAAGTATCGTAATGATCTCCTTGTCAGTAGGCAGCGGGATAGGTCCCGATACCTTTGCGCCCGAACGCTTAGCCGCATCAACAATTTTAGCTGCTGCTGCGTCTACAACTGCGTGCTCATAGCCTTTGATTTTAATTCTGATTCTTTGATTGACTGCCACTTAAATCGCCTCCTATAAATTTTGAATGGGGGCTGAAAGCCTTTAATAATGTGTAAAAGCTTTTCTGTAAATCTACACTGTACCGTGTGTTCCGTGTAAGTCTGTTAAAAAAAGCCGAAAAACTAACGTGGTTTTTCGGTCGACATAACACAACGATAAGTATCTCCTTATGCAAAAACAGACCTAACCTGATAAGCCTGCCCTTCGCAAGAAGCATAAAGCACATACCGTGTTCAGCATTACAGTCGCCCGGTTTAAAATCGGACATACTCTGCGAAAATTACCCGGCAAACCGCCGGCAACCTTCCGCTTCATCGCATATCTGTTGCAGCCGCAATGCGGGAATTGACCGCAATGCAAAATAAATTGTAACATTTATATTCCTCAAAATCAAGCAATTTAAAAAATTTGCAATGTAGAAATTTTGCTTAAATTTATTCCATTTTTTATGCAAACTGCACAAATAACTATATGGGCAACTGTTATATAGTGGTGGGTTGAAACGCAAACACTATATTTAGAGACAAGTAGCTAGAGCAAAAACTTTTATTGAGTATTATCATCGGGTATCTGAACAGGGTTTTCTATATCCTTGACAGCATTTTTCTCTGTGATCTCCACCTTATAAGAGTGGGTAACCTTCTTTCCATCGCTGTCTATTACAGTCTCCTCAGTGAAATACATAAGCTCCTCATTTTCATCAAAATAAAATCTGGCAATAAAGTCTGTTACATTTCCTTCATCTGCCGTCGCTCCGATTTTTTCGGGGTCATACTTATGCTCAACGCAGGTTATTCCGTTTTCCTCCGAAACTGAGGACTCCTCAACGGCATTCGCAGAAAAGATAATAAGCCCCTCGCTTGCCTGCGGATGGGTAGAATCACGGTCATAAGCCTGAAAATCCTTGTCCCCGCGCTGGGTAAAGGTATACTCGCCGTTTTCTAATGTATAACACTCATAACCGTTATTGTACTGCGCATAGCTTTCGTCCTGATATTTTCCCTCATAAGCAAAGGTCAGAACGTCTTTTTCGTCATACTTAAACACAAAGCTTTGCTCAGCTTCATTTGTCTGAGTATTTGTCATAATGACCCTTGCGCTGTCGAGTTTTGTGTAATCCGCTCTGGCTTTTTCAACAAGCTCGCTTCCTGCAACATCTTTTACTCCGCAGCCCGAAAACATCAATAATGACACGATCAATGTTATATATAATAGTATTCTTTCCTTTATTTTCATTTAATCACCCAAGTTTTACAATCATAAAAATCGGGATGAAATCTTTACGACCTCATCCCGAAACAGTTTGCTAAATTTAATCGTCGTAATACCGGTTATTACGATTTACCACTTTTATTGTGAAAGAAACAGACTTTTTAGTCTTTTTATTTTTACAGGTTATTTTTGTCGTTCCTGCCGAAACTGCACGGAACTCCACATCATCACCGTAGCGGTCATAATCATCGAACCTTACTACAGAAGTATTTTTAATACTCCACTTCAGGTTTTTGTTTAATACTCCTGCCGACTTTCTTACCTCTAAGTCAAAATCGTCTCCAACTGCTATAGTGCGTGTTTTAGGTCCGATTCGTTTAATCGTTCCCTTTGAAGAAGCCTTTTTTACGACGATAGTTGTATATACTTTCTTATTAGTACCTCTGATTTGGCAGCAAACCTTAGCTGTTCCCTTTTTCAAAGCAACAAATTCCTGCTCGTCGCCGTCCCTGTCGTAATCTTCAAACCTAATTATGTTTTTACCCTTTACAATAGACCAAACAAGACTATCATCTTCGGCATTGTAAGGGCTTACTCTTGCATAAAGCTCAAAGTGCGTTCCTTTTTTAACTGTTTTCTTTTTGACAGCCATTGTAACACTGGTAGGATACACATCGTAGTCAGCAGACGCTGTTGTTGATAACGAAATACCAGTTAATAGAATTACTGCTGTCAGCAAAGAGATAATCGACTTGCTAATTTGTTTTCTCTTGTTTTTCATAATAATCCCTCCGTTTTAACGATTTAATATATTAAAGTTTTTACACGATTAATTATACACCTTAGCGGTTATATTAACATAAATAATTTAACCTACTATGTGCTTCTTATCCGTTTAACACGAATATAAAAAATATAAACGCAATAAACGCACTGATACTATTTTCTTCTCGACCTGCTTCTGCGGTTATCGCCTGCCTTTTTAAGAACGGACATCTTTTCCTCGCTTGACGCTTTGAACTTGCTCAGCATATCCTCGAAATTTGCGTCGCCGCTTGTCTTTTGAACAAATCCGTCGCTGTAAACTACGTCCTCACTTATCTCAGGCAGCGGTTCATACTGCCTTTGCTTAAACTGTGATTTTCTTCCCGATTGCCCGTCAAAAGATTTATTGAAGCCTTTGGTCTTAGGCTTAACATCAGCCTGCTTAATTGACAAACTGATTTTACCTTCGTCATTAATTTTAATAACCTTTACCTTAACCTTATCGCCGACTTTTAGTATGTCGTTAATGTCGTTTACAAATGAGTCTGAAATCTCAGAGATATGTACCAATCCATTAACGCCATCGTCAAGCTCAACAAATGCTCCGAACTTTGTAATTCCCGATACCTTACCTTCAAAAATCTTACCAATCTCGACCGCCATAAATTTTTAAATCCTCTCTAAAACGTATTAGCCTAAATTTGCAACATAAAAACGGCGTTCATTCGGATACGCATAACCGAATCTTTCTATAGCTATTTTTCTCATATACTCATTTTCGTCCTCGCCGCTGAGCAGACGGGTATATTCGTCATTTTCCTGCTTAGCGGCAGTTATCTGCGATTTAATGTTTGCAAGTTCTTTTTGCTGTTCGTTTAATTCAGCCTGCTGCGATATAACCAGATACAAAGAATATATCAAGAAAACCAAAACCGCAACCGTTGCAAATTTTGAAGCAAGCGACTTTTTCTTCTTTTGGTTTGAGAGCATTTCGTTCAATGTATCATTACTTCCCGCCATTGTTAAACCTCCTTGTGCAAAGTTAATTATTTATCTTCATTATACACTACATTTTTCCCAACTTTCAAGTTTTTTTTGCGACTTTTTATTCTTTTTCTTAAAGATATGTAATTTTGCACAATTTTCTTCTTGATATTTGTGTAAATTGGAGTAAAAATTTTACGTTTTAGCCATGATTCTATTTTTTCATAGACCATTCTTATAGCTGATGCAAATCTTGTAGTAATACTTCCCACAGTAAGAAGATATACAGCAAACCCTATAAACATACCTATTAAAACAAACAAGCGTATCTGACCTCTTGCCAGGTCGGTTGAAAACAAAAAATACCAAAATGCGCAAAAAACAACAAACGCAAAATCCTCAATAAAAACTACGGTCTTATGATGCTTTTTAACTATCCTGACTATTCTTAGCAAATCGTAAACGGCGCCGAATACCAATCCCACTAAAAAGGATAACATAAAAAGCTTGGTTTCATATTGAAGTCCGAAAATATAATCAGGCACACTGCATCATTCCTTTTATAAATTTCTTATTTAAAAATCTTCTTTATAAAATTAAGTTTTTTATTTTTATCCTTATCACCATAAATCAGCGCCCAGATATCCCCCTCGACAGAAAAGTCTCCTGTTTCAACATTCATCTCGTTGATGTGAAGGTTTTTACCTCTTATCAAGAGCTCTCCCAACTCGGTAAAAAGAAGCATCTGATTTTCATTAAAGCTGTCAACGTCTGTAACCCCTGACAAAAGAAGTCTTTTTCTGTTTTCTAAAATAGCATTGTGATTTTTTCTTATCCCCTGCGAATTTAATTCATTCATAACAAAACGCCCCTTTTTATAAAACTTATAAAATCAGTCTGTTACTATATATATTAAACAAAAAACGGCGTTATACCTAGCCTCTTGTCACAAATATAATATTAACTGTCATTCATTTAGAAGCAAGAATTATCATAATATCAAAAAAGCTGCCGTAAAATTATACAGCAGCTTATTTTTTTGATTAAAATTAATCAACAATGCTTTTTGTAGGCGCATTATATCTTTTTGCTCTTTCTTTTCGTTTTTTCTTAACAATTCTGAATACAGCGATAATCAACAGAATAAATGAGCATAATAAAAACAGAAGTATAGGATAAAACCAAATCATATACTTGTATTGGGGATTTATATTACCGCTTTCGGTAACCTTACCAGTTGCGTAATCCACAAAATATTTTTTTGTTGTAAAAAAATATGTAAGTACAGATACCAGCGAAACGGCAAAGTTCGAAATATAAAATCGTTTAAAAGCAAGAATTAAAGCCGCAAGCATTGCAATAAGACAAATGAGAATTATTATTCCGACATATGTATCAATATCAATGGTTTTTTTGAAAATACTTATCACAGTTATACCGCCATAGAAAAATCCCGAATACAAAAACGGCAAAACCATTATAAATTTTACAAGCTTGACCCAAAATGATTCCTTCCGCATAAATTTTTTCACGGCTTTGGAAGGCTTGCTCTTTCGCTCCTCCTCTTTCTTTCTGAAAATTTCATCGTTTTTCATTCTTTCCTCTTTGATTTTTTTTAGCCTTGCAGATTTAGACATAGAGTTATTTCCCCTTTAAAGTTTCTCATTAATACAATCAGTATAACACAATTATGCTGAAAAACTCAACCCCTGATACATAATAAAAGCCAAAGTATAAGCCAAAGCAAATACTTCTTTAATAACCATAGAATTATACAGGGCAATCTGCAAAATATAATAAAGATGCGCATCGAATTTATAATTTAAGCGTCGAGATTTTTAAAAGATTTTCTTTTATATCCTGACGCTTAAATTAAGTAACAAAGAAAGGATAATTGTTTTATGAAAAAGACAGTAAAATCTTTAGCCTTTATTTTGCTGACTTCATTTCTTCTGATGACATCAATTACCTTTTTCTCTCTTAACGGCGCTAAGATCCCGGCATTTATATCGGCGATCAATAATTACGGTCAGTTCGGCAGTTTGAAAACTCAGTCTGACAGTGCCGTTGCGGTAAACGGAACTGTCAAAAAGGTCATAGCCTGCGGACAGCCGTTCGGGATCAAAATGCTTACCGAAGGCATTATGGTAGTAAGACTTTCCGACGTCAACGGCAAAACAGATTCATGCCCGGCAAAAAACGCCGGAATTCACGTCGGTGATATTATTATTTCCGTTGGCGGTGAAAAAATAACTTCTAATGAAGATTTATCAAAGGCAATTTCTTCAAGCAACGGAGAGACTGTCGAAGTTGTTTTAAAAAGAAATTTTGACGACAAGAACTCGTCCGGTGAGGAGATATCAATAAAAATGACTCCTGAATACTGCGAAAGCGAAAAAAGCTATAAAACCGGAATGTGGGTAAGAGATTCGTCAGCGGGGATAGGAACAATAACATTCTACGATCCTTCAACGGGAGCTTTCGGGGGATTGGGACATCCAATATGTGATACAGACACGGGAGAGCTTATGCCGCTGTCAAGCGGAGAAATCTGCGGAGTATCCATAACGGGTTATAAAAAAGGTCTGAACGGAGCGCCGGGAGAGCTGAAAGGAAGATTTCTAAGCGGAAATGAAATAGGAACCGTCACGCAAAATACAAACAGCGGAGTTTTCGGTTCGCTTGATGAATCGCCAAGCGAAAACGAAGAAATAGAAATAGCCGACTACGACGAGATAAAAACAGGCAAAGCTGAGATACTGACAACTATAAACGGCTCAGAGCCTTCAAAGTATTCTATCAATATCGAGCAGGTGAACAAAGATGATCCTGACTCGAAAAATCTTGTTATAAGAGTTACAGACAGAGATCTGCTTGAAGAAACCGGCGGAATTCTTCAGGGAATGAGCGGAAGTCCTATAATTCAAAACGGAAAGCTCATAGGAGCAGTCACTCACGTTTTTGTGAACAACTCTTCAATGGGATACGGAATTTTAGCTCAAACGATGATATCTCAATCTCAGACAAATTCAGACAGCAATAATTGTCTTAAATTAGCCGCTTAACTCAAGAAGACGATTATTATTTTATATTTGAAATAATATTCTTGAAAAATAAAACATTTTGTAATATTAAAGTAAAAATATACAAAATGTAATATATATTATTTGATTTTGTCCAGAAAAAATTAAAAATGACGATAAAAACCTGTATTTTTTTGAGTTTTCCTATTGATATTAATCCGCGTTTGTGCTAATATATGGAACAAGGAGCGATGCCTAGGCAATTAGATCACTTTTAGGCAATTTAAAATATTTTAAAATGTATCCTCAACAATTCTGTTACAACGTCACTACAGAAATTTATCATTTACTCTACATCAAATTTACTAAATAAAAACTAAAGGAGCGAAAAGACTATGAGGAGTAAAGTTAAAGTATTATTAGGCGATGACAGCAAAGACTTTGGAGTAAATTTTGCAAGTCTTCTTAGAAACAAGGGTTTTTATGTTATTGCAAGGCCAAAAGACGGACTGGTTTTATTTGACGCTATAAAAAACGAAGCACCGGATGTTGTTATTATGGACATTATTATGCCTAATCTAAACGGTGCCGACCTAGTCGAAAAATTCAATCACACGCCTTATAAGAAACCTCATTTCATTGTATGCACATCTTATGCAGATTCTTATTTAGAAAAGGCTGCATTTGAAAAGGGCGTAGAATGTTATTTGAGAAAGCCTATTGATATTAATTACCTGGCAAAGCGTATTAATGAGATTATGGGTGTTGAAGAAACGCCTGTAGCAGAAGAAGTCGATGTAACCAAATCATATGACGAAGTTGCACTTGAGATCGCTGTTACAGAGATAATTCATCAGGTTGGCGTTCCGGCTCATATTAAAGGCTATCATTATTTGAGAACCGCAATAATACTTTCTGTCCAAAACAGGGAAATGCTTGAATGTGTAACAAAGGTTTTATATCCTACCGTTGCAAAGAAATACAACACAACAGCTTCAAGAGTAGAACGCGCTATACGTCATGCTATTGAAATTGCCTGGGACAGAGGAGATATTGAAACTCTCAACTCATTCTTCAGATATACGGTCAATGTTGAAAAGGGAAAGCCGACTAACAGTGAATTCATTGCTCTTATTACAGATAAGATCTCATTGAAGCTTAAAGCTCAAAGCAGAAACCCGGCAAGCGCTTATTCAAAATCACCGCTGGTATAGGCTACTATCAGAATTAAAAAATTATAAAAAACAAAATCCGCTTTCAATTAGATGGCGGATTTTTGTTGTATAAAGAAAACCCCCGGTTGTACCGGGGGTTCAGAAGAGCTTAAGCGGTGAATTGAAAACAAAACTCCTTTTG